>NZ_NSET01000068.1 GCF_009192945.1 Xanthomonas maliensis | reverse complement strand
CGCCCCGTCGCGCCCGGGGCGCTCCTACGGCCGCGGGTTTCTCAGATGAAACGTCGCATCGCGCCGCATCACTTCTCCACGAAGGCGCGCTCGAACACGTAATGGCCGGGCGTGCCGATCCGCGGCGAGGTCTGGAAACCGCGCGAATCCAACAGCGTGCGCAGGTCGGCCAGCATCTGCGGACTGCCGCAGATCATGAAACGATCGTTGGCCGGGTCCAGGGTCGGCAGTCCCAGGGTCTGCTGCATGCGGCCGTCGGCCATCAAGTCGGTCAGCCGGCCGCGATTGCGGAACTCCTCGCGGGTCACCGCCGGGTAGTACAGCAGCTTGTCGCGCAGCAGTTCGCCCAGAAACTCGTGTTGCGGCAGCTCGCGTTCGAAATACTCGCGGTAGGCCAGATCCTGCTCGAAGCGCACGCCATGGGTGAGGATGACCTTGTCGAAGCGCTCGTAGGTTTCCGGGTCCTTGATGATCGACAGCCACGGGGCCAGGCCGGTGCCAGTGCCCAGGAGATAGAGATTGCGTCCGGGGTGCAGGTCGCTGATCAACAGCGTACCGGTGGGCTTCTTGCCGACCAGGACCTTGTCGCCGGGCTGGATGTGCTGCAGCCGCGAGGTCAGCGGACCATCGGGCACC
The DNA here is from genome assembly GCF_009192945.1 of Xanthomonas maliensis. Classification (GTDB taxonomy): domain Bacteria; phylum Pseudomonadota; class Gammaproteobacteria; order Xanthomonadales; family Xanthomonadaceae; genus Xanthomonas; species Xanthomonas maliensis. The sequence goes on along the minus strand of NZ_NSET01000068.1, from coordinate 78,193 downwards.
TTGATGCTGAAGAACTCCAGCTGCTCTTCCCAGTTCGCGCTGGCGATCGAGTACGCCCGCAGCAGCGGACGGGTTTCCGTCTCCAGGCCGATCATCACGAATTGGCCATTCTCGAAACGGAATCCGGCGTCGCGAGTCGTGGTGAAGCTGAAGTAGGCATCGGTCCAGTGGCGGACCTCAAGCACCGTTTCGGCGCCGAAAGCGGAAGACATCGTGGACGTTCGTTGGCAGGGGACGGGGCATTTTAGCGCATCTGCAAGAGATGAGAATGAATCTCATGTGTTGCGGCCGCAGCCATCGACGCGACCTGACGGGCACTGGCTCGGAATGCCCGCGAGCGGCCACACCCGCTGATGACCTCAGCGGTAGCCGGCCGCCTGCAGCTCGAACAATTCGGCATAGCGGCCGCCCTGTGCCATCAGTTCGGCGTGCGTCCCGTTGGCCTCGATGCGGCCGTCGGCCAGCACCAGGATGCGGTCGGCCATGCGCACGCTGGAGAAGCGGTGCGAGATCAGCACCGCGGTGCGCTGGTCCGACAGTTCCTTGAAGCGCTCGAATACCTCGTACTCGCTGCGCGCATCCAGCGCCGCGGTGGGCTCGTCGAGAATCATCAGCTGGGCGTCGCGCATGTACGCGCGGGCGATGGCGATCTTCTGCCATTGTCCACCGGACAGGTCCACGCTGTTCTTGAAACGGCGGCCGATCAATTGGTCGTAGCCGGCGGGCAGGGCGTCGATCAATTCGCTGGCCATGGCGCGCTGGGCGGCGGCGCGGATCCGCGCCGCATCGTCCATTGCCTCGACCCGGCCAACGCCGATGTTCTCGCCGACGCTGAGGTGGTAGCGCACGAAGTCCTGGAAGATCACCCCCAGGTTGGCGCGCAGATCGTCCAGGTCGTAATCGCGCAGGTCCTGCCCGTCCAGCAGGATGCGGCCTTCGTCCGGGTCGTACAGACGTGCCAGCAACTTCACCAGCGTGGTCTTGCCGGCACCGTTTTCGCCCACCAGCGCCAACACCTCGCCGGCGTGCAATGCGAAATCCAGATGCCGCACGGTCCATTGCTCGGCATCGGGATAGCGGAAACCCACGTCTTCGAACACGAAACCCTGGCGGATCGGCCGCGGTACCGGCAACGCGTTCGGACGCGAGCGGATTTCCGGCACGATGCGGAAGAACGAGTACAGATCGTCCAGGTACAGCGCCTGGCCGGCCACTTGCGAGAAACCGATCAGCAGCCCCTCCATCAATTGCCGCAGACGCAGGAAACTGCCGGCCAGGAAGGTCAGGTCGCCGATACTGAAATCGCCGCGCACGGTGCGCCAGGCGATATAGCCGTAGGCCAGGTAGTAGCCCGCCGTTCCCAGGGCCGCCAGCAGCGTGCCCCACAGCGCCCGCTTGCGTGCCAGCGCCCGGTTGGCGCGGAAGAAACGGTCTGCCAGTCGCCGGTAGCGGGCGATCAGGAAGCGGTGCAGGTTGAGGATCTTCACTTCCTTGGCAGTCTCGACGCTGGCACCCACCTGACGCAGGTAGTCGAGCTGGCGTCGCTCCGGAGTCCATTGGAAGTTCAGCGAGTAGCCGAGGGCATTGAAGTGGGCTTCGCCGATGAAGGCCGGGATCAGCGCCACGGCCAGCAGTGCGATCAACCACGGTGCATACACCAACAGGCCCACGGCCAGGCTGATGACGGTGATGCTGTCCTGCACCTGCCCGAACAGCTGGCTCATCAGGTTCATGCGGTTCATGGTCTGGCGTCGCGCGCGGTCCAGCTTGTCCTGCCGGTCCGGATCCTCGAAGTCCTCCAGATCCAGCTGCGCGGCGTGTTCCATCAGGCGCACGCTGGCCGCGTTGTTGAACAGCTCCGACAACAGCGCATCGGCATAGCCGACCAAGCGGCCGAGCAGGTCCGAGCCGATCGCCAGCGCCAGCTCCAGCGCCAGCAGTTCCAGCAGGCGATTCAGGCGGCCGCTGGTGAGCGCCTGCGACAGCGTCTCGAAGGCCGTAGGCTGGCCGACCAGATGGATCGCCTCGTCGATGATCAGCTTGCCCACGTACAGCGTGGCCACCGGTAGCACGGCGCGCAGGATGCGCAGGCCGATGCTGCTGGCGCTCAGCCAACGGCTGGTCTGCCAGATCTGGCGCAGGAACGGCGGCAGGTTGCGCATGGCGTCCAGGCGCTCGCGCAGGGTAGGGCCAGGACGGGCGGCGGGCGCGTGGGCGCCGGAGGAGGAGACGGGCATCGGCATAGTGTGCCGGCTGCGGCGTCGGCGCGGAGTGTGGACATGCGCTGCCGCCGCGCATCCCGGGCAGCGGTGGGCGGGTCGCCGTGGTGGCACGCAACGCTGCTTTCCCTGCGCTCGCCGGACCGGCCCGCGGTTTGGACTAAAATGACCGGATCGCCCCGCAAGCCGTAGAGCCAGCCGTGACCTCGATCAAGCAGGAAGACCTCATCCAGTCCGTCGCCGATGCGTTGCAGTACATCAGCTACTACCACCCGGTCGACTACATCAAGAATCTGTCCGCCGCCTACGAGCGCGAAGAATCGCCGGCCGCCAAGGACGCCATTGCGCAGATCCTGATCAATTCGCGCATGTGCGCCGAAGGCCACCGCCCGATCTGCCAGGACACCGGCATCGTCACCGTGTTCCTGGAAATCGGCATGAACGTGCGCTGGGACGACGCCACGATGGGCGTGGAAGACATGGTCAACGAGGGCGTGCGCCGTGCCTACAACCATCCCGACAACAAGTTGCGCGCCAGCGTGCTGGCCGACCCGGCCGGCAAGCGCGCCAACACCAAGGACAATACGCCGGCAGTGGTCAACACCAAGATCGTGCCCGGCGACCATGTCGAGGTGATCGTCGCCGCAAAGGGCGGCGGCTCGGAGGCCAAGAGCAAGTTCGCCATGCTCAATCCGTCCGACTCCATCGTCGATTGGGTGCTCAAGACCGTGCCCACCATGGGCGCCGGCTGGTGCCCGCCGGGCATGCTCGGCATCGGCATTGGCGGCACCGCCGAGAAGGCGATGCTGCTGGCCAAGGAGGCCTTGATGGAGCCGATCGACATCGTCGACCTGCAGGCGCGCGGCGCCTCCAATCGTGCCGAAGAGCTGCGGCTTGAGCTTTACGAGAAGGTCAATGCACTCGGTATCGGCGCGCAGGGCCTGGGTGGCCTGACCACCGTGCTGGACATCAAGGTCAAGGATTATCCGACCCATGCCGCCAACCTGCCGGTGGCGCTGATCCCCAACTGCGCCGCCACCCGCCATGCGCATTTCACCCTGGATGGCAGCGGCCCGGTGATGCTGGATCCGCCGTCGCTGGAAGACTGGCCCAAGCTCACCTACAACCCGACCAATGCGCGCCGAGTGAACCTGGACACCATCAGCAAGGAGGAAGTAGCCAGCTTCAAGCCGGGCGAGGTGATCCTGCTCAACGGCAAGCTGCTGACTGGCCGCGATGCCGCGCACAAGCGCATGATCGACATGCTCAACCGCGGCGAAACCCTGCCGGTGGATTTCACCAATCGCTTCATTTACTACGTCGGCCCGGTCGATCCGGTGCGCGACGAAGTGGTGGGCCCGGCTGGCCCGACCACCGCCACGCGCATGGACAAGTTCACCCGGCAGATGCTGGAACAGACCGGCCTGCTCGGCATGGTCGGCAAGTCCGAGCGCGGCGATGCGGCGATCGAGGCGATCCGCGACAACAAGGCCGTCTATCTGATGGCGGTCGGCGGTTCGGCCTATCTGGTGTCCAAGGCGATCAAGGCCGCGCGTGTGCTGGCGTTCGAGGATCTCGGCATGGAGGCGATCTACGAATTCGAGGTCAAGGACATGCCGGTGACCGTCGCGGTGGATTCCAGCGGCGAGTCGGTGCACAAGACTGGCCCGCGCCAATGGCAGTCGCGTATCGGCAAGATTCCAGTGGTGGTCGAGTAACTGCGGCGATCGAGCCGGCTGCACCGCGTTGCGGAGGTGCGGCCGGTGCCTGCGAGCGGCATGCGCGACGCGTTCCTGCGGCACCCGTGAAGACGCCGCCGTGATGTGCGCACCCCGGTGCAGCGGGTATTGCACGGCGCAGGTCGTCGACGACCCGGTAACGCAACGACAAACGCAGTAGACCGCGCAGGCCTTGCCAGCCCTGCGCGCCTTTCCCAATTTATCCCGGAGCCCGCATGGTCGCCACGTTGTATCACTCGCCCAGCACCGCCGCTCTGGTCGTGCATTGGCTGTTGATCGAACTGGATGTGGCGCACACGCTGCATTCGCTGGACTTCGCTCAGCGCGATCACAAATCGCCCGAGTATCTGGCACTCAATCCGGCCGGCGTGGTGCCGACCCTGCTGCTGGACGGGCAGGTCCTGACCGAGGCAGCGGCGATCGTCCTGCACCTGGCCGACCGGTACCCGCAGGCCGGGTTGGCGCCCACGGTCGGCACACCGGAGCGCGCGGCGTATTACAAGTGGATGTTCTTCTGCGCCAACACCCTGCAGCCGGCGTATCGCGCCTGGTTCTATCCCGACGAACCCGCCGGTGCCGCGCATGCCGATGACGCCCAGGCGCAGGCGCGGACGCGGCTGGAAGCGGCCTGGGGCCAGGTGGATGCGCATCTGCAGGCGCACGGCCCCTACCTGCTTGGGCAGCAGCTGTCGGCGGCCGATTTCATGCTGACCATGCTGATGCGTTGGTCGCGCGACATGCCGCGGCCGACCGACACCTGGCCGGCGCTACAGGCGCATGCGCAACGGATGAAGGCGCGTCCTGCCTTTCAGGAAACCTATCGCCGCGAAGGGTTGACGGACTGGACCTGACGCGCGAATGCCGCATCGCTTTGTGCGGGTCATCGGTGCGCATGATGGTGCGCGATCACGCGCCCGGCTCGATCCAGAGCGCTGACTCAGCTTCGTCACCGCGAGAGAGGCCGACGCACGAACGCATCGGCTTCATCCTGGCAGCGCATCGATGGGACGTCGGCAAGCCGCGCACGGCGTGACTGCGTTAGTGCGACCAAGCCGCGATGGGGCCGCGTTAGAACCACTCCAGCAACGACACGCCCACGCCGATGTAGGTCGCCTTGTGGTTGTAGTCGATCATGCTTTCGCCGTAGCCATCGAACACCTGCACGTGCCCGCGCAACAGGTTGGTGATCGGGAAGCCGTAATCCAGCTGCACCGAGCCATGCGAGCGATCGCCGCCGCGTAGCGAATGCCGCGCGATCAGCGCGAACTCGTGACCGTCCTTGTTGTAAACCAGGGTGGCATCCCCGCGGCCCATGTAATCCTCGATATCGGGATTGTTGTCGTCGGCGCGGTCTTCCTTGATGCGGAACCACGGGCGCAGTGTCAGCGCCCAGTTCTCGCGATCCAGCCCGAAGTTCAGAATCACCCGGTTCCACGAGCGCGACAGCGGGTCTGCGCGCCCATTGGACATGTGATTGAGGCTGATGCCGCTCATGCGGCCCTTCCAGCCGAACAGGCTGTAGTTATTACGAAACACCAGCATCGCTTCCGGCTCGTAATTGGTCTCGCGGAACGGGCGCGACGCTTCGGCGTTATAGGCCTGCCAGCGCGAGCTCTGGGTATAGCCCATCCAGATATCGCCGTTGTCGCCGAAGAGATCCTCCGCGACCTTGGTCTTGAAGCTGAGCTGGAACTTGAGCTCGGTGCTGTCCAGGGTCTGCGGCGTGTTGACCGAGTTGGCCGGATTCGGCGACTGCGGGGTGCGATTGATATCGCTGGTCCAGAACGCCGGCAGCAGATACACCGGCTTGTAGCCGCGCAGTTGGAAGGTGCCGAGCTTGGAGTCCTTGGCCAGCTCCCAGCGTCGGTCCAGCAAGGAGCCGCGTCCCGCGTTGGCGACGGCTTCTTCCTGCGGCACATTCTCACCATCGGCATGGAAGAAGTCACCGACCCGGCTGATCACACGGGTGTCGTCGAGCTTGGCGGCCTGTTTGGCCGATTGCGCGGCGGCATCGGCCTGCTGGGTTGCCTGCGGTGTATATCCCAGCGCTTGGTCGTAACAGGCCAGGCGTGCGGCGTCCGAGGTCACGGACGTACACGCTTGCGGGGTGGCCGGCTGCGGCGCGATTTCCTGCGCCTGCGCCAACGGCGCGGCGGCCATGGCGATCAGCATCAAGGGGCGGGTACGGGACTTGGACATGGACGGTCTGGCCGGGGAAAGAGCGCCAGGCAGGCGCAGAGGCGGCAAGCTTAACGGTCGTGCTTGCATACGCTGTGTGTACACGGCGGCATAACATCCTCGCCGGTTTGCAAGCCGTCTCCCGCTGTCGAGCGAGCACTCGTCGTCGATTCGGAAGTGGACGTCTCGGTGCGCCCATTCCCCGGCGTGGGCGACCGTTAGAAGAACCAGGCGATCGCAAACACGCCCAGCATGCACATGCCGAGCGCCAGCTTGGTTGCGGTGCCGAGCACGATCCCCAGCCAGGTACCGATGCCGACCCGGGTGGCTTGACCACTCTTGCGGGTCTGGTAGTACTCGCCGAGCCAGGCCCCGAGGAACGGGCCGGCCAGCAGCCCGATCGGCATGAAGAAAAGGCCGACCACGGTTCCGATCACCGAACCCCAGAGCGCCAGCTTGCTCGCGCCGACCCGCTGCGCGCCGTAGAAGGTGGCCAGGAAGTCGATCACGAAGGACAGCGCAGTGATCAGGCCCAGGATGACCAGGGCAGCCCAGCCCACGTGCTGTAAGCCGTCCGCCCACGCCGCGAGCAGCAGGCCGGCAAAGACCAACGGGAGGCCTGGCAAGGCCGGCAGCAGCACGCCGGCCAGGCCGATCAATACCAGTGCGCCGGCCAGGACGTAGTAGACGACGGTGCTATCCATGAAGGTTCAGAAATGTCCTGTTTCAGGCTTGACAAAAATCCGCAAGGGGTGCTTGAAAATTGGTTTTGCGCGGGTTAAGTTGCAGCCGCTGCTGTTTGCAAAGGTCACCGTGAATCGTGGCCTGATGCAGTTGATCGACCGATCCGCTACATCGTCGTACCTCGCTTCCTCCTTGCAACCAGCCACCGCCGCCAACCCACCACAGTGTCGTAGGGAGTCAGTCGAGATGTCCAACGTCGAGCGCGAGAATGGGGTCGTGAAGTGGTTCAACGATGCCAAGGGCTTCGGATTCATCAGCCGCGAGAATGGCGAGGATGTGTTCGTCCATTTTCGGGCCATCCAGGTACAGGGCTTCAAGAGCCTCAAGGAAGGTCAGAAGGTCAGCTTCACCGTCGTGCAAGGCCAGAAGGGTCTGCAGGCCGACGCTGTGCAGGTGATCTGAGCGACGCGCTTGCCCAAGGTTCCAGATAGCAAAAAGGCCCAGTCAGTGACGGGCCTTTTTGCATTGCTGTCGCGCGTGCGGTGTTGCTCAGCGCGTGACGGTGCTGCGGGTCAGCGCAGAACCACCTTGCCGTTGACAACGCGGACATAGGCGTTTTCGCGCACACCGGCCAGATCGCGCTGGTTGACCACGATCACGCGTCCGTCGTCCATGCGCACCTGCACATCGTAGCTCTCGCTGGTCACATTGTTCTGGATGGCATTGCCGGCCAGCGCGCCTGCCGCGGCACCCGCGACGGTGGAGACGTTCTTGTTGCCCTTGCTGCCGCCGGTGCCCTCGGAGATCTGGCGGCCGGCAACGGCGCCGACGATGCCGCCGAGAATCGCGCCAGTCCCGTTCGGTGCGCTGCGGGTCGGTGCCACCGTGTCGATGCGGGTGACGATGCCGCAATCCACGCAGCGTGCCTGCTGCCCATATCCGGAGTCGTAGCCGCGGTTGTTGCCGTAGCGCGGCTGAGGAGTGGCGCAACCCGCCAGGGTCGCGGTGACGGCCAGGCCGATGACAAGCAGTCGGGTCTTCATGATGGATCTCCGGGTGGTTCGTGAAGCGGTTAGGACCGCGGCGCCGCCATCCTCGGATGCCACAGGTGAACGGATTGCCAACTGGCCGACTGCAGGCTTAACGAAACGCGAGCATGGATTTCACCGGAAGTCACGGTGGCAGTCGCTGCATACACCGTCGATGCGTGCCTGCAACGGCCGTACATCGGCACAGCGCGCGGGCTGCGCCAGTGCCTGGTCCAGCGTCGATCGCAAGGCCTGCGCATGCTCGGCAAAGCGGCGGTCCTCGCCGAGCGTGCCGAAGGCCGGCTGCAGATCGTCGGCGAGCAATCGCAGGGTCTGCAGGCGGCGTTGCAGGACCGCCGGCGTGCACGTGGCAGAGGTCGCCTGTAGCTGGCGCATCTGCAGTGCCATCACCTGCATCAGGCTGTCGGGCACTGGGTCGCGGCGGGCCTGCAGGGCGCGTGCGGCCATCACCGTGCAGATCAGGCCAATGACCAGGCCCAGGATCAGCATGAAGAGCAGGCGGGCGGAGTGGGACTGGGCGGTCGGCGGAGCGGTCATGCAGGGTTCCCGTGGCGGGGCCGTGAGCGGCGCGTAAAATAGGCAGATGAAAGCACATTGGCGTGAACGCTTTGCCGGTATCGACCGGCTGTATGGGGCCGGGACGGTAGAGCGCCTGGCGGCGTGCCGGGTGGCGGTGGTCGGATTGGGCGGCGTGGGCTCATGGGTAGTGGAAGCGCTGGCGCGGACCGGGGTCGGCCAGCTGCGCCTGATCGATGCCGACGATCTGTGCGTGTCCAATACCAATCGCCAGTTGCCCGCACTGGCTGGGCAGTACGGGCGCAACAAGGCGCAGGCCATGGCCGAACGCTGCCTGGCGATCAACCCGGACATCGCGGTCGAGGCCGTGGAGGCGTTCCTGATGCCGTCCAATATCGCCAGCTTGCTCGGCGAAGGCATCGACCTGGTCATCGACGCCTGCGACAGCTTCCGCGTCAAGGTCGAGACCATCGCCTGGTGTCGGCGGCGCAAATTGCCGTTGCTGACGGTAGGGGCCGCTGGCGGACGCACCGATCCCACCCTGGTGCGGGTGCGTGACGTCTCGCGCACCGAGCACGACGCCATGTTGGCGCTGATCCGCAAGAAGCTGCGCAGCGAGTTCAACTTTCCGAAGAATCCGCAGCGCTATTTCGGCGTGCCGGCGGTCTATTCGCTGGAGAACGTCAAATATCCACAAGCAGACGGCAGCGTGTGCGGGATCCGTCCGCAGCTGGACGCCGATGCCACGCTCAAGTTGGATTGCGGTGCCGGGCTGGGGGCAGCGACGCACATCACCGGCGCCTTTGCCTTCGTGGCGGCGGGCAAAGCCATCGAGATGCTGCTCAAGTCCAAGGCCAGGGCCGCTGCGGAGCCAGTGAGCGCCAGCTAGGCGGCGCTCGCTCGCCGACCGTTGGACGGCGTCGCTCGGCGCGCGTCATTCGGGGAGTGCGAACAGGCGCCGTGCATTGGCCGTGGTCTGGCGGGCGATCTCCGCCGCCGGCTCGTCGCGCAGCTGCGCAATGCACTCCAACACGGTGCGCAACCGCGCCGGCTCGTTGCGCTGGCCGCGGATGTCGCTATCGGGTTGATCGGGCGCGTCGGTTTCCAGCAGCAGATGCTGCAGCGGCATGCGCGCGGCCAGGCCGCGCAGGCGGTTGGCGCGCGGGTAGGTCACCGGTCCGCCAAGGCCGATCAGGAAATCCAGCTTCCATAATTGCTGCGCTTGCTCGGGGCTACCGGCAAAGCTGTGTACCACGCCGCGCAAGCCGCCCACGGCCTTGATGCGCGCAATCACTTCTTCCACCGCGCGACGCGCGTGCACGATCAGCGGCAGATCGTAGCGTTTGGCCAGCCGAAGTTGTGCCTCGAAGTAGCGACGTTGGGCCGGGCCATCGAGTGCGGGCAGGTAGAAATCCAGCCCGCACTCGCCGATTGCGCAAGGGCGCTCGCGCTCGATCCATGCCTCCAGTTCGTCCAGATGCTTCGGTCGATGCTGCTCCAGAAAGATCGGATGCAAGCCGTAGGCGGGATGCAGGCCCGGCGCCCGCATGCAGGCCGCACGCAGGCCAGGCCAACTGGCGGCGGTGACTGCCGGAATCACCTGCGCCACGATGCCGGCGCGCTGGGCACGGGCGATCACCGCGTCGCGGTCGTCGTCGAAGCTGTCGGCGTCGAGGTGGCAGTGGCTATCGATCAGCTGCATCAAGGCTGGCGCGCAGCGACGTCCAGCGGTTGCTTGCGCTGCTTCCAGTTGGCCAACAACAGCGTGACCGTGCCGAACAGCAGCTCGTCCACCAATGGAATGGGATCGGGCAGCAACACGTCCACCAGCAGCAGCGCTGCGGCCAGTTTGAACAACGTGGGGTAGCGCAGGCGGCTAGCCCAATGCAATGCACGAGACGCAATGGGATGACGCATAACGTGCTCCTTTTGTTAGGAATCGATGAAATAACTGATAGCTGAACTTAACCGCGCTCTTCATGAGCGAGGGCGTTTTGGTTCAGGGTTCGCATGGTGGAATCACGGCCGTCAACAACGCGGGATGTCCGCAGGGAGCTGGTGATGAAGAGCAATACGACAACTATACTGGTCGCTGCTGGTGCATTGCTGGTCGGAGGCGTGGCTACCGCTGCCTTCATGAACAACCGTCCGCAATCGGGCGACTACGTCGCCAATGGACAACCCGCACCGCGCGGCCTGGAGTACGCAGACGTGGTGCGCGTGGCACCGATCACCCAGCGCGAGCCGCAGTACGCTCAGGTGATCAATAGCAATGCGGTCCGTGAGACGACCACCAGCAGTTCGCCGCGCGAAGTATGCCGCGATGTCGTGGTGCAGGAGCGTCTGCCGGAGCGCGACGGCAACGTTGGCGGCACCGTGGCCGGCGCATTGATCGGCGGCCTGGTCGGCAATCAGTTCGGCAGCGGCAATGGCCGCAAGCTGGCGACCGCGGCCGGCGCGGTAGGCGGTGGCTTCATCGGTAATCGCATCGACCGCAACCATGTCGGCGGGCGCGTGGTCGACCGCACCGAGCGCCAGTGCCATACCGAGAGTGCCAATTCGCAGTCCTCGCGCGTGGTCGGTTACGACGTGACCTACCGCAATGCCGATGGCACCACCGGCACCATGCGGATGGACAGCAAGCCGGGCGACCGCATCTCGCTGGGCGATGCCGATAACGTGGTGGCCTACGATGTGACCTACCGCTATGACGGGATGGAGAAGACCGTGCGTATGAACGACAAGCCGGCCAGCGATCGCCTGCCGGTCGTCGATGGGCAGCTGGTGACCCAGACCGCCTCGGCCGTGGATAGTCCGGTCGCGCGCGTGGATGGCGGTAGCACCCGCCAGTAAGAGCGCTGCGGTCGCGTGCCGCAGACCGACCACAGGCAACAGATACAGGAGCCGGCACTGCCGGCTCTTGTGCGTTCTGCCGTGGTCGATGCCGGCAATGGCCGGTAGATGTGGATAATCGGCTTTGACCCTGAGGATGGAGGCGAGCATGCCGGTGCGGCCCGATGATCTGTTGGATGTGCAGGCCTTGCTGAGCGAGGAGGAACGTGCCATCCAGGCGGCCGTCGCACGGTTTACCGATCACCAGGTGCTGCCGGTGATCGGTGCGGCGTTCGAGGACGGTCGGTTTCCGCGCGAGTGGATTCCGGAATTGGCGGCGCTCGGTTTGCTGGGTGCGAGTTTGCCCATCGCCGAGGGCGGTGCCGGGCTCGGTGCAGTGGCTTATGGCCTGATCTGCCAGGAACTGGAACGCGGCGACAGCGGAGTGCGCAGCTTCGTCAGTGTGCAGTCCTCGCTGTGCATGTACCCGATCCACGCCTACGGCAGCGAGGAGCAGCGCCGACGCTGGTTGCCGGAGATGGCCAGCGGGCGGGTGATCGGCTGCTTTGGCTTGAGCGAGGCGCAGGGCGGGTCGGATCCGGCAGCGATGACCACCCGCGCGGTCCGCGACGGTGATGGGTGGCGTTTGACTGGTGCCAAGTTGTGGATCACCAATGGCAGCATCGCCCAGCTGGCGATCATCTGGGCGCAGACCGACCAAGGTGTGCAAGGTTTCCTGGTCGACACCACCAGCGCCGGCTTCAGCGCCCAGGACATCGGCCACAAGATGAGCCTGCGCGCATCGGTGACCTCGGCGCTGTTTCTGGATGCGGTGGTCGTGCCCGAACCCATGCGTCTGCCGCAGGCACAGGGATTGAAGGCGCCGCTGAGTTGTCTGAGCCAGGCGCGTTACGGCATCGCCTGGGGCGCCATCGGCGCGGCGATCGCCTGCCTGCGCGAGGCCTTGGCCTATTGCGGCGAACGGATCCTGTTCGGACGTCCATTGGCGGCGACGCAGAGCGCGCAGATCAAGCTGGCCGACATGGCGCGGCAGATCGCCACTGCCCAAGTGCTGGCCTTGCAACTGGGCCGGTTGAAGGAAGCGGGTAAGGCGCAACCGGAACAGATCTCGCTGGCAAAATGGAATAATTGCCGCATGGCGCTGGACGTGGCGCGTGGTTGTCGCGACTTGCTCGGCGCCGCTGGCATCACGACCGAGCACGCCGCCATCCGGCATGCGCTGAATCTGGAATCGGTGATCACCTACGAGGGCACCGAGACGGTGCATCAGTTGGTGGTGGGACGGGCGTTGACGGGACTCAGCGCATTCTGACGAGGAGCGGGTGTTGATCGGCAAGGACGTGATGAGGCGCCTGTGTGGCGCGGTGTGGACACTGACGTTGGTGACGGCGTCGCTGGGCGTCGGCGCGCAGGCGCGCGCCAGCGAGGCGCCGACCATGGCGCCGGCCCCCGGCTGGGTGGTCGCCGACGCGGTGGCAGACACGGTGCAGGGGGCAGGCGGACTGCGTTATGAGCTGGTGTCCGATCAAGTCGATCTGACCGGCCGCCGCCCGCAATGGTACCGACGCATCAGCTACACCGTGCAGCGCGAAAAGAGCCTGGACGACGCCGGCCAGATCGCCATCGATTACCAGCCGCAGTACCAGCAGCTGGTGCTCAACAGCTTGGAGGTCTGGCGCGACGGCAAGCGCCTGGACCTGTCGCGCACGGCGCATTACGCCAGGTTGCGGCGCGAGAGCGGCCTGGAGGACGGGTTGATCGATGGGGCGGCGACGCTGTCGATCACCTTGCCGGATCTGCGCGTGGGCGACCGTGTGGACTACGGCGTGACCATTACCGGTAGCAATCCGGTGTTCGGGCAGGGCTACTACGATGTCTTCGATGCACGTTACGGTGTGCCGTTAGGCGAACGCCGCGTGCGCGTGCGGTACCCGGCCACGCTGCCGCTGCGATGGCGGGTCGGCGCGCCGGGCTTCAGTAAACGCGTGCAGCGGGAGGGGGAGGTGACGGTGCTGGATATCAGCGCCAAGGCGCTGCCTGGTGTGCACAGCGAAGACGACACCCCGCGTGGAGTGGATCCGTATGGCGTGATCGAACTGTCGACCGCCAGCAGCTGGCGTCAGGTCGCCAACTGGGCGGTCGGTCTGTATCCGCGCACCTTCAGCGATCGCAAAGTGGCCGACCGGATCGCCGAGACGCTGCAACTGCGCAGCGGCGATCCCGAACAGGCCTTGCTGCGGGCAGTGGCGTTCGTACAAGGCGAGATCCGCTACGTCGGCCTGGACATGGGCGAGAACTCGCATGCGCCGCATGCCCCGGAGGTGACCTTGCGCAATCGCTATGGCGACTGCAAGGACAAGGCCACGTTGCTGATCGCCTTGCTCGACCTGGCCGGCATCCGCGCCGAGCCGGTGCTGGTCGATAGCGATGACGGACAGTCGCTGGATATGCGCGTGCCCAGCCCGATGGCGTTCGACCATGTGGTCGTGCGCGCGCACCTGCCGCAGGGCGAGGTCTGGGTCGATGCCACTCGCGATCGCGAACAGGGGGCGCTGGCGCAGCGGGTGCCGCTGTCGTTCAAGCGCGGTCTGCCGGTGCTGCCGGACCAGCCCGGCCTGGTTGAGGTGCCTGCACCGATGCCGCTGGAGCCGCAGATCGAGGTCAACGAAGAGGTGTCGATCTCGCTGCGTAAGCTGCAGCGGGTGGCGACCTTCTCGGTGGTCACCGACTATCGACAGGGACGCGGCGAGCGTATCGCGTCCAGCTTCGAGGACGACGGCGCCGAGGCCGTGGGCGAGCATTACCTGAAATACATGCAGCAGTACTACACCGCGCTGACCCAGGTGCGCGCGCCGACGCTCGACGACAGCGACCCGCTGCGTCTGCGCACTGAAGAGCACTACCGGCTGGAATGGCCCAAGAGCGAAGGCGACGAGGTCGGTTTCCCGTTGTTCCAACTCAGCGATTGGATGGACGAACTGCCGACCGCGCCGCGTCGCCTGCCGTTGGCCCTGGGGGGCCCGCGGCTGGCGCGCCAGACCGTGCGCGTGCAGACAGATCCACAGGTGTGGGTAGCGCCGCAGCGCACGGTGGTGGCCAATCCCTGGTTCCGCTTCTCGCGGACCATCGGTATGCAGGACGGCCGTGTCGTCATCGTTGGCGAATGGCAACGCCTGTCCGACCGAATACCGCCGGAGGAACTTAAGAAGGCGGCGGCGGACATGGAACGCGCGCGCGATCTGATCTATTTCAACCAGGACGTGTCGGCGGTCGCGCAGCCTCGTGCCCCACAGATGTCCGGGCAGGCCTTCGTGCCGTTGCTGACCGGTCTGGGCGCGTTGGTGGCGCTGGTGCTGTCGTGCCTGGCGTGGGGACGGTTCGGCGGGTTGGGGGCCATGCTGTTCGATCCCTATGGGCTGGCCGCGCGCATGCCGCAGCAGGTGTGGCTGGGCCGCAGCGCGTGGGCGGTGGCGATGCTGGAGGCCGGCCTCAGCAGCTGGACGTTGCTGCATCCGCGTCCGTGGTGGCTGGTGGCGCTCTGCGCGGTGGTGCTGTTGGGCCTGAGCGTAGCGTTCAGTGCCCTGCTGCCGCGGGTGCTGCGCTGGATGGGGGCAGTGGTGCCGACGCCACCGTTATCGGTGCTACTGGGTGCGCAGCTGCCAGGCTTGATCTGCGCGCTGGCGGCGTTGGTCGCCCTGGGATGGGAGGTTGAGTTGCTCGGGCGGCCTGCGAGCAACGCAACCGAATTGGTGCGCCTGGCGATGTACCTGCTGCTCACCTTGCTGGGAACGCTCTGGTGGGCGGTCTGCGCGGTGCAGGCATTGGCGGGAGCGACCGGCTGCGGCCGCGCACGCGCGCTGGGCGCCGTGGCGCTGGGCGTGACCGCGCTGGCGATCCTGACGGTGCTGGTCGGGGTGCCGCTCGGCCTGCTATGGATGCAGTTCGGCGGGACCGGGTGAGCATACCGCGCGCCCCGATCCGCCACGGCGTCCAGCGTGCCGGGGCTTTGCAAAGCTGCAGCGGGCTGTGACACTGCCCACCCTTGTCGCGCTGTTGCGGAGCCCGTTGATGTCGAGTGTGCGTCCCCCGTTGACCGTGCATGGCATGTCCCGCTCGGGCAATTGCTACAAGGTGCGCTTGCTGCTGGAGCAATTGGGCAGCCGCTACCACTGGGTGGAGGTCGACAGTGTCGCCGGGCAGACGCGGACGCCGGAATTCCTGGCCAAGAACCCCAATGGTAAGGTGCCGATGGTCGAGCGCGATGATGGGCGCGTGCTGACCGAATCCAACGCCATCCTGTTCTGGCTGGCCGAAGGCACTTCTTATCTGCCGGCCGACCCCTGGCAGCGCGCCCAGGCGTTGCGTTGGATGTTTTTCGAGCAATACAGCCACGAACCCTACGTGGCGGTAGCGCGCTTCATTCGCCTGTGGGAGCCGCAGGACAGTCCGCGCCAAGCCGAGCTGGGCGCGCTACAGGCGCGCGGCGCGCAAGCGCTGGCTGTCATGCAGCAGCACTTGCAGGCGCAGCCATGGTTCACCGGCGCCGATTACGGCATCGCCGACATCGCCCTGTTCGCCTACACCCATTGCGCGCAGGACGGTGGTTTCGATCTGCAGCGCTGGCCAGCCGTGGTCGACTGGCTGGCGCGCGTCCGCGCCGTCCCGGGGCATGTGCCGATGCCGGCAGCGGGCACGGTGTCGGCATGAACGGCCGCAAGGAGGGCTGAGCATGTGTGGATTGGCAGGGGTGCTGCTCGCATCGCCGCGTTTGCATGGCGATCAACTCGAGGGGCTGGTGCGGCCGATGGGCGCGGCCCTGGCCCATCGCGGCCCGGACGATGCCGGCAGTTGGTGCGATGCCCAGGCCGGCATCGCGCTGGCGCATCAGCGCCTGAGCATTCTCGATCTGTCGCCGCTTGGGCACCAGCCGATGCGCTCGGCCGATGAGCGCTACGTGCTGGCCTATAACGGCGAGATCTACAACTTCGCCCAACTGCGCGCCGCGTTGGCCGCGCTGGGACATCGCTTCCGCGGGCATTCCGATACCGAGGTGCTGCTGGCCGCGGTCGTGGAATGGGGGCTGGAGGACACCTTGGCGCGCTGCAACGGCATGTTCGCGCTGGCCCTGTGGGATGCGCGCGATCACTGTCTGTGGCTGGCCCGCGATCGGGTCGGCAAGAAGCCGCTGTATTACGGCTGGGCCGGCGACAGCCTGGTGTTCGGCTCCGAGCTGAAGGCCTTGTGGCAGCATCCGGAGTTCGACAACGGCGTCGATCGCGATGCGCTGACGCTGTTGCTGCGGCTGGGCTACATCCCGGCACCGGCCTGCATCCATGAGCGGACCTTCAAGCTGATGCCCGGGCGCGTGCTGCGGCTGGATGCGCAGACCGTCGCCGCCGGCGCGGCCGCACATCGTCCCGATCAGGCCCAGCAGCCGTTCTGGAACGCGCGCGAAGCGATGCAGCGGGCCTTGGCCGCGCCGTTCGCCGGCAGCGACGCGCAGGCAGAAGAGCAGCTGGATGCAGTGCTGCGTGATGCGGTGGCGTTGCGCATGGTGGCCGATGTGCCGGTCGGGGTGTTCCTGTCCGGCGGGACCGACTCGTCGGTGGTGACGGCGATGATGCAGGCGCAGAGCAGCCAGCCGGTGCACACCTTCAGCATCGGCTTCGAGGGCTCGCATCACGACGAAGCGCCGCTGGCGCGCGAAGTGGCCGAGCACCTGCGCACCGATCACACCGAACTGTATGTCAGCGGCGCCGACGCGTTGGCGGTGGTGCCGACCCTGCCGGACATGTTCGACGAACCCTTCGCCGATGCCTCGCAGGTCCCTACTGCGCTGGTCGCACGGCTGGCGCGCGGCGGGGTGACGGTGGCGCTGTCCGGCGACGGTGGCGACGAGCTGTTCTTCGGTTATGGCCGCTACCAGCGCGCCCTGCGCAACTGGCGCATGCATGGGCTGGTGCCGGCGCCGTTGCGTCGACTGATGGCGGCCGCCGCCCGCCATCATGGCGAGTCCTCGCGCACCGGCGGGCTGGCTGCGTTGGTGGCCGAGGCCGGCGCACGTGGCATCGGCGATATCTACCGCAACCGCATCTCGCGCTGGCGCAATCCCGCTGCGGTCGTGTTGGGTGCGCGCGAACCGGACAGTTTCTACAGCCTGGCCGATCCGCTGCATGGCTCGGGAACGCCGGCCGACGCGATGATGCTGGCCGATTTCGCCGCCTATTTGCCGGACGATCTGCTGTGCAAGGTGGATCGCACCACGATGGCGGTCGGGCTGGAGGCGCGCGCGCCGTTGCTGGACTGGCGCGTGGCTGAATTCGCCTGGTCGCTGCCGCTGTCGCTCAAGTTCCGCGATGGGGTCAGCAAGTATCTGCTCAAGCGCGTACTGGGGCGCTATCTGCCTGAGGGCATGGTCCACCGCGGCAAGCGCGGTTTCGGTGCGCCGGTCAGTGCCTGGTTGCGTGGCGAATTGCACGGCTGGGCCGACGATCTGCTCGCCCATGGCAGGCTCGAACGCGAAGGGGTGTTCGCTGCCGACACCGTGGCCACGCTTTGGCGCGACTTCAATGCCGGCGAGCGCAAATGGCATACGCATCTGTGGACGGTGTTGATGTTCCAGGCTTGGCAAGCGCATTGGCGCGGCCAGCGCGCCAGCATCGGGCGGTGACTGGCGGCAGCGGCTGCTTCACCGTGTGTGCGCGCAGGCCTGGCTACAGTCGCGTGGTCTTCCACGGAGCCATTCCATGAGCAAGCTCACCATCGCCGTATTGGTCGGCAGCCTGCGCGCCCAGTCCTACAACCGCCAGCTGGCGCGTGCACTGGAGCATCTGGCCGGCGACAAGGCCGTGTTCGAATACCTGCAGATCGACGACATCCCGTTGTACAACCAGGATCGCGATCAGGACTTCCCAGCGGCGGGCCGCCGACTGAAAGAGCGCCTGCGCGCTGCCGATGCGGTCCTGTTCGTCAGCCCGGAGTACAACCGTTCGATTCCCGGCGTGCTCAAGAATGCGCTGGATACTGCGTCGCGTCCGTACGGAGAAAATGCGCTGGCCGGCAAGCCGGCTGCAGTGGCTGGCATTTCGGTCGGTGCGATCGGCACGGC
Organism: Xanthomonas maliensis; assembly: GCF_009192945.1. Taxonomy (GTDB): domain Bacteria; phylum Pseudomonadota; class Gammaproteobacteria; order Xanthomonadales; family Xanthomonadaceae; genus Xanthomonas; species Xanthomonas maliensis. Next base: position 59,847 of record NZ_NSET01000068.1, on the reverse strand, counting down.
GCTGGCGCAGCAGCATCTGCGCAATGTGCTGGCGTACCTGAACGCGCCTGTGCTTGGTCAGCCGGAGGTCTTTCTGCAGTACAAGGAGGGCATGTTCGGTGCCGACGATGCGCTCACCGATGCCGACACCCGCAAGTTCCTGCAAGGCTTCGTCGACGCCTTCCTGGACTGGATTCCGCGTCACCGCCGCTGACGCGGGCGACAGAGGCGCGACAGGGCGGTCGGCTGGTCGCGGCTGCTGAGACGGTGCGCGGCGAGCCTACGCAGTGTGGCTGTGCACCGGTTATCCACAGACTTGTGCATGGTCCTCGCCGCCGGCGATGACTATGCTTCCTGCCCCCGTCTCTTCTGCGTCAGGCTGTTCGTCCATGTCCGCTCGTCCCGGCTTCCGTTCCAACCGCAATCGCGATCGCGACGGCGACGATTATGACCGTCCCGAGCCGCGGCTGGACCAGTTACGGGTCCCGCCGCATTCGGTCGAGGCCGAGCAGGCGGTGCTCGGCGGCCTGATGCTGGCGCCGGAAGCCTTCGATCGGGTCAATGACCAGCTCACCGAAAACGACTTCTATCGCCGTGACCACCGGCTGATCTATCGCGCCATCCGCGAGCTGGCGGAAAAGGACCGGCCGTTCGATGCGGTGACCTTGGGCGAGTGGTTCGAGTCGCAGGGCAAACTCGAACAGGTCGGCGATGGTGCCTACCTGATCGAACTGGCCAGCACCACGCCGTCGGCGGCCAATATCGCCGCCTATGCCGAGATCGTGCGCGACAAGGCGGTGCTGCGGCAATTGATCGAGGTCGGCACCACCATCGTCAACGATGGCTTCCAGCCGGAAGGGCGCGACAGCGTCGAGTTGCTGTCCTCGGCCGAAAAGGCGGTATTCAAGATCGCCGAAGCCGGCGCGCGTGGGCGGACCGACTTCGTCGCCATGCCAGGCGCGCTGAAGGATGCCTTCGAGGAGTTGCGCAATCGCTTCGAGAACGGCGGCAACATCACCGGTCTGCCGACCGGCTATAACGATTTCGACGCGATGACGGCCGGTCTGCAACCCACCGACCTGATCATCCTCGCCGCGCGTCCGGCGATGGGCAAGACCACCTTCGCGCTGAACATCGCCGAATACGCCGCAATCAAGTCCAAGAAGGGCGTGGCGGTGTTTTCGATGGAAATGTCCGCCTCGCAGTTGGCCATGCGCCTGATCTCGTCCAATGGCCGCATCAATGCGCAGCGGCTGCGCACCGGTCAGCTGGAAGACGAGGACTGGGCGCGGGTCACCGGCGCGATCAAGATGCTCAAGGAGACCAAGATCTTCATCGACGACACCCCGGGCGTGTCGCCGGAGGTGCTGCGCTCCAAATGCCGCCGGCTCAAGCGCGAACACGATCTGGGCCTGATCGTGATCGACTACCTGCAGCTGATGTCGGTGCCGGGCAACAGCGAAAACCGCGCGACCGAAATTTCGGAGATCTCGCGCTCGCTGAAGGGCCTGGCCAAGGAACTCAACGTACCGGTGATTGCGTTGTCGCAGCTCAACCGTTCGCTGGAAACGCGTACCGACAAGCGCCCGGTGATGGCCGACCTGCGCGAATCGGGCGCAATCGAGCAGGACGCGGACATGATCGTGTTCATCTACCGCGACGACTACTACAACAAGGAAAATTCGCCGGACAAGGGCTTGGCCGAGATCATCATCGGCAAGCACCGCGGTGGTCCCACCGGTTCGTGCAAGCTCAAGTTCTTCGGCGAATACACCCGCTTCGACAACCTGGCCCACGACGCGGTCGGCAGTTTCGAATAACGCGGCGCTGCGGTCGGTGCTGGCGAGCACGCGCTCGCCGCTACCAGTGCCCGCGCGCTGGCCTGGTGCTGGGACAAGCGGTCAGAGGTGCCGATTAAGAGCAGCTGACAAAACTACTGCGCAGCCGCCAGGCTGGCGCGGCCGGTGCTCGGAATCCTCATGGACCACTCGTACACTGCGGTTCCTGCGCGCCGTCCGCGCCCACCTGACGGCTGCTCCCTACGTTTTGTTAGCCGCTCTAAGGCATGAGTTGACCGAGGACGGGAGGCATCACATGTCCGCTTCCCTGCAGGGGCATGAGCCGTGCTGCGCACGCTTAACCCTATTTGGACCGTCAACCCTTAAAGGAGCATTCGATGGAATCTAACCACATGGTGCATGCCGTCGATCATATTGGCTTTGCGGTCAGCTCATTGGAAGAAGCCATTCGCTTCTGGACAATCGGACTTGGGTTCACTCTTGAACGTCAGTCGGAAATGGGCGGGAAGTTCCTTCTGCAAGTCACCGGCACCGCCGATCCGAGCGTGCGAACGGCGATAGTCAAAGGTCCAGATGGCAGTCGAATCGAGTTGCTGGAATATTCGCAGGGCGACCGCCACGGCATCACCCCAGCTACGGCATCGGCGATTGGCTCAGCGCATTTGGCATTGAGAGTGCAAGACATGCACGCCGTACTTGGACGCATTGAGCAAGCGGGCTGGCAAGCAAGAGGTGAGCCCCAACCGATTCCCGCAGGACCGCGCAAAGGTACTCTGGTTGTGTATGTAACCGGGCCGGACCATATCACTTTGGAGTTGATGCAGGCCGATCCAGGCTGATGAGTAGCTTCTTGCTGACCGCCCCCATTTCCATGTCATGAGCGCTGCCGTTGCAGCGGACAACTCAGGCTTACAAGAACAAGATGCCTGGCGGACTGCGGAGCGGATTGATGCCACCAGCGAACGAGAGCGGTGGCAGGCGGTGCACGGGTGATAGCGCCTTGCAGGCCGCCGGGCGCGGGCAGCGCCAAGCACCGATCTGACGGCAAACAGGAGCCGGCTCGCGCGGCCATCGCATCGGCTGGCGTATGCTGCGCCGCCTTCCTCGCCGTTGCCGAGTCCGCATGAGTGTCGCCATCGTCTGGTTCCGTCGTGATCTGCGCCTGCAAGACAATCCGGCGCTGCGTGCTGCGTTGGACGCGGGCCATCGCCCGATCCCGCTGTATATCGATGCCCCGCACGAAGAGGGCGCCTGGGCGCCGGGGGCCGCCTCGCGGGCCTGGCGGCATCGCTCGCTGGCCGCCCTGGACGCCTCGCTGCGCGAACGCGGCAGCGCCCTGGTGATCCGCGCGGGCGATAGCGAACAGGTCTTGCAGCAGCTCATCGCCGAGACCGGCGCAGTCGCGGTGTATTGGAACCGCAAGTATGAGCCGGCCACCCAGCCGCGCGATGCGCGCATCAAACGCGCCCTGCGCGAACAGGGGTTGGAGGTGCTCAGCTGCAATGCCAGCCTGCTGTTCGAGCCCTGGGACCTGGCGACCCAGCAGGGTGGGCCGTACAAGGTGTTCACCCCGTTCTGGCGCAATGCGCTGACGCAGTTGCACCTGCCCGCGCCGGTGTCCGCGCCGACACAGCTGCCGCCGTTGCCGACAGGGCTGGCGACCGGTCCGCTCGACACGCTGGGCTTGCAGCCGGCATTGGCCTGGGACGCCGGGTTCTGGGGCCAGTGGCAGCCGGGCGAGGCGGGCGCGCACGAGGCGCTGGAGGTGTTCGTCGAGGGCGCCCTGGGCGGTTACCGCGAGGGTCGCGACCGCCCCGATCGCGTCGGTACCTCGCAGCTGTCGCCGTACCTGCATTTTGGCGAGATCGCGCCCTGGCGCATTGCGGCCACGCTGCAGTCGCAGCGCAGCGCCAGCAACGGAGCCGATGTCGATGCCTATATCCGCCAGCTGGGCTGGCGCGATTTCGCCTATCACCTGCTGCACCATTTCCCCGAGACGCCCCAGCACAATCTCAATCCGCGCTTCGATCAGTTCGATTGGGCCCAGGTCGAGCCGCAGGCGCTGGCAGCGTGGCAGCGCGGACGTACCGGCATCCCGATCATCGATGCAGGCATGCGTCAGCTCTGGCACACCGGCTGGATGCACAACCGTGTGCGCATGCTGGTGGCCAGCCTGTTGTGCAAGCATCTGCGCGTGCACTGGAGCGAAGGTGCGCGTTGGTTCTGGGACACGCTGGTCGACGCGGACCTGGCCAACAACACCTTGGGCTGGCAATGGGTGGCCGGGACCGGCGCCGATGCTGCGCCGTATTTCCGCGTGTTCAATCCGGTAACGCAGGCAGAGAAATTCGATCCGCAGGCGCGCTACATCACCCGCTGGGTTCCGGAGTTGGAGGGCTTGCCGCTCAAGCAACGCTTCGCGCCCTGGCAGTCGCCGCAGGCGCTGGCGCGGTGTGCGCCGCACTATCCGCGCGTTCCCATCGTGGATCTGGCGCAGGGCCGGGACGGCGCATTGGCCGCCTATGCCAAGACGCGCGGCTAAGCAGGCGCGGTATTGCTGAATGAAAGACCCGTCGCGAGCGCATGGCGCGGGGTTTCATCATGTGGCAGTCGCGTTGCGCTGTTTATCCTGCGCGACACGATTGAGCGCCGGATGGTCCGGCCGGAGGAAAACGCCATGTCCCCAGCAGCCAGCAAGAGCCTTGCCGTCGCGCTGGTCAGCGCAATTGCGCTGTCCGCCTGCGCTACCGGTGGGTCGTACGTTCAACGCGACCAATACGGTGACCAGACCCAACAGCAGAACCGTACCGGGCGCAACGCTCTGATCGGGACTGCGATTGGCGTGGCTGCCGGCCTGTTGACCGGCGACAGCGCTACCGAGCGCCGCCAGCACGCGATGATCGGCGCCGGTATCGGCGCGCTCAGTGGTGCGGCAGTGGGTCAGTACCAGGATCGCCAGGAGCGTGCGTTGCGCGAGCGCACCGCCAATACCGGCATCGACGTGCAGCGGCAGGGCGATAACATCACCTTGAACCTGCCGGACGGCATCACCTTCGACTTCGGTAAGTCTGCGCTCAAGCCGCAGTTCTATACCGCCCTCAACGGCGTCGCCTCGACCCTGCGCGAGTACAACCAGACGATGGTGGAAGTGGTCGGCCACACCGATAGCGTCGGCAGCGATGCGGTCAACCAGCGCCTGTCGGAAGAGCGCGCCGGCGCCGTGGCGCAATACCTTACCGCGCAAGGCGTGCAGCGCGAACGCATGGAGACAATGGGGGCAGGCAAGCGCTACCCGATCGCCGACAACGGCACCGAGGCAGGCCGCGCGCAGAATCGCCGCGTTGAGATCCGCCTGATTCCGTTGCGCGAGGATCGGACGACTAGCAGCACCGGCATGCGCTGATCTGCAACCACCGCACGCCGGCCGCCACGGCGGTCCGGCGTGCGGCGTGGCCTGTCGCTGCGCGAGAGCCGAGTCCCTACGACGGCGATGCGGCTGGTCTGCGGCCGGTGCCGACCACGGCTATCTCACGGCGGCGTTGCTGGCCGAGCGGCAATCGCCACGCTCACCGCCCGGCGTGTTGTTGGAGGTGCGACACGCGAGCGGATTGCGTAACGGCGATCCGCCAACGTTTAAGCTCAAGCTGTCGCGTGTTCCAGGATGCGTTTGCCTTCGGCACGCAGTTCCGCATCGGCTTCCACTTCCAGCTCCGCCTCCTGACCGGCTTTTTGCGCTGCCAGCCGTGCCGGGCACTGCGCCATCATGTAGTCGGCGTCGAAGTTCAATCGCGTCACCAGGAAATCGACAAAGGCGCGTACCTTGGGCGAGACCAGGCGTCCGCCGGCAAACACCGCGTTGAAATCCACTTCCGGCCCGGTCCAGCCGGCGAGGACGCGCCGCACCATGCCCGATTGCACAAACGGCTTGGCCATCACATCGCCGGTCAGCAACAAGCCTTCGCCGCACAGTACCGCGCCGTTGAGCGCTGCGGGGTCGTTGGCCACCATCAGTGGATTGACCGGGAATTCGCGCACTTCGCTGCCGTCGCTGAGCGACCAGAAGAAGCGATTGTTGTGCACGTTGCGGTTCTTGCGCAGCGCCAGCGTGCGGTGGAACTGCAGTTCATCCGGATGCAGCGGTTCGCCATAGCGTTCGATGTAAGACGGACTGGCGAACACCTGGGTGCGCAGGCTGCCCAGCTTGCGCGCAACCAGATTCGAATCGGGCAGGGTACCGACACGTAGCGCCAGATCGGCTTCGCCGCCGATCAAGTCGAGCTTCTCGTTACCCAGATGCATGTCCAACTGGATCTCCGGGTACTGCGCGTGGAACTCGCCCAGCAACGGTGCGATCCAGGTGATGCCCAGCGAATAGGGCACGGTGAAGCGCAACCAGCCACGCGGGCCGGATTGCAGTTGTCCGACTGCGCTTTCGGCTTCTTCCAGCTCGCGCGCGATCCGCTGGCAGTGTTCGTGATAGACCGAACCGGCTTCGGTCAGACCGATGCGCCGCGTCGTCCGGTGCAGCAGGCGCGCGCCGAGCCGTGTTTCCAGTTCCTGCACCTTGCGGCTGACGGTGGTCTTGGGCAAGCCAAGCGCATTGGCCGCGGCGATGAAGCTGCCTTGCTCGACCACCTTGACGAAGATCAGGGTGTCGTTGAGATCGTGGGTCATGGGAGTACCTTCCGGGGGCTGGAGGGATTGGACCGCTTGCGGGACGATTATTCCCCTAAATCCGGACTAATCAAGTGCGGCTTTGCGGCTTAACTTATGCGGCATCCCCTTGATGCAGGAGCGCCGCCATGTGGTTGCGCCGACTTTTTGGTTGTCCGATCAGCGATCGTAGCGCGCTCGAAAGTGCATTCGACCCGGTCGTTTCGCCTAATAATCAAACACATAGCCGTCCTCGGGGCGGCTACGCCGCGCCCCGCCGCTCCCAGATCGGCGGGGCGCCGACAAAACGGACTGGACTGTCCGCACGGCTGCTGCAGAGTGGCATTGTCCCGATCTTGGGAGGAAAAGTCCCATGAGCGGGATGGTCCAATCCGAGACGGTCGTCATCGGCGGCAGTGGTCGCGTTGGTGCCGGCGTGGTCGCTGCGTTACTGGAGGCGCAGCTGCCGGTGCTGGCCGTCGGTCGCGATGCGGCCAGGCTGGAAGCCTTGCGTACCCGGCATGGCGACTCGCCGCTGCTGGACACATTGCAGGCATCGGTCGCCGATGATGTTCGCGCGCAGGCGTTGGCCGCCGCGCTGGCTCAGCGCGCGCGCCCGCTGGGAGCGGTGGTCGCCAGCCTGGGGAGCCCACGCACCCCGGGGCGCGTGCTCGATCGGCCGGTCGCCGCCCTGCGTCGTCGCCTGGAGCGCGATCTGCTGCCGCACCTGGCCGCTGCTCGCCATCTGATGCCGTTGCTGGCCGAGGCCGATCGTGGCGGGCGCTACCTGCTGGTCGGCAACCCCTGCGCGCTGCGGGCATGGTCGGCATTGGGCGACGTGTCGGTCGCCGCTGCGGCCACCCGCATGCTTGCGCAGGTGCTGCACGAAGAAGCCAAGCCGCTGGGCGTGCGTCTGCACCTGCTGTCGGTCGAGCAGCCAGTGTGTACGACGAGCCAGGACGCCTGCCCGGAATGGATCCGCGCAGTGGACGTCGGTCGCGCCGCGGTGTCGCTGCTCACCGGGACTGGCCAGCCCGGACAAGCCATCGTGACCGTCAGCCGGCCTTCGGCCTCCGCACCTTCGGCCGGCCGTCTTGCCGGTCTGCAATTCCCCCTCACCACCCGAGAGATCTCCCCATGACGAACGCCACCCCGTTCCCTATTTCCTTGCGTACTGCCGTGGCCGGCGCCGTGCTGGCGATCGTGCTGGCCGGTTGCGGCAGTCAGGCTGCCGAAACCGCTGCGCCGCCGCCGCCCAGCGTCAGTGCCGCGCCGGTATTGCTGAAGCAGGTCAGCCAGTGGGACGAATTCAGCGGCCGCATCGAGCCGGTGGAAAGCGTCGAATTGCGCCCGCGCGTATCCGGCTACATCGACCAGGTCAATTACGATGAAGGTCAGGAAGTGAAGAAGGGCGATGTGCTCTTCAGCATCGACGACCGCAGCTATCGTGCCGAACTGGCACGCGCCAATGCCAGCCTGGCCCGTGCCCGCACCCAGGCGACCTTGGCCCGTAGCGAGGCGGCGCGCGCACGCAAGCTGTCCGAGCAACAGGCCATCTCCACCGAGGCCTGGGAGCAGCGTCGCGCGGCCGCCGAACAAGCCGATGCCGAGGTGTTGGCCGCCCAGGCGGCGGTGGACACCGCAAAGCTCAACCTGGACTGGACACGCGTGCGTGCGCCGATCGACGGCCGTGCCGGACGTGCGATGGTGACCGCCGGCAATCTGGTGAGCGCTGGCGACAGCGCCAGCGTGCTGACCACGCTGGTGTCGCTGGACAAGGTGTTCGTGTATTTCGATGCCGACGAGGCCACCTTCCTGCGCTATTCGCAGATGGCCCGCAACGGCGAACGTCCGGACGGGCGTAACGGTGAGTTGCCGGTGCGCATCGGTCTGGTCGGTGAGCAGGGATTCCCGCATGCCGGCCGGGTCGATTTCCTCGACAACCAGCTTGCGCGCAGCACCGGCACCATCCGCGTACGCGCGGTGCTGGATAACGCGCAGCGGCAGTTCACTCCCGGGCTCTACGCCCATGTGCAGTTGCTTGGTAGCGGCCAGTTCCAGGCCATGTTGATCGACGACAAAGCCGTGTTGACCGACCAGGACCGCAAGTACGTCTATGTCGTCGACAAGCTGGGCAAGGCGCAGCGTCGCGATGTGGAGCTTGGACGCACTGCCGAGGGCTTGCGCATCGTGCATAAGGGCCTTGAAGCCGGCGACCGCGTGGTGGTCGATGGCGTGCAGAAGATCTTCATGCCCGGTATGCCGGTCGATGCCAAGGCCGTGGCCATGGCGCGACCCGTCGACAAGCGCACCGCCGCGAACTGATCCATCGCCGCAGCGCTCTCCGTGACCGGTTCGCATTGGCGGACCGGCACGGGCGAGTGATGCCGCACCGCCACTGGCGGTACTTACACAGGACCATTCCCCATGGACTTTTCCCGTTTTTTCATCGACCGACCGATCTTCGCGGCGGTGCTGTCGATCATCATCTTCGCTGCCGGCCTGATCGCCATGCCGTTGTTGCCGATCAGCGAATATCCGGAAGTGGTACCGCCGAGCGTGCAGGTGCGCGCGGTGTACCCCGGCGCCAATCCCAAGGTCATCGCCGAAACCGTCGCCACGCCGCTGGAAGAAGCCATCAACGGCGTGGAAAACATGATGTACATGAAGTCTGTCGCCGGCTCCGATGGCGTGCTGGTGGTCACCGTGACCTTCAAGCCGGGCACCGATCCGGATCAGGCCCAGGTGCAGGTGCAGAACCGCGTCAGCCAGGCACAGGCGCGCCTGCCCGAGGACGTGCGCCGACAAGGTGTGACGACCCAGAAGCAGTCACCGACGCTGACGATGGTCGTGCACCTGACCTCGCCCAAGGGCAAGTACGACTCCTTGTACCTGAGCAACTACGCCACTTTGAAGGTCAAGGACGAGTTGTCGCGCCTGCCTGGCGTTGGCCAGATCCAGATCTTCGGTGCCGGCGACTACGCCATGCGGATCTGGCTGGATCCGGACAAGGTGGCTGCGCGCGGCTTGACCGCCAGCGACGTGGTGGCGGCGATCCGCGAGCAGAACGTGCAGGTGTCTGCCGGCCAACTGGGCGCCGAGCCGATGCCCAACGCCAGCGATTTTCTGCTGTCGATCAATGCGCAGGGCCGGCTGACCACCGAAGAGGAGTTCGGCAAGATCGTCATCCGCAGCGGCGGTGCCGGCGAGATCGTGCACCTGTCGGACGTGGCGCGGCTGGAACTGGGCGCGGGCAACTACACACTGCGCTCGCAGCTGGACAACCAGAACGCGGTCGGCATGGGCGTGTTCCAGGCGCCAGGCGCCAATGCGATCGAATTGTCGGACGCAGTGCGCGCCAAGATGGCGGAGCTGGAAAAGCAGTTCCCGCAGGACGTGGCCTGGTCGGCCGCGTATGACCCGACGGTGTTCGTGCGCGACTCGATCAGCGCGGTAGTGCACACCCTGCTGGAAGCGGTGCTGCTGGTGGTGTTGGTGGTGATCCTGTTCCTGCAGACCTGGCGTGCGTCGATCATCCCGTTGCTGGCGGTGCCGGTGTCGGTGGTGGGGACTTTCGCGGCGCTGTACCTGCTGGGCTTTTCGATCAATACGCTGAGCCTGTTCGGCCTGGTGTTGGCCATCGGCATCGTGGTCGACGACGCCATCGTGGTGGTGGAAAACGTCGAGCGCAATATCGAAGAAGGCCTGACTCCGCTCGCGGCGGCCCACCAGGCCATGCGCGAGGTGTCCGGGCCGATCATTGCGATTGCCCTGGTGCTGTGCGCGGTGTTCGTACCGATGGCATTTCTGTCGGGCGTGACCGGGCAGTTCTATAAGCAGTTCGCGGTGACCATCGCCATTTCCACGGTGATCTCGGCGATCAACTCACTGACGCTGTCGCCGGCGTTGGCGGCGATGCTGCTGAAGTCGCACGACGCGCCCAAGGACGGCCCGTCGCGTCTGATCGATCGTCTGTTCGGCTGGCTGTTCCGTCCGTTCAATCGCTTCTTCCATACCAGCTCGGACAAGTATCAGCGGGCGGTGTCGCGCACGCTGGGCAAGCGTGGTGTGGTGTTCGTGGTCTATCTGTTGCTGTTGGTCGGCACCGGCTTGATGTTCAAGGCGGTACCGGGCGGCTTCATCCCGACCCAGGACAAGCTCTACCTGATCGCCGGTACCAAGTTGCCGGAAGGTGCCTCGCTGGAGCGCACCAACGCGGTGATCCGGCAGATCACCCAGATTGCGCTGCAGACCGAGGGCGTCGATCATGCGATCGCCTTCCCGGGACTGAATCCGCTTCAGTTCACCAACACGCCCAATACCGGCACGGTGTTCCTGACTCTCAAGCCGTTCGGCGAACGTAAGCGCAGTGCGGCGGAGATCAACGCGGAAATCAACGCACGCATCGGGCAGATCCAGCAGGGCTTCGCGTTCGCGTTCATGCCGCCGCCGATCCTGGGTCTGGGGCAGGGCTCGGGCTATTCGTTGTACATCCAGGACCGTGCGGGCCTGGGCTATGGCCAGCTGCAGCAGGCGGTGACGGCGATGTCCGGGGCGATCTCGCAGACGCCGGGCATGCAGTTCCCGATCGGCACCTATCAGGCCAATGTGCCGCAGCTCGATGCCAAGGTCGATCGCGAGAAGGCCAAGGCGCAAGGCGTGCCGTTGACCAACCTGTTCGATACGCTGCAGACCTATCTGGGCTCGTCGTATGTCAACGACTTCAATCGCTTCGGTCGCACCTACCAAGTGATCGCCCAGGCCGATGGCCCGTTCCGCGACAGCGTGGAAGACATCGCCAACCTGCGGACCCGCAACGAGCGCGGCGAGATGGTGCCGATCGGCAGCATGATCACCCTGGGCCAGACCTATGGACCGGATCCGGTGATCCGCTACAACGGCTACCCGGCTGCCGATCTGATCGGCGAGGCCGATCCGCGCGTGCTGTCCTCCACCGAAGCAATGCAGACGCTGTCCGGCATGGCACCCAAGGTGTTGCCCAACGGCATGAACATCGAATGGACCGATCTCAGCTATCAGCAGTCCACGCAGGGCAATTCGGCGCTGATCGTGTTTCCGATGGCGGTGCTATTGGCCTTCCTGGTGCTGGCGGCGTTGTACGAGAGCTGGACGCTGCCATTGGCTGTGATCCTGATCGTGCCGATGACGCTGCTGTCGGCGCTGTTCGGAGTCTGGTTGACCGGTGGCGACAACAACGTATTCGTGCAGGTCGGCCTGGTGGTGTTGATGGGATTGGCCTGCAAGAACGCCATCCTGATCGTGGAGTTCGCCCGTGAGCTGGAAATGCATGGCCGCGGCATCGTCGAGGCAGCGCTGGAGGCTTGTCGCCTGCGTCTGCGCCCGATCGTGATGACCTCCATCGCCTTCATCGCCGGCACCGTGCCGTTGGTGCTGGGCCAGGGGGCTGGCGCCGAGGTGCGCTCGGTCACCGGCATTACGGTGTTCGCCGGCATGTTGGGCGTCACCCTGTTCGGCCTGTTCCTGACCCCTGTGTTCTACGTGGCGCTGCGCAAGTGGGTGACCCGTCGTGGGCCCGCTGCACAGGCGGCCGTTCCGCATGACGCCGTCAAGGCGTGATGCCATCCATCCCCCATCTTGAAGGACTGACACATGAGCACGACCAAAATCGCCCTGGTCACCGGCGCCACTCGCGGGATCGGCCTGGAGACCGTTCGACAACTGGCCGAGGCCGGCGTGCATACGCTGCTGGCCGGCCGCAGGCGCGACGATGCCATTGCCGCTGCGCTCAAACTGCAGGTCGAAGGCCTGCCGGTGGAAGCTATCCAGCTCGACGTCACCGATGACATCAGCATCGCCGCGGCGGTCGGTACGGTGGAACAGCGCCACGGCCACCTCGACATCCTGGTCAACAACGCCGGCATCATGATCGACGATGTCCAACGCAAGCCGTCCGAGCAGAGCATGGCGACCTGGGAGCGGACCTTCGACACCAACCTGTTTGCGGTGGTGGCGGTGACCAAGGCCTTGTTGCCGCTGCTGCGGCGTTCGCTGGCTGGGCGCATCGTCAATGTGTCGAGCATCCTCGGTTCGCTGACCCTGCACAGCCAGCCCGGTTCGCCGATTTACGACTTCAAACTGGCGGCCTACGACGCGTCCAAGAGCGCGCTCAATAGCTGGACCGTGCACTTGGCCCACGAACTGCGCGACACCGCCATCAAGGTCAATACCGTGCATCCGGGCTACGTGAAAACCGACATGAACAACGGCGTGGGCGAACTGGAGATCGCCGACGGCGCGCGCAGCAGTGTGCTGATGGCATTGCTGGATGCGCATGGCGCCAGCGGCAGCTTCACCCACCTGGGGGAGGTGCTGCCATGGTGAAGTCCATCCTTGCCGGCGCGCTGGCCGCGGTGGTGCTGAGTGGTTGCGCGGTCGGGCCGGACTACCGGCCCGAGCCGCCGGCGTCGGTGCAGTTGCAGGGCGCGCAGGATGCCGCCTTCAGCGCGGCGGCACCGATCGGCAACTGGTGGTCGCAGTTCGACGACCCGGTGCTGGAGCAGCTGGTGCGCGATGCCTTGTTCGCCAATCACGATCTGCGCATCGCCGTGGCGCGTGTCAAGCAGGCCCGCGCAGTGTTTGTCGAACGCCGGCTCGACCAGGCGCCGCATGTCACCGCGCAGGGCAGCTTCGATCGCCGCGAGCAGCAACAGGTGATCGCCGGCAACCAGCGTTTTCTGACCGAAACCACCACGCTGGGACTGGACGCGGCCTGGGAACTGGATCTGTTCGGTCGGCAGCGACGCGCCGCCGAAGCCGCGCGTGCCGACCTGGAGGCCGAGCAGGCGGGCCTGCAGGACGTACAGGTCACCGTCGCCGCCGAGGTGGCGCGCAACTATTTTCAATTGCGTGGTACCCAGAAGCAGGTGGAGGTGGCGCAGCGCACCCTGGTGAATCTGCGCGAGACGCAGCGGTTGACCCAAGCCCGCCTGGACTTGGGCGCCGGCAGCGAGCTGGACGTGCAGAGCAGCCTGGCGCGACTGAAGGCGATCGAGGCGGATATTCCGCAACTGGAAGCGGTGCAGGCGCAGTATCGTCATCGCCTGGCGGTGCTGCTCGGGCAGCCGCCCACGGCACTGGACGCGACGCTGGCGCCGCGCCCGATGCCACCGTTCGCGCGTGCATTGCCGCTGGGCGACACCGCCGGCTTGTTGCGGCAACGTCCGGACGTGCGCAGCGCCGAGCGCCGGCTGGCTGCGGCCACCGCCCAGGTCGGCGTTGCCACGGCCGATCTGTTTCCGCGCATCAGCGTGAGTGGCTTCGTCGGCTTTCTGTCCGGCGATGCGGCGCGGTTGACCAATAGCGGAAGCAAGGCCTGGTCGATCACCCCGTCGATCAGCTGGGCCGCGTTTGACTTCGGTAGCGTGCGGGCGCGCTTGCGCGCCAGCCAGGCCGAAGCCGAGGGCGCGCTGGCGCAGTACCAGCAGAGCGTGTTGCTGGCGCTGGAGGACACCGAAAACGCGTTGACCAGCTACGGCCGGCAACAGGCGCGGTTGGCGATCGTGGTCGAACAGGCCAGCGCCGCCCGGCGTGCCGAGGAGCTGGCGCAGATCCGTTATCGCGAAGGGTCGCAGGACTTTTTGACCCTGCTCGATGCCCAGCGCACTCAGCTGGCGGCCGACGATGCGCTGGCCCAGGCCGAGGCGGCCGTCAACGTGGGCGTGGTCGGGGTCTACAAGGCGCTGGGCGGTTGGAAGCAGGAGCCGACCACGGCCGAGACCCCGGTGGCGGTGGTGCAGCGCTGACCTCTGTGGTGGATCGACCGACCATCGCCTCGCGGCGGCAGGCCGAGCGCGCGGATCACTCGGCGATCCGCGCGCTGTCGCGGCCACCGTTCTTGGCCAGATAGAGGGCAGCGTCGGCACGCGAGAACCAATCCTGCCAGTGGGTTTCGCCAGCGTGGCGCGCGGCACCCAGCGAAACGGTGATGCGTCCGCCGGGGCCACGCAGGCTGTTGCGGATCACCTTGCGCAGGCGTTCGGTGGCCGCTTCCAGTTCAGGCGAAGAGCCGGCGCGCAGCAGCACGACGAATTCCTCGCCGCCAAAGCGGAAGACCTGGTGCGGGTCGCGGACCTCGAAGCGCAGGATGGTGGCCAAGTCGGCCAGCGCGGCATCGCCGGCGGCATGCCCGTAGAGGTCGTTGACCTCCTTGAAATGGTCCAGATCCAGGATGATCAGGCTGTTGAGCCGCTCGTGCGGATGCCGGTGGTCGATCTGCTGGGTGAGCGCGCGCTCAAGCATGCGCCGGTTCGGCAAGCCGGTGAGCGCGTCGAGCGAGGCCAGTTCCTCCAGATGCACACGGTCGTCCTGCAGCCGCAACGAGAACGCATAGCCCACCGCCAGCGTGACCAGGCTGACGACTACCGTGGAGATGCCCTGGCCGGGACTGACGGTCAGGAAGGGCAGAAACAACAACGCCGCCAGCAAGGGCAGGCTCAACAGCACGGCGCGCTGCGGATCGCACAACAAATAGTTGGTCGCCAATACCGGAAACAGCCACGGCAGGGCGCTGTCGCCGCCGGCCCAGCAAGCCAGCAGGCAGCCCGCCACGTTGATGGCCGCCAGCCAGAAACCGCCTCGGCCGGTCTGCTCGGCCCCGCGCATGCGCCAGCCGCGCCAGACTGCCAGCGCACCGAGCGGCGCGGCGAGCAGACAGGCGCGTTCGTCACCAATCACGGCCAGGTAAAGCGCATAGAGGCACAACAACAGCGCAGTGATCGGCCCCAACATCTTGACGATGCCAAGGCGGAAATCCCGCCGCAAATGGAGAATCACGATAGTGAGACACTCGAAGGATCGGAAGCAGTATCGGCCATTGGCCGTACAAGTTGAGCGAACGGCAGCATGGGCAACGCCCGCGACGCGCAGTCAGGTTGTCGGCTTCGCATGGACTTGACGGTGGCTGGCCCACGGTGGGGCAGGCCTCGGAGGACCCCAACCATGCCCACGCGCCAAGAACTCGATGCGCAGCTGGACGCCTTGCAGGAGGCATTGCCGCAGCTGGCCACCGATGAAGATGCCGATTTCGACTATCTGGATTTCCAGGCCCGCGCGGAGGCGCTGCTGCATTGCGCCACGTCGGCCGACCAGGAGCATGTCCGCGCCCGGGTCGACGGCATGCTGAACGCGGCCGGGTTGGTGCCCGGGGTTCCTCGGCAGCGCTGATGCCGTGACCTAAGAGCAGCTAAGGCGACGTCGTGCCGCCGATCGGCGCTGGCGACCGGAGCGGCACGTTGCGCCAGGATGTCCCGACAGCGCGGTTCGCAGCCTGGGAGGGCTGCCTGAAGCGCCCGCTTCACGTGTTCGCTTACCGCCGGTCCCAGCCTGAGAACACAAGCATTCACTCTGCGGCCACGACCCGGTTGCGCCCGGCCTGCTTGGCCCGGTAGAGCGCCTGGTCGGCGTGCCGCAGCAGCTCCGGGACGGTACCGGCCTGGGTCGGGAAGGTGGCGACGCCGAACGAGGCGGTGACCTTGGGTAACGATGCTCCATCGGCGGAGACCTGCAGCGCCTCGATGGACGCCCGCAGCTTCTCGGCCATCGTGCACGCGGTCTCCAGATCGGCCTCCGGCAGAATCACCGTCAGTTCCTCGCCGCCGTAGCGACAGCAGATATCCTCACCGCGTGTTTGTGCCAACAGCAGTTCGCCGATTGCGGCGAGCACGCGATCGCCACCGCCATGGCCGTGCAGGTCGTTGAAGCATTTGAAGTGATCCACATCCAGCATCAGCACCGACAGCGGCAGCTGGCGTCGCGTGCAGCGTGCCAGTTCGTGATTGAGCGCCTCCTCGAGGTAGCGGCGGTTGTACAGACCGGTGAGGGGGTCGCGGATCGACTGCTGGCGCAACGTCTCGCGCAGGCGCAGGTTATGCAAGGCCAGCGAGAGTTGCTCGGCGGCGGCTTCGGCGATCCTTATGACATCGGGGGCATGCGGATGTTCGCCGCGCAGGGTCAGCATGCCCAGCTGGATTCCCTGGGCCGAGAGCGGGATGCAGGCGGTGCTGCCGTGCGGCGGAAGATTGACGGTCGCGTGCTCGCAGAGCACCGAGCGACTGGCGTCGTCCACCACGTAGGTGCGATCGCGCCGTAGCGCCCAGCACTGTTCCGGGGTGATGCCATCGGTGCCGCCATCGGCCAGTTCCCCCCAGCTGACGACCTGCTCGGCCCGGTCGCGCGATGCCCGCAGCAGATACACCGCGCCGGAGGCACCAGGGATGAGCGGGGCAATGGTGCGTGCGGTGATTTTCAGCGCTTCCTCGGCATCGCGGCAGTTCTGCAGCAGCCCGGAATAGCGAGACAGCGCCTCCAGTCCGGCCGAGGTGCGTTCGAGGGTGGAGAACGAGTCGATCAGGCGGTCGTTGCTGCGGCTGGCCTCGCCCTCGGCACGCAGACGGCGCGCCAATTCGCGCGAGAGCAGCCGGTAGGCCAGTGCCATCACCAGCAGGCCGCTGATGATCCCGATCACCGTGATCCGCGCCACCCATTGCGCGCTGGTTTGGTTGGCCTGAGCCCGGGTCACCAGCATGCTGCGCTCCAGCGCGGTCATCGTCTGAACCTGGCGGCGTAGCGCCGTCGATGCCTTGAAGACGCCCTTGGCGATCGAGGTGCGTGCGCCGTCGATACCTGTGCTGCGGTAGCTGCCCAGCAAATCGTCCAGCTGGAGCCTGCGCTGTTCGATGAGCTGTTGTAGCGTCGCCACGTTGCGCTGTTGCAGCGGATTGTCCTGCACCAGCAGGTTCAGCCGGGTCAGCCGCTCGGGAAGACCGCCGATCGCGTCGGTGTAGACCCCCAGGAATGCCTCATCGTCGCTCAGCACGTAGCCGCGTGCGGACGACTCGGCCGACAACACCGTGGCCTGGATCTCGTCGATGCTGGCAATCACTTGCTGGGTATGGCTCACCCACGCGGCCGCGGACAGCGATCGCTGCGTCGCCGCGTAGCTGCCGACGCCGATCAGCACGAAGATCAGGCACCCCAGCAGCAGGGCGCTGGCCGCCTGGCGCTTGGCATTGGTACGCGGCATCGAGGTCTCCCAACTCACTGTTATGGTCGAGCTCGATGCAAGTGGCGTGCCTAGGATGGGCTCGCTACTGCGTCAGCCGTCGGTATTCTCACGACACGTCGCCGAGCAAGCGCCTGAGGTCATCTCCTCGGGGGTTATCAATTGATCGGTAAGACCAGCTTGGCAACGCCGCCCGGCCGGGGTTGGGTGGGTGGCTGGAGCATCCAGCAGGTCGGTCCGACTCGTGAGTGTGAGGTGGCGCGCGGTCATGTGGCGGTCGATTTCGGCGACCATCGAGCGGCGATCGCCGGCGCGCGGGCTGCCGGCATGCCGGTACTGGAAGCGATGCATGCCAAGACCTAGCGTCAGCGAGAGACCGAGGTCGAGATCGGGATCTCGCGGCTTGGCCGCTGGCCAAAGCCCAAGCGCATTGGAGGCTGGCGGCTGGTGTGCCTGTCGATCTCGCGCCCACCGCTGCCGATGCGGACTTGGCGCAGGATCATGTCCAGGCCGTCAATGGCACGCGATATGCTGCTTACCGGGCTAAGGCACCAGGAGTGCCATCCCCGAGGACGCCATGGAACACGCCACACTGCAGGCCTTCACCACCTTGCGCCAGGAAGCGACCGCCTTACGGGCCATGTTCGACCGCTTGCGCAGTGACTGCGATGTTGCCGCGTGGGCTAGCGGAGGCGCTCTATTGCCCAGGGCTGTTGCCGACCTTGATGGACCAGAAGCGTCACAACTTGACTCGAATGGGGGGTCTTAGACGTGAATGCCATGGAAAGGCCTAGGCCCCGACAGGGGCGGCTTGTATCACCTCCTGGTTGCATTTGCTTGGTTGGTTTGTTTGAGACCGAGTCCGGCGATCGGCCCCAATTAGATTGATGCTTGCCTCACAACGTTATTGATCTGATGCCGCGCTCACCAAGCTTGCTTGCGTTGGCTCGATGCCTAGTGAGTCGTCGTGAATCGCGTGTTCAATAGCTCGAATGAATCACCCCCATGGCCCGAACGAGCGGAGAAACGCTTGCTCAGGTAGCATCTGGGGATCGAGTCAAGATTGCGACTTCAGCCCACCTGTCCACGCATGTAGCATCTGACACTTAAGAAAGTGGCTCGAACATAAGTGACGGTGGTGATTGCCAGCTCTGGTTCGGTTGATGATAAGGGGCGTAACTACAAAAGCTCCGACTAAAATCCGTCCGTTACTCTTTGGGGTCTTTCGCCTAGCCGTTTCCCTGGCTCGATTCTTGGTGCCGTTTTACATTCGCATGTCGGCGTAATACGAAGTGGGCGCTACTGCTGGAGTGAATTTGTCGGTCGCGGACTCATGCGTAAGTGCGGATGTGCAGGTAATATCATCCCCGCGCTGTGCAACAGCCATCTCGCACATGGCTAGGTTATGAAGGGCGAATATAAAGAATGGCGCAGAAGAAATGGATGCCATGCCGGCTGCCGGCCGTCTTGCCTTGGCGTTCTTGAAGCTATGTCGATCCCGCTGAAAGAAATGGGGTATCGTTGACGGCGCGCGTCGCGATGGCGTCACGCAACATAGCACCAAGTGCGTGTCAAGAATTGCCCTCTATGCACAAAGGCGTTAGCGGAGATCCACGGTATGAACAGGAGTCCATTCTCGATCAGTGTTTTGGCCGCATCCGCTTAATTAAGTCGCAAGTGTGTCGCAGGTTTTGCGGCGTTAAGGTATCATGTATTCGGACTCTGGAACCTTTATCGCAATGTTTGCCTCGACTAAAGTAGCGATAAAATATGCCATTTTTGCATTAATCGCGACAGTTGCAAACATAGGTGCGCAGGACATGCTGGTCCGTGCATACGCTGGATCATTTGCAATTCCGGTATCTGTCATCATCGGGACCGGAGTCGGACTGGTTGTTAAATATCTTCTTGACAAGCGGTATATTTTCAGATTCATCGCTAAAAATACTGTTCACGATGCTCAGACGTTCGCGCTTTACGCGATCATGGGGGTGGTGACAACGGCCATCTTTTGGGGTATTGAATTTGGATTCCAGCAGGTATTTGGAACACGAGAAATGCGTTACCTGGGCGGGGTGATTGGCCTAGCGGTAGGCTATATCACCAAATATAATCTCGATAAGCGTTATGTTTTTAGAGAGGCCTCGCAGTGAGAGGGCGCCGAGAAGACGAGGATTGTGACCTCCTTCTCGCGTTAGGCTCTGGCAGAACTGGAAAATTCGGCTTCGGGTGGGTGAGTGAATTGGGCGGCAAACTTGGTCGGCGGGACGTCGCCGATCGAGAGTCTGCAAATTGAACCGTGTAACGGCCCTTTGAGAAGATGCGGCGTTGAGCCGGGAGGAGCTGTCGCATGAAGTTATCGAAAGAGCGCTTGGACGAGTGACCGCAGGTTTGTACGACGCTGGAGCAAATGGAGTCGTGCTGTATTCGCAGATGCTCCAGCACATGATCAACCGCTCGCTGGAAGCGGAGATGCCGGCGCATCTGGGACACGAACGGCATGGACGCAACGTGGCAGGCAACGTTCGCCATGGCGAGACCTGCGCGGCGGTGCAGAGCTAGATGGGCGAACTGGCGAACTGCAGGTGGAGACGCCGCGGGATGGTGAGGGCACCTTTGAGCCGCAACTGGTCCAGAAACGGCAAGTGCGCCTGGGCGGGACGGAGCCGAAGATCTTGGCCTTGTACGCCAAGGGCATGACCACCTGGGACATCGAGTCGGTACTGGTGGACTTGTACGGTCTGACGATCTCGCACACGTTAATCACGCGGGTGACCGATGCGGTGTTGGACCAAGCCCGCACTTGCCAGAGCCGGCCATTGGAAGCGATCTATCCGCTGATGTGTCTGGATGGGATCGTGGTGAAGGTGCAGCGGAACAAGCGGGTCTTCAACACATCGGCACATGTGGTGCTGGCAGTGAATTTGCCGCGGAGAAGAAGAAGTGTTGGGCCTTTCGCTGGCAGAGAGCCAAGCGTAAGCTCCCCCTATCCGCAGACGCCGCATAGGTAGATCTTTCTGGCATTGTTCCAAAGCCAGGAGGTTCCATTGGCTACAGCACGTGTCACGCATCAGGCAACAGCTTGAGCTACTGCGAAGCTGTCTTCTAACATACGAAAACGGGTGATTTCGTTGTCTTCAACGGTGAAGTCCAGGCAGAACTCGGACTCGATCAGCTTGCCGGTACGGATGACGCGTGACTTCAGTCTCCCGAGAGCGACAACGCGATTACCTTGCGCAAGAATGTCGTCGACGGTCAGCGACTCGGCTGCGGTCTGCTCCCTGAGTTGCGCATAGAATGACGCTGCACCGGCCTTGCCCACCTTGCGTCCGATCCAGGGAACAGTGCGGGTATCGCCCGCAACGAACCAATCGACCTGATCGCTGACCAGCTCTGCAATTTTCTCGGCAGATTCGCCGGTGCCGATGCGGTGTAAAAATTCTTGGACAATGGCGATGGAAGACGTAGACATGGGGTACCTGTTGATTGCAGGGCGCCTCAAGTTGCCTGCACCGATCTAAATTTTCGGTGGTGAAGCGATGAAGCATGACCTAACGAAATCGTGGCCGGAACCTCCATCGCGGTGTGGCCGATAGTTGTTTCGCAGATGGGTTTCAGTGCATGAGGCGCTGTGCCCGGGTTTGTTGTGCCAGGCCTTGGGCGTTGGTCTGCAAATGCAGATCAATGACGTTGCGATCGTAGCGTTTACTCCGATTGCCAGTCTGGCCATGGCGCCCGTGGGACGCTTAGACCCTTAGTAGTGATGGGTGCGAGTAGAGGTGATGACGTTCGTCCAGCCCACGTTCGGCGCGTTCATTCTTCAATCTATCGACAGCCCTGCGCCCGGCAGCAACTCAGCGCGAGGGGGCATTGGTGCCCTAGTAGTACCCCGACGTCGCATGGCTTGATACGTTCACCTACGCACTGCGTTGCACATGAAAAAGGCCGAGAACCCTGGTTTTACGGGGATTCCCGGCCTTCTGTGGACCTGCTCGGTCCGGTCATTGGTGGAGGTGGGCGGAATCGAACCGCCGTCCGGAAGCACTCCATCCCCAGCACTACATGCTTATCCCTCCGTTAGATCTCGTTCCCAGGCAGCACGGCGGGCAAAGCGCACCTGGAAACCAGCCTGCTTGATTTAACCGACGGCTGACAGGCAGCCACCATCGGCGGTTCCGTGATGATGACCCTACGTCGCGAGCACGGACACAAGCGATTTCGGGGCTTAGGCCTTAAGCGGCCAGTGCGTAGTTGTCGTCGTTGGCAACTAGAGTTTTGCGGCTGGATTAACGAGGAAAGCTGCCCCCTCGGCATGCGCCAAGCGACTTCGCGACCCCCGTCGAAACCAGTGCACCCCCGGGGAAAGCATCACACGCTGACCCAACCAGTGTAGGGATCAGCGCGGGCTGTCACAAGTGCTGAGACCTGCAGCGCTTACAGTGGCTTCAGTCCGGTACCGAACGCAACAGAATAATTCGATCACGAAGGAGCGTAGCGATGGCGACGAGCAAGCCCCCCCGTCCACGGCGAGGACGATCGGCACCGCCGGCGCGGCGGGTGGCCAAGGCGCGTCCGGCGGCGGCAAGCGCGCCCGCCACGGCTTCCGGCCAGGAATCATCCGGCGTGCTGGCGCGGGCGCAAGGCAGGGCGCGCACGGTGATCTACATCCATGGCATCGGCAACAAGCCGCCGGCGGATGTGCTGCGCTGCCAGTGGGACAAGGCCTTGTTTGGACGGCCGATGGGAGAGCGCACGCGGCTGGCCTACTGGGTCAATCGCGATCGCTATCCGGTCCCCGAGCCGGGGACCTGCGATGGGCAAGACATCGGGCCGGCGTTGGCGCCGGGGGTGCAACGTGCATTGAGCACGCTCGGCATGACCACCGGGGGGCAGGACCTGCGTCTGCTGGCCGATGCGCTGGCGCAGAACGCGCAGGAACGCGAGGATCTGCACCGGCTGCTTGATCAACTGCAGGCTGGCGCTGCGGTCGATGGCCTGCATGCGATGGGCCCGATCGATGCGATCAACCGCGTGCTGCTGCGCCTGGTGTCGGCCGCGTTCCTGCAGGACGCGCATGATTTTTTCTTCGTGCCTGAGCGCGCTGCGCTGATGCGCGAGAGCCTGGCACAGCGCATCAGCGCGGGAGGAGGTCCGTTCGTGGTGGTCGCCCACAGCCAGGGGTCGATGATCGCCTACGACGTCTTGCGGCAATTGTCTGCCGATGGCTGCGAGGTCAGCCTGTTCCTGACGCTGGGCTCGCCGCTGGGGCTGCCGCAGGTCCGCAGCATGTTCAAGCGCTGGACCGGTACCCGCAAGCTGCCG
Source organism: Xanthomonas maliensis (assembly GCF_009192945.1). Taxonomy (GTDB): domain Bacteria; phylum Pseudomonadota; class Gammaproteobacteria; order Xanthomonadales; family Xanthomonadaceae; genus Xanthomonas; species Xanthomonas maliensis. Next base: position 37,053 of record NZ_NSET01000068.1, on the reverse strand, counting down.
TTTCCGGCCTGCGTGCGGCGTTGGGTCAACGTCGCCGACACTGGCGACCCGGTCGCGCTGGATGCCGATCTCAGTGACGACATCGCCAATGCCAAGGGGCGCTTCGCCAATGTGGCGGCGGCACGGTTGAATGCCGATTGGCGCGACAACCCGCACTCTGCATCCGGTTACCTGTCGATCCCGCAGGTGCGGGCGGAGGTGCGACAAGCGGTGGGGGTGGGCTTCGATCAACCGGTGGCCGACGCCGTTCTGGTCAAGGATCTCAGCGAGCAGTTGGAAGCACACGATGCAGCCCATCGGCATGAGGTGCTGATCGAGCTGGATCGGCGTCTGCTCGGCAGCGATCCGGTCGCTGCGCGGGCATTGCTGCTGGCGCAGCTGCGCGAGATCGCTGGCCGCAGCACTGGCCTGAGTGGAGATGCATTGGACGCGGCGATCGAGCTGGAGGACAGCCTGCAACGCTTCATTTCGGCGCGGTTGACGCGTTTTGAGCTGGAGTCGCTGCAGGATCGTTATCGCAGTTCGGGCTTCCGCCGCGTCTGGCGCGATGCGGGCAAGCGCGCCTTGATCCATGTGTCCGGCACCGTCATGCATGTGGATGCGGCACGCATCGCCTACCGCGCACGCGGGCAGCAGATCGGCTGGGCGGTACTGGATACCGGCATCGCCGCTGACCATCCGCATTTCCATGTGCCGGGCGAACGTGACACGGTGGCGGCGCAATGGGATTGCACGCGGCGCGGTCCTGCAAAGAAGCTGACGCGCAAGGATGGGGAGGCATTTGCGCGGCTCGACCGACACGGCCACGGCACCCATATTGCCGGCATCATTGCCGGCCACTGCCAGGCCGCGATGCCCGACATTAGCGGGGCCCGCGGACCCCTGCTCGACTTTTCCGGGATGGCGCCGGAGACGCGTCTGTATGGCTTCAAGGTGCTTGATGATGACGGCAACGGTCGCGACTCATGGATGATCAAGGCGATCCAGCACGTCGCCGAGATCAACGAGCGCGCTGGCGAACTGGTAATCCATGGAGTCAATCTGAGCCTGGGGGGCTGTTTCGATCCGGAAAGCTACGGCTGCGGCTTCACGCCGCTGTGCAATGAACTGCGGCGCCTGTGGCGTCAGGGAGTGCTGGTGGTGATCGCCGCGGGCAATGAAGGCCTGGCGTGGTTGATGCGCAACGATGGCGATGCGTATCCGACCAACATGGATCTGTCGATCAGCGATCCCGGCAATCTGGAGGAGGCGATCGTGGTCGGCTCGGTGCACAAGAGCAGCCCGCATAGCTATGGCGTCTCGTACTTTTCATCGCGCGGGCCCACCGCCGATGGCCGCCACAAGCCGGATGTGGTCGCGCCGGGCGAAAAGATCCTGTCGGCATACTACGACTACGATCCGCGCGATCCAGCCAGTCTAATGGTGGAAATGAGCGGGACCAGCATGGCGGCTCCGCATGTGTCCGGAGTGCTGGCCGGGTTCCTGTCGATGCGGCGCGAGTTCATCGGCGCGCCGGATCGGGTCAAGCAGCTGTTGATGGAGACCTGCACCGATCTGCAGCGCGATCGCTACGTGCAGGGCAGGGGGGTACCCAACTTGATGCGCATGCTGGGAGCCACCTGATCGCTGCAGCGCATCGGCGACGATGCGCTGCAGTCCATCGATGATCGCGGTCGCATGGAGGCCGATTGCGTTTCTAATGACAGTGCGTAGCCCAGCGACGTCAGGCGTCGCGGTTGTGCCGACGCATGACCCGTTGTTTGTCGCGTTGCCAATCGCGGTCCTTGGCGGCCTCGCGCTTGTCGTGGGTCTTCTTGCCCTTGGCCAGCGCGATCTCCAGCTTGACCTTGTTGTTCTTCCAGTACAGCGCGGTGGGTACCAGCGTATAGCCGTCGCGTTCGACGCGGCCCAGCATCTTGTCGATCTCGCTTCGGTGCAGCAGCAGCTTGCGAGTGCGCCGCTCCTCGGCCACGACATGGCTGGAGGCCTGGATCAATGGGGTGATCTGGGCGCCGATCAGGAAGATTTCCCCCGAGCGGACGTAGGCATAGCCATCGATGATGTTGGCGCGGCCGGCGCGGATCGCCTTGACCTCCCAGCCCTGCAGCGCCAGGCCGGCCTCGTAGCGGTCCTCGAGCTGGTACTCGTGGCGCGCGCGCTTGTTCAGGGCGATGGTTTTCGTGGCCGTCGCGCCGTTTGCTTTATCCTTGACCGGTTTCTTGCTCATCCCGCTATTGTCGCCGATTCGGCGTCGCCACACGATCGTCCGTCTTTCACAGCCACAACGAATGCCTACCATCCGCCGCAGCGCCCTGGTCGAACACAGCGCGACCCGCATGTTCGATCTGGTCAATGATGTTGCCGCCTATCCGCGCCGCTTCAGCTGGTGCGATGCCGCCCAAGTGCTCGAACAGGAGCCTGAGCGCATCGTTGCACGGCTGGACCTGGGGTTGGGGTCGTTCCGCACTTGGTTTACCACCGAAAACGTGCTGTCGCGGCCGGACAGTATTGCCATGCACCTGCGCGATGGCCCGTTCCGCCGGCTGGAAGGGCGGTGGGAGTTCCAGGCGCTGGGCGAAAACGCCTGCAAGGTCAGCCTGACGCTGGAGTTCGAAACCAGCTCGCGCCTGCTTGGTCCTGCGCTGGCGCTGGGGTTCCAGGGGCTGGCCGACCGCATGGTCAACGACTTCGTGCGGGTGGCCGAGCGCGGAGAGGATTGATGCCACGGGTGGAGGTGGTGCTGGCCTGGCCGGATCGGTACACCTCGGTCCAGTTGGAGCTGGCGCAGGGCGCCACGGTGGGTGAGGCGATCGCCCGTTCTGGTCTGACGCAGCCACAACCGGCGGCACAGGCGGTTTTTGGCGTACTGGCCGCGCCGGAGCAGGTGTTGCACGAGGGCGACCGGGTCGAGTTGCTCAGGCCGTTATTGATCGATCCCAAGCAGGCACGGCGCCGCCGTGCCGGACAGCCTGGCGCGACCAGGCGCTAGGATCGTTCGCGCCGGAGCGGATGCGCCGACGTGGCGTGCGGCCATCGCGGCACCAGCCATCCGATGACGAATGTGCAGCGGCTTAGCGACCGCGCTGCTTCTTCTTGTCGCGTGCCAGATTGCGGCCGAACTGCTTGGGAGCCGACTTGGCGAGCTGCTCGTCCTGCGACGGAAAATAGTCGCCTTCCCAGCGCACCACTTGGTCATTTTCGAAGAACACGGTGAAGTTCTTGATTTCCGTACGCGCCAGGCGGTCCACCCGCTCGGTAGAGGTATAGTCCCAGCGCTGGGCGTGGAACGGATCGGGAATGGACGGTGTTCCCAGCAACGCATTGACCTGCTGCTTGCTCTGGCCTACTTGCAGTTGCTCTACGGCGCTCTGCTTGATCAGATTGCCTTGGTAGATCGGCTGCTTGTAGATGATGCCGCAGCCGGCAGTGGAAACGGCAACGGCGGCGACCAGCAGGAGATTGCGCATCGGTTAGTCAGTGCTGAGGGGAAATCACGCCGATGATACACTCCCGGCGGTCGCCGCGACCCGTCTCAGGCAGCTGGCGCTAAATCGCCTATGAACGGAGTACGAATGGAAACCCACGACCTGCGCAAAGTCGGGCTCAAGGTGACCCATCCGCGTATGCGGATCCTCGAGCTGCTCGAGCAGAAGAGCAACCAGCATCATCTCAGCGCCGAAGACATCTATCGCCAGTTGCTCGAACACGGTGACGAGATCGGCCTGGCCACGGTTTACCGCGTGCTGACCCAGTTCGAAGCCGCTGGCCTGGTGCTCAAGCACAACTTTGAAGGCGGCCAGGCCGTCTACGAGCTGGACCGTGGCGGCCACCATGACCATATGGTCGATGTGGATACCGGTCAGGTCATCGAGTTCGAGAGCGAGGAGATCGAAGCGCTGCAGCGCCAGATCGCCGCCAAGCACGGCTACGAACTAGAAGAGCATTCGCTGGTGTTGTACGTGCGCAAGAAGCGCAGCCGCTGAGTCCCCCGCGGACGGTGTCCGCCTTGGCGGCGGTGCTGCTGTCACGACGAGCCGACGCAGCCATCATGCGCTCGCGGACGGGTGCCCAGCACCAGCTGCTTGGCCGTCTTGTCCTTCCAGTCCAGCGTGTAGGTGGCGGTGCCGCCGATCTGCATGGCGCAGGCAGGTCTCGCTGGCAGGTCCCGCTCCGTCACGCCGCTGGCCTGCGCACACGGCGCCGGCGCTGCCTGATCTCCGGGCCCTGCGCGCTCCAGGCGCTAGGCGCTCTGCAACAGCTTGCGGGCGGCGGCGCGTGCCTCCTTGCTGACTTCCACTCCGCCCAGCATGCGTGCCAGCTCTTCCTGGCGTGCCTGCGGTCCCAGCAGTTCGACCGCGCTTTGGGTCATGCCGTCCACCGGCGCCTTGCTGACCCGGTAATGCGCATGGCCCTTGGCGGCGACCTGCGGTAGGTGGGTCACGCAGAGCACCTGGCGTTCCTCGCCGAGCGCGCGCAGTTTCTGCCCAACGATGTCGGCCACCGCGCCGCCGATTCCTGAATCCACTTCGTCGAACACCATGGTCGGTACGCTGTCCAGGCCAAGCGCGGCCACCTCGATGGCCAGCGAAATGCGCGATAGCTCGCCACCGGAGGCGACCTTGCGCAGCGCACGCGGCGGCTGGCCGGCGTTGGCGGCGACCAGAAACTCGACCCGCTCAGCGCCATTGGGATCCGGGCGGGCGCTTTCGTGCGGCTGCAGCTGGATCAGGAACTGCCCGCCGCCCATGCCCAGTTCGCCGATCAGCGCGGTGGTGGCGCTGGACAGCGCCTCGGCGGCGGCCTGGCGGCTGGCAGTGAGGGTGTCTGCCGCCTCGCGCCAGGCGGTCGCGGCGGTGGCGATGTGCTTGTCCAGCTGCTGTAGCCGCTCATCGGCGCCGCGCAGGCTATCGACCTCGGCGGCCAGGCGGTCGCGATGGCCGGCCAATTCGTCCGGCGCCACCCGGTGCTTGCGCGCCAGGTCGTGCAGGCGACCGAGCCGCCGTTCCATCGCCTCGAACTGGGCTGGATCGGCGTCCAGGTCGTCGCGGATGCGGTCCAGTACGGCCAAGGCTTCCTCGATCTGGATGGCGGCGCTGTCGAGCAAGGCATCCACCTCACCCAGGCGCGGTTCGTGCTCGGCCACCCGCGCCAGCAGGTGGCGACTGTCCTGCAACAGGCCTAGCGCGCTGGTGCCGTCCTCGCCGTTGAGTTGGTGCGCGCTGCCGTCGCAGGCGCCGATCAGCGCAGTGGCATGCGCCTGGCGGCGATGGCTGGCGTCGAGCGCGGCGATCGCCGTCGGGTCCAGGTCCTCGCGTTCCAGCTCGGCGAGCTGGTGTTCCAGAAAACCGATGCGGTCGGAAACATCGCCCTGGGCCGAGAGGGCGTCGCGCTCGTCCAGCAGCGCCTGCCAGCGCTGGCTGGCCTGGCGCACCTGCTCGCGCTCGGCCTGGTTGCGTGCGTAGGCGTCCAGCAGCGCCAGCTGGCTGTGGCGGGCCATCAGGGCCTGGTGCTCGTGCTGGCCGTGGATCTCCACCAGCCGCGCGGCCAGCTCGGCCAGTTGCGAGGAGGTGACCGGGCGGCCGTTGATCCAGGCGCGCGACCCGCCATCGGCGCGGATGATGCGTCGCAGCTGGCATTGCGCCTCGTCGTCCAGCTCGTTGTCGGCCAGCCAGGTCAGGCCGGGGTGACCGGCCGGCAGCTGAAATTCGGCCGACAGTTCGGCGCGCTCGGCGCCATGGCGGACCACGCCGCTATCGGCGCGCAGGCCCGACAGGAAGCCGAGCGCATCGACCATCAGTGACTTGCCGGCGCCGGTCTCGCCCGAGACGACGGTCATGCCGGGCCCGAATTCGAGCTCGGTGGCGCGGACGACGGCGAAATCCTTGATGGACAGGTGTCTGAGCATGGGCAGAAAGTGAATGCGTTTGGGGAAGCGTAGGGTGGAGGAGACCGGCCGGGAATCAGACGCTTGCCAACCCGGGGGCCAGACATTATCTATGGCCAGTCTCACCGGATGATCCCATGCGCGCGTCTCAGTCTCCCACGCTCGATCCCCGTGCGCGCCAGTTGCTGCGGACGCTGATCGCGCGCTACATCCGCGACGGCGAGCCGGTCGGGTCCAAGACGTTGGCCCAGCACGCTGGCCTGGACGTCAGTCCGGCCACCATCCGTAACATCCTGGCCGACCTGGAGGACATCGGTCTGCTCAGCTCTCCGCACACATCGGCCGGCCGGGTGCCGACCGCACATGGCTACCGGGTGTTCGTCGACAGCCTGGTGCAGATGCAGCCGCCCGGCGAGGAGGAGGTGCGCCGCCTGCGCGCCGAGCTGGCCAGCGGCAACGGCACCCAGTCATTGCTGGGGAGCGCCTCGCAGATGCTGTCGGCGATGAGCCACTTCGTCGGCGTGGTCAGCGCGCCGCGGCGCGCGCAGTTCGCCTTTCGCCATATCGACTTCGTCCCACTGGACGCGCGGCGGGTGCTGGCGATCCTGGTGTTCGCCGACAACGAAGTGCAGAACCGGGTGATCGAGCCGCGCCGCGTCTACGAGCCGGCCGAGCTGGAGCGGGTGGCCAACTACCTCAATAGCCAGTTTGCCGGGCGTCCGCTGGCGGAGATCCGCAGCGCCCTGCTGCGCGAGATGCGCCTGGCCAAGGATGCAATGGAGCAGCTGCTGGCGCATAGCGTGGACCTGGCCAGCGAGGCGCTGGTGCCGGTGGAGCCCGAGGACATGGTCGTGGCGGGGCAGACCCGCCTGATGGGGGTGCAGGACCTCTCGGACCTGGACCGCCTGCGCGAGCTGTTCGAGGCCTTCGCCAGCAAGCGCGAGATCCTGCAGTTGCTCGAACGTACGATCCAGGCGCCTGGGGTGCGCATCTTCATTGGCGAGGAGACCGGCATGGTGTCGCTGGAGGATGTCTCGCTGGTCACCGCCCCGTACGCGGCCAATGGGCAGGTACTGGGGGTACTGGGAGTGATCGGTCCCAAGCGAATGGCCTACGAGCGGGTGATCCCGTTGGTGCAGACCGCCGCCCAGGTGCTGGGTGCGGCGATGGAGCCGCCTGGCGGGCGATAAGCTGGCTCGATCCGTGCGATCGACTGCTTGAAACCGGCAGCGACGCCCACATACGGGTGGACGTTGGGGCGGGCGTTCCGCTTGCCCGGGAACTGCACATGAACCAAGACCACCCCGAATTCGACTCCGAAGACCTGTCCCAGAACCCGCCCGAGACCGATCCGCTGAAGGCCGAGATCGAGGCGTTGCGCAGCGAGATCGCCCTGGTCAAGGCCGACGCCCTGCGCGAGCGCGCCGACCTGGAAAACCAGCGCAAGCGGATCGCGCGCGATGTGGAGAATGCGCGCAAGTTCGCCAACGAAAAGTTGCTGGGCGAGCTGCTGCCGGTGTTCGACAGTCTGGATGCGGGTCTGACGGCGGCCGGCAGCGAGCCGAGCCCGCTGCGCGATGGTCTGGATCTGACCTACAAGCAGTTGCTGAAGGTGGCTGCCGACAATGGCCTGACCTTGCTGGACCCGGTCGGCCAGCCGTTCAATCCCGACCAGCACCAGGCGATCAGCCAGGCCGAAGCCGCGGACGTGGCCCCGGGCCACGTGGTGCAGGTCTTCCAGAAGGGCTATCTGCTCAATGACCGCCTGCTGCGTCCGGCCTTGGTGGTGGTCGCCAAGCACGATTGAGGGCTCGCCGGCGGCTGAACATGCCGGCGCAGCCACGGAACACAGATTCGCATGGGCGGCTTGAACGCGCCCGCAGCATCCCCACATTTCAGCCAGACCCGGCGCAGCCGGACACAGCTAAAGACTCAGCAGGAGCATCTCCATGGGCAAGATCATTGGTATTGACCTCGGCACCACGAACTCGTGCGTGGCGATCATGGACGGCGGCAAGGCCCGCGTCATCGAAAATTCCGAGGGCGACCGCACCACGCCTTCGATCGTCGCCTACACCAAGGACGGCGAAGTGCTGGTGGGCGCCTCGGCCAAGCGCCAGGCCGTCACCAACCCGAAGAACACCTTCTACGCGGTGAAGCGCCTGATCGGCCGTAAGTTCACCGATGGCGAGGTGCAGAAGGATATCTCCCACGTGCCGTACGGCATCCTGGCGCACGACAACGGCGACGCCTGGGTGCAGACCAGCGACAGCAAGAAGATGGCGCCGCAGGAAATCTCCGCGCGCGTGCTGGAAAAGATGAAGAAGACCGCCGAGGACTTCCTGGGCGAGAAGGTCACCGAGGCGGTGATCACCGTGCCGGCGTACTTCAACGACAGCCAGCGCCAGGCCACAAAGGACGCTGGCCGAATCGCCGGTCTGGACGTCAAGCGCATCATCAACGAGCCGACCGCCGCAGCGCTGGCCTATGGCCTGGACAAGAACGGCGGCGACCGCAAGATTGCCGTGTACGACCTCGGCGGCGGTACCTTCGACGTCTCGATCATCGAGATCGCCGAAGTGGACGGCGAGAAGCAGTTCGAGGTGCTGGCCACCAACGGTGACACCTTCCTGGGCGGCGAAGACTTCGACAACCGCGTCATCGAGTATTTGGTCGACGAGTTCAACAAGGATCAGGGCATCGACCTGCGCAAGGATCCGCTGGCGCTGCAGCGCCTGAAGGACGCCGCAGAGCGCGCCAAGATCGAGCTGTCGTCTTCGCAGCAGACCGAAGTGAACCTGCCGTACGTCACTGCTGATGCGTCCGGTCCGAAGCATCTGAACATCAAGCTGACCCGGGCCAAGCTCGAGGCGCTGGTGGAAGACTTGGTCAAGAAGTCGATCGAGCCGTGCCGCACCGCGCTCAATGACGCCGGCCTGCGTGCCAGCGACATCAACGAGGTGATCCTGGTCGGCGGCCAGACCCGCATGCCGAAGGTGCAGCAGGCGGTGGCCGAGTTCTTCGGCAAGGATCCGCGCAAGGACGTCAATCCCGACGAGGCAGTGGCGCTGGGTGCGGCGATCCAGGGCGGCGTGCTGGCTGGCGACGTCAAGGACGTGCTGCTGCTGGACGTGACCCCGCTGTCGCTGGGTATCGAAACCATGGGCGGCGTGTTCACCAAGATCATCGAGAAGAACACCACGATCCCGACCAAGGCCTCGCAGACCTTCTCCACTGCCGAGGACAACCAGTCGGCCGTGACGGTGCACGTGTTGCAGGGTGAGCGCGAGCAGGCCCGCTTCAACAAGTCGCTGGCCAAGTTCGACCTGTCCGGCATCGAGCCGGCGCCGCGCGGCATGCCGCAGGTGGAGGTGTCCTTCGACATCGACGCCAACGGCATCCTGCACGTCTCGGCCAAGGACAAGAAGACCAACAAGGAACAGAAGGTCGAGATCAAGGCCGGTTCGGGTCTGTCGGACGAAGAGATCCAGCGGATGGTCGCCGACGCGGAAGCCAACCGCGAGGAAGACAAGAAGTTCCAGGAGCTGGTGCAGGCGCGCAACCAGGCTGATGGCCTGATCCATGCGACCCGCAGCGCGATCACCGAGCATGGCAGCAAGGTCGGTGGCGATGTGATCGGCAAGGTCGAAGCGGCGCTGTCCGACTTGGAGACCGCGATGAAGGGCGATGACAAGGCCCAGATCGAGGCACGCACCAAGACGCTGGAAGAAGCTGGTCAGTCGCTGTACGCAGCGGCAGCCGCCGCCGAGCAGGGCGGTGCGGCCGACGCCAGCGGCAGCGCGCAGGCCTCCAAGGCAGCCGACGATGTGGTCGACGCCGAGTTCACCGAGGTCAAGGACGACAAGAAGTAAGTAGAACCGGGACCCGGGACCCGGGACTCTCGGGACCCGGCAAAGCGACTTGCCGGGTCCCGATGTTGTCTCGCCCCACATTCCCGCAAACGTGTCTGGAGCGACCACCTTGAATTCCCTTTCCGCCATGCCGGGTCCCGAGTCCCGAGTCCCGAGTCCCGATCGATGAGCAAACGCGATTACTACGAAGTCCTGGGCGTGGCCCGTGGCGCCAGCGATGAAGAGCTGAAGAAGGCTTACCGCCGCTGTGCCATGAAGTACCACCCGGACCGCAACCCAGGTGATGCCGCGGCCGAAGCGTCGTTCAAGGAATGCAAGGAAGCTTACGAGGTGCTGTCGGACGGCAACAAACGCCGCGCCTACGATGCACACGGCCATGCCGCCTTCGAACACGGCATGGGCGGCGGCGGTCCCGGTGGCCCCGACATGGGGGACATCTTCGGCGACATTTTCGGAAATATCTTCGGCGGCGGCGCCGCCGGTCCGCGCGCGGCGCGGCGTGGCGCCGACGTCGGCTACGTGTTGGAACTGGATCTGGAAGAAGCCGTCGCCGGCATCGAGCGGCGCATCGAGATCCCCACCCTGGTCGAATGCGGTCCCTGCAACGGCAGCGGATCGGAAGACGGCAAGGTGGACGTCTGTGGCACCTGCCATGGTCGCGGCCAGGTGCGCATCCAGCGCGGCATCTTCGCCATGCAGCAGAGCTGCCCGCATTGCGACGGTCGCGGCACGCTGATCAAGAATCCCTGCAAGACCTGCCACGGTGCTGGTCGGGTGGAAGAGGACAAGGTCCTGTCGATCAAGGTACCCGCAGGCGTGGATACCGGCGACCGCATCCGCCTGGCGGGCGAGGGCGAGGCTGGGCCGGCGGGCACGCCTCCGGGCGACTTGTATGTGGAAGTGCGGGTGCGCGAGCACGCGATCTTCCAGCGCGACGGCGACGACCTACACTGCGAAGTGCCGATTCGCATCTCGCAGGCGGCGCTCGGCGATACCGTGCGGGTTGCCACCCTGGGCGGCGAAGCGGAGATCCGCATCCCGGCCGAGACCCAGACCGGCAAGCTGTTCCGTTTGCGCGGCAAGGGCGTGCGTTCGGTACGCAGCCGCAGCGAAGGGGATTTGTATTGCCGCGTGGTGGTGGAAACGCCCGTGAATCTCACCGCCGAACAGCGCGAACTGCTTCAGCAGTTCGAGGCCACGTTCACCGGCGAAGATGCGCGCAAGCATTCGCCCAAGTCAGCGACCTTCATCGACGGCGTCAAGGGTTTCTGGGATCGCATGACCTCCTGAGGGAGGGTTAGGTGGCGATGCCGTCGCGGCGTCGCCACGCAGCGGAGAGCAACGCGCGGGTGCTGCAACGCATCGATGCGTACTCTCTGGCCGTCGCATCGGTCGCTTGCGCGGATAATGACGTCTTTCCCTTCGCAGACGAACGCGCATGAGCGATACAGCCGACAGCCATCTCGTCCACGGACGCCGTCAGCGTCCCGATGGGCCCGCGCCGGTGGATGTGATCTCGGTGCAGTCGCAGTTGGTCTATGGCCATGCCGGCAACAGCGCCGCGATTCCGCCACTGCGCGCGCTGGGAGTGCGGGTGGCCGAGGTGCCGACCACGCTGCTGAGCAATGCGCCGTTCTATCCCAGCTTGCGTGGGCGCATCCTGCCGGCCGACTGGCTGGCCGATCTGTTGCTGGGGGCGAGCGAGCGAGGCTTGCCGCAGCGCGCCCGCATGCTGATCTCTGGTTATCTCGGCAGCCTGGCCAACGGCGAGGCCTTTGCCGACTGGCTGGCGCAAACACTGCCGCAGGCGCCGCAACTGCGCTACTGCCTGGACCCGGTGATCGGCGACACCCATACCGGCCCCTACGTCGAGCCCGGCCTGGAACGCGTGTTTGCCGAACGCTTGCTGCCGCATGCCTGGCTGGTGACCCCCAATGCCTTCGAGCTGGAGCGTCTGACTGGGTTGCCGAGCCTGGCGCAGGACGATGCCATCGTCGCTGCACAGGCTTTGCTGGCCCGTGGCCCGCACTGGGTGCTTGCCCATAGCGTGGCCGGCGGTAACGGCGAGTTGGTGACCTTGGCAGTCAGCGCCGAGGCGGTCTACCGCTGGTCCACCCCGCATCTGCCGGTGGACGTCGCCGGCACTGGCGACGTGCTGATGGCCTTGCTGGTCGGCCTGTTGTTGCGCGATGTGCCGTTCGAGCAGGCGGTCGGCCAAGCCTTGGCAGGCGTGCACGGCGCGCTGGAAGCGACCTTGCAGGCGGGCGTCGAGGAATTCGACGTGCTGGCGGCGGCACCGGCTGCATTGGCGGCCGTCCCGCGCTTTGCGTTCGAGCGGCTGGCATGATCGTGCAGCCGGTGGTCGGGATCGTCGGCATCGGCGGCGCCTACGGCCGTTGGCTGGCGCAGTTCCTGCGTGCGCGCATGGGGTTGCAGGTGATCGGCCACGATCCGGCACTGCCCGATACGCTCGAGGAGGCCAGCGTGGCCCAGCAGGCCGACGTGTTGATCTTCGCCGCGCCGATCCGCCACACCGCGGCCTTGATCGAACGCTACGTCAGCCTGACCGGCGCACGTGCCGCCAGCCAGTTATGGTTGGACATCACCTCGATCAAGCAGGCGCCGGTGGCGGCGATGCTGGCTTCGTCGGCGGAGGTGGTCGGCCTGCACCCGATGACCGCACCGCCGAAGGCACCGACCTTGAAGGGGCGCGTGCTGGTGGTGTGCCGCGCGCGTCTGCAACGTTGGAGCGGCTGGGTCGATGCGCTGTGCGCTGCTCTGCAGGCCGAATGCGTGCACGCCACCCCCGAGCATCATGACCGGGTCATGGCATTGGTGCAGGCGATGGTGCACGCGACCCACCTGGCGCAGGCCGGCACCCTGCGCGATTACGCGCCGCTGCTGGGCGACCTGCGTGCCTTGATGCCTTATCGGTCGGCGTCGTTCGAGTTGGATACCGCGGTGATCGCGCGCATCCTGTCGCTCAACCCCGCGATTTACGAAGATATCCAGTTCGGCAATCCCTATGTTGGCGAGATGCTCGATCGGGTGCTGGCGCAGCTGCAGGAACTGCGCGGCCTGGTGGCCAGGGGGGACGATGCCGCGCGCGCGCAGTTTCGTGCGCGGTTCCTGCACGACAACGCACAGGCCTTGCGGTCGGAGGCGCTGGCCGAGGGCAATTACACCTACGAGCGGGTGGGTTACCTGTTGGCCGATTTGACCGAACCGGTGAACCTGAGCGTCTATCTGCCGGAGGATCAGCCTGGTTCGTTGCGTGCGCTGTTGCATGTGTTCGAGCAGTACCAGGTCAATCTGGCCTCGATCCATTCATCACGCACGCCAGGCGGCGAACTGCATTTCCGTATTGGCTTCGATGCCAATAGCGCGACCGAGGCGTTGCAGCGTGCTGCCCTGGAGATCGACGCACTCGGAATAGGGCGGGTGCTGGAGCGCAGCGATCGACGCCAGTAGCCTGCTATTGGCCAGTACGATGCCTGCGTTATCCGAGCAGCGCATGGTCGATGCTGTGAGGATCAGCTAGACCCCTTCCATCGGCCGTCGGCCTGAGAGCGCTGAGCATGCTTGCTAGCGCGCACCTTGCACAGATGAGCGAACGCAACAAGCGCCACACGCCGAGGCAGTTCATCCACACCGGGTGTGGATGAACGCTGCACAATCACGTGGATAACTGAGCGCAGCCCTTGCGGTGCAAGCACGCACGGCGCCTTGGTGAAAAAACCGCCAGGCCGCTGCTACGGCATGGACAAGGTCAGTTCGCCGCCTTCGGTGACGAAACGCTGCCCCTGTCGTCGCAGATGGCGTCCATCCGGCAACTCGTAACGCGGGGTGGCCTCGGTATCGGCCTGGCGTCCTGCGCTATCGCGGAATTCGATGATGACGTAGGACTCACCGTCGGCGTCGACCGCCGGGAACTGACGAAATGACATCGTGCACCTCCGAGTCTCAAGATTGCGGTCGCGTCTGTCTGGAGCGCGCCGCCGGCTTGCACCGGCAGGGCGAGCATGCGCAGCGTGGTGTTACCAGGGTGTCATCGTGCGCCCGTGCGCCCTGCGCTCGGGCCGCAGTGGCCGGATCTACACAGCAGGCGCGACCTTACTGCAGCCGCAAGGCATCGCGATCGGCAGTGGCGGCGGCGAGTTCGGCACGTGCCGAGGCGATGCGCGCCTGCGCATCGATCAGTCGCACTCGTGCATCGTTGGCAGTCTCTTCGCGTTGGTTGACCAGGAAGAAATCGCCCGACCCCAGTTCGAAGCGGCGCCGCTCTGCGGTTGCCAGACGATCGGCCAGGTCGCGCTCTTCCTGCGCAATGCTCGCCAGGCGCTCGGCGGCATTGATCGCGATGACTACCGATTCCACCTCCACCGCGATCTGGTCGCGGAGGTAGCGGCTGCGCTCGTTCAGCGCTTCGACTTCGGCACGCGCCTCGGCAACGCGCCCTTTGGCGGCGCGATTTTCCAGCGGCACGCTGAAGCGAAAGCCGATGATCGCGTCGGTCTGCGAGCGGTTGGGTCCACCCACGCCCGGTGGGCCAAGATCCTTGCTGACCTCGAAGCGCAGATCCAGCCGCGGCGACAAGTCGTTCTGCGCCAGCATCAGACGGGCAGTGGCCTGGTCGATGCGCGACAGTACCGCGCGGTAATCCGGTCGCTGTACCGGCGTGGTGGCGATCCTGGCAGCGCCTGCCAGTCCATCGAGCGCCGATGCGTCGGCGGGCAAGCGTTCGGCCGACACCATCAGTGGTGCGCCGTCGGCATCGCGCAGATACAGCGAGAGCGTATTGGCGGCGCTGGCGAGCTCCTGTTCGGCGCGCACCACCAGCGCCCGGCGACGGACCAGGTTCTGCTCGTTCTCGGTCAGCAGGATGGTCGGTCGCGCGCCCAGGGAGACCTGGCGGGTGATGGCGCTGCGACGGCGCTCGGCCAGTTGCAACAGCTCCTGGTAGGCGCGATAGCGCAGACCGGCGGCCACCCAGGCCTGATAGGCATCGATGGCGCGCCGCTGCACGCCGACCGCGACCATCTGCGCTTCGTAGCGGGCCACGTCGATGTCGTCGCTGGCCACGCTGCGGCGGGTACGGCGCTCGTCCACCACGCGATCGCGCAACAAGGCGAACAGCGCGCCGACTTTCACTTCGCCGCCGCGGTCGGTGTAGGCCTGGTCCTCGTAGACCGGGAAGCCACCGCGCGAATTGCGGTAGGCACCATAGAAATAGCCGCCGTTGTTTTCGAACGGTCGGGTCGCACGACTGTCGATCACGCTGCCATCGTAATAACCGGCCGCCCGCGAGCGCCCATCGACGTCGAACACGGTATCGAACGCGCCATCGGCTTGCAGGCCCTTGCCCTCGGCCTGGCGGACCTTGGCCAGTGCTTCGATGATCTGCGGGGCCGAACGCGCCGATGCCTGCAGCACTTCTTCCAGCGTCAACGGTGCCGCAGCGACCGCGCCGGGCGGCTGCTGCGTCGACGACGGCCGTGCCGCGGCCGGCATGGCCTGGGCATGCAGCAGGGCAGGGCAGAGCGCCAACAGCGCCAGCACGGTGCAGCGAATCATTTCTTGCTCGTCTCGTCTTCGTCGGTCTTGACGGGTTTGGCCTTGCTGTCCGGCGTCGTGGTCGCCGCCGGCCGTTGGCCGAACTCCAGCGGGAAGTTGTTCAACTGGCGCCACAACTCATAGCCGACGCGCACCGTCTCGCCCTGTACCCAGCCGCGGACCCGACCGCCAGGGCGGACGAATTCACGACCCGGCCAGGACGGCTTGCCCGGCTGCGGTTCGACCAGGATGCGGAACAAGCCGTCGGGCGCGCCGTTGGGGTCGATCATGCGCACGCGGCCATCGAACATGCCATGCGCCACCGACGGCCAGCCGCTGAACTGGATCGCCGGCCAGCCCTCGAATTCCAGCCGCACCGGACGGCCGGCACGGATCAACGGCACGTCGCGGCCGTCGATGTAGAGCTCCACCGCACGCTCCACACGCTCCGGTGCGATCACTGCCAGCACGGTGCCGGGCGATACCAGCGCGCTGCCGCCGGTGGTGTTCAATTGCTGCACCCGGCCATCGCGCGGGGCGCGCACCACCTGCGCGGACTGCCGATTCAACTGCACGTCGATACGGGTCAGCTTGGCGCGCGATTCGGCCAGCTTGGCATCGGCTTCGGCAACCTTGATCTGGGTGAGCTCGAAGTCACGCCGTCCGGCCAGACCCTCGGCCAGCAACTGGCGGGTGCGCTCGACATCGATGGCGGCAACGGTGCGGGACTGACGGATGGCGGCAATCTCGGCTTCGACCTGGGCGCGTTCGCTGGCAAGACGCGACAGCAAATCCGGATCGAGATCGGTGACGCGTGCGATTGGTGCGCCCGCCTCCACGTGCTGACCATCGTGCACATACCAGCGCTCCACCCGCCCCGGCACCAGCGCAGTCACCTGCTGCTGACGATCGTCCGGATCCAGGGCGATGACCTGGCCCTTGCCGCTGGCAGTCTGCACCCAGGGCACGAAGGCAAGGATCGCACCGGCAATGAGCACGCCGATGGCGAGCATCCAGGCCAGCACCCGGGCGGCGCTGGGTACGCGCATCGCCGCCAGCGTCGGGAACTGCGCCAGGCGATCAGTCGCGTGCGGCATGACCGGCCTCCTGCTGGGTGAGGGTGACCAGCGCGTCGCGCGAGGCGAAGCGCTGTTGTTGCTGCGGTGCCAGGCGGAACCAGCCGTCCAGGGTGATGTCCTCGGGTCTGCCGGTGCAGAGCAAGGTGGTGGTGCCTGCGTGCTTGAGGCGCTGCAGGACAGCGACCAGGCGATCGGTCGGGATCAGATCGTAGAGCTGCGAAAGCATCAACACGCGCGGGCGGACCAGCAAGGCATTGGCCAGCTTCAGCGCCATCACTTCGCCGATCGAGAGCGGATAACCCGAGGCGGCCAGGCGGGTGTCCAGCGTCTGCGGCAGGCTGGCCACGCGTTCGCGCAGGCCGACGGCTTCCAACGCACCGAGCATGGCACCGGAGTTCACCTCCGAGGAGGCCATGGCCAGGTACTGGCGGATGCTCACCTCCACGATGGAGGGGCGGTCGAGCACCATGACCTCCGAGCGCAGCAGGTACATGTCGAAGGTGGCCAGGTCCGCGCCGCCAACCATCACCAGGCCACGCTCGGGCATGACGTGGCGCTTGAGCACCATCGCCAGCAGGCGCTCGGCGCCGCCATCGGCCAGGGTGACCAACTGCTCGCCGGCCTCCAAGGCGAAGTCGAAGCGCGCGCCTTCGATTTCCACCCCTTCCAGTCGCACTTCGCTGGAGCGTGGCGCCTGGCCGGGCGCGTTGACGCTGCGTTCCTGCGGAATCGCGAACAGGCCGGACAACTCCTCGCAACTGGCGATCAGGTCGTAGAGCGTGTCCAGATACCAGCCCAGCTGCGAGATGCCGTAGAACACCGCGCTGAGGATCAGTTCGGCGGCGACCAGCTGGCCGATCGACAACTCGCCGCGCAGGATCAAATTGCCGCCCAGTGCCAGCAGCGCCGCACTGGCGATGGCGTACAGCAACAGGAAGGCGACCGTCTGGGTGAAGCTGTAGCGAAAATAGCGCCGATGCCGCTCGACGTAAGTCGCGGTGACCGCTTCCGAGCGCTGCATGGCGAACGCGAGATGGCGGCTGGACTTGTAGAAGCCATTCGAGCCGCCGACGCTTTCCAGCCAGTGCGCCGCCTCGTGCTTGGCCTGGCTCAGGCCCACCGCCGCGCGAATCGATCCACGCGACCAGATCATCCAGATCGCGAAGATGGTCAGCAGCAGCAAGGCATTGAAGCCCAGGAAGAACGGGTGATAGAAGCTGGTGACGATCAGGCCGACAGCCGACTGCAGCAGGATGGTAAAGGCACCGATGCTCAGACTGGGCACCGCTTTCTGCACCACCACCACATCGAAGTAGCGGTTGAACAGGTCGCCGCGGCTATGGTCGGCGAAGAACGGGTTCTGCGCGTGCACGGCGCGCACGGTGATCTCGGCGACTACGCGCGCGAACAGCCGCCGCTCGAACAACGCCATCATCCAGAAGCGCATGGCGCTCAGCCCGGCCACCAGCAGCAGCAATCCCAGCAGCAGAGCCGACAGCGTCCACAGCGGTGCCGGCAGGGCGGTATTGGTGACGCTGTTGATCAGCAGTTGCACCGAGATCGGCGTCGCCAGCGACAGCAGGCTGACGGCGACGCCATAGACGATGGCTAACCGCACATAGGGAATATCCGGGCCGATGATCTCGGCCAACCATCCCGCGGCCTCGCGCCAACCGATTCGCTGTCCTGCCATTGCCTTCCCACCGATGAGCCTGAATGCGCATTGTGCCTGCGGATGGAGCAGGAACAAGCGAGCGATGCTTATTCAGCCGATAGGATTTACCTATGCAGCCGCATCCCGCAGCAAGGCGGCGATTAGCTGGAAGGCGGGAGCGCGGCCGGCGCCCTGCCGCCAGACCAGTCCTATCTCGCGATAGTAGGGGCCTCCCTGGACCGGCCGCGCCACCACGTCGTCACCGGCGCGGATCTCCTGGCGGACGTAAAGCTCCGGCAGCAGCGCCAGTCCCATGCCCATGCCGGCCATCTGCCGGATCGCATCCAGACTGGTGCCTTCGTAATCACGCAGCACGCTGGCACCCACCTCGGCGGAGATTGCCGCGACCTGTTCGGCCAGACGGTATTCCGGCATCAGGGTCAGCAGGTTGGCGCCGTGCAGGTCGGCCGGCGTCAGCACGGTCCTATCGCGCAAGGGGTGGTCGCTGGCCATGGTCACGTACAGCGGTTCGCGGAACAGGCGCTCGCTGTGCAGGTTGCGCCCGCTGATCGGCAATTGCGCCAGGATCAGATCGTGCACGCCGTCGACCAGGCCAGCGCTCAGTGCGGTGGGCAGGCCTTCGCGGACATGCACGCGCAGTGCCGGGTGATCGCGGTGCAGGCGTGCGACCAGGCTGGGCAGCAGATAGGCGCCCAGGGTTGGCGAGACCCCGAGCCGGATCGTGCCGACCAGGGTGTCGGCGGCAGTAGCGCGTAGGTCTTCGAGGTCGCGGACCTCCAGCAGGATGCGTCGTGCGCGCTCCAGCAGGTCGCGCCCCAGCGGCGTCAATACGACCGGGCCGCCGCGCTCGAGCAATGGGGCGCCGATGATCGCCTCCAGCGCGCGGATCTGTTGCGACAGCGAGGGTTGCGACACGCCCATCTGCTCGGCGGCACGGGTGAAGCTGCCGCTGTCGGCCAGGGCGATGAAATAGCTGAGCTGACGCAGGGTGGTGCGCGGCCGGGCCATGCTGGTCAGCGCTCGTCGTGGTGTCTGGGCAGCGCGAAGCACACCCTACGGCGAGGCCGGCATGGGCACTGGCGCAGCGCGCAGTCGCGGTTCATTGGTCGATGAACTGCAGGCGTGCGAGCTCGGCGTACAGGCCGCCCTCGGCGAGCAACTGCGCATGCGTGCCTTGCGCGACGATACGACCCGCGTCCATCACCACGATGCGGTCGGCCTTGAGCACGGTGGCCAGGCGATGGGCGATGACCAAGGTGGTGCGTCCCTGGACCAGCCGGTCCAGCGCCTGCTGGACCGCGCGCTCGCTCTGTGCATCGAGTGCGCTCGTGGCCTCGTCCAGCAACAGGATCGGCGCATCCTTGAGCAGGGCGCGGGCGATCGCCACCCGTTGCTGCTGTCCGCCGGACAGACGCGCACCGCGTTCGCCCAGTTCGCTGGCATAGCTCTCCGGCAGTGCGCGAATGAATCCATCGGCCTCGGCGGCCGTGGCTGCGGCCACGACCTGCGCGTCGCTTGCATCCAGCCGGCCGTAGCGGATGTTGTCGGCGGCGGTGGCGGCGAACAGGGTCGGCTGCTGCGGTACCAGCGCAATGTGCTCACGCAATTGCGGTGGGTCGAGCGTGCGCAGATCCGCCGCATCGATGCGGACGCTGCCACTCTGCGGATCGTGAAAGCGCAACAGCAGCGACAGCACCGTGCTCTTGCCGGCTCCCGACGGGCCGACCAGCGCCACGGTTTCGCCAGGCTGCACATGCAGGTCGAAGCGATCCAGCGCGGGCGTTCCCGGACGCTGCGGATAATGGAAGCTGACCTGGTCGAAGTGGATCTCGCCACGCACGGGGATCGGCAGCGATTGCGGCTGGGCTGGGGCGACGATGGCCGAGCGTTCCTCCAGCAGCTCGCTGATCCGGCCCATGCCGCCGCCCGCGCGTTGCAGCTCGTTCCACACTTCGGCCAGCGCGCCGACCGACCCGCCACCGATCAACGCGTACAGCACGAACTGGCCCAGCGTGCCTGGCGTCATGCGTCCGTCGATCACATCGTGCGCGCCCAGCCACAGCACCGCCACGATCGCGCCGAACACCAGCATGATCGCCACCGCGGTCACCGCCGCCTGGGTGCGGATGCGCCTGCGCGCGGTCTTGACCGCCGCCGCCAGCGCCTGCCCGAAGCGACCGCTCTCATAGCCCTCGCGTCCATGCGCCTGCACCGTGCGCACGGCGCCCAGGGTTTCGGCCGCCAGCGTATTGGCATCGGCGACGCGGTCCTGGCTGGCGCGGGAGATCTTCTGCAATCGCCGCGCGCCGAGCACGATCGGCAGCACCGCCAACGGAATGCCGATCAGGGTGAATCCGGCCAGACGTGGGCTGGTGACGAACAGCATCACCAGGCTGCCGACCACGGTCACCGAGCTGCGGACGGCCACCGACATGGTCGAGCCGATGACCCCGCGCAGCAGTTCGCTGTCGGCCGACAACCGCGAGACCAGTTCGCCGCTGCGGCTGCGGTCGTGGAAGCCGGGATCCAGGCTAATCAGATGGGCATACAGGCGCTCGCGCAGATCGGCCACGACTTTTTCGCCCAGCAAGGCGACGAAATAGAACCGCGCGGCGGTGGCCAGCGCGAGCACCACCGCGACCGCGAACAGCAGGACGAAGGCCTGGTTGATCTGTGCGCCACCACTGAAGCCGTGGTCGATCATCTGCTTGACCGCCGCCGGCATGCTCAAGGTGGCGGCCGACGACACCGCCAACGCGACCAACCAGGCCACGAACAGATTGCGTTGCCGCTGCACGAAGGGCCACAGGGTGCGCAACTGGCCGAGCTTGCGCAACGGATTGGTCCGATTGGTGCTCTGGTTCATGCAGCTTCCGCAGGGGAGAGATGGATACGGTTGCGAGTTGCGTCGCACAGGCGGGTTTTCAAGCCATCGAGGCGGTCGGCAGGCAGGCGCAGCTGCAGGCTGGCGCCGTCGGCATCGAAGGATTCGTGCAGCTTTTCGGCATCGAAGGCTAGCAGGGCAGCATGCACCGCGCCCAAGTCGTCGAAGCGACAGCGTAGCTGCAGCGACGCCAGCGCAAGCAGCGGTCGCCGCTGGGCCAGCCGCAGGCACTCCGCCGCCGCACCGCCATAGGCGCGTACCAAGCCGCCGGCGCCGAGCTTGACGCCGCCGTACCAGCGCGTCACCACCACCACGATGCGGTCGTAGCCCTGGCCGTCGATGGCCGCCAGGATCGGGCGACCCGCGGTGCCGGCGGGTTCGCCGTCGTCGCTGGAGCGATAGTCCTGGCCAAAGCGATAGGCCCAACAGTTATGGGTAGCCTCGGCGACGGCCAGCCGCTGCACCGCCTCCAAGGCCTGTGCCGGGTGGTTCAGCGCGCAGGCATGGGCAAGAAAGCGGCTGTGCTTGATGTCCAAGCTGTGGTGGGCGTCAGCGGCGAGGGTGTCAGGCATCGCCGGCATTGTACGCGTGGCTGCCGGGGACGCTGTTCTGGCTGGTATGGAACACACGCCAATTGGGGCCAGGACCCTGGCGCCGGTGCCCGCAACCGTCGGCGCCACCGCTGCGGTAGGCCCGCAGCGGCGTGGCTGCGGCGTCGGCGTCCAGCATGCAGCGGGACGACGATCCCTGCGACGAGCGCTAGGGCGCGACCTGCACGGCGCCGCGTTTCTCGTCGATCCACTTGGAGGCTCGCGCGGGCGTGTACTCCTGCATCCACCCCAGCATCTGTTCGATATCGGCGCCGTACCACAGGTCGGCGCGCTGGTCCGGATGCAGGAAGCGCTCTTCCACCATGCGATCGATCATGCCGATCAACGGCGCGTAGAAGCCTGCGATATCCAGGAATGCGCAGGGCTTGTTGCCGATGCCCAGCTGGCGCCAGGTCAACATCTCGAAGATCTCTTCCATGGTGCCGAAGCCGCCAGGCAGGGCAACGAAGGCGTCGGACAGTTCGAACATGCGCATCTTGCGCTCATGCATCGAGCCGACAATCTCAAGCTCAGTCAGGCCGCGGTGCGCCACTTCCCAGTCCGCCAGTTGCTTGGGGATGACGCCCGTGACCTGGCCGCCGGCAGCGAGGACGGCATTGGCGACCGTGCCCATCAGGCCGACGTTGCCGCCGCCGTAGACCAGTCGCAGGCCTTGTTCGGCGATGCGCGTGCCCAAGGCAGTCGCGCGTTCGGCATAGACCGGTTTGTTACCGGCGTTGGAACCGCAATAGACGCAGAGTGATTTCATTGTACGTTTTCCATCGATACGACCGACAAGTCGGTCACTCAGTTGGTGTCCGTTCTTTTCTTCTTTGGATCTTGGCGCTTAGCAACCATGATGCGCCGATCGCGACGAACATCAGGCCGCAGCCGGCAAACGCCAGTTGCTGGCCGATCACGGCCGCGACGAAGAACATCAGGCCAGCGGCGACGAACAGGATGCCGCTCAGCGAGCTGCGGGGTGGAACTGCCACAACGGGTTCCTTGACTGGGAACGAAGAAGGCTTCGTCGTGAGACGAAGCCTTCCGCGGCAATCGAGCACCGAAGTGGCTCAGTTCGCCTTGTGGATCGCTCGCTTGCTCACCGCCATGGCCGCGTCGTGGATCGCCTCCGACAGGGTCGGGTGAGCGTGGCAGATACGCGCCAGGTCGTCGGCCGAGCCGTTGAACTCCATCGTCAGCACGCCTTCGTGCACCAGCTCGGATACGCCCACGCCCACCAGGTGCATACCCAGCACGCGGTCGGTTTCGGCATCGGCGATCACCTTGACGAAGCCGGCCGGCTCGCCCATCGCCACCGCGCGGCCAATCGCTGCGAACGGGAAGCTGCCGGCCTTGTAGGCAACGCCTTCGGCCTTGAGCTGCTGCTCGGTCTTGCCGACCCAGGCAATCTCCGGCTCGGTGTAGATGACCCATGGAATGGTGTCGAAGTTGACGTGACCCGGCAGGCCGGCGATCAGCTCAGCCACCGCAATGCCTTCTTCGAAACCCTTGTGCGCCAGCATCGGGCCGCGCACGCAGTCGCCGATCGCCCACACGCCATC
Source organism: Xanthomonas maliensis (assembly GCF_009192945.1). Classification (GTDB taxonomy): domain Bacteria; phylum Pseudomonadota; class Gammaproteobacteria; order Xanthomonadales; family Xanthomonadaceae; genus Xanthomonas; species Xanthomonas maliensis. The sequence continues at coordinate 13,951 of NZ_NSET01000068.1, read as the reverse complement.
CACGCCGGTATGGCAATGCCCGTCGACCTCGATCTGGCCACGGTCGGTGACCTTGACGCCAGTGCCCTCGGCCAGCAGGTTCTTGGTCGCGGCCTTGCGGCCCACGGCCACCAGCAGCTTGTCCACGGTCAGGGTCTGCTCGCCAGCAGCGTCGGTGTAGCTGAGCACCACCTGCTTGGCGTCGCCGCTGCCGGTGATCTCGGTCTTGCTGACCTTGGCGCCCAGCTTGATGTCCAGGCCCTGCTTCTTGAATTCCTTCAGCGCAGCCTTGGACACTTCGGCATCGGCCAGCGCCAGGAAATCGGGCAGCGCTTCAAGGATGGTGACCTCGGCGCCCAGGCGCTTCCACACGCTGCCCAGCTCCAGGCCGATCACGCCGGCGCCGATGACGGCCAGACGCTTGGGCACGGCGGTGAAGTCCAGTCCGCCGACGTTGTCGACGATGGTGTCGCCGTCGAACTTGGCGAACGGCAGTTCGATCGATTCCGAACCGGCTGCCAGAATCACGTTGGTGCCCTTGAGCTCGATCTCGCCGCCCTCATGCTGGGTGACCTTGACGATATTGCCCGGCTGCAATTGACCGAAGCCGTAGTACGGGGTGATCTTGTTGGCCTTGAACAGCATCGCGATGCCGCCGGTGAACTGCTTCACGATCTTGTCCTTGCGGCCAATCATCGTGGGCACGTCCATCTTGGCGTCGTTGAAGCTGATGCCGTGGTCGCCGAATAGGTGGCCCATGTTCCAGAACTGGCGCGAGGAATCCAGCAGCGCCTTGGACGGAATGCAGCCCACGCGCAGGCAGGTGCCGCCCAACGCCGGCTTGCCGTCCTTGCCCAGTGCCGCGTCGATGCAGGCGACCTTCATGCCCAGCTGCGCGGCACGGATGGCCGCGTGATAACCGGCCGGGCCGGCACCGATGACGACGACGTCGTAGTTTTCAGCCATTTCAGCAATTCCTTGATGCGTTCTCCTCCTCCCAGAAGCGGGAGAAGGTGGCGCGAAGCGCCGGATGAGGGAGGGCTATGACCGCTTTTACGGCATTCCCAATTTCAAGCGAGCCACTGCGAAATGGAGGGCTTGAACAGCCAGCAGTTCGCCTTCGTGGCTCGTGGCGGCTCGTTCCTCGTTGTTGCGCCGGACACAGGTGCCTGGCGCCCCAACCCTCTCCCGCAGGCGGGAGAGGGAGCGATGGCTCACAGACCGAACAACATCCGGCCCGGGTTTTCCAGCTGATTCTTGATGTCCACCAGGAACTGCACCGAGTCCTTGCCGTCGATGATGCGGTGGTCGTAGGACAGTGCCAGGTACATCATCGGCGCGATCACGACCTGGCCGTTTTCGGCGATCGGGCGCTCCTTGATGGCATGCATGCCCAGGATCGCGCTCTGCGGCGGGTTGATGATCGGGGTCGACAGCAGCGAGCCGAAGGTGCCGCCATTGGTCACAGTGAAGGTGCCACCCTGCAGTTCTTCCAGGCTCAGCTTGCCGTCGCGGGCCTTCTTGGCGTAGTCGGCGATGCCCTGTTCGATGTCGGCGAAGGACTGCCGCTCGACGTTGCGCAGCACCGGCGTGACCAGGCCCTTGTCGGTGGACACGGCAATGGAGATGTCGCTGTAGCCGTGATAGATGATGTCGTCGCCGTCGATCGAGGCGTTGACCAGCGGGAAGCGCTGCAGTGCATTGGCCGCGGCCTTGACGAAGAAGCTCATGAAGCCGAGCTTGATGCCATGGGCCTTCTGGAACTCGTCCTGCAGTTCCTTGCGCGCAGCCGACACCTTGGCCAGGTTGACCTCGTTGAAGGTGGTCAGCATCGCGGTCGAGTTCTTCGACTGCATCAGGCGCTCGGCGATGCGCTTGCGCACGCGGGTCATCGCCACGCGCTCTTCCGGACGCGCACCACCAGACTTGCCGACGCCGCCGTTCTTGGCGAAGTTGACGATGTCTTCCTTGGTCACCGCGCCGCGACGGCCGGTGCCCTCGACCTGGGCCGGATCCACGCCCTGGGTGATGGCCGAGAAGCGCGCGCCCGGGGGCAGGGCATCGGCAGCGGACTTGGACGGTGCCGCTGCAGCGGCAGCAGCCGTTGCCGGCGCAGGTGCCGGAGCGGCAGCGGCCGGCGTGGCGGCCTTCTTCTCTTCGGCCGGAGCAGCGGCGGCGGTGGCACCTTCCTCGATGATCGCCAGCACCTGATTGCTGGTCACCGTGCTGCCGGCCTCGAACTTGATTTCCTTCAACACGCCATCGACCGGCGACGGCACTTCCAACACGACCTTGTCGGTTTCCAGGTCGACCAGATTCTCGTCGCGCTTGACCGCTTCACCGGCCTTCTTGTGCCAGCTGGCGATGGTGGCATCGGAAACGGATTCGGGCAGTACCGGAACTTTGACTTCGGTGGCCATTCGGGAGCGTCCTAGGGTTTTCGTTCTTTGAGGGTAGAGAGTTATTCAGCGACTTGGTCGTTGAACGGATTGAGTAGCGCATCGGCGACCAGCTTCTGCTGTTCGGCGATGTGGTCGGCCATGTGGCCGGCGGCCGGCGACGGCGAGCGGGCGCGACCGGCGTAATGCAGGGTCTGGCCATTGCCCAGGCAGAAGTTGAGGTGGTGGCGGATCTGGTACCACGCCCCCTGGTTCTGCGGCTCTTCCTGGCACCACACCACGTCGGTGGCATTGGCATAACGCTTGAGCTCGGCGGCCAGCTGCGCACGCGGGAACGGATACAGCTGTTCCACGCGCAGGATGGCGACGTCGTCCTGGCCGCGCTTGGTCTGGTCTTCGAGCAGGTCGTAATAGACCTTGCCCGAGCACAGCACCACGCGCTTGACCTTCTTCGCATCGGCCTTGGCGTCCGGGATCAGGTGCTGGAATTCGCCATCGGCGAGTTCTTCCAGGCTCGACACCGCCAGCTTGTGGCGCAGCAGCGACTTGGGCGTCATCACCACCAGCGGCTTGCGGGTGGTCATGCGCATCTGCCGGCGGATCATGTGGAACGCCTGCGCCGGGGTGGTCGGCACGCAGACCAGCATGTTCTCCAGCGCGCACAGCTGCAGGAAGCGCTCCAGACGCGCGGAGCTATGCTCCGGACCCTGGCCCTCGTAGCCGTGCGGCAGGAACAGCGACAGCCCTGCGATCCGGCCCCACTTGGCCTCGCCGGCAGCGATGAACTGGTCGATCACCACCTGCGCGCCGTTGGCGAAGTCGCCGAACTGCGCTTCCCAGATGCACAGCGCATTGGGGTCGGTGGTGGAGTAGCCGTATTCGAAGCCCATCACCGCTTCTTCGCTCAGCAGCGAGTCGATGACGGTGGCGTCTTCGGGGTTTTGCACCAGCTGGCGCAGCGGCAGGTAATAGCTGTCGGTCTTCTGGTCATGCAGGATCGCGTGACGGTGGAAGAACGTCCCGCGACCTGCGTCCTGGCCGACCAGGCGGAGCTTGTGGCCTTCGGCCAGCAAGGTCGCGTAGGCGAGGTTTTCGGCAAAGCCCCAGTCGCCGAGCTGCTCGCCGGCGGCCATCTTGACGCGGTCTTCGTAGATCTTGGCCACGCGTGCATGCAACTCCACCCCGGCCGGGATGGTGGTGATCAGCTTGGCCAGACGGTCGAGCTCGGCACGCTTGACGCGGGTGTCGACGTTGTCGGCGAGCTTGCCGGACAGGTACTTGGACCAATCGATGGCGAATTCGTCCGGCTTGCGCTTGGCAAGCTCGGTGGTGTATTCGCCCGAGTCCAGCTTGCCGCGGTAGCCGTCCACCAGCGCCTTGGCAGCGTCGGCGCTGAGCACGCCCTCGGCTTCCAGCTTGGCGGCATACAGTTCACGCGTGGTCTTGTGCTTGCGGATGGTCTGGTACATCACCGGCTGGGTCGCGGCGGGCTCGTCGGCCTCGTTGTGACCCCAGCGGCGGTAGCACACCAGATCGATCACCACGTCCTTCTTGAAGGTCTGGCGGAACTCGTAAGCCAGCTTGGTGATGAAGATGACCGCGTCCGGGTCGTCGCCGTTCACGTGGAAGACCGGCGCGGCGATCATCTTGGCCGCGTCGGTGCAGTACAGCGTGGAGCGGGCGTCATCGCGCGCGCTGGTGGTGAAGCCGATCTGGTTGTTGACCACGATGTGGACGGTGCCGCCGACCGCGAAACCGCGGGCCTGCGACATCTGGAACAGCTCCATCACCACGCCCTGGCCGGCAAAGGCGGCGTCGCCGTGGATCAGGATGGGCAGCACGGCCTTGCGCTCGGCGTCGCCGAAGCGCTCCTGGCGCGAGCGCACGCTGCCGACCACGACCGGGTCGACGATTTCCAGGTGCGACGGATTGAAGGCCAGTGCCAGATGCACTTGCTTGTCGCCGCCGACCGCGATGTCGGCGGAGAAGCCCATGTGGTACTTCACGTCGCCGGTGTGCGCACGGTCGTCATGGGCGTGCTCGAACTTGCCCTCGAATTCGTCGAACAGCTTGCGCGGGTTCTTGCCGAGGGTGTTGACCAGCACATTGAGGCGGCCGCGGTGGGCCATGCCGATCACGATGTCCTTGACCTGGTCGTTGCCGGCCTGGCGGATGATGGTGTCCATCATCGGGATCAACGAGTCGCCGCCTTCCAGCGAGAAGCGCTTCTGGCCGACATACTTGGTGTGCAGATAGCGCTCCAGGCCCTCGGCGGCGGTGAGCCGCTCCAGCGTGCGCTTGCGGCTGTCGGCATCGGCGGCGATGCGGCCGCCGGCGTCTTCCAGGCGCTTGTAGATCCACTGGCGCTGCTCGAATTCGGGGATGTGCATGAACTCGGCGCCGATGGTGCTGGCGTAGGTCGCCTTCAGGCGTGCCAGCAGGTCCTTGAGTTTCATGCGCGGCTGGCCGCCGACACCGCCGGTGCTGAACTCGCTGTCCAGGTCGGACTGCGACAGGCTATGGAACGGCAGATCCAGATCCGGCGGATTCACGGCCGGGGTCAGACCCAGCGGATCCAGCTGCGCGCCCAGGTGGCCGCGCGAGCGATAGGCCGTGATCAGGCGACCGACATTGCGTTCGCGCTCGTCGCTGGTCCCACCACCGACACCGGCATTGGCGGCCTGCTTGGCCGCGCTGGTGATGTGGGCGATGGCGGCCGAGTGCGGCACGTCACCGGCGTCGCGGCCATTGAAGCCGTCGAAATAGCTTTTCCACTTGGGATCGACGCTGTCGGGAGCGACCAGGTACTGCTCGTACAGGTCCTCGATGTAGGCGGCATTGCCGCCGGCGAGTTGCGATGACTGCGCAAACTGCTTTAGGAGATTATCCACGATGGTAAGTCGGGTCTGCTGTGGGGATGACTGGCGGAGTGGCGGGGCACATGGCCCTGACGGCGGTATCAATCGCAAAAAATTATACCCCCTTGCGACAGCGAGGGGGCGTTTGCCAGCTGACCGGGGGCGCCCTGGGCGGGCGATGGACGCTGCCTGCGGGCCTTATCGGCCGTTACAAGCCAAGCGCGCGCGGCTCGTTCCAGAGTGCACTGCGCTCCCAGATCTGGGCGAATTCGCGCTCCAGTTGGCGACTGCGTGCCGGCCCACTCATCCAGGTTTCGCCATCGTCGTAGCGGTGACCGCTTGGACGAAAGTAGTAGGCATCGTCGGCGACCAGATAGGCCGAGGGATAGGTGGTGTCGATCGGATCGGTGATGCTGCGGAAGCGGAACACGCTGGGGAGCCGTTGCGCCAACCGTAGCAGTCCGCTGCCGCTGGCCAGCGCGGCATTGCCATCCTGCACGAGGACGCGCACCTGCTTGTCGTGGCGTGCCGTCGCGAAGCGGCGCGTCGCGGCCAGCACGCCGGCATCGTCCAGCAGCGGTGGGTCGAGAGCGCGGGTATAGATCAGCAGCTGGCGGCGTGCGGCACTGACCAGGCCGGTGACCGCGGCGACGGCGGCGGGCAGGTCGGTGACCGCCATCGGCCCGTCCAGCCGGCGTTGCAGCAGCACGCCGGCAGGGTCGTGAGCGGCATCGGGCACGGGCAGGAAGCCTGCCCGCGCGAACACCGGTTGCGCGGCGGTTGGCGCCAGCGCCAGCAGCCGCGGCCACCCCCACTGATGCGCCTGCTCGGCCGCGGCTGCCAGGACATGGTCAGACAGGCCGCGGCGACGCCAGGCCGGCAACACGGTCAGTCGCTCCACTCGCCGATCCGGCGTCAGGCACACCGCTGCCATCAGGGCGCCGGTGTCGTCGCAGGCGCCCAGATGGCGACCGAGTGCGTCCACTGCATCCCATTGCGCCTCGCTGGGAGCCAGGTGGCTGGCCCGGCGCAGCGCCGGCACCGCGGCGGTGGCCTGGGCCGGGTCCAGCAAGGTCACCATCGGCCAGCTGGAGGAGCTCACGCGTCCGTGTCCTCGTCAGTGTCCTCCTCGCCGTCGTGCTCCGCGTCGTCGTCGTGGTCCGGATCGTCGCGATGCAGGTCGGCGCTGGGCTCGTGCCGACCATTGGTGCTGGCCGCCGCTGGGCGTTCCAGCACGTCTTCCATCGCATCGTCCTCTGCGTCGTCCGCGCCGTCATGGGCCTGTTGGTAATGGCCGTGGGCAAGCAGGTCCAGCACCACCTCGCGTCCGCGTACGGACAGTTGCGCATAGCCGGTGCCGTCGATGTGTTCGGCAGCCGCCAGGCGAGCGGCGTCCTTCAAAGGGACCGCAAATTCCAGGCCGCTGCAGAACAACGTGGCGCCGCGCTTGGCGCGCCGCCAGGCCAGTCGCGACCAAGGATGCCGATGCAGCACCACGCCCTCGGCCAGCGCCTGTTCCACCGATGCGCGCGGGATCGGCTCCGGCGGCGGCACCACCTCGCCAGCGGCGCGGTAGGTGGTCATGAAGCGGCCGAACCAGTCGCCGAGCCGGTCCGGATCGTTCATCCGCAGCGCGTTGAGCGCGGCGACCACGCGGTTCATCGCCGTGGCGTCGATCTCGTACGGGTCGGCGGGGACGCTGAGATCCTCGTCGTGGTAGCGAACCGCTTCGTCGGCATCGGCGATCAAGGTGTCCAGGTAGTCGCCAATCAGCTCGGCCGACGAGGGCGCGCGCATGCCGATCGAAAAGGTCAGGCAGGGATCTTCGGCCACGCCATGGTGCGGCACCAGCGGCGGCAGGTAGAGCATGTCGCCGGGCGCCAGTACCCACTCGTGGGTCGGGGTGAACTGGCGCAGCAGCTTGAGGTCGACATCGTCACGGAAGTCCAGTGCCGGTGCCTTGCGGCCCAGCGCAGTGCGGGCATCGATCTGCCAGCGACGATGGCCCTGGCCTTGCAGCAGGAACACATCGTAGTGATCGACGTGCGCGCCGACCGAGCCGCCGGTGGCGGCGAAGCTGATCATGATGTCGTCGATCCGCCAGCGCGGCAGGAAGCGGAACTTTTCCAGCAGGGCGCGCACATCCGGATCCCACTTGTCCACGTCCTGCACCAGCAGGGTCCAGTCGTGGTCAGGCAGGCCGGGGAAATCGCTCTCCTGGAACGGGCCGGTCCGCACCTGCCAGTCGTCGCGCGTGCGGTCGTGGCGGATCAGTCGCGCCAGTACGCCATCTTCGCAAGCCAGGCCGGCCAGGTCCTCCGGCTGCAGCGGCGACTGGAAGTCGGAGAAGGCGTTGCGGATCAGCAGCGGATGTTTGTGCCAGTAGGTGCGCAGAAACCGTTCGGGCGGCATACCCAAGGGCAGGCCCGGGCGTGCCTGGACTTCGAACAGGGGAGGGGCAGGCTTGCGTGCGGCCATTGCGAATTCCTTGCAGAGAGCGTCGGGGCGCGCACGGATGGCGGCGCGTTCGCGCTATTGTCCGCCGACCGCCGCGTCGTTGCATCTGTTGCGGTCCCGTCCGCAGGTCGCACCAGGCGCGAGGCGCGCGCGTGCGGCTTGCATGCAGTCAGCGCAGCACGCCGGGCGGCGCTCAGGTCGCGATCTCGTCGTAGCCGCGGCCAACGAACTGCAGCAGGCACCAGCCGTGCCCCCACGGGTCGGCCAATCCGACGATGCGGCCCCAGCGTTTTTCGCGAATCGGGGTCTCCTGGCGCAGGCCGGCCTCCACGGCGCGTTGCAGCGCCGGTTCCAGCTGGTCGACCACGATGTCCAGGTGCAGCGGCGTCCAGTGGCGCGCATAGTCGCGCGGGGATGCTGCCGCGCCCATGCTCCCTGTCGGCTCGGCCAGCAGGTAGATCGGCACCGGCGCGCCCAGCAGTTCGAGCGCGCCGGCGCCGAAACGGCGCCCGGCCGTCCATCCGAAGGCGGCGCCATACAGCGCCTCGGCCGCCGCCAGGTCGGGGACATCGAGATTGACCAGCATCTGCATGGCAAGCCTTCCCGTGGTCGCGTCGGCGATGGTCCGGGCCACGCGAGGCGGCTGGCCCGCGGTGTCGGTCAGATCGCCTTGGCCAGCCGTTCCGCCAGCCCGGTGTAGCCGCCCGGCGTCAGCGCACGCAGGCGCTGCTTGGCCTCCTCAGGCAGCTCCAGGGTCTCGACGAAGGCACGCATCGAATCGGCGGTGATGCCCTGGCCGCGGGTCAGGGCCTTGAGCTGTTCGTACGGATTGGGCAGGCCATGCCGGCGCATCACCGTCTGCACGGCCTCGGCCAGCACTTCCCAGGCCGCATCCAGGTCCGCATCCAGTCGCTCGGGATTGACGGTCAGCTTGCCCAGGCCCTTTGCCAGCGAATCCAGTGCCACCTGGGTATGACCGAAGGCGGTACCCAGGGCGCGCAGCACGGTCGAGTCGGTCAGGTCGCGCTGCCAGCGGCTGATCGGCAGCTTCGCCGAGAAGTGCTCGAACAAGGCATTGGCAATGCCGAAATTGCCCTCGGCATTCTCGAAATCGATCGGATTGACCTTGTGCGGCATGGTCGAAGAGCCGACTTCGCCGTCCTTGAGTTTCTGCTTGAAGTAGCCCAGCGAGATATAGCCCCAGATGTCGCGCGCCAGATCGATCAGCACGGTATTGGCGCGACGTGCGGCATCGCCGATCTCAGCGACGTTGTCGTGCGGTTCGATCTGCGTGGTATAGGGATTGAACACCAGGCCGAGGCCCTCGACGAAGCGCTGGGCGAAGGCCGGCCAGTCGACGTCCGGGTAGGAGGTCAGATGGGCGTTATAGTTGCCGACTGCACCGTTGATCTTGCCGCTCAATTCCACTGCGGCGATCTGCCGGCGCTGCCGTTCCAGGCGCGCCACGACGTTGGCGATCTCCTTGCCAAGCGTGGTCGGCGACGCGGTCTGGCCATGGGTGCGCGAGAGCATCGGCTGGCCGGCCTGCGCATGCGCCAGCGCACGCAGCGTGGCGATGATGCTGTCCAATGCCGGCAGCAGCACGTCGCCGCGTGCCTGCTCCAGCATCAAGCCGTAGCTGAGGTTGTTGATGTCTTCGCTGGTGCAGGCAAAGTGCACGAATTCCAGCGCAGGCCCGAGTTCGGCATCGTCGCGCAGCTGTTCCTTGATGAAATACTCCACCGCCTTGACGTCGTGGTTGGTGGTGCGCTCGATCTCCTTGACCCGGGCGGCCTGAGCGACGCTGACATCGGCCGCCAGTGCGCGCAGGCGTTGGGTGGCGGCAACCGAGAACGGTGGCAGTTCGCCGATGCCCGGTTCGGCCGCCAGTGCCAGCAGCCACTCGATCTCGACCTTGATGCGGGCGCGGATCAGGCCATATTCGGAAAAGATCGGCCGCAGCGCGTCGACCTTGGAGGCGTAACGGCCATCGAGCGGGGACAGGGCGAGCAGGGTGGAATCCGACATGGGCAGAGAGGCAGCGGTGACGGTGGGGCGAGCATTCTACGCCGCCGGCGCTGCGGTCAGGCCCAGTGGGCCGCAAGGTCGGCCGCCTAGCCGCGCCGGAGTGGGCTGAACGGCGGGCGACCTGTGCAGCAGAAAAGCCCGACACAGCGGGGCTTGCCCCTTATGGTAGAGCCCCCTGCGCTGTTCCGGCCTGCCATGCGCCCGATCTTCGCTCGCCTCGCCATCGCGATCCTGCCTGCCGCGCTTCCGGTCGCTGCGCAGGATGCGGACTTCGCCGCAAAGGCGGCGGCGTTGTATCGCACCCCGCCAGCGATCGCTGGCTGCCGTGCCGGCGAGCTGCAACCGGCGCAGCGACAGCGCGTGCTGGCGCTGATCAACGATATCCGTCGCCTGCACGGACTCGAGCCAGTCGACTATGACCCGGCGGCCGAGCCCGAAGCCACCCAGGCGGCGCTGGTCATTGCCGCCAACGGCCGCCTGAGTCATACGCCGACGCCGGACTGGCGCTGCTATTCGGCCAGCGCGGCCAAGGGCGCGCGCCGAAGCCTGATCTACGGCGGAGTCAGCTCGCCGCTGCTGCGCTTTTCCAGCGTCGATGAAATCGTGATCGAGTGGCTGACCGACGCCAACAATGTCAGTGCCGGTGGACTGGGGCATCGCCGCTGGCTGCTGGATCCGTTTCTGCAGCGTGTCGCCTTCGGCATGGTGGCCGGTCGCGATGGCCCTGCGTTCAGCAGCGGCGCCGCGCTGCGCATCGTTCCTGCCGCCGGCATCGCCGCGCGCACACGCGACGATTTCGTCGCCTGGCCGATCGGCGAGTATCCGCGCCGCTACTATGTCGACGATGCGCTGTTGTCGTTCACTGCGTTACCGGACCGCAACCGGAAGTTCGCCAATCGCGAAGTCGATTATGCCGATGCGCAGGTGCAGATCAGCGAGCGCGGCGGGCGTCAGTTGCAGGTGCGCAACCTCAGCGAAGACCACGAAGGATTCGGAGTGCCCAACAGCCTGCAATTCCGGGTGCCGCGCTTGCAGCCGGGGGCGATCTACGACGTCACCATCCGCGGGGTGCGCTTCGGCGGACAGTCGCGCGATTACCGCTACTGGTTTCGCATCGGCCAATCGCCGCGCGCGTTGGCCGAATGAATCCACCGCGTCAGCTGGTCGCGGTGTCGGCTTCTTCCACCGGTCGCACCGTCACCGCCTGGATGCGATGACCCGCCATCCGCCGCACGGTCAGTGCATGGCCGTCCAGGCGCAGCGTCTCGCCTTCGGTGGGCAAACGCCGTAGCTGGTGCACGATCAATCCGCCCACCGAATTGACATGGTCCGGCGCGCTCAGATCCTGCCCGAGCAGGCGTTCCAGGCGGAAGATCGAGGTGCTGCCGGCTACCAGCAACGAACCGTCCTGGCTGCGGACCGGTGCGTCGCGTACCACGTGCCGATGCTCGTCTTCGATCTCGCCGACCACCACTTCGAGCAGGTCTTCCAGGGTGAAGAACCCCAGGATGCGGCCATGTTCTTCGACGCACAGCGCCAGGTGGGTGGCGCCGCTACGGAATTGCTCCAGGGCGCTGGGAATGGGCGCTTCCAGCGTCAACAAGGTTGCCGGTCGCAGCAGCGGGCGCAACTCCGTCGGCGGTTGGCCGTCGGCCATCGCCACCAGCAGGTCCTTGGTATGGAGGATACCCAGCACCTGTTCGCCGTCGGCATCGAACCACGGATAACGGCTGTAGCGCGATTCGCGGAATTCGGCCAGCACCGTTTGCAACGACATGCCTTCGCGCAGCGAGCGCAGATGCTCGCGCGGGCGCATCAGGTCGCCAGCGACCAGGTCCGGCAGCTCCAGTGCATGGCTCATCAACGCCAGGCCATGGTCGGCCGTCGCTGCGCTCGGATCCTGGCGGCCGACGATCAGCTTCAGTTCCTCGCGCGAGTAGCGATGCGAGGTGTGTTCCACCTCGCCCCAGCCGAGCAGACGGAGCAGGCGGTTGGCGCTGGTGTTGAGCAGCCAGATCGCCGGATACATGGCCCAATAGAACAGATACAGCGGTGCCGCCGTCCACAGCGACATGCGCTCGGGGCGGCGGATCGCCATCGACTTGGGGGCCAGTTCGCCCAGCACGATGTGCAGGAAGGAAATCAGGCTGAAGGCGATGAACAACGCGGTGACCTGCGAGGCCTCCGGCGAGAGTCCGATCAGGTCGAACAGCGGCTGCAGCAGGTGTGCGAATGCGGGCTCGCCAACCCAGCCCAGGCCGAGCGAGGCCAGGGTGATGCCCAGTTGGCAGGCCGACAGGTAGGCATCCAGATGGGCGTGTACGCCAAGCAACAGCCGGCCACGCCAGCCGTTGCGCTCGGCCAAGCCCATCGCCTGGGTGTGACGCAACTTGACCAGGGCGAATTCGGCAGCGACGAAGAAGCCGTTCAATAGCACCAGCAGCATTGCCAGCGCCAACAGCAGGAGATTGCCGATCATGCGGCCGCTCCCGATGGTGCCGCGGGCGAGCAGGCTGCGTGCGGGAGATCCGCAGCCGCGCACGAGTGCGAGGCGGGAAAGAGGGAAGCGGCGCGGTGCGCGGGCCGGCGCATCGTGCGCCGGCGTCTACTGTCTGAATCGTCGCCCATGGCGGCGTGGTGGTTCCGTCAGTGATGCCTCGTCGCAGTCTAGCCCATCGCGGTGCATTGCAGCTGTGCGTGGAGATCGCGCTCCGCGGAGTCGATCACAATCGCGCGCAGACGACACAACCGATCACGCGTGCTGCGACCGTCATCGGCCCGTGCAGTCGACCGCGGCTGTGGTCGGTAGCGCGGCGCGTGCAGGGATGCGCGATACGCATGCGGGGTCATCACGTCATCGACATCGTCGCGTCTGCTAGAATTTTTGTAATCGTTTTCAACAGGGATGTTCCCGCATGAAATCTGCTGTGCGTCTAGCGGCGCTGACCGTTGCTGTGTCCGTTTTTCTGTCCGCCTGTGGTAACAAGCCGCAAGTCGAGTCGTCGTCCGGCACTGCCGGCAACCAGACGCCTGCCGAGTCCGCTACCGCTGACCCGAGCCAGGCGCTGACCCAGAAGCTCAATGCCTATATCGAGTGTTTCAACCGCGTCGATGCCCAGATCCACCAGGGTGCCGAGGGGTATGTGGGCTGGATGAAGGACCCTGCGACCGGCCCGACGGGCCAGGAAACCCGCGTCTATGGGCCTGCGGACATCGACGACTACGATATGAAGGTGTGCGACAAGCCAATGTCGGAGGCAATTGCGGCCAAGCCGGCATTGCAGTCCTTGGATGCTGCGGCCAAGCGTTATCTGACTGCTTTGAAGACGCTGCAGCCGCTCGCTAATCAGGTGCGCGACTACTACGAGCGTGAGGATTACCAGGACGACCAGTTCGCCAAGGGCAAGCAACTGCACGCGCCGCTGATGGCTGCGCTGTCCGAGTTCGACGCGGCCAGCCAGGCCTTCAGTCACGAACTGGACGTGCAGAACGACGCCGCGCAGCGCGAGCAGTTGAAGGCGATGGAGAAAGCCGATGGCCGCACGCGCGAGTACTACCGGCTGTCGATGATGATCGAGGCCAAGGACATCGTCGGCTTGTTGCAGGAAGACCAGTTCGATGTCGCCAAGGCCAATGCCCTGGTCGCCCAGTTCAATGCCGTGTCCGACGAAGCGCACGCCAAGGTCGCCAACCAGGATCCGGGCAAGATGGATTGGAACAACTTCGAGGTCGCTGCGGAGAACTTCCGCAAGGAAGCCAAGGCACGCATCAAGCGGGTGGTCGACAAGACGCCGTATAGCGACATGGAGCGCGGCTGGATGGACAACCCGACGTTGGCGCCCGAGGGCTCGCCGGGGCGGCTGCTGCGTCGTTACAACGACCTGGTGTTCCAGAGCAATCGTCAGTAATCGCGATCGGCGGCGGCGAACGGTGCTGCCGCCCGTCGCCGCGAGGCGCGGACCGACGACGCCTCACCGCATCGTCGGTGCCGCGCGCGGCGTTGTTCGATCGATCCCGCCGGCGGGTGCATCGCCCGCCGGCCTGCAGGCCGCGATGGAGTCTGCACAGGTGCGTTGCCGCGGTCGAGCGCGCGCATCAAGCTGAGCACGGCAGCCCGCGAATGGCATGCCGGCCGGTCTCCAGAGATTGCTAACATCCACAGGCGCACACTCGTTGACGCCGGGCGCTGCGGTGCGGATCATGCGCGCGCTAGCCGCCGTCCTGCCAGCC
>NZ_NSET01000067.1 GCF_009192945.1 Xanthomonas maliensis | reverse complement strand
CCAGCAACGCGGCGGCGCTGGCCGTTCGTCGCCGCCGCGTTGCTGGTCGCCCTGCTGCTGGTACTTTGGCTGCGTCCCCGCCATGCACCGGCCGCGGCCACGCCGCCAGTGCCGGTGACCAGTGCACCGGTGTTGCGCAAGGATGTGCCGATCCGCCAAACCGGGATCGGCACGGTGCTGCCGATCGCCTCGGTGACCGTGCACTCGCGCATCGACGGGCAGTTGATCGACGTGGGCTTCAGCGAAGGCCAGGACGTCAAGGCCGGGCAGGTGCTGGCGCGGCTGGATCCGCGTACTTACCAGGCGCAACTGGCCGCGGCTACCGCACAACTGGCCAGGGACAAGGCGCAGTTGGGCAATGCGCAGGCCGACCTGCAGCGCTACACGCAACTGCTGCAGGACAACGCCACCACCCGCCAAACCCTGGACACGCAAAAAGCGCTGGTCACGCAACTGCGCGCCACCCTGCAGAGCGATACGGCGGCGATCGACAACGCGCGGGTGCAACTGGACTTCACCACCATTCGCGCACCGATCGACGGCCGCGCAGGCGCACGCCTGGTCGATCCGGGCAACATCGTCCACGCCAGCGATGCCACCGGCTTGGTGGTGCTGAACCAGATCGACCCGATCGCGCTGCAGTTCACCCTGCCGGAAAGCGCGTTCCAGCAGATCAATCGCGCGCTGCAGGCCACGCCGTCCAGCGTGGGCGTGGACGCGGTCGACCACGGCAGCGGACAGGTGCTGGCGCACGGCACGCTGGCCCTGCTCAACAACCAGATCGACACCAGCACCGGCACCATCGCGATGAAGGCGCACTTCGCCAATCCCACGCATACGCTGTGGCCCGGGCAGAGCGTGGATGCGCGCATCACCCTGGGCATGCGTAGCGGTGCGCTGGTGGTGCCGAGCGCGGCCGTGCAACGCAGCCAGGACGGTGAGTTCGTGTACGTGATCGGCACCGACGGCAGCGTGCGCGACCAGCCGGTGCAGGTGCTGGACGAGGCCGATGGCGAGACGGTGATCGGCCAGGGCCTGCAAGCCGGCCAGCGAGTGGTCGTCGATGGGCAGTACCGGCTGCATCCGGGGGCGAAGGTAGTGGACGCCAAGTCCACCAAGCACGCCGCGCCGGCCACCGCGGGAGCGCACGCGTGAGCATCTCGGCCGCTTTCATCAAACGCCCGATCGGCACCACGCTGCTGGCAATGGCGCTGCTGTTGCTGGGCCTGGTGGCCTGGCCGTTGCTGCCGGTGGCGCCGCTGCCGCAGGTCGACTTCCCCACCATCCAGGTCTCGGCCAACCTGCCCGGCGCCAGCCCGCAGACCATGGCCTCGAACGTGGCACAGCCGCTGGAGCGGCAGCTGTCGCTGATCCCTGGCCTGACCCAGATGACCTCGGCCAGCGCGCTGGGATCGACCCAGGTGACGCTGCAGTTCGACCTGGACCGGAACATCGACGCCGCCGCGCTCGACGTGCAGACCGCGATCAACGCCGCGTCCGGGCAATTGCCGAGCGCGCTGCCGAGCGCGCCGAGCTTCCGCAAGATCAACCCGGCCGAATCGCCGGCGCTGATCCTGGCAGTGCAATCGCAGGTGCTGCCTTTGACCCAGGTCGACGACTACGCCGACAACGTGCTGGCGCAGCAGATCTCGCGCATCTCCGGCGTCGGCCTCGTGAACCTGTTCGGTGCGCAGAAGCCGGCGGTGCGCGTGCAGGTGGATCCTGCCAAGCTGGCGGCGCTGGGGCTGAGCCTGGAGGACATCCGCTCGGTGATCGCCACCACCACGGTGAACGCGGCCACCGGTTCGATCGACGGCGCGCGCCAGGCCTTCACCGTCTCCACCAACGACCAGGTGCTGCAGAGCCAGGCCTGGAACGACGCCGTGCTGGCCTGGCGCAACGGCGCGCCGATCCGCGTGCGCGACGTCGGCACCGCGGTGGACGCGCCGGAGAACGCCAAGATCGCCGCCTGGGGCTACGCCGGCGCCGCGGCACCGGCCGACAGCGGCATCGTCGATGGCCGCGCGATCATGATCGCCATCACCAAGGAGCCCGGCGCCAACGTCATCGACACGGTGGAACAGGTCAAGGCCGCGCTGCCCAAGCTGATGGCGTCGATCCCGCCCAGCGTCAGCGTCAAGATCCTCGCCGACCGCACGCAGAACATCCGCGCCTCGGTCAAGGACGTGGAGTTCACCCTGGTGCTGTCCATCGTGCTGGTGGTGGCGGTGATCTTCGTGTTCCTGCGCAGCGCGGTGGTCACCCTGATCCCGAGCCTGACCGTGCCGCTGGCGATCCTCGGCACCGCCGCGCTGATGTACGTGCTCGGCTACAGCCTGGACAACCTGTCGCTGATGGGCCTGACCATCGCGGTCGGCTTCGTGGTGGACGATGCCATCGTGATGCTGGAGAACATCTACCGGCACATCGAGGACGGCATGGCGCCGTTGCAGGCGGCGCTGCAGGGCGCGGCGGAGATCGGTTTCACCCTGGTCTCGATCTCGGTGTCGCTGGTGGCGGTGTTCATCCCGCTGCTGCTGATGGGCGGCATCGTCGGCCGGCTGTTCCGCGAGTTCGCGGTGACGGTGAGCCTGACCATCGTGGTGTCGCTGCTGGTATCGCTGACCCTGACCCCGATGCTGTGCGCGCGCCTGCTCAAGCCGCACGCCGAGCAGGCACAGGGGCGCCTGGCACGTGCGTTCGAGCGCGGCTTCGATGCAATGCTGGCGGCCTACCGGCGCGGGCTGGAGACGGTGCTGCGGCACCCGCGGCTGACCCTGGCCAGCTTCCTGCTGACCGTGGCCACCAGCGTGGCGCTGTTCGTGGTGATGCCCAAGGGCTTCTTCCCGCAGCAGGACACCGGCTTCATCTCCGGCACCGCGGATTCGGCGCAGGATTCGTCCTCGGCGGCGATGCGCACGCGCATGCTGCAGCTGGCCGACATCATCCGCCGCGATCCGGACGTACTGTCCTTCGGCATGCAGACCGGCGCCAGCACCTTCAATTCCGGCACCTTCTCGATCGCGCTCAAGCCCAAGGACGAAGGCCGCACCGCCAGCGCCGACCAGGTGATCGCGCGGCTGCGCAAGCGTCTGGCGCACGTGCAGGGCGTCACCCTGTTCATGCAGGCCGGGCAGGACATCAACGTCGGCGGCCGCATGGCCCGCACCCAGTACCAGTACACCCTTACCGACGCCAATCTCGACGAGCTCAATACCTGGGCGCCGAAGTTGCTGAAGGCCTTCCGGGCGCTGCCGCAGTTGACCGACGTCGCCTCCGACCAGCAGAACGCCGCGCCGATCGCCAGCCTGACCATCGACCGCCAGCGTGCCGCCAGCTTCGGCATCACCCCGCAGCAGATCGACGCCACCATCAACGATGCCATCGGCCAGCGCCAGGTCGCACAGTACTTCACCCAGCTCAATAGCTACCACGTGGTGCTGGAAGTGACGCCCGCGCTGCAGGGCGATCCGTCATTGTTCCAGCGGCTGTACCTGACCTCGCCGCTGACCGGCAAGCAGGTGCCGCTGTCCACCTTCGCCACGCTCGACACCAGCAAGACCGGCTACCTGTCGGTCAGCCACCAGGGCCAGTTCCCGGCGGTGACGCTCTCCTTCAACCTGGCGCCGGGCGCGGCGCTGGGCGATGCGGTGGACGCGATCCAAAAGACGCAGGCGCAACTGCGGGTGCCGGCCACGCTAAGCGGCAGCTTCCAGGGCACGGCGCAGGCGTTCAGCGACTCGCTGCGCACCCAGCCGTACCTGATCCTGGCGGCGCTGGTCGCGGTCTACATCGTGCTCGGCCTGCTCTACGAGAGCTATATCCACCCGCTGACCATCCTTTCCACCCTGCCCTCGGCCGGCGTCGGCGCGCTGCTGATCCTGATGGCCGGCGGCTACGACTTGAGCGTGATCGCGATGATCGGCATCATCCTGTTGATCGGCATCGTCAAGAAAAACGGGATCATGATGGTGGACTTCGCGCTGCATGCCGAACGCGAGCGCGGGCTGTCCTCGCGCGATGCGATCTTCGAGGCCTGCCTGATGCGCTTCCGGCCGATCATGATGACCACCCTGTGTGCGCTGCTCGGCGGCCTGCCGCTGATGCTCAGTCACGGCGCCGGTTCGGAACTGCGCCGGCCGCTGGGCTATGCGATGGTCGGCGGGTTGCTGCTGTCGCAACTGCTGACACTGTTCAGTACACCGATCGTGTACCTGTACCTGGACCGCCTGCATGGCTGGTATCTGCAGCGGCGCCAGGCGCGGGCCTCACGCACGGCCGCCACAGAGGCGCTGCAGTCGTGAAAGTGTTGATCGTCGAGGACGAACGCAAGACCGCCGACTACCTGCAGCAGGGGCTGAGCGAACAGGGCTGCACGGTCGAGGTGGCCTACGACGGCATCGACGGCCAACACCTCGCCCTGCACTACGATTTCGACGTGATCGTGCTCGACGCGATGCTGCCGGGCCTGGACGGCTTCACCATCCTGCGCTCGCTGCGTTCGGTGAAGACCACCCCGGTGATCATGCTCACCGCGCGCGACAGCGTGGAGGATCGGGTCAAGGGGCTGCACGAGGGTGCCGACGACTACCTGATCAAGCCGTTTTCCTTCATCGAACTGCTGGCGCGGCTGCAGGTGCTGGCACGCCGCGGCCGCGCCCAGGAAAGCACACTGTTGCGGGTGGGCGACCTGCAGATCGACATGATCAGCCGCAAGGCCATGCGCGGCCGGCAGCGGCTGGACCTGACCGCCAAGGAATTTGCGCTGCTGGCGACGCTGGCCCGACACCAGGGCGAGATCCTGTCCAAGACCGCGATCGCCGAGATGGTCTGGGACATGAACTTCGACAGCAACACCAACGTGGTGGAAGTGGCGATCAAGCGCCTGCGCGCCAAGATCGACGTGCCGTTCGACGCCCCGCTGCTGCACACCGTGCGCGGCATGGGCTACGTGCTGGAAGAACGCGAGGACGCGGCCGGGTGAGCGCGCCGGCGCGGCCCTCGATCGCGCTGCGCCTGGCCGGCCTGTTCGCGGCCACCGCGCTGCTCGGCTTCACACTAATCGGGCTGGTGCTGCATCAGGTGCTGGAGCACGAACTGCGACGGCACCAACGCGAGGAACTGCGCTCGCACATGGACGCGGTGCGGTACATGCTGGTCAACAGCCGCTCGCCGGATCTGGCGGCGCATGCGCGCACCCGCCTGGCCAGCCTCTCCAGCGCGCCGGACCTGCGCTTCTGGCTGTGGAGCGCCGATCCGGCGCTCCGCTACGGGCGCGGCGCCGAGGCGATGGCGCAGGCCACCCGCGGGCGCAGCAGCCTGGTACGCGTGCGCGACCCGCTGGCCCTGGGCATCGCCGATGCGCATCCGCAAGATTGGCAGGCCATCGGCCAGGCGCTGCCGGCCACGCCGGTACGCCCGCCGGTGCAACTGATCGCGGCGATGGACAGCGCGCCGTTCGCGCTCACCCGGCGCCGTTTCGACATCGCCCTGGCGTTGGTCACCCTGGCCGGCACCACACTGGTCGGTGCGCTGGGGTACTGGACCGCCAAGCTGGGCCTGCGCCCGGTGCAACAGCTGTCGGCCGACGCCCAGCGCATCGGGCCGCACGACCGGCGGCGCCTGGACCTGCCACGGCTGCCGCGCGAACTGGAGGACCTGGGCGCCTCGTTGAACGCGGCGTTCGACCGGCTCGACGCCGCCTACGCGCAGCAGGAAAGCTTCAATGCCGACGTCGCCCACGAATTGCGCACGCCGCTGGCCAGCCTGATCGGCCAGACCCAGGTGACGCTGACCCG
This sequence comes from Xanthomonas maliensis, assembly GCF_009192945.1. GTDB lineage: Bacteria > Pseudomonadota > Gammaproteobacteria > Xanthomonadales > Xanthomonadaceae > Xanthomonas > Xanthomonas maliensis. The sequence continues at coordinate 23,329 of NZ_NSET01000067.1, read as the reverse complement.
CCACCGCGATGCCGAGCAGTTGCGCCAGGTGCTGCAGTCGAACCTGGAAGAATTGGAGCGGTTGCGTGCGATAGTCGCCGACATGCTGTTCCTGGCCCGCGCCGAACAGGGCCAGCGCGCGCGCCAGTGCGAGGACGCGTCGCTGGCCGAGGAAGTCGGCAAGACCGTCGAGTTCTTCGAGGTGCTGCTGGACGAGGCCAACTTGCGCGTGGAGGTGCGCGGCGATGTCGTGGCGCAGTTCGAGAAGTCGCTACTGCGGCGCGCGCTGTCCAACCTGCTGCATAACGCCATCCAGCATTCGGCCGGTACCGCGCCGATCGTGGTGGAAATCGTGCAGCGCGACGGCGAGGCGCTGATCGCCTTCTCCAATCCCAGCGTCGCGTTGGCGCCAGAGCACCTGGAGCGCTTGTTCGACCGCTTCTACCGTGGCGACGCCGCGCGCGCCAACAGTCGCGAAAGCCACGGCCTGGGGCTGGCGATCGTCAAGGCGGTGGCGAGCATGCACGGCGGGCGCGTGTTCGCGCAGCACCGCGACGGCATCACCACGATCGGTTTTTCGGTCGCGCTGGACGGCGCCGCCGCCGGCCCGCTGGCGCCCGCCGCCCTGCGCTGGTAGCGGCGATGCCGCGCGCAGGCAGCCTGGTCTTCGTCTGGCCTGCGGGTATTTCAAAAGCCGGCGCGGGCTGCGGCCCGGCCGGCAGGACGGTCGTGGCTCAGCGACGCTCGATGACGAAGTTGCCGACGTTGACGCCCAGGTCCACGCCTTCGCCGGTGCCGGCCAAGGCCAGCGAAATATCGCCCTTGGTCACGACCTGCGCGGTACTCGACTTGACCACGCCGGCATGCGCTTCGGCGGCGGCATAGGTGCCGAACAGATCGTTGAGGCTATAGGCACCACTGAAGGTGCCGCGGCCACCGACGATCTTGGACTTGCCGACGGTCAGACCACCGCCCTTGCTGGAAATCTTGACCGGGATCACCGCACCGTTGTCGCAGGTGATGGTGCCGGTTCCCTTGGCGGTCTTGTAGAGCACCGACCATCCCGACAGGTTGAAGGACAGCTTGCAATCGATGTTGCCGGCTGCCTGCGCCTGTGGCGCGAGCGATGCGGCGGCCAGCACGGCGATCAGGCTCAGAGTCTTGGTCACGGGAGGATCCTGTGTGATTGATGACGGCCGCGAGGGTAGCAGCGCGCATGTCGGCCCCATGGCAAGACGCCTGTCCGGCAGCGATGTCCATTCAGCCTGCGCTGGGCTGGTCGCCGCGTGCCGGCTGCAGGCGCGCCCCAGCGCGTGGGATGATGCCGCCATGTCGACCATCGCCCGCCTGCTCCTCGTCGTTGCTCTGTCCGCCACGCTGTTACCCGCCTCGGCATTGGCACGCGACACCGTCCCTGTCCAGGGCTATACGGTGGTTGCGAGCTATCCTCACGATCGCAGCGCCTTTACCGAAGGCTTGTTCTATCGGGACGGCTATCTGTACGAAAGCACCGGTGAAATCGGTGGCTCCAGCGTCCGCAAGGTGGAGCTGGCCACCGGTGCGATCCTGCAGCAGGCCGCCCTGCCCCCGCCCTTCTACGGCGAAGGCATCGTGGCCTGGGGCGATCGCCTGCTGCAGCTGACCTGGCGCAACCAGCAGGGCTTCGTCTACGACCTGGCCAGCTTCGCGCCGCGTGCGCAATTCAGCTATGCCGGCGAAGGCTGGGCACTGACCAGCGATGCGCACAGCCTGTACATGAGCGATGGCAGCGCGGTCATTCGCCGCCTGGATCCCCAGACCTTGCGCCAGACCGGCAGCATCAAGGTCACTGCCGCCGGCAAGCCGGTGGACAATCTCAACGAACTGGAGTGGGTCAACGGCGAGCTGTTGGCCAATGTCTGGCTCACCTCGCGCATTGCCCGCATCGATCCGGCCAGCGGCAAGGTGCTGGCATGGATCGACCTGACCGGACTGGTACCGGACCCGCAGACCCTGACCGACCCGAGCAACGACGTACTCAACGGCATCGCCTACGATGCCGAGCATGGCCGCCTGTTCGTGACTGGCAAGCGCTGGCCGTCGCTCTACGAGATTCGCCTGGCGCCGCTGCCGCCGGCACAACAACGCAAGGGACGCTGAGCTCCCGCAAGCCAGTCCCTCGAACAGGCCTGTGCGCAGACCGTGTCGCGCAGATCGCGCACAGGGACTAATCGGTCAAGTGGAACGCGTCAGCGTCCAGCATCGCTGGAAAACGCGCGCGATGCTCGGCCAGCGCAGTGGCGCTGAGGGTGGTGGTGACCACCTGTTCGCGTTCGCGAATCTCTACCTGCGGCTGCCCGAGGAAATCGATCGCCGCGCTGTCGCCGGCATAGTGCAGCTGGTTACCGTCCACGCCGACCCGATTGACCGCCGCCACGAAGCACAGGTTCTCGATCGCCCGCGCGCGCAGCAGCGTCTTCCAGGCATACGCGCGCGCCGACGGCCAGTTGGCGACGAAGATCTGCAGATCGAAATCCAGTTGGCCGGGGCGCTCGACATCGTAGCGATTGCGGCAAAACACCGGGAACCGCAGGTCGTAGCAGACCTGCGGATTGATGCGCCAGCCCTTCCAGTCCACGCTCAGCCGTGCCTGTCCGGCGGCGTAGCGCAGGTGCTCGTTGCCGTAGCGAAACAGATGCCGCTTGTCATAGTGCTGCAGCGCGCCGTCCGGTGTCGCCCATAACAGGCGGTTGAAGACCTTGGGCTCGCCGTCGGCATGGGGCACGCGCAACTGCACGCTGCCGGTCACCGCCGCACCCAGCCGCGCCGCCTGGTCGCGGATCCAGGCCACGGTCGGGCCTTCCATGTCCTCGGCCTTGTCGATGGCGTCGTTGGAAAAGCCGCTGGTGAAGGTCTCCGGCAGGATGACCAGGTCGGTCTGTCCCGCCAGCGGCGCCAGCAGGGCTCCGTAGTACTGGCGATTGCCGGCCGGGTCGTGCCAGCGGGTATCGCCTTGGATCAGGGAAAGCCGTAGGTCGTTCATGGGAAGGGCCTTTTTAGGAGCCGGGACTCGGGGCCCGGGACCCGAGACCCGGAAGAGCAAGAGCCTTGGCTCTCAGGAATCTGAGGGTGAAACATAAACGATCGTCGTGACGGCACCGCTGTTGCCGTACCGGGTCCCGGGTCCCGGCTTTACAGCTTCTGCAGTCGCGCGATCGCCGCATCCAGCGTCGCTTCGTTCTTGGCGAAGCACAGCCGCGCCAGGCGTTGACCGGCAGGTGGGTTGGCGTAGAACGGCGATAGCGGGATCGCCGCCACGCCCTTCTCCACCGTCAGCCACTTCACGAACTCGACATCGGGCAGGTCGCTGACGGCCGAGTAGTCGACCAGTTGGAAATAACCACCCGGCACCGGCAGCGGGGTCAGCCGGGTCGTCAACAGCTGCGTGCGGAAGCGGTCGCGCTTGGCCTGGTAGAACGCGCCCAGCTGGACATCGTGCTCAGGCTCCTCGCGGATCATCTCCGCAAAGGCGTGCTGGGCCGGGCCGAAGCTGGTGAAGGTGTTGTACTGGTGCACCTTGCGGAACTCCGCGCTGAGCGCCGGCGGGGCAATCGCATAGCCGATCTTCCAGCCGGTGCAGTGGTAGGTCTTGCCGAAGCTGGAAATCACGAACGCACGTTCGCGCAGCTCGGGCCAGCGCAAGACCGACTCGTGGCGCGCACCGTCGAACACGATGTGTTCGTAGACCTCGTCGGACAGCAACAGGATATCGGTGCCGCGCAGCAGCTCCGTTAACGCCTGCATATCGCTCGCCGAGAACATCGCCCCGGATGGGTTGTGCGGCGAGTTGATCATCAGCAGGCGCGTTTTGGCGGTGATCGCCGCACGCACCGCCTCCCAGTCCACCGCGAAGGTCTGCGGATCCAGCGCCACATGCACCGCACGCGCGCCAGCCAGGTCGATGGCCGGCTCGTAGCAATCGTAGGCCGGGTCGAGCACGATGACCTCTTCGCCGGCACGCACCACCGCATGGATGGCATTGAAGATGGCCTCGGTGGCGCCGCTGGTGACGGTGATCTCGCTGTCGGCGTCGACCTGGGCGTCATAACACCGCCGCGCCTTGCCGGCGATGGCCTGGCGCAGTGCGGCCACGCCGGTCATCGGCGGGTATTGGTTGTGGCCGTCGCGCATTGCGCGTTCGAGTGCATCGACCAACCGTGTCGGCACGGCGAAATCCGGGAAGCCCTGCCCCAGGTTGACCGCGCCGTGCTCGGCCGCCAGCTGCGACATGACGGTGAAGATGGTGGTGCCCACCTTGGGCAGCTTGGTCGTGACGGACATCGCGCGGTTCCGGACGCATGGGGGACCGCGAGTGTACGCAAAGCCGTCCGCCGGAGGGGCGGCGGCGGTGCAAAACCGCGTTGTGGGACATCTGACCACGCGCACCGCGCGCCAGCCACCGGCGATGCTCGCTACAATGCGCGCCCTGCCTGTCCCTCCACCGTCCCGAAACGGACGCCGCCCGCACCGATGATCGATCCGCTGTCCACCGCGCCCCCCCTGCTGGCGGCGCGCGCCCTGGCCTTCAGCCGCAACGACGAGCCGGTGTTCGGCCCGCTCGACTTCCATGTCGATGCCGGCGAAGCCTTGCTGGTGCAAGGCGACAACGGCGCCGGCAAGACCACCTTGCTGCGGGTGCTGGCCGGCCTGCTGCCGGTGGAACGCGGCGCGATCGAGATCGATGGCCGCAGCGCCCGCCGCGGCGATCGCAGCCGTTTCATCGCCTATCTCGGCCATCTGCCGGGCCTGAAGGCCGATCTCAGCACGCTGGAGAACCTGCACTTCCTGTGCGGTCTGCAAGGCCGCCGCGCCAAGCAGATGCCCGGCAGCGCGCTGGCCATCGTCGGCCTGGCCGGCTACGAGGACGCGCTGGTCCGGCAACTGTCGGCCGGTCAGCGCAAGCGCCTGGCACTGGCCCGGCTGTGGCTGTCGCCGGCGCCGCTGTGGCTGCTGGACGAGCCCTACGCCAATCTCGATCTGGACGGCATCACCCTGGTCAACCGGATGATCTCGGCGCATCTGCGCAGCGGCGGCGCGGCGCTGGTAACCACCCATGGCGCCTATGCCGCACCGCCGGTCCGTACGCGCATGCTGGCATTGGGAGTGGCCGCATGAGCGCTCCCAGCCCCCTGCCCTCGCTGTGGCAAGCCGCACGCGCGCTGCTCGCCCGTGACCTGCGCCTGCTGTGGCGGCGGCGCGGCGATGCGCTGCAACCGGCCCTGTTCGCGCTGCTGATCGTGGTGCTGTTCGCGCTCGGCCTGGGCGGGCGCCCGGAGTTGCTGGCGCAGGCAGCGTCGGCGGTGCTGTGGCTGTCGGTCCTGCTGGCTGGGCTGTTGTCGCTGGATGCGCTGTTCCGCAGCGACGTCGACGATGGCTCGATGGAGCAATGGCTGCTGGCGCCGGTCCCGCTGGCCTGGTTGATCGGCGTGCGCGTGTTGCTGCATTGGGCCACCAGTGCGCTGCCGCTGATTGCGGTCACCCCACTGCTGGGCGAATTGCTGCACCTGCCACATGACCAATTACCGGTGCTGCTGGCATCGTTGCTGCTGGGCACGCCGCTTCTGAGCCTGCTCGGTGCGGTGGTCGCAGCGCTGACGGTGACGATGAAACGCTCTGGTATTCTCGTTGCGTTGTTGGCGCTGCCGCTGTACGTGCCGGTGCTGGTGTTCGGTGCCGGCAGCGTGACGGCCAGCGGACAAGGGCAGGATGCGGTCGGTGCGTTGCTGCTGTTGGGTGCGGGGCTGGTCATCGGCATCGTGCTCGCGCCACTGGCGGCCGCGGCGGCGATTCGCATCTCGCTCAGCTGAGCGCGACGCGGTACCGGCGTCCCTGCTCGCAGCCTTCGTCATTCCGAGAGCCATCGCCATCGCATGAACGTCCTCGTCCGCTGGTTCCACCAACTCGGCTCGCCACCGGTCTTCGATCGCTTCGCCGCCCGTTGGGCTCCGTGGTGCCATGCGCTGGGCGCGGTGCTGTTGGGCGTGGGCATCTGGCAGGCCCTGTTCGCGGTGCCGGCGGACTACCAGCAGGGCGATAGCTTCCGCATTCTCTACATCCACGTGCCCAGCGCCTGGATGAGCCTGTTCGTGTTCGCGCTGATGGCGCTGTATGCCGCCATTGCGCTGATCTGGCGGATCAAGATCTGCGAAATCCTGGCGATGGCCTGCGCGCCGATCGGGGCTGCCTTCACCGTGATCACCCTGGCCACCGGCAGCATCTGGGGCAAGCCGATGTGGGGCGCGTGGTGGGACTGGGATCCACGCCTGACCACCGAACTGATCCTGCTGTTCCTGTACCTGGGTGTCGCCGGGCTGTACCAGGCCATCGACGACCGCCGCCAGGCCGCGCGCGCCGCCGGCCTGCTGGCCATCGTTGGCGTGGTCCTGCTGCCGGTCATCCGCTACTCGGTGGTGTGGTGGAACTCCCTGCACCAGGGCCAGAGCATCCGCCTGTTCGGGCCGTCGACCATCGATGCCAGCATGTTGCTGCCGTTGTGGTGGATGGTCATCGGGACCAAATGCTGGTTCGCCGGCTCGCTGTTGTTGCGCGCACGCGCCGACAACCTGCGCCGCGAGGCCGGCAAGGCCTGGGTGGCGCGCGCACCGGAGCCGGCCGCATGAGTTATCTGTCGTATGTGATCGCCGCCTATGCAGTGTTCGTGCTGGTCCTGCTGTGGGACCTGCTGGCCAGTCATTGGCAGGTGCGGCGCGCCTTGAAGCGCGCGCAGGCGCGGCAGCGACGCGATCGCAAGCACTCGCTGCCCAGCGATGCGGAGCTGTCGCGATGAACCCGCAACGCCGGCGCCGGCTGTGGTGGGTGCTCGCGCTGGTGCTGGCGGCGGGGTTGGCCACGACCCTGGTGGCGATGGCCTTGCAGCGCAATGTCGCCTACCTGTACACGCCAGCCGAAGTCCTGCGCGGCGACGCCGGCGCGCACGCCCGCTTCCGCCTGGGGGGCATGGTCGAAAAAGGTTCCTTCCAGCGCGCGGCTGGCTCGTTGACCGCACAGTTCCGCGTCACCGACGGCGATGCGCAGTTGCCGGTGCGTTACGACCGCATCCTGCCGGACCTGTTTCGCGAAGGACAGGCGGTGGTGGTGACCGGCCGCATGCAGCAGGGCGTGTTCGTCGCCGACGAAGTGTTGGCCAAGCACGACGAAACGTATATGCCCAAGGAAGTGGCCGACAAGATGGGCAGCGCGCACCGCAAGCATCAGGTGGAGGGGATGCAGTGACGGTGGGTCCGCGTGGAGCTGGGACCCTAACGGCCGGGCCCCGGGACCCGGGACCCGGGGCCCGCAAAGGCATTGCAGCCGGACGCGTTGTTGCGAGCCGCATTCATCACCCTGGACGCCCCCCGCACACCGCCCTTCCCGGGTCCCGGGTCCCGGGTCCCGAGTCCCGGCCTTCCCATGCTCCCTGAACTCGGCACCTTCCTCCTGGTCCTCGCCCTGCTGGTGGCACTCTTGCAGGCCGTGCTGCCGCTGGCCGGCGCTGCGCGCGGGCTGCCGGCGTGGATGGCGGTGGCGCGGCCGGCTGCGTTCGCGCAGTTGGGCCTGATCGCTGCCGCGTTCGGCGTTTTGACCCGCTGCTTCCTCGCGCAGGATTTCTCGGTCCATTACGTGGCCGAGAATTCCAACTCGCTGCTGCCGCTGGTCTATCGCTATTCGGCGGTGTGGGGCGCACACGAGGGCTCGTTGCTGCTGTGGACCCTGGTGCTGGCGCTGTGGACCGGTGCGGTGGCGCTGTGGTCGCGGCAATTGCCGCAAGCGGTGCTGGCGCGCGTGCTGGGGACGATGGCGGTGATCAGCGTGGGCTTTCTGGCCTTCCTGCTGTTCACCTCCAATCCGTTCGCCCGCCTGCTGCCGGCGCCGCCGGAAGGCGCCGACCTCAATCCTTTGTTGCAGGACCCCGGGCTGATCGTGCATCCGCCACTGCTGTACTGCGGCTATGTCGGCTTCGCGGTGCCGTTCGCGTTCGCGATCGCAGCGCTGCTGGAGGGGCGCATCGATGCCCGCTGGCTGCGTTGGACCCGGCCCTGGACCAATGTGGCCTGGGCGATGCTCACCATCGGCATCGCGCTGGGCAGTTGGTGGGCCTATTACGAACTGGGCTGGGGCGGCTGGTGGTTCTGGGATCCGGTCGAGAACGCCAGCTTCATGCCCTGGCTGGTGGGCGCGGCGCTGCTGCATTCGCAGGCAGTCACCGAAAAACGCGGCAGCTTCGCCAGCTGGACCTTGCTGCTGGCCATCGCCGCGTTTGCGCTGTCGCTGCTGGGGACGTTCCTGGTGCGCTCGGGCGTGCTGACCAGCGTGCATTCGTTCGCCGCCGACCCAGCGCGTGGCGTGTTCATCCTGGTCTTCCTGCTGATCGTGGTCGGCGGCGCGCTATTGCTCTACGTGCTGCGTGCGCCGCGGCTCAGCACGGGCGACGATCCGCGCCGCGCCTTCGCCGGCAGCTCACGCGAGACCTTGCTGCTGCTCAACAACCTGCTACTCAGCTGCGCCTGCGTGATGGTGCTGCTCGGCACCTTGTATCCGCTGCTGGCCGATGCGCTGGGGCTGGGCAAGCTGTCGGTCGGGCCGCCCTACTTCGGCACCTTGTTCGTCGTCCTGATGGCGCCGCTGGTGGCGCTATTGCCCTTCGGTCCACTGACCCGCTGGCAACGCGAACAGGCGTCGCGTCCGCTGGCGATGCTGGCACCGTGGGCCGCCTTGGCCATCGTGCTCGGCGCGCTGGCCTGGTGGGCCGCACCGCAGGGGCGCTGGAAGACCGCGCTCGGCGTCGCTGCGGCGGTCTGGGTGCTGGCCGGCACGCTGCGGTTCGCCTGGACCCGTCGCGCGGCGAAAGGACGCCGCTTCACCGCCGAGATGCTGGGCATGCTGCTGGCCCATGTCGGCGTCGCCGTCTTCCTGGTCGGCGCGCTGCTGGTGGAATCGCTCAGCCTGCAGCGCGAAGTCGCATTGGCACCGGGCCAGCAGCTGCACATCGGCCGCTATGCCTTGCACTTCGAACAGCTGGATGCGGTCCGCGGCCCCAACTATCTCGCCGATCGCGCCCACCTGCAGGTGTTCCGCGACGACGCGCCGGCCGGCCGGCTGCTGGCCGAAAAGCGCCGCTATGCCAGCGGCGGCCAGGTGCTGACCGAGGCCGCCATCCGCCCCAGTCCGTTCGACGATCTGTATGTCGCCCTGGGCGAACCGCTGGGCAACCAGGCCTGGGCGGTACGCGTGCATGTCAAACCCTTCGTCCGCTGGATCTGGCTGGGCGCGTTGCTGATGGCGCTCGGCGGCCTGGTGACCGCGGCCGACCGGCGCTTCCGTCGTTCCCCGGAGATCCCTGATGTCTGAGTCCCGCCCCTCTCGCTTGCCGACCGCCGTGCTGGTGGGCGCCGGCGTATTGCTGCTCGCGCTGGCCGCCTTGCTGGTGTACGGCGTGGTGCGTTCGGGACGGGACGACCGCGACAGCCTGCCTTCGGCGCTGATCGGCAAGCCGGCGCCGGCGTTTGCGCTGCCACTGCTGCACGACCCGGACATCCTCGTGCATGCGCGCGAGCTGCGCGGCGCGCCGTATGTGCTGAACGTCTGGGGCAGCTGGTGCCCGGCCTGTCGCGAAGAACACCCGGTGCTCAGCCGCTTCGCGCTGACCAAGCGCGTGCGGGTGATCGGCTACAACTGGAAGGACGACCGCAACGATGCGCTGCGCTGGCTGGAGCAGCTCGGCAATCCCTATCTGCTGGTGGTCGCCGACACCGACGGCCGCACCGCGATCGACTTCGGCATCGCCGCAGCCCCGGAAACCTTCCTGATCGACGGCCGCGGGGTGGTGCGCTGGAAGTACAGCGGCATGCTCACCCAGGCGGTGATCGATCGCCAGCTGATTCCGGCGCTGGCCGCGATCGAACGCTCGCCCAGCGCGGCGCCGGACTTGCATCCCCGCCCATGACCCGTCTCTGGCTGCTGTCGCTGCTGCTCTGGCCCTGGCTGGCGTTGGCCCAGCCGCAGGGCGACCCGGCGCCGTTGCAGTATCGGTCGGCGGCCGAGGAAGCGCGCTTCCATGCGCTGACCGCCGAACTGCGCTGCGTGCAGTGCCAGAACCAGTCGCTGGCCGACTCCAATGCGCAGATCGCCCAGGACTTGCGCCGCGAGGTGCTGGCCTTGATGCAGGACGGTCACAGCGATGCGCAGATCCGCCAGTTTCTGGTCGAGCGCTATGGCGAATTCGTGCTGTACCGGCCGCAGATGGAATCGCGTACCTGGCTGCTGTGGTTCGGTCCGGCGCTGGCGCTACTGCTGGGCACCGGCGCGATCGTCCTGCTCGTGCGGCGGCGCAGTGCTGCCGCACCGACGGCCCCGGCCGACGAGCAGGAGTGGTGATGGCGGCCTTTATCGCCATTGCCGCGTGCCTGGCCGTGCTGGCGTTCGGCCTGGCACTGCAGCCGCTGTGGCGGCAAACGCGTGGCGTGACCGCGGCGAGCATGGCCGTGTTGCTGGCCGGCAGCGCGGCGCTCTACTGGCAGCTCGGTACCCCAAGCGCATTGACGGCCGCAACCACGCGCGCGCCGCCGCGCTCGCTGGACGAGGCCATTGCGCAATTGCAGGAGGCGTTGGCGCGCGATCCCAATCAGCCCGAAGGCTGGATGCTGTTGGGACGCTCGCTTTCCAGTCGCCAGCAGTTTGCCGCCGCCCGCGACGCCTTCGCGCGCGCGGCCGCCTTGCAACCGGACGAGCCCGACGTGCTGGTGGCAGCAGCACAGTCGCGCCTGGTCGCTGCGCCGACCGCACGCGATCCGGAAACGACACGGCTGCTGCAGCATGCGTTGGCGTTGCAGCCCGGGCACGAGCGCGCGCGCTGGTTCCTCGGCGTGGTGCAGCGTCAGGCCGGCCAGCCGGCCAAGGCGGCCGAGACCTGGATGCCCCTGTTGGCCACGGTCGCCGCCGATACCCGCCCCGGGCTGCTGGAACAGATCAATGCCGCACGCCAGGACGCGGGTTTGGCGCCGCTGGCGTCTGCAGACACGGCGCCCACAACCGCGGCGGCCGGCCAGCAGATCACCGTGCATGTGCGGTTGGATCCGGCGTTCGCCAGCCGTCGCGCGCTGCCGGCCGACACCAGCGTGTTCGTGATCGCCCGCAGCGCCGACAGCCCGATGCCGGTTGCGGTGGAAAAACATCGCCTGGCCGATCTGCCGCTGACCGTCACCCTCGACGACAACGACAGCCCGATGCCGACCCGTCGCCTGTCGTCGTTGCAGCAGGTCCAGGTCAGTGCACGCCTGTCGCGTAGCGGCACCGCCCAGCGCCAGGCCGAGGACGTGGACACCGAACCGGTGACGGTGCAATTGCCGGCCAAGGCGCCGGTGGAGCTGCTGATCGGGCGCTGACGGCGCGCGGCGTTTTGCTGGCACCAGCTGACGCACTCGTAGTACGAGCAGAAGGGCGGCGCCACCAATGCGGGAAGCTGCGACACTGCAACACGACCATGCTGCACGGCCAGCTGCACCGCCAGCGCATTGGATGAAATGACGCTGCGCAACGCGCCTGTGCAGCGTCGGCCGCTCGCACACGCTGTCGGCGCCGCCACGCGGCTGTGCCCACGCCACCGTGCGGAGCGGCCGGCTAGAATCCTCGCATGACCGAATTCATCCCTCCCGGCAGCTTGTTCCATTCCCTGCCCTCGCCGTTTCCGATGAAGCGTGGCGGAGCCCTGCAGCAGGCGCGCATCGCCTACGAGACCTGGGGCAGCCTGTCGGCCGACGGCGACAATGCGGTGTTGATCGTCACCGGCCTGTCGCCGAACGCGCATGCAGCCGCCAACGCCGCCAATCCCGAGCCCGGCTGGTGGGAAACGATGCTGGGCCCCGGCAAACCGATCGATACCGATCGCTGGTTCGTGGTGTGCGTCAACTCGCTGGGCAGCTGCAAGGGATCGACCGGACCGGCCTCGCTGGATCCAGCCACCGGCGCGCCGTATCGGCTCAGCTTCCCGGAATTGTCGATCGAGGATGTCGCCGATGCCGCTGCTTCTGTCGTGCGCGCGCTGGGCATCGCCCAACTAGCCTGCCTGATCGGCAATTCGATGGGCGGCATGACGGCGCTGGCCTTGCTGCGCCGCCATGCCGGCATCGCCCGCAGCCATATCAATATTTCCGGCAGTGCGCGCGCATTGCCGTTCTCCATCGCCATCCGCTCGCTGCAACGCGAGGCGATCCGCCTGGATCCGCAATGGAACGGCGGACAGTACGACGATGCGCACTATCCCGAATCGGGCATGCGGATGGCGCGCAAGCTGGGCGTGATCACCTACCGCTCGGCGCTGGAATGGGATGGCCGTTTCGGACGTGTGCGACTGGATTCCGAACAGACCGACGACGATCCGTTCGGCCTGGAGTTCCAGGTCGAAAGCTATCTGGAGGGCCACGCCCGTCGATTCGTGCGGTTCTTCGATCCCAATTGCTATCTGTATCTGAGCCGTTCGATGGACTGGTTCGACCTGGCCGACGATGGCAGCGGAGCGAGCAACGCGGCGGCACCCGGCGATGCCGAGGTGCTGACCGGATTGGCGCGCATCCAGGTGGCACGTGCGCTCGCGATCGGTGCCAACACCGACATCCTGTTCCCGGTGCACCAACAGCAACAGATCGCCGATGGCTTGCGCGCCGGTGGGGCGGACGCGCAATTCCTGGGGCTGGATTCGCCGCAAGGCCATGACGCCTTCCTGGTCGACTTCGCCCGTTTCGGGCCAGCGGTGCAACGCTTTCTGGCCGCACTCTAGCGCGCGACACATGCGGAGAGGCGATGCGTGCCGCGTGCGACTGCCGCCCTCGCTGAGCTGCAGCGCGGCAGCAACGCGTGCCTCACCGGATCGCTGTTAGCGGTCGCCCGCCGATGGCTGCGCGCGACACCGCAACAGGCGCGACGCGCTCACGATCAGACGCATGGTTCCAGCTTGCCTGCCTGCAAGCGGTACCGCCGCTGCACCACGCCGTCCGGCAGCGCGTCATGGGTGATCATCACCAGGCTGCGCGGGCCGAGCGCCGCCGCCAGATCCAGCAGCAAGGCATGGGCGGTATCCACATCCAGACCATCGGTGGGCTCGTCCAGCAGCAGGATGGGGGCGTCGCGCAGCAATGCGCGCGCCAGCGCCAGTCGGCGTGACTGCCCGGCCGACAAGGTGGCACCGTTCTCGCCCACCCACGTGTCCAGGCCGGCATGCGCGCGCGCCCACTCGCCCAGACGCACCTGCTCGAGCGCCTGCCACATCGCCGCGGCATCGGCATCGGCGGCACCGATGCGCAGATTCTCCTGCACTGTGCCAGCGAACACTGGGGCCTGCTGCGGCAGCCAGGCGATGCGCTGATGCCACTGCGCCTGCGCAAACTGGCGCAGTTCCACCCCGGCATAGTCCACCCGCCCTTGATCCGGGTCCCACAAGCGCAACAACAGCGCCGACAACGTGCTCTTGCCGCTGCCGCTATCGCCGCCGATGGCAATGCGCTCGCCCGGTGCCAGCGTGAGGTCGATGCCATCCAGCAGCGGACGTGCCACGCCTGGCCAGCGAAAGGACAGCTGCCGCACGCGCAGGCTGCCGCGCTCGGGAACGGCGAGCGGTTGCGCAGGATCGAGCACGGACGGCGCCTGGTCGACGATGGCTTGCAGCCGCGCGGCCGCCACCCGCGCGCTCAGCAAGGTCTGCACCGCCAGGCCGGCGCCAGCCGCCACTTCCAGCAGCGCCAGGGTCAGGAAGACCAGCGCGGCGGCCAGCGCGGCGTCGATCCGCCCCTGCCCCGCTGCCTGCAACGCCAGCCACAGCACGCCAGCCACGCCGAACGCAGCGCAGACCGCTTGCACCAAGTTGCCGCCGATCAGCCGTTGCCGTTGCCCGCGATCGCCCGCGGCCAAGGCCTTGGCGGCCCCATCGATCTGCGCCAGCCATCGCGCTTGCGCCTGCAACGCGGCCAGATCGGCGGCGCCTTCCAGCCCCTCGAACGCCTGGGTCCGCAGCGTGGCACGGGCCTGCGCGCGCACCTGTTCGCGCCGCGTCCCGCCACGCGCGATGATCCAGGGCGCCCATCCGCCGATCGCCAGACCCAGCACCGCCAGCACCAGCGCCGCCGACGGCAGGATCAGCGCCGCCCCTACCAGCGCGGCCAACCAGGCGGCGAGCAACCCGCCCAGCGGTGCCAGCGCACGCACGCTCACACCGTCGACTTCGCCGATGTCGGACATCAGCCGCGCCAGCAATTCGCCGGTGCGTGTGGCCGACAGGCGACCGGGCGCCAGCGGCAGCGCGCGCCGGAAGAACCACACCCGCAGGTCGCGCGCGATCCGCAAGGTGGCATCGTGGCCGATCAGCTTTTCGCCGTAGCGCGAGACGATGCGGGCGAAGGTCAGTGCGCGGATGCCGGCCGATGGCGAAAAGAAATTGAAGCCCGACCCCATGCCCGCCACACCAGCCAGCGCGGCAGCGGTCAGGAAGCTGCCCGACAGCGCCAGCAGGCCGATGCCGGCCAGCAGCGTCACCAGCACCAGCAGTGCGGAGAGCGCCAGGCGCCCGGCATGGCGCAGGAACACCGTGCGCAGGCGATCGGCAGGCAACGGATTCATGCCGGCAACTCCACGCGCTGGCCTTGCAGGTCGACAACCCGATCAGCCCAGCGCATCACGGCCAGGCTATGTGTGGCCACCACGATGGCGCGACCATCGGAAAATTGCGCCAGGCTGCGCAGCAATGCGACTTCGGTCTCGGGGTCGAGGAACGCGGTCGGTTCGTCGAGCAACAACAGGTCCGGTGCATGCAACAACAGCCGCGCCAAGGCCACCCGGCGGGCCTCGCCACCGGACAGACCGAAGCCACGCTCGCCGATCGGCGTGTCCAGCCGCGCCGGCAATTCGGCTGCAAAGCGCATCACCTGGGTCGCTTCGGCCACGGCCTGCACGCGCGCCGCATCGGCCTGCGGATCGGCAAGACGCAGGTTGTCGGCGATGCTGCCCTGAAACAGATACGGCCGCTGCGGCGCATAGCCGATACGGATGCCATCGCGCAGAACACGCCGGCCCTGCTCGAGCGGCAACCAGCCGGCCAGCGCTTCCAGCACGGTGCTCTTGCCCTGCCCGCTGGCGCCGATCAGCGCGATGCGCTCACCAGCCTGCACGCTGAGCGAGAAATCTTGTACGACCGGCCGTGGCGCACCGCGCGGACGCAACACCAGTCGCTCTGCCTGCAACAGCGGCGCTGGCGTGGCCTGCGAGGCAACTTCTGGCAGCGTCGGTGCCTGCCCGGCTCGCCCGTCTGCGTCGTTACGCGTCTCTGCGTCCCGCACCTGCAGCAGACGCTCCACTTCCGCCACCGCCGCCAGCGCATTGGCGCGGTCGTGATAATGCGCAGCCAGACGGCGTAGCGGGCCGAAGAATTCCGGCGCCAGCAGCAGGCAGAACATGCCGGTGCCCAGGCTGGGTGGCGCGCGCAACGTCAGCATGCCCAGATAGCTCAAGCCGAAGTACAACGCCACGATGGCCACGCTCACCGAGGCAAAGAATTCCAGCACGGTGGAGGACAGAAAGGCGATCCGCAGCACCTTGAGCGAGCGCTCGCGGACGCCTTCGGCCGCTAGCGCAATACCGCTCAGCTCGTGTTCGCCGCGGCCGTAGAGGCGCAACAGTCCCAGGCCCTTGAGGCGATCGGCGAAATGCCCGCCCATGCGCGCCAACTCCGCCAGTTGCGCGCGCCCGGCCGCCTCGGCGCCCCACCCCACCAGCATCATGAAGAAGGGAATCAACGGCGCGGTCAACAGCAGCACCACGCCCACCACCCAATCCACCGGGAACACCGCCAGCAGGATCAACACCGGCACCACCACGACTTCCACCCGCGCCAGTTGGTAACCGACGAAATACCCTTCCAGCGCATCGGCATGGCCAAGCGTCAGTTCGCCGAGTTCGCCGCTGCGCTGCTGCCGCAACCACAGGGGCCCGCGCTGGACCAGGGTGCGGGCGATCTGCAGGCGCAGGCTGTGCTTGGCGACATCGGCAACCTCGCCGGCCAGCGATTGCGCCCAGGCACCGAAGGCAGCGCGGCCCAACAAGGCCGTCAGCAACGCCGCGAACGCCGGCCCCAGTGCGCCGAGTGGCAGGCCGCGCACCAGCACCGCCTGCAACGCCCAGGCGATCGCGGCGGCCTGCAGCAACAACAGCAGGCCGGACAGTGCCACGGCTACCGCCGCCAGGCGGCGTGCGCGCGTTGCCCCAACCGCCAAGCCATCGAGCCAACGCGTGCGGGCACGGCGCTGTTCGGTGGTCTCACGGTCGCTCGCGCGGGTTGCACTCACATCGTTCTCGGCAGTCACTGGATCAGGCGGCGATTGTAGGCGCGCACCGCTCGCCGCAGGCTGAGCAGTGTGCCGCACCCCGCCTGGGCGGCCTTGATTTGGATCAACGCGCCGGCGTCGGCAGCGGTGGATGATCCGCGCCGTGACTCACCGCTACCCAACCAGGTCCACCCTGCCATGATCGACTCGACCGTCGTTGAACTGTCGCGGCTGCAGTTTGCGCTGACTGCGATGTACCACTTCCTCTTCGTCCCGCTGACGCTGGGCCTGTCCTTCATGATCGCCATCATGGAGAGCGTCTATGTCATGACCGGCAGGGACGTCTGGCGCCGCATGACCTTGTTCTGGGGCGTGCTGTTCGGCATCAACTTCGCGATGGGCGTCGGCACCGGCATCGTGATGGAGTTCCAGTTCGGCATGAACTGGGCCTATTACAGCCACTATGTCGGCGACATCTTCGGCGCGCCGCTGGCGATCGAAGGCCTGATGGCGTTCTTCCTGGAAGCGACCTTCATCGGCCTGTTCTTCTTCGGTTGGAGCCGGCTCTCGCGCGTCCAGCACCTCACCGTCACCTGGTTGATGGCGCTGGGCACCAATCTGTCTGCGCTATGGATCCTGATCGCCAATGGCTGGATGCAGCATCCCACCGGGGCGGTGTTCAATCCCGACACCATGCGCATGGAGGTCGTCGACTTCATCGCAGTGCTGTTCAATCCGGTCGCGCAAGCCAAGTTCGTGCACACGGTCAGCGCCGGCTACGTCACCGGGGCGATGTTCGTGATGTCGATCAGTGCGTTCTTCCTGTTGCGCGGACGGCATCGCGAACTGGCGCGGCGCTCGTTCGCGGTGGCCGCGGCGTTCGGGCTGTTTTCTGCGCTGTCGGTGGTGGTGCTCGGCGATGAAAGCGGCTATGCCGCCAACGAGCACCAGAAGATGAAGCTCGCCGCGATCGAGGCGATGTGGGAAACCGAAGCCGCGCCGGCCAACTTCACCGCCTTCGGCATTCCCAACCAGATCACCCACCGCAATGATTATGCGGTGCAACTGCCCTACCTGATGGGACTGGTGGCCACCCGCTCACTGGATCAGCAAATCCCCGGCATCCTGGAGCTGGTCAAGCGTGCCGAACATCGCGTGCGCGGCGGCCAGATCGCCTACGGCGCGCTGCAACGCCTGCGTGCCGACAAGCACGACGCGGAAGCGCGCAAGGTCTTCCAAGCGCATTGGCAGGATCTGGGCCATGGCCTGCTACTGAAACGCTACCGCGACGACATCGGCAACGCCACGCCCGAACAGATCGCCCAGGCCGCGTTCGACACCGTACCGCGCGTGCTGCCGTTGTTCTGGACCTTCCGGGTGATGGCCGCCGCCGGCTTCTACCTGATCGGCTTCTTCGTGGCCGCGTTCTGGTTCTCCTGCAAGCACAACTTCGAGGACAAGCGCTGGTTCCTGATCGCTGCACTGTGGTCGCTGCCGGTGCCGTGGATCGCCATCGAATGCGGCTGGTACGTGGCCGAATACGGCCGCCAGCCGTGGGCGGTGGAAGGCGTACTGCCGACCTTCTACGCCGCATCCGGCCTGGCACTGCACCAGGTCCTGCTGTCGCTGTGCGGCTTCGTGGCGCTTTACACGCTGCTGCTGATCGTGGAGATCAAGTTGATGCTCAAGGCGATCAAGAAGGGCCCGGACGCCTTCGTACCGGCGCTGCCCGATGCCGCCCCCACTGCCCAGGCCCGCACTGCGCTGGCCGGCGCCCAACCGTAACGGCGGAGGCCGACGATGGACTTCATTGGTTTGGATTACACGACCCTGCGGGTGATCTGGTGGCTGCTGTTGGGCATCCTGCTGATCGGCTTTGCGGTGATGGATGGCTTCGACCTCGGCGTGGGCGCGCTGCTGCCGCTGGTGGCGCGCAACGACGCCGAACGCCGGCTGGTGGTCAACACCATCGGCCCGGTGTGGGAAGGCAACCAGGTCTGGCTGGTGCTCGGTGGCGGCGCGATCTTCGCCGCCTGGCCGCCGCTGTACGCGGTGAGTTTCTCCGGCTTCTACCTGGCGATGTTCGTGATCCTGTTCGCGCTGATCCTGCGCCCGGTCGGGTTCAAATACCGCGGCAAGTTGCCGGACCCGCGCTGGCGCAACAGCTGGGACTGGGCGCTGTTCATCGGTGGCTTCGTGCCGGCGCTGATCATCGGCGTGGCGGTGGGCAACGTGCTGCTGGGCGTGCCGTTCCATTTCGACGACAGCCTGCGAGTGAGCTATACCGGCAGCTTCTTCGGCCTGTTGACGCCATTCGCCTTGCTGGCCGGCCTGCTGAGCGTGGCGATGCTGGCGGCGCACGGTGCGGCCATGTTGGTACTGAAGACCGATGGCCCGGTCGCCGAACGTGCCGCACGCTACGGCAGTCTGGCGGCCTGGAGCGCCCTGCTGCTGTTTGCCGCTGGCGGCGCCTTTGTCGCGTTCGGCTTGCCCGGATATGCGGTGACCTCGGCCACGGTGACCGACGCGGCCACCGATCCGCTTGGCAAGACCGCGGCAATCACCGCTCTCGGTGGTTGGTTGCACAACTACAGTCGCATGCCGGCCACGTTGCTGGCACCGGCTACGGGCCTGTTCGGACTGGTCCTGAGTGCGCTGCTGCTGCGAGCGCACCGCGGCGGCCTGGCCTTCATCGCCTCCGGCAGCGCCATCGCCGGCATCATCCTCACCGTCGGCTTTGCGCTGTTTCCCTTTCTGTTGCCATCTTCCAGCGTGCCGGGCGCCAGCCTGACCGTGTGGGATGCCTCCAGCAGCCGCTTGACGCTCTGGATCATGTTGCTGGCCACGGCGGTGTTTCTGCCACTCATCCTTGCCTACACCAGCTGGGTCTATCGCGTGCTCAAGGGCAAGGTCACCGCTGAAGAGATGGCAGGCAACCCCAACGCGTATTGAGCGCCGCCTGTCGCCTGCACGCAGGCGACAGCGCGACGACACGTTTCGATCGATTGCAGGAGAATGATGATGTGGTACTTCGCTTGGATCCTCGGGACCGGCCTGGCCGCGATGGCCGCCGTGCTCAACGGCATGTGGTTCGAAGCCCGCGAGCCAGATCAGTGCAGCAGCGAGGAATGATGGCGGCAAGGGCTTGCCGATCGGCAATTGCGTATGTAATATACGCGGCTCCTTCGGGGTGTAGCTCAGTCTGGTAGAGCGCTACGTTCGGGACGTAGAGGTCGCAGGTTCGAATCCTGTCTCCCCGACCAAGTTTCAAGACACCAAACCGGCCTTGTGCCGGTTTTGTGTTTTCAGGCATCGCCCGCCAACGGGCAGATGCGGACGATCGGTCATGTCTGTTGCTGCTGCTTCCCATCCTTCTTCTGCCCGCCTGCAGGGCCGCGGCATCGTGCTCGCGGCGATTCTGTTGTCGGCGTTCAATCTGCGCACTGCGGTCACCTCGCTGACGCCGCTGCTGGAACGCATTGCGCACGAGTACGGTTTTGCCGCCGGCACCATGGGCACGCTGGGCATGCTGCCGACCGCGGCGTTCGCCCTCACCGGCGTTGCCACTCCTGCAGTGCTGCGCAGGCTGGGATTGTTGCGCACCGCGCTCTTGTCGATGGCATTGGCGACCGCCGGCCTGGTGCTGCGCCCGCTGCTGCCAGGCACCGCGGGCCTGTTGCTCGGTTCGCTGCTGGCGTTGGCAGGCATGGGCATCGGCAACGTGGTGTTGCCGCCGTTGGTCAAGCGCTATTTCGGCGATCGCGTGGGCGGGATCAGCACGCTGTACATCACCGTGCTGCAGATCGGGACGCTGCTGCCGGCGCTGCTGGCGGTGCCGGTGGCCGACGCCCTGGGCTGGCGCAGCGCGATGATGCTGTGGATCCTGCCGGCCTTGCTGGCGACGGCGGCCTGGCTGCTGGTGCAGGCCGGCGACCGTCCGGTGCGGACCGCCGGGCCGCTGCCAGCCAGCCCCACGCCCGAGGCCGAGGGCCGCGTCGCGCGCACGCTGCTGGGCTGGAGCATGGCATTGACCTTCGGGATGACCTCCGGGGTCACCTACGCAATGTTCACCTGGCTGCCGACGCTGTTCCGCGAGGCCGGAGCCTCGCCGGCCTTCGGCGGCAGCATGCTGGCGCTGTTCTCCGCGCTGGGCATGGTGGGTGCCTTGGTGATGCCGGCCCTGGCCGTGCGCGTGCGCAACCCCTTTCCGATCGTGCTGGCCTGCGTGGCGTGCCACCTGCTGGCCTTCGCCGGCCTGTGGCAGGCACCGCTGGCGGCGCCACTGCTGTGGGTGACCCTGCTCGGGCTGGGCCCGAGCACCTTTCCGCTGGCGCTGGTGCTGGTCAACCAGCGCACCCGCAGCGCGTCCGGCTCGGCCGCGTTGTCGGGCTTCTCGCAAGGCATGGGCTATGCGGTGAGCTGCCTGGGACCGTTGCTGTTCGGCTGGCTGCACGCGCACAGTGGCGGCTGGTCGTGGTCGTTCCTGTTCCTGATCGGCTGCCTGGGCGTGCTGGTGCTGGCGGCCTGGGTCACCTGCCGCCCGCAATTGCTGGAGGATGCCTGGACCCCGCCGACGCGCCGCGTCATCGTACCGGCAGACTGATGTAGCTGGCCTGCTCGCCGCCGACATAGATGCGCTGGGTGGCCTTCTGGTAGTCGCCCGGTTTGGCGAAGAAGATGTTGTCCACGTAACGCTGCGGGTTGCGGTCGTACAGCGGGAACAGGCTGGACTGCACCTGCACCATCACCCGATGACCGGGCTGGAAGGTGTGGTTGGCGGTCGGCAGGCCGAAGCGGTAGGCCAGCGGCTGATCCGGCGTCAGCGCCTTGGGCGCGCTGAAACTCTCGCGGTAGCGACCGCGGAAGATCGCCAGCGATACCGGCAATTCGTAGCCGCCCATCTTCGGCGTGGACGCCATTTCTGCCGGATACACATCGATCAGCTTCACCACCCAGTCGCTGTCGCTGCCGCTGGTGGAGGCCTGCAGGTGCACCTCGGGTGCGCCGGCGATCTGCAGCGGCGCGGTCAGCGGATCGCTGACGAAGGTCAGCACGTCCGGGCGTCCGTCGACGAAGCGTTGGTCCTGCACCAGCCAGGTCGTCCACATCGTGCGGTCGGCGAAGTCCACCGGACGCGGCACGAACGGCACCGGCTTGGCCGGATCGGACACATATTCCTCATAGCCCGGTTGGGCCGCTGCCGTGGCCTGGAACGACAACTTGCCGCCGGGCTGCAGATACAGCGGCTTGCTGGCCGATGCGCAGCCGGAGGCGCAACTGCGCGGCCAGGTCTGCAGGCGGTCCCAGTGGTTGGCGCCGGTGTCGTAGATGAACACTGGTGGCGTCTTCGCCTTGGGCGCACCGTCGACCAGGTACTGATCCAGGAACGGACGCAGCACGTCGTGGCGGAACTGGCGCGCGGTGTCGCCGTCGAAGCTCAGCGCCCCCAGCATGCTGCCGTCGTAGTTGACCTGGCTATGCCGCCACGGCCCCATCACCAGGTAATTGCGCATATTGCCGCTGTCGCGCGACTCCATTGCCGCATAGCTATGGACGGCGCCCCACATGTCCTCCTGGTCCCACAGGCCCTGCAGCCACATCGTCGGCACCTTGAGGGGGGTGCGCGCCATGACCTTGTCCAGCGCCTGCTGCTGCCAGAACGTGTCATAGGCCGGATGCTCGGTGAGCTTATGCCACCAGGGCAGCTGCTCCAGGCCAGCGGCCTTGCCGAAGTCGCCGGCCGAACCGGCCTGCAGGAAATTGCTGTAGTCGTCGTGTCCCTGGCGGGCGATGCCCTCGCCCTTGCCGCGCTTGCTGAGCTGGCCGGTGAAATAGTCGAAGTTGACCTGGCGGAAGGCGCCGTAATTGAACCAATCGTCGCCCATCCAGCCATCGATCATCGGGCTCTCCGGCACGGCCACCTTCAACGCCGGATGCGGATCGGTCAGCGCCATCACCACGGTGAAGCCCTCGTACGACGAGCCGATCATGCCGACCTTGCCATTGGACTCCTTGACGTTCTTCACCAGCCAATCGATGGTGTCCCAGGCATCGGTGGCATGGTCCACCGGCGTGTTGTTGAGCGGCCCGCGCAGCGGCCGGGTCATCACGTAATCGCCTTCCGACCCGTACTTGCCGCGCACGTCCTGGAACACGCGGATATAGCCGCCCTCGACGAAGACGTCATCTCCCTGCGCCAGCAAATCCTTCATATGCGGCGAGGCGATGCGCTCGGTGCGGCCGCTGGCGTTGTAAGGCGTGCGGGTCAGCATCATCGGCGCGTTGTGTGCCCCCTTGGGCAGCACGATCACCGTATGCAACTTGACCCCATCGCGCATCGGGATCATCACCTCGCGCTTGATGTAGTCGTTGGCCTCGGTTGGCGCGAGGAAATCCTTGCCGGTGATATCCGGCGTCATCGGCAGGGTTTGCGAACAGGTCCCCCCGATCACGGCAGCGACGGCGGTAGCGAGCAGGCAAGCGGCAAGGCGGCGCATCGACGACTCCGGACATGGCAAGGACGATCATCGACTGTAGGCAGGCCGCAGCCCGCCGGGGAGTGTCAAAGGTTGGGTCTGCCGCGCGCACCCGCCGCGCATCGAGCGGCTAATGCCGCACCTGCCCCTCACCGCGCACCACGAAGCGCTCTACCGTCAGCGCTTCCAGTCCCATCGGGCCATAGGCGTGCAGGCGGGTGGTGGAAATGCCGATCTCCGCGCCCAGGCCGAGTTCGCCGCCGTCGGAGAAGCGCGAGGACGCGTTGACCATGACCACCGCCGAGCGCAAGGCCTGCACGAAGCGTTCGGCATTGCCGTCGTCGGCGGTGGCGATGACCTCGGTGTGGTCCGAGCCGTAGCGGCGGATATGGGCGATCGCCGATTCCAGGTCGGGCACCACCGCCACCGCCAGGATCAGGTCGAGGTATTCGGCTGCGTAGTCGGTCTCGTCGGCCGGGGCGGCCTCCGGCACCAGCGCACGTGTGGCGGCATCGCCGCGCAGTTGCACGC
>NZ_NSET01000066.1 GCF_009192945.1 Xanthomonas maliensis | reverse complement strand
CGCTGCCGGGCAGCGCGCCAGGAGAGAAGTGGCGCGAGGCCGGGCGGATCTTTGCACTGAGCGAGGCGATCCAGGCGCAGCACTGAGCCTGGCCGGCCCTCATCCGCCCTGCGGGCACCTTCTCCCGCTCGCGGGAGAAGGTGCCCGAAGGGCGGATGAGGGCCGGTAGACTCAGGCCTTTGCGCTGGCAGCCAGATCGTCGACCCAGAAGCGCCCGTCGGGATAGCGGAATTCGGCGATCGAGGCGGCATGCATCTCGGCCGAAAAACCACGCGTTTCCGGCGCGAGATAGCGGCCGTGGCGGATGCGCACCGGGTCGAGGAAGTGCTGGTGCAGATGGTCGACGAACTCGATCGCGCGATCTTCCATCTTGCCGGTGATGGCGACGAAGTCGGCCATCGCCAGATGCTGCACCAGCTCGCACAGACCCACGCCGCCAGCGTGCGGGAACACGCGCACGCCGAACTTGGCCGCCAGCAACAGAATGGCCAGGTTCTCGTTGACCCCGCCCACGCGTGCGGCATCGATCTGGATCAGGTCCACCGCACCGGCCTGCAGCAGCTGCTTGAACACCACCCGGTTCTGGGTGTGCTCGCCGGTGGAGACGGGCACCGGTGCGATGCCCTGGCGGATGGCCGCATGGCCGAGCACATCGTCCGGACTGGTCGGTTCCTCGATCCAGGCGATATCGAATTCGGCCAGCTGGCGCATCCAATCGATCGCCGGGCCGACATCCCAACGCTGGTTGGCATCCACCGCCATGGCGATGTCCGGGCCAATGGTCGCGCGGGCCAGGCGGCAGCGGCGGATATCGTCCTGCACGTTGGCGCCGACCTTTAGCTTGATGGTGCGGAAGCCGTCGGCCACCGCTTCCTTGGCCAGCCGGACCAGCTTCTCGTCCGAGTAGCCGAGCCAGCCGGGCGAGGTGGTGTAGGCCGGATACCCCTGCTCGATCAACTGCGCGATCCGCTGCGCGCGCTGTGGCACGGCCTGCTGCAGCATCGCCAGCGCTTCGTCGCGGGTCAGCGCATCGGTGAGGTAGCGGAAGTCGATGGTGTCGACCAGCTGCTCGGGACTCAGCTCGGCGATGTAGCGCCACAGCGGCTTGTTGGCCGCGCGTGCGGCCAGGTCCCAGGCGGCGTTGATCACCGCGCCGATGGCCATGTGCATCACGCCCTTTTCCGGACCCAACCAGCGCAGCTGCGAATCGTTGTTCAGTCGGCGCGCAAAGCCGCCCAGGTCGGCGATGACGTCCTCCACCTGCAGGCCGACCACGTGTTCGGCCAGTGCTGCCACCGCAGCGGTCTGCACGTCGTTACCGCGACCGATGGTGAAGACCAGGCCATAGCCGGCCAGTGCATCGGCAGCATCGGTGCGCAGCACGACATAGGCCGCCGAGTAGTCCGGGTCGGGATTCATCGCATCCGAACCGTCGAGCTCGCGCGAAGTGGGAAAACGAACGTCGTGGGTCTCGAGGGCGACGATGGTGCTCATGGAAGTCCTGGGCAATGAAAGGATGAAGGAGAAACGTGGTGCCTAAGCACGCGGTTGCGGTAGTGGAGCAAGCGCCGGAGCCAACCGCCGCGTGCTGCATGCAGCGCTGCGTCTGCGCTGTGCCGTGCACTGCCGCCAACAGCTCAGCAATCGTCATTGGGGTATTGCCGCGCGCATACGCGGCGGCAGCTGCATCAGCCGGGAGGGCCAGGCGTGTCAGTCGCTCGCCCGCCTCACCCGCGTCATGCACCGGCACAGGCCGTCGGCGCGCAATCGCTGACAGCCTGCGTCGTGCGACCGCAATCGCGGACCGACTTGGCGATGCGGAAGACCGCCAGCGGCCCGCGTGCACAGACTCAGGCCGCGTCGCGTGGATGCGCCACCACTGGCTGACGCTGGCGACCAAGGCCTTCGATCTCCAGCTCCATCACATCGCCGGGCTTGAGGTAGACCGGCGGCTTCTGCCCCAGGCCCACGCCCGGCGGCGTGCCGGTGCTGATGACATCGCCAGGCATCAAGGTCATGTAGCGGCTGATGTGACTGACCAGTTCGGCCACGCCGAAGACCATCGTGCGGGTGCTGCCGTTCTGGTAGCGATGGCCGTTGACGTCCAACCACATCGACAGGTTCTGCGGATCGGGGATCTCGTCGCGGGTGACCAGCCACGGGCCGATGGGGCCGAAGGTATCGGCGCTCTTGCCCTTGACCCACTGGCCACCGTGCTCGAGCTGGAACTCGCGCTCGGACAGATCGTTGATCACCGCATAGCCGGCGACATGCTGCAGCGCCTGCTCGACCGAGACATCGCGGGCGACATCGCCGATCACCACGCCCAGTTCCACTTCCCAGTCGCTCTTGACCGAGCCGCGCGGGATGATCACGGTGTCGTTGGGGCCGCATACCGCGGTGGTGGCCTTCATGAACAGGATCGGCATCTTCGGCACTTCCATGCCCGACTCGGCGGCATGGTCGGCATAGTTCAGCCCCACGCAAATGAATTTGCCGATGCGGCCGACCGCGGCACCATAGCGCGGCGCGCCATCGATCAGCGGCAGCGTGGACACGTCCAGCGCACGCAGCCTGTCCAGGCCGGCATTGGTGAGATGCGCGCCGGCCACATCGTCGATCACTCCGCTCAAATCGCGGATGCGGCCTTGCGCATCGATCAGGCCGGGACGTTCATGGCCTTCGGCGCCAACACGTACGAGTTTCATGTGATCTTCCTTTGCAGTGAGGAATCGAGTGCTGCGCCGCGGCCGTCGAGACGGCCGGCGAACGCAGCCAATGCCGCGCGTGCGGCATCCACGGTGAAGCAGCAGGTGGCAAGCGCGACGCGCACTCAGTTGGACCAGCCACCGTCGATGATATGGGTCTGGCCAGTCGTGAACGACGACTCGTCCGAGGCCAGGTAGACCACCAACTGGGCGATTTCGCGCGGGTCGCCCAGGCGGCCCATCGGCTGGCGATCGGTGAAGCTTTTCCACACCGCCTGCTCGTCGCCGCCCAGCGCCTTGACGCGCTCGCCCAGCGACGGGGTCTTGATCGTGCCCGGGCAGATGGCGTTGCAGCGCACGCCGCGGGCGACGTAGTCGGCGGCGATCGCCTTGCTCAGGCCGATCACCGCGGCCTTGGTCACGCCGTAGACGAAGCGGTTCGGCACGCCCTTGATGCTGGAGGCGACCGAGGACATGTTGATGATGCTGCCGCGCTGCTGCTCCAGCATGCCCGGCAGAACCGCCTGGCACAGGTAGTACATCGCATCGACGTTGATCGCGAAGGAGCGACGCCAGGCGGCCTGGTCGCAGTCGAGGATGCTGCCCTGGTGCACATAGCCAGCGCAATTGAACAGCACATCGAAGGGACCGTGCGCGGACACCAGTGCGGCGATCGCCGCCGGGTCGGTGACGTCGAGCACCTGCGTGCGAATCGAGGTCGCTTCGGCTGCCAGCGACTGCAACGCGGCCGCGTCGATGTCGGTGGCCAGTACCTGCGCGCCGGCGCGTGCGCAGGCCAGCGCGCTTTCGCGGCCGATGCCGGCGCCGGCGGCGGTGATCAGGCAGCGTTTGCCTTGCAGGCGATTGTTGGGCGATGGAGCGAGCGAATCAGTCATGGCGTTGGGTTCCGTGGAAGGGGGCCGCCGACCGTGGCAGACGATAAAACCTGCGAGCGTTGTCGCCGAAGACCGCCGCCTGGTGGCCGTCGGCATGCTGTTGGACCAAGGCGTCGGCCAGCTGCAGCCACTGCGCGTAATCCGCGCGCGTGGTCAGCACTGGCCAGTCGCTGCCCCACAGCAGCCGCTGTGGACCGAACTGCGCGAACAGATGCGCCACGTAGGGCGCCAGCACGTGCGCATCGGCACCGGGTGCAGCCTCGGTGAGCAGACCGGAGAACTTGCAATGCACGCCCGGATGGCGCGCCAGCGCCGCCATGCCGGCGGCCCAGGCGGCGAAGTCGCCATCGGCGATCGCCGGCTTGCCGCCATGGTCGACCACCACCCGCAGTGCCGGATGGCGTTGCAAGCGCGTCTGCAGCGCCGGCACGTGTTCTGCGCGAATCAGCGCATCGAAGGCCAGGTCGTGGCCCAGCAGCGCATCGAAGGCGGCATCCAGCGCCGGTTGCGCCAGCCACGCCACGTCGGCGATGTCCTGCACCATCGGTCGCAGGCCCTTGAGCAATCCGCCGCCGGCGCGCACCAGGGCGCCGATGCGGGCCGCCACATCGGGCGCGGAGAAGTCCGTCCAGCCGACCACGCCGGCGATGCGGGGCGTATCGCGTGCCAGTTCGAACAGGTAACAGGTTTCGGCCTCGGTGGCCGCCGCCTGCACCAGCACCACCGCATCGATGGCGGCGGCGCTCAGCGCGTCGTCGACGTCGTCGGGGCCGAAGTCGCGATACAGCGGCGCCAGCGCCGGCGTCAGCCAGGCATAGTCGCCGCGCGCCAGGTGCCAGAAATGCAGGTGGGCGTCGACACGGCTCATGGGGTCGGCAGTTCGGGATCGAGCAGGCCTTCGGTGCGCAGACGTTGCCACAGCGCCGGCGGGACCGCGGCCTGCAGCCTCGCCTGCGCGGCCTGCACTTCGGCCAAGGTACGCATGCCGGCAACCACCGTCGTCACCGCCGGATGCGCCAACGGGAACTGCAGCGCCGCCGCACCGATATCCACTCCCTCCGCCGCACAGGCCGCATACAAGCGCTGGGCGTGTTGCAGTGTGAGCGCATCGACCGGCGCATAGTTATAGGTGGCTCCCGGCGCGCGCGCGTCGCTGAGCAACCCGGAGCTATAAGGGCCAGCGGACAGAATCGCGATGCCCTGCTGCTGCGCCTGCGCGAGCAGGGTGCGGGCGCCGTGTTGTTCCAGCAGTGTATAGCGGCCGGCCAGCATCACGCAGTCGAGCGGAAAGCGCGGCAGCACTTCCAGCGCGACCTGTTGTTCGTTGACGCCCAGGCCGATCGCACCACAGGCACCGGACGCTTTCAGTTCGGCCATCGCCGGCAGCGCTTCGTCCAGCGCCTGGCGCAGCACGTCGGCATGGCGGTCGCCATGGGTCAGTGCGCCGATGTCGTGCAGCAGCAACACGTCGATATAGTCGGTCTGCAAGCGCTGCAGACTGGAGGCAAAGGCGCGCCGCACGCCGTCGGCGCTGTAGTCGAACACCGCCCGGCGCCCGGCCACGGCAAAGCCGTCGCGTCCGGCAGTCGCCTGCGGATCGTCTTCCAGGCAGCGCCCTACCTTGGTCGAGAGTGTGTAGTCCGCGCGCGGCAAACCCGACAGGCCGCGTCCCAGGCGCGCTTCGCTCAGGCCATAGCCGTAATAGGGCGCGGTATCGAAATGCCGGATGCCGGCGTCGAACGCCCCCGCCACGGCCGTCAGCGCCTGGTCCTCGTCGACCTCGGTATAAAGATTGCCGATCGGCGCGGCGCCAAATCCCAGCGCCGAGAGTCGCAACCCCGGTGCGCGCGACGCGCTCATCGGCACGGCTCCCGTCGCGGGTTGGCAGGGACGGGCGAATCGGTACGGCCAAGCCTGAGCATCGGGGACATCCAGCACCGGCCGGTGGCGGCCGTTCGCATATGAATATGGAGATCATAAGTGAACATCGCACGCTGCAGTGCAGCATCGGTCATCGAGCAAGGGAGAGCCGTGTAGCGAGCGCCCAATCGTTGTGTGGGCGGCCCATCTGCGTCCGATCCGAGGCGACCGCGGCAAGGGCGTCCCGGTGACTCGACCATGTGACGATTCGGAGCCGCATGCAGGGAGCCAACGATGTGCAGGCGGATCGTTGGGTTGGCGCTGTTGCGCTTGCGGCCAACGCCGCGTCGCAGTCGGCATGGATGCCTGGTGCTGGCCACACGCAGGTGCCGCTGTGGCCGGAAAGATCGCAAGCACCCAGGCACTGCCAGCGGCGGAAACTCAGGGTTCCAGATCAGATCCAACGGCTGCTGGAAAGCCCTGGCTGGCCGCTACCACGGTCAGCATCCCCACACGCACGGTGTATTCGCCCAAGGGGCAGAACAGCGCAAGTGCGGTGGTGGTGTTTGCAGGGGGAAGCTTTCAAGTGCTGGCCATGGAGCTTGAGGGGACCGAGCTCTGCGACTGGTTGAACGGCCTTGGCACCACCTGTGTCCTTGTGAAATAGCGTGTCCCCAGCCGGCCCTACGACTGGCAATCTGCGTGCTATCCGGACCTGTCCGCCGAGTCCACGTCGGCGTGACAGGATGCGCAACGCGCGATTGGTCTGGTGCGCGCACATGCAAGCAATGGTCGAACGATCCCACAAGGGCGGAGTGCTGTGATTCTCTGCGGGAGGCTATCTGGCCACGTCTGGCCGAGGCCTGGCTCAGATCCATCGGCGTTCTGCCAGCTGCAGGCAGCTGGGCAGCGGTCGCAGTCTGCGAGTCAGCGGGCGACCGGCGGGGCCGCCAGGCCCCGCCGGTGGATCGGCCAATCGATCAGCCGCAGCAGTAGCAGACGTTGCCCTGGCCGAGTTGGCCGCCGAATTCCGGGCATTCGGCCTGGCATTGCCAGGCGCTGCACGCCTCGGTGGTCGGCTGGGTGTTGCTGCCGGCCATGGCCTGCGACGCACCGAAGGCGGTGCTGGCCACAAAAGCGGCGGCCACCAGCGCATTGCGCAACGACATCCAACGCTTATTCATGCATTCACTCCTTCACTGTTGCCAAAGCCGCTGGCGCATCCGTGCGGCGCAAGGCGGCGACCAGGTCCTGCACCCGCTCCGTGGTATCGAACAGGCCCAGATGGGAGTGGCGCACGCGCCCTTCGCCATCGATGGCCAATAACAAAGGCACGTTGCGCGCGCGGAACAGCATCAGCGCGCGGCGATCGCTCAGCGTCACGATCGGAAACTCGAAGCCATGCAGGTGCGCATAGCGCGCGGCCTGCGTCGGGTCGCACTGGCAGACGCCGAGCAAGTCGGTCTGCCCAGGCAGCGCCTGCTGCAACTGCCGTGCGGCGCGTACCACGGTGGGGGCCGAACGTTGGCAATACGGGCAGGTGGTGGTGAAGAAGAACAGCACCTGGGCACGACTGCGCGGGACGCCCAATGTGTAGCGCTGCCCGTCGATGCCGGTCGCGGCAATGGTCGGCACATACATGCCGTCGTAGGGCTTGGTGACCCGCGCCTGCAGCCATTGCTGTTGCGTTCGCAGCTGACGATTCTGCCAGGCCAGCACGGCCACCAGCGCGCACGTCAGCAGCAGGCCCAGCCACAGCCATGGAAAACGTCGTGCCATCTCTCCTCCCACGCAACCCAGCGACCGAGCCTGCGCAGGCAGCGCGTCATGGTCAATGGTGATATCGACAACTGCGATGTCGCGCGGTGCGTGGTTGTGGATGCGATCACGCTGACCCGCTTGGGGCTGCCAGCAAAAGCGCCGCGCCCTTGCAGCGCCTGCGCAAGCCGCGCGCGTTGTCGCCAGGGCGCAATGCGAGGCGCATCTGCATGAGGCCGCTCGCGCAGATGCGCATCACTGCATCGAGGCGAACGCAACGCAGGCGCGACATCGCAGCAGGCGCACGCTGCGGCTGACGTGCTGCGATGATGAGGCGACCGAACGCGTTATCGCCGCCAGCCGTCGATGCGGCGAGGTGAGCGCAGCGCCGGCGCAGTGTGCCGCGTGTCAGTCTTCTTCCGGCGGCAGCACGATGCCGTCGGCATCGATGGCCAGCTTGCCTGCCATCAACACCGCTTGCGTGCGATTGGTCACGCCGAGCTTGCGCAGGATCGCGGTGACATGCGCCTTGATGGTGGCTTCCGAGACGCCGAGGTCATAGGCGATCTGTTTGTTGAGGCGGCCAGCGCCGAGCATCTGCAGCACGCGGAATTGCTGCGGGGTGAGGTCGCGCAGACGCTGGCCGACCTCGCGTTCCTCGCTGTCGGTGGGCGGCAGGCTTTGTGCTTCGGCAGGAATCCAGCGCTCGCCATCGAGCACGGTCGCCAACGCACGACCGATGGTGTCCGAATCGGCCGACTTGGGGATAAAGCCGAACGCGCCGTGGTCGATCGCTCGCCGCATCACCGTCGGCTCCTCGCGCGCGGACACCACCACCACCGGCAACTGCGGATGCAGCGAACGCAGATGCACCAGCGCGCTGAAGCCCTGCGCACCGGGCATGTTGAGATCCATCAGCAAGAGATCGGCATCCGGTTGCGCATCGGCCAGGCTGTACAGCGCATCGACATTGTCGGCTTCGAACAATTCCACCCCGGGCATCACCCGTTGCACCGCGCCGCGCAGGGCCTCGCGAAACAGGGGATGGTCGTCGGCGATCAGCAGGGTGGTCATCGGGGGCAGGCTTGGAGAGTCGGGAGGGGGACGCAACGGCAACACGATGGCGGCAGGATGGCACCGCCGTGTCGTTCGACGAGAAAAAGCAGGTTCAACGCAGTCGATGAGGCGTGGGGATCGGTGTCGACGTATCCCCACGCTCCACGTCCCAAGCCGCGGCTCAGCGCGTCAGCCGCTCGTTGACCAGCGACTCGACCACCGACGGATCGGCCAGGGTGGAGGTATCGCCCAGCTGGTCGGGGGCGTTCTCGGCGATCTTGCGCAGGATGCGGCGCATGATCTTGCCCGAGCGCGTCTTCGGCAGGCCGGGCGCCCATTGCAGGTGATCGGGCGAGGCGATCGGCCCGATTTCCTTGCGCACCCAGCCGACCAATTCCTTGTGCAGCGCTTCGCTGGGGGTCTCGCCGGCGATCAAGGTGACGTAGGCATAGATGCCCTGGCCCTTGACGTCGTGCGGGAAGCCGACCACCGCCGCTTCGGCGACCTTCGGATGCGACACCAACGCACTCTCCACTTCGGCAGTGCCGATGCGGTGGCCGGAGACGTTGATGACATCGTCCACGCGGCCAGTGATCCAGTAATAGCCATCGGCATCGCGGCGGCAGCCATCGCCGGTGAAGTAGCTGCCCGGATAGGTACGGAAGTAGGTATCGATGAAGCGCTGGTGGTCGCCATAGACGCTGCGCATCTGGCCGGGCCACGAATCCAGCAGTACCAGGTTGCCTTCGGTGGCGCCTTCCAGCACCTTGCCCTCGGCATCGACCAGTGCCGGTTGCACGCCGAAGAACGGCAGCGTGGCCGAACCGGGCTTCAGATCCACTGCACCGGCCAGCGGCGAGATCAGGATGCCGCCGGTCTCGGTCTGCCACCAGGTGTCCACGATCGGGCAGCGGCCGTCGCCGACCACATCAAAGTACCAGCGCCAGGCCTCCGGATTGATCGGCTCGCCGACGCTGCCGAGCAGGCGCAGGCTCTTGCGCGAGGTCTTCTTGACCGGCGCCTCGCCCTCGCGCATCAGCGCACGGATCGCGGTGGGGGCGGTATAGAACAAGGTGACCTGGTGCTTGTCGATCACTTCCCAGAAGCGCGAGCTGGTTGGGTAGTTGGGCACGCCCTCGAACATCACGGCGGTGGCGCCATTGGCCAGCGGTCCGTAGACGATGTAGCTATGGCCGGTCACCCAGCCCACGTCGGCGGTGCACCAATAGATGTCGTCCTCGCGCAGGTCGAACACCGCCTCGTGGGTGTAGCTGGCGAACAACAGATAGCCGCCGGTGGTGTGCAGCACGCCCTTGGGTTTGCCGGTGGACCCTGAGGTGTAGAGGATGAACAACGGATCCTCGGCGTTCATGCGTTCCGGCTCGCACTCGGCCGGCTGGCCATCGACCACGTC
Source organism: Xanthomonas maliensis (assembly GCF_009192945.1). GTDB lineage: Bacteria > Pseudomonadota > Gammaproteobacteria > Xanthomonadales > Xanthomonadaceae > Xanthomonas > Xanthomonas maliensis. The sequence goes on along the minus strand of NZ_NSET01000066.1, from coordinate 47,683 downwards.
ATGGAACCAGCGATCGCGCGGAGCCTGCATCTCCACCGCGCCGCCGGTGTGACGAACCACCAGTACCGTTTCGACGGTGGTGGTGCCGGGGATCTTGAGGGCGGCGTCGACATTGGCCTTGAGCGGGATCTTCTTGCCACCGCGCAAGCCTTCGTCGGCGGTGATGATCAGTTTGCTCTGGCAGTCGATGACCCGATCGGCGATCGAGTTGGGCGCAAAGCCGCCGAACACCACCGAGTGCACCGCACCGATACGTGCGCAAGCCAGCATCGCCACTGCGGCATCGGGAATCATCGGCAGGTAGATGGTGACGCGATCGCCCTTGACCACGCCGAGGTTGCGCAGCGCATTGGCCAGCTTGCACACACGCGCGTACAGTTCGCGATAGCTGACCTTATAAGAAGGCGAGTCCGGGCTGTCCGGCTCGAACAGCAGCGCGGTCTTGTCGCCGCGCGTGGCGAGCTGGCGGTCCAGGCAGTTGACGCTGGCATTGAGCTCGCCATCGGCGAACCAGCGGATATGGAAGTCGTCCAGCGCGTAGCTGACGTCCTTGATCTGGGTCGGCTTGGTGAACCAGTCCAGCCGCTCGGCGGCCTTGCCCCAGAACTGCTCGGGATGCTCGATCGATTCGCGATACAACGTTGCGTACTGTTCCCGCGTGATGCGTGCGCCGGCGGCGAACGCGGGATCGACGGGATAAACATCAGCCATGGCATCCTCACTGCAATGAACGAGTCGGAAGAAAGGTGCGGTCGGCACCTTCGCTAGGCAGGCAGTGTGCCGCATCCCTCCTGTCCGCACGGCGAACCGCAGCTTAGACCTTGGTCGTAACCGCCATTGCGACACCCTGTCGCCGTCGCCGAATCGGCGCGCTGCGGTCACCTCGGCGCGGCCTATGCTGCGGTGCAGCTTCGACCAAAGGCGAATAGGCGCCAAAGTGCGGGCTGCCGCACGCTCCGCTCCAGCCGCGCGTTAGTGCGTGCCATCTTGGGGAGAAGTCATGAAGCACCGTACCGCACCGTTGGTGCGCCGACCGTTGGCCTTGGCGTTGCTGGTTGCCACCGCCCTGCCTGGGGTCGCGTTCGCACAGACGTCCAAGGAGCAGGCGCTCGAGGCGCGCGTGGCCGAGCTGGAGCGCCAGGTCCAGGCCTTGCTGTCGGCACAGCAGCAACAGCAGGGCCAGATCGCCCAGACCCAGAGCCAGGTCGGCGAGGTCCGTGCGGCGCAGTCCGCGGCGGCGTTGCCCGCCCCGACCGCTGCTGCGGTCGCTACAGCGCCTGCTGCGGCCCCGGTGCCGGCGGGCAAGCGGCCGATCCAGTCGACCAGCATCACCCCCAATGCGGCGGCCGGCACGACTTTTCGCTATGGCGGCTTCATCAAGGCCGATTTCCTGAGCACCCGCACCAGCGACGGCCAACTGGCCGAAGGCGCGGTCGGTCGCTATCTCTATATCCCGGTGCAGACGCCGGTCGGCGGGCAGCAGTCGGGCACCGATACCGACTTCCACGCCAAGTTCTCCCGCTTCAACCTGGGCGTGGACACGGTCACCGAGAACGGCGACAAGCTCACCGGCTTCATCGAGCTGGATTTCTTCGGCAATGCACTGGCCAACCAGGTCAACAATCTCTACGGCGGCACCTTGCGCCACGCCTACATGAGCTGGAACAACTGGCTGGCCGGTCAGACCTGGTCCAACTTCATCGATGCCAGCATCCTGCCGGAAGCGGCCGACATCGTCGGCCCCACCGATGGCGCGTTGTTCAGTCGCCAGACGCAGATCCGCTATACCCGCGGCGCCTTCAGCGTGTCGGCCGAAAACACCGAGACCTTGACCACGCCTTACCAGGGCGGCAATACCATCCTGGCCTCGGACCACGGCGCCATGCCGGACCTGACCGCCCGCTACAACTGGAAGGGCAGCTGGGGCAGCTTTGGCCTGTCGGCCATCGCACGCCAGTACCGCACCCGCACCGCGTTGACCAACGACACCGCCTTTGGTGGCGCCATTGCCGGCGGTGGACGCTGGATCATCAACGCACGCAACGACCTGCGCTATCAGCTCAGCTATGGCGAGGGCCTGGGACGCTACCTGGGTCTGGGCAATGGGCCGGACGTCGAGGTCGATGTGGATGGCAATCTCCACGCCATCAGCACCGTGGCCGGCTGGTTGGCCTGGCGCCACGACTACAGCGACAAGCTGCGCAGCACGCTGATGTATTCGCGCGTGGACTACGACCGCAGCGCGGCCAATTCCGGCCTGCAGGCCACCACCTCGCAGCAGAGCGTGCGCGCCAACATCTTCTATAGCCCGCTGCCCAAGGTCGATGTGGGCGCGGAGATCATGTATGGCCGGCGCGAGATCGAGAGTGGCGATTCGGGTGACATCTCGCGGCTGCAGTTCACCACCAAGTACAGCTTCTGATCCACGTGCCGCCACCTGCGCCGGCCCGGCGTCAGGTGGCGGCTCCCGCACTCTAGGAGACGCACCATGACTGTCTCGAACGACGCGCTCATCGCCAAGATCGACGCCAATCCGAAGTATCACGCGCTCAAGCGGCAGCGCAACACCCTGGGCTGGACGCTGACGGTGCTGATGTTGCTGGCCTACTACGGCTATATCGGCCTGATCGCCTTCGACAAGGCCTTCCTGGCCAAGCCGATCGGTGATGGCGTCACCTCCATCGGTATTCCGATCGCGATCGGCGTGATGGTCTTCACCATCGTGATCACCGCCATCTACGTGCGCCGTGCCAACAACACCTACGACCAGCTGACCGCGCAGATCCTCGAGGAAGCCCGCAAATGAGCAAGTACCCGCGTCTTTTGCTGGTCCTGGCCGGGCTGCTGCCCGCCGGATTGGCGCTGGCGGCCGGCGATATCGGCCAGGCCGACAAGCAGCCCACCAACTGGGTGGCGATCGGCATGTTCGGCTTCTTCGTGCTGGCGACCCTGTGGATCACCAAGTGGGCGGCCAAGAAGACCCGCTCGGCTGCCGACTTCTATACCGCCGGTGGCGGTATCACCGGTTTCCAGAATGGCCTGGCGATCGCCGGCGACTACATGTCCGCCGCCTCGTTCCTGGGCATCACCGCGGCGGTGATGACCAATGGCTACGACGGCTTGATCTACGCCATCGGCTTCCTGGTCGGTTGGCCGATCCTGACCTTCCTGATGGCCGAACGGCTGCGCAATCTCGGCAAGTACACCTTCGCCGACGTCGCTGGTTACCGCTTCGCACCCACCGCCATCCGCAGCTTCGCCGCCTCCGGCACGCTGGTGGTGGTGTTGTTCTATCTGATCGCGCAGATGGTCGGTGCCGGTGCGCTGATCAAACTGCTGTTCGGCCTGGACTACTGGATCGCGGTGACCCTGGTCGGCATCCTGATGATGGTCTATGTGCTGTTCGGCGGCATGACCGCCACCACCTGGGTGCAGATCATCAAGGCGGTATTGCTGCTGACCGGCGTCACCTTCATGGCGGTGGCGATCATGTGGCACTTCAACTTCAGCTTCGAGGCCTTGTTCGCCGAAGGCGTGCGGGTGAAGACGGCTGTCGCCGCAAGCGGCGGGGCATCGCCGGCGGATGCGGCCAAGGCCGGCCTGTCGATCATGGGCCCCGGTGGCTTCGTCAAGGATCCGATCTCGGCGATCTCCTTCGGCATGGCGCTGATGTTCGGTACCGCCGGCTTGCCGCACATCCTGATGCGCTTCTTCACCGTTCCCGATGCCAAGCAGGCGCGCAAGTCGGTGCTGTGGGCCACCACCTGGATCGGCTACTTCTACATCCTGATCTTCATCATCGGCTTCGGCGCGATCGCGCTGGTGCTGACCAACCCGCAATTCGCCGATGTCGCCACCGGCACCATCCACGGCGGCAAGGGTGCGGCCAACATGGCGGCGGTGCTGGTCGGCAATGCGGTCGGCGGCAACGTGTTCATGGGCTTCATCTCCGCGGTGGCCTTCGCCACCATCCTGGCGGTGGTCGCAGGCCTGACGTTGTCCGGTGCCTCGGCGGTGTCGCACGACCTGTACGCCACCGTGATCAAGAAGGGCAACCCGGCGCCCGGCGCGGAGCTGAAGGTCTCGCGTGTCACCACCTTGGTGCTGGGGGTGGTGGCGGTGCTGCTGGGCATCGTGTTCGAGAAGCAGAACGTGGCCTTCATGGTGTCGCTGGCGTTCGCCATCGCTGCCTCGGCCAACTTCCCGGTGCTGATCCTGTCGCTGCTGTGGAAGAACTGCACCACCCGCGGCGCAGTGATCGGCGGCTTCCTCGGTCTGATCTCCTCGCTGGTGCTCACCCTGCTGTCGCCGTCGGTGTGGGTGGACACGCTAGGCAATCCGGCCGGCTCGGCGCCGTTCCCGTACACCTCGCCGGCGCTGTTCTCGGTGACCATTGGCTTTGTCGGCATCTGGCTGTTCTCGATCCTGGATCGCAGCCCGCAGGCGGCCAACGAGCGCATCGCCTTCAAGGCCCAGCAGATCCGTGCCGAGACCGGCTTGGGTGCCAGCGGCGCGTCAGGCCACTGAGCCACGCCCCTCCGTCAGAGCGATCGCAGAACGCCGGCCTCGTGCCGGCGTTTTGCGTTTTGGCCGCAAGCATGGCGCGCACGCTGGGAGCCGGCACTGCCGGCTCGGTCCCTGCCCGTCGACGAAGCGTCGGCGAACCGCCATTAGGAACGCACACCCCCCGCCCGATCGGGAGGAATCGTCACGCGGCGCAATCGTCGTTGTGGGTCCATCCGCGGTGAACGACGCCGGGAAAGGCCGCCGCTTTCGCATTTGGCAGTGCAATTGCGCAATCGCGACCGGGCGCAATGCAGCTGACGAAAATAAGTAACAGAAGGTTACTAAATTGGTGTGGCAAGTCGACCGCCGATCACGGCCGGCTTGGAGGCTCTCCCGGCGTCGATGTGCCGAGCGAGCGCGCTACCCGGCGAGTTTCGTCGATGGTGTCGACCAGTCGGCTCTCGTCCCTCCCGTGCATCTTTTCCCACTCTGGATAGAGACATGACCACCCATCGTAAGAACTCCCCCTCGCTGCGCTTTGGCAAGCTGGTCGCAGCGCTAGCCGTCCTGGCCGCCGTGCCGCAGTGGGCGCTGGCCGCCTCGTGCAACGACTCCACCGCCACCAAGATGCAAGCGATCCTGTTCAAGCATGCCGACCAGGCCGCCGTGCTGGCGCATCGCGGCCTGTGGGGCCGCTACTCGGGCATTGCCGATATGCCGGAAAATTCGCGTGGTTCGCTGCAGACCGCCAATGACCAGTGCATGGACGGCGTCGAATTGGACGTCAAGCTCACCAGCGACGGCGTTCCGGTGCTGATGCACGATTGGAACCTCGGTCGCACCACCACCGTGTGGCAGCAGCATCCGGGGGTCAAGTACGACCCGATCACCAACCAGGGCGTCAATCCGTCGGTGGTGGTCACCCCCTGGTCGCAGATCAGCCAGCTGTTCCTGCTGACGCCGGATCGCAGCGGCATCACCGCCTATCATCCGCCACGCGTGGACGACGTCTTTGCCTACTACAAGCAGCACAATCTGCGCACGCCGATGGTGTTCGACATCAAGACCGCCGACACGGTCCGTGCAGTGAACCGTGCGGCCGAGAGCGCGTTCGGCCTGGCCTCAGCGGATTATGTCGCCGCCAAGGTCAATGCCACCTTGTACACCAGTCGCGAGGCCTATCGGGCCGACGGCAGCGGCATGGTGGGCATCCCGGTCTTCACCACCAACATGCTGGGCAAGATCAACGTGCGCCAGACCATTTCGGCCTGGATGAACGACGCGCAGCAGACGATGGAAGTCAACGTCAAGCAGCTGGGCGGGCTGTTGCAGAGCGACGCCGACTTCCTCCGCGAGCGTGGCTATGGGGTCGGTGTGTTCCAGGCGATTCCCGACGGTCCGTATGCCGGCAAGTTCTATCAAAACAGCGGCGCCTGCTGCTATGCCCTGTCGGATTTGTACTTCTCCTACTCCGGCGGACGCGATACGGCCGACAACCGCGGCGACCTCGATTTCATCGGTCGCGTCGAGGCCTTCGATTTGATCACCACCGACGACCCGAAGGCGGCGATCGCCTACCTGCGCGCACGCGGCCGGCATAACTGATCCTGCGGACGCAACCTGCCGAGTGCTCGCGGCGTGCAGTGGCAGCCCCGGTACCGGTCAGCCCCTCCCGACGGCGGCCACCGCCGCCGTCGGTTTTCGATCGATGGAGATCTCTCGCATGTCCTCTTTCCAACGTCTTGCTGCAGTCGTCGCGTTCGGTTTGTGCGGGCTGACGCCGTGCCTGGCGGCCGCCGCCCCTAGCACGCCCAGCCCCGCCGACGCAGTGATGCGGATCGGCACCCAATCGCTCAGCGCGCAGGACTACCGTGCCCTCGCCCTGGCCGACCTGCCGCAGCATGCCGATCCTGCTGTGGCAGCCGACCCTGGTTTCGTGCGCACGTTCGCCGATCGCCTGCTGTGGGTGCAACAGGCCCATCGCGCGCAGTTGCAGGACGACCCCGTGGTCGCCGCACGCATCCGCCAGGCCACCGACGGCATTCTTGCCAATGCCATGCAGGCACGCGCACGCGCCAGCGCGCACATCGAGACGGCGCAGGTGCAGGCGCAGTTTGCCGCGCATCCGCACGACTACGATGAGGTGCGGCTGAGCCATCTGTTCGTGGCGCTGCAGCCGCAGAGCGATGCGCGGCGCGGCACTGCCTTGAGCGACGCGCAAGCGCTTGCGCGTGCGCAGCAACTGAAACGACAACTCGATGCGGGCACGCCGTTCGAGCAGCTGGCGCAGCGTGAATCCGACGATGCCACGACCGCGGGTGAAGGTGGCGAACTGTCGCCGATCTTCCTGCGCAATGTCGCCGACGTCTTCGTTCCAGCAGTGCAAGGGCTGGGCGTCGGTCAGGTGTCTGCGCCGGTGCGGGGCCCGGACGGGTATCACCTGATCCGGCTGGATGCGCGGCGTGTCGCCACGCTGGACAGCGCGCGCGGCCAGATCGAAGTGCAATTGCGCGACCAGGCGGCGGCTGCCGTATTGGAGCAACTACGGCAGGCCAACCCGCTCAGCGTCGATCGCGCCGCGCTGGAAGCGGCGTTGCACTGATCGCTCATGCGCACCGCATCCCAGATGCAGAGGGCGCATGCGCCCGCCGAGTCCCTCATCCGCTCAAGCCCGTGGCGGCGCGCGGCGCTGCCGATCGCGGCAATCGCCGCGCCAGCGCTCATCATGCTGGTGGCGTTGTTCGGTGGCCTGCGGCCGGGCGACGCGCCACCGGTATCGCAGAGACGTTCAGCGGCAGCGGTGCCGCTGACGCCAGCGGCGTTGGCTGCGCGGCAGGCAGTGCAGTCGTCGCCGCCCAGCTTGTTCGACGCCGCCATCCAGCAGTTGCGCTGCCGTGAGCGGCAGTTGCAGGACGCTGCGCAGATCGCCCGTGCGGCGGGCAGCGCTGGGCAGGTCGGTGGAGTTGCTTGCCAGGCGGGAACGCCCCTGCAGATCGAGGCGCTGCTGCGGACCGCTGCCGCGCACGGCGACGCCGATGCACAGCGCTATCTCTTGGCGCAGCAGGCGCGCGAACTGATGCAGCGCACAGTCGCTGCCACGCCAGCGGGCATGACGGCAACGCTGTCGCCGGACGATGAGCAGGCAATCGCCGCGGTGGTGCGCGATTTGGAAGCGCTAGCCTTGCGCGGCAACCGCGATGCCATCGAGACGTTGGCGCAGGTGGTGGAGTCGCCGCTGTTGCACGCCCCCGATCCGGTGTATGCCGCAGCGTGGCGTCTGGCGGCGCGACAACCTGCGGATCGGCCGGCTGAGCCGGGTGCGAGCCTGCAGGGCGAGGACGAACTGTTAGACGCCTTGAACGAGCCGCAACGTCAACAGGCGCGCGCCTTGGCGGTGGAGGTGTTCGAGGCCTGTTGTCAGCGCCCGTCCGCCAACGCCGCCACCGGACCCAACGTGGTTCAATCGAAGTAACGTGCCTGCAGCGGCAAGGTCGCCGCTCCGATCGCGCAGGCATCGGCAGGGGCTTCGGCCGGTAACAGGAGGGGCATCGGCCGCGTCTGCCCGCGTCGGGGCAGGTTATCGATCTGCACGGCCGCGATCAGACGCCGCGCCAGGTCGGTGGGCAGTCGGCCACCGAACACGATCGCCTCTGGATCGCAGACGGCGGTGATCGCCGACACGATCAGGGATACACCGGGAGCGCTACGTTCCAGCCAGCGCTCGATGGCCGGCCAGCTCGGATCGTAGTGTGTCAGGACCGCGCGCACGTCCGGCAGCACGATGCCATCCTCTACGAGCAATTCGCGGAGCAATTCCAAGGTGGCGCGCTGCAGCCCTTGTGCTGGCAGCATGCCGGCGAACTCGCCTGCATTGCCGCGCGCCCCGCGCATCACCTGCCCGTCGATCACCAGGCCACCGCCCAGTCCGTAACTGAAGTGGAGATAGGCGAAGTCGCGATGACGGCGACCCACACCCAGCATGGCCTCGCCAGCGGCGGCGACGCTGCCGTCGTTGTCCATCCACACCGGCTGCCCGCAAGCCTCCGCCAGCCAGGGGCACAGCGCGAACTCGCCCAGCGCCTGCAAGGGGTCGGGCGGACTGATGCGGCCGTCCTTGCCGGTGAAAAAACCCGTCATCGCCACGCCGATGCCCAATAGCGGCCCCGGCATCTGCGGCAAGCCATCCAGCAGGGCCGCATCGCCGGCCTGCAGTTGCGCCAGGATGCCTTCGGCACTGACCTCGCCCAGCGGCTGTTCGTCTACCGCCAGCACCTGGCCGGCAAAATCCATCAACGCCAGGGTCAGCGCGTCGGTGGCGATGGACACGCCCAGGGTATGCCCATGGGCGGCGTTGAGCGAGATGGCGATCCCCGGTTTGCCGCGCCCCGGGCGTGCCATCCCGTTGCCCAAGCGCACCATCCCGCGGGCCGCCAGCGCTTCGATCAGACGGACCGCCGTCTGGACGGTCAGACCGGTTTCACGGCTGAGGTCGGCGCGGGTCAGCACGTCGGCGAGACGCAAGCGATTGAGCAAGTCGCGCTCGTTGCGGCTCAGGGTCTTGAATACGGCGCGTTGCGTGGGCGAGGCAAAGGCAGACACGGAGGGCATGGCAGGGGCGCGGGGCGGCAAAGCGGCAAGCATAGCCGCTCCTGGTGAAATAATTAATTCACAGTAAGTTATTAAATTATCCGCTTCAGTCCTTGCCAGATCGTCCATGTCCCGCGCCCGTGCCTTGTCAATCCCTTCTTCCCCCCTGTTGGCGCTGGGAGTCGCCGTCAGCCTGGCCGCGCACGCGAGCGAACCGCTCCCGGCCGATGCGGCGAGCGCAGCGCAAGCGGTGCAACTGGATGCCGTGCAGGTCTCCGGTCAGCATCTGTCGATTCGCCAGGCCATCGGTGCCAAGCGGGAGGCGGCCGTGGTCTCCGATGGGGTGGCGGCCGACGACATCGGCTCGATTCCGGATTTCGGCCTCGGCGAAGCGCTACAGCGCGTGCCTGGGGTTTCGATGGTGGTCAACAATGGCCGCGGCGAAGCGCAGTTCATGAGCCTGCGCGGCCTCAATCCCGACTACAACACCGTGCTGGTCGATGGCGTCGCGCTGCCGTCCACCGAGACCACTCGCCGCGTGCAATCGCTGGATGTCATTCCGTCCTCGCTCGCGCAGCAAGTGGACATCTACAAGACCTTCAACGCCGACATGGACAGCAACGCGATCGGCGGCATCGCCGCGTTGCGCACGCGCAGCGCGTTCGACCATGCTGGCCCGTTCGCCAGCCTGCGTGCCAACCTCGCCGATTGGGAAAACCGCCGCCAGCTCCGCGGTGGCGGCCCATCCGGGCAAGTGCAAGGCAGCTTCAGCGACACCTTCGGAGCGGATGATCGCTTCGGCATCGTGTTGTCGGCCGACGCCTTTCGGCGCGACTCATCGTCGTTGGATACCGCCATCGACAGCTACAGTTATTACGCTGGCCGAGTGCGCCAGGACCTCACCCCGGCGCTGCAGACGAGTGGTCTGGCGATCGTACCGGATCGCTTCCGTCCGCTCAGTTACGACAACGTACGCCAGCGCTACAGCGCGTTCGGCAAACTGGAGTACGACGATGGGCAGGCGCTGAAGCTGGCGTTCAGCGCCGCTCGCTTCGTGCACGACAACGACGAGCAACGGCGCTCGCAGGCGCTCAATCGGAGCGGCAACGCGATCGTCTCCGATGCCAGCGACGGGCGTTACGCCCAGGGCAGCGCACAGGTGGATGCCGATCATTTCGAGCAGACCCGCAGCCTGCGTTACGCGCAGCTGGCCGGCAGCTACCGCCTCAACCCTGAGGGTCACGTGGAGATACTGCTCAACCGCGCCAGCGGCACGTACCAACAGGACACGCGCGAGGACGTCTTCACCTCCGCCGCGTCGTCCCGGCTGGGGTTCGGCTATGCGCTGGCGGGCGATACGCGTCCAGCCATCGTCCTGCTCGATCCGCATTACTATGCCGACCCGGCCAATTACCTGCAGTCCTACCTGCTCAACCGGGTGGAACGCAGCCGCACCGATACCACCACGGTCAAGCTCGACTACAGCCAGAACGCCGATGCCGATGCGCAAGGCTGGGGCCTCCGCAGCGGCCTGCAGTATCGCGACCTCCGGCAGCGCTACGACCTGGATGAAGTGCGGCGCAATCCGCGCGGCCGGGTGCCGCTGGCGATGATCGGGACCGACGATGCGCGCATTTGCCCTTACGCCGACTTCAGTTGCCTGTTGCTGATCGACCCGGCCAAGGTCGACGCCTTCGTGTCTGCTTCGCCCGGCGCCTACGCGCTGGCCATGACCAATGCCCGCAACAGCACCAGCAGCGACTTCGGCATCGACGAACGCGATGGTGCTGCCTATCTGATGGGCGTCTGGCATGGCGACCGTACGCAGGCGAGTCTCGGCCTGCGCAACGAATTCCTGCAGCGGCAGGTGCTCGGCGCGCTGCCGCAAGCCACCAGCAGCAGCGAGCGCCGCTTCTTGCTGCCTTCGGCCAACGCCGCCTGGGATCTGACGCCGGACGTGAAGCTGCGGGTTGCCGGAAGCCGCAGCCTCGGCCTACCGACCTATGCCGATATCGGCCAGAACAGCAGTCCGGTGGTGGATAGCGCCGGGCTGACACTCAGCCGCAGCATTGCCAATCCACAGCTGCGTCCGCGTCGCGCCGACAACCTGGATCTGTCGCTGGAATGGTATCCAGATCAGGATGCACAGCTGTCGGTGGCGCTGTTCCACAAGCGCATCGCCGACGAGATCGTTCGCCTGACCAGCACCGACAGCGAGCGCAATCCGGGTGGACTGATCGGCACCTATCAGGTCACCACCACCCAGGCGGTCAATACCGGCACCGCGCGCGTGAAGGGAGTCGAATTCACCGTCATCGATACGCACTTCGACTTCTTGCCCGGCGGCTGGTCGCATCTGGGCGCGATGGCCAATGTGACCCTGCTCGCCGCCCGCACCGCCGACGTGCAGATGAGCGATGGGAGCCGGCGCCCGCTGCCCGATCTGATGGAATCGCCCAAGCGCAGCGCCAACGCTTCTGTGCTGTATGACCTCGGTCGGTTCGATGCCCGGCTCAGCGCCAATTACACCGGCATGCAACTGCTCACCGCCGCCACCGATAACCCGGTCAACGACCGTTACTACGACGCCATCACCAGCTACGACGCGCAGCTGGCGTGGCGTTTCAGCAAGCAACTGCGTTTGACCGTGCAAGGGCGCAACATCAGCAATGCCCGGCTCAAGCGTGTCATCGGCGCCGACCAGCAATTGCTGCGCGAGCAGCTGGACAACGGACGCGCCTATTACCTGGGAGTGGACTATGCTTTCTGATCGACGCCTGGCAGCGGCCGGCCTGGCCGTCCTGCTGGCAGCCTACGCGGCCGTCGCGGCGGCTGCCGACGACACCGTGCAGACGGCTCCCACAGCCGGCTTCGTCGCGATGGAGACGGTGGTCAGCGGCGATTGCTGGGGACAGTGGCCCGACGATGTGCTGGCTGCCGCTAGCCGCTGCAAACCGGCCGAGCACAATCGCCTCGCTCTGCAGGTGCTGGACGATACCGACGGCCCGGCCCGCGTCGGAGGCGGCGATGCGGTGGCATGCGGCGGCGCGCGCTGCGTCGACTTGCAGCAACTCCTGCAACTGGCGCCCACGCAACGCGTGCTGCTGCGCACGCCGCCGGCGCGCATCCCCGCGGTGCTGGCGGCAGTGGACCAGGCACAGGCGCGCGGCCGCGTCAGCATCGAACCGCTGGTCCTGCCGGTGCCGGCGCCTGCCGCTCCTGTCGCGCTGGCGCCGGGCGTAAGCTACTGGCGCCAGGCGATGGCGGGGCCGCAACCGGTCATGCTGCATATCGTCCGGATCGATCTGGCCACTCCCGGCCTGCAACTGGTCGGGACCCGCGGCGATCGTAGCGGCGGCGGTGAATTCCTTGCCAACCCCACCACCGCGTTCGTGCGCGACGGTGCGCTGGCGGTGGCGATCAATGCCGACTACTTCCTGCCGTTCGATGGCGGTCATCTGTTCGACGCGCCGTTCGTGCCGTCTGCAGGGCAGGGCGTCACCGCCGAAGGACTGGCGATCGCTGCCGGGCAGCTCGATTCGCCTGCCACCACCACCGATGCGCGCGTCAATGCGGCACTCTGCGTCAGCCCGCGCAACGCGGTGCGGATCGTCCGCGGCAGCTGCGCGGCCGGTACTCGGCTGGGTGTGGGCGCTGGCCCGTTGCTCCTGCTCGACGGCCAGCGCCAGTCACGCGAGGCCAGTCGCGCCGCCTACTACGATGAACCCGAGCCACGCAGCGCGATCGCGCTGGATCGAACGCGCACGATACTGTGGATGGTGGTAGCCGATGGCCGCCAGCCTGGCTACAGCAACGGCATGACGCTGGATGCGCTCACTGCGGTCTTGCGGCAGCTCGGCGCCGATGCGGCGATCAATCTCGACGGCGGCGGCTCCAGCACGCTGGCCGCGCGCGTCGATGGCCGGGTGCGGACGCTCAATCGCCCGATCCATACCGGCATCCCCGGACGCGAGCGTCCGGTGGCCAACCAGTTGGGCGTGCGGATCGCGGCTCGACCCTGAGAGCGGCGTCGCCGGCGCGGTACCATGGGGGTTTGAACCTCGGTCCGCGCCATGAAGATTGCCTCCTGGAACGTCAACTCGCTCAATGTCCGCCTGCCGCATCTGCAGCAGTGGCTGCAGGCATTCGCGCCGGACGTGGTCGGTATCCAGGAAACCAAGCTGGAGGATCACAAGTTCCCCGATGCGGCGTTGGCTGCGCTGGGCTACCGCAGCGTGTTCTGCGGGCAGAAGACCTACAACGGCGTGGCGATCCTGTCGCGCTCGCCGGCGCTGGACGTGCAGATGGGCATCCCCGGATTTGAGGACACCCAGCAACGGGTCATCGCCGCCACCGTCGATGGGGTGCGCATCGTCAATCTCTACGTGGTCAACGGCCAGGACGTGGACACCGAGAAATACGCTTACAAGCTGCGCTGGCTGGAGGCGGTGCACAGCTGGCTGGAACAGGAACTGCGGGCGCATCCGCAGCTGGTGGTGCTGGGCGATTTCAATATCGCGCCGGACGCGCGCGATGTGCATGCGCCGGAGGTCTGGAACGACAACCATATCCTGACCTCCACCGCCGAGCGTGCGGCGCTGGCCAAGTTGCTGGCGCTGGGTCTGCACGATGCCTTCCGCCTGCACGAACAGGGCGAGGGTCACTTCAGCTGGTGGGACTACCGCCAGGCCGGCTTCCGTCGCAACCTGGGATTGCGCATCGACCTGACGCTGGTGTCCGAGGCCTTGCGCGCGCGTGCGGTGGAAGCGGGCATCGACCGCGAGCCGCGCACCTGGGAACGCCCGAGCGACCATGCGCCGGCCTGGGTGCGGCTGGCGGAGGCTGGCGCATGAGCGAGCGTCACCTGCGGCGCAGCACGCACAAGATCGGCGAGGTCACGCTCGGGCCAGTCCACCGCCTGAGTTGCCACTGCGGCGCGGTGCAGATCGATCTGGATTTGCCGCACGGCCTGCTCGATCCGCGTCGTTGCGATTGCTCGATGTGTCGCCGTCGCGGTGCCATCGTCGCCTCGGTCCCGCTCGATGGCCTGCACGTGCTGCAAGGCCAGGAGGTGTTGCGCCTGTATCAGTTCAACACCCATGCCGCTGCGCATTATTTCTGCGGCGTGTGCGGCATCTACACCCATCACCGTCGGCGGTCCAACCCGAACGAGTACGGTTACAACGTCGGCTGCCTGGACGGCGTCAACCCGTATGCGTTGACGATTGCCGTGCCGGTGGAAGACGGCGTCAACCATCCGGCCGATCGCGTGGCCGCGCACGATTGAGCCACACCGACACGACAACGCCCGAGCAGACCCGGGCGTTGCCCACCACGCATGGGAATGGACTCAGCGCAGCCGGCCGCGGGTCACCAGGTTGACGATGGCCAGCAGGATCACCGCGCCGATCAGCGACCAGATGAAGGTCCACAGCGTGATCGCCTGGTTGATGCCGCCGCCGAACAACCAGCCGGCGATCATGGCGCCGACAATACCGACCACCACGTTGAGGATGATGCCTTGCTGGGCATCCCGACGCATGATGATGCTGGCCAGCCAACCTACGATACCGCCCACGATCAACCAGATGATGATGCCCATATCGCCTCTCGCTGTGGTTAGGCGCACCGGAACGGGTGCGTGGCCGGCATTCAACGCAGCGCGTCGTGAAGCACGCGTCGAGCGCGGCCAGTGCTGCTGCCTGCGGTTCGGTTTGGTGCAAGGCAAGTGATGGCGCCCGACTGGCGGCATGGACCGGTGCAGCTGTGGCTACGTGCGCACCGGCCCGGCGAACGCGGCGAGCCGCAGGCACGGCAGCTGCTTGGGCCGGTACTGGGGCTGGCGCCGGCGGATGTGCCGGTGCAGCGCGACGCGCGCGGTCGCCCGACGCTGCAGCCGGCGCTGCCGGGCTGGGACATCGGCTGGAGCCACAGTGGCGAGTATCTGCTGGTCGGCCTGGGCGAGGGCGTGCGACTGGGGGTGGACCTGGAGCGCCTGCGTCCGCGTCCGCGCTTGCTGGAGATTGCCGCGCGTTTCTTCCACCCCGACGAGACGGCATGGTTGACCGGCTTGCCAGTGGCGGAGGCGCACGCCCTGTTCTTTCGGCTGTGGTGCGCCAAGGAAGCGGTGCTGAAGGCGCACGGCCACGGCCTGTCGTTCGGCCTGCATCGGCTGGTGTTCGCGGCCACGCCCGACGGCGCGCTGCAACTGCAGTGGTGCGCGCCGGAACTGGGCCAGGCTGCGCAGTGGCAGCTGCACGAATGGTGGGCCGCCGCCGACTGTCGTGCGGCGGTGGCCTGGTATCCGTTGCCTTAGCGCGTGTTATGCCCGTTGAGATGAGCGGCGTCGGCCGTCAGCGGTGCGGCGCGCGCCTTGTCTGGACGCGCGTCAGGACGCCTCGCACGCACCTCAACGGACATAACACACGCTCCAGGCGATCAGCTGCCGGCTGCGACGCGCGCGCGTGCTGGCGCCGTTGGCACTGTGTCCGCTGCGGCGGCTGCCCGGCGATATCGCAGCTCAGGCGTCGACTGCACCGGCGCGACCATCCTCGACCACGAAGCGCTTGAGCGTGCTGACGCTGGCCTGGCGATCGCGGCGATCGGAGATGCCTTGCAGACGCGTTTCCATCTTGTCCGCGCTCAGCGTCACCGACACATAGCCGCGGGTCTCGCCCTCGACGTAGTGCACATGCGGATTGAGCGCCATGGTCTGATGCAATTCCGCATTGGGCTGGCCATCGGAAGTGATCGAGGTGCCGACGAATTCGGTGGCCAGGGTCGGGCTGTCCGGATTGGTCGGATCGGCCTTGAGATCGGTGACCCAGTAGGAATGGATGTCGCCGCCCCAGAACACCGGATTGCGCAGGCCGGACTGGGCGATGGCGCCGAGCATGCGCTCACGCGTGGCCGGATAGCCATCCCAGCCATCGGTCCAGTGGCCTTGCACGCCATCGCGGCCAACCTGCTGCATCGGCGCCACCAGCAGGTCCTGCGCGATCACGTTCCAGCGGGCCGGCGACTGCAGGAAGCCGGCATGCAGCCAACGCTCCTGCTCCCAGCCCAGCATGGTCCGACGCGGGTCGGTGCGCTCGCTGCAACTGTCGTCCACCACGTGGCCACCGCGCCATCCATTGGCTTGCGGACAGGGCTGCTCGCTGCGGTACTGGCGTCCGTCGAGGACATAGAAGCGTGCCAGCTGGCCGTAGTCGAAGGACCGGTACAGACGCATGTCCGGCCCGTGCGGGCGGTGGCGCGCACGCAACGGGAAGTGTTCGTAGAAGGCGCGATAGGCGGCGGTGCGCCGTGCCAGGAAGCTGGCGACCGGGATCTTGGAATCCTGCGACCATTGATTGGCGTAGTCGTTCTGCACCTCGTGGTCGTCCCAGGTCGCCACGCAGGCGCTGCCGGCATGCAGCGCCTGCAGGTCCGGATCGGTGCGATACAGCGCGTAGCGATTGCGGTAGCCGGCCAGGTCCAGGCACTCGCCGCTGCCGTGCGGGCGCACGATGTGCTCGGCGGCCGCGCCGTGATAGCTGTATTCGTAGATGTAATCGCCGAGGAAGAACACCAGGTCCGGCTGCTCGGCCGCCAGATGCCGATAGGCGCTGAAATAACCCAGTTCCCAGTGCGAACACGACACAAAGCCAAGCTTTGCGGCGCTCGGCAGCTGATGCGGCGCCGGCAGCGTGCGTGCGCTGCCGATCGGGCTGCGCGCCCCGAGTGCCTGGAAGGCGTACCAGTAGGGCCGATCGGCGGCCAGGCCCGACACTTCCACGTGCACCGAATGGCCCCAGGTCGGGCTGGCGACGGCGTCGCCCTGCGCCACGATCTTGCGCATCCCCGGGTCGCTGGCGACCTGCCAGCGCACCGGCACCGGCGCGCGTAGGCCACCGCGGCCGTCCGGTTCCAGCGGGTGCGGTGCCAGCCGGGTCCAGATGACGAAGCCATCGGCCAGCGGATCGCCGGCGGCCACGCCCAGGGTGAACGGGTCGGCGCTACCGCTGGCACGTGCATAGGGGCTAAGCAGCGCACCGGCGGCCAGGCCGGCGCCGGCGATCAAGAGGCGACGACGGCCGCCATCGAGGGGAGCGCTCACCCCGGCTTTGGCGACATCGGGGGCACGGGGAGGAAGGCGGATCGGTGACATGGACAGCACATGCAAAGCGGACTGGACATCGTGCGAACGCCAGATGTCGGTTTTGTTGCAGGCGCGAACATGGGTGAGCCGGCAGTCAGCGAGCATGCGGGTCGTGGGTGCCGCGCGGGTGGTTCCGTCGGCCCGGCCTGGCCATCGCTGGTCGAGACAACTGCGATAATCGCGCCATGAACGATGTCGCCCTTGCCCCCGAAGTCTCTGCAGCGCTGACCCACGGCCTGCAGGCCCAGTCCATCGATCCGGCCTTCGCCGCACCGCTGCTGCGCTACCTGGCCTTGCTGGTGCGCTGGAACAAGACCTACAACCTCACCGCCGTGCGCGATCCGCGCGAGATGGTCACCCGCCACCTGCTCGATTCGTTGGCCATGCAGCCGTATATCGCCAGCGGCACCCTGGCCGACCTGGGCACCGGTCCGGGGCTGCCCGGCATTCCGCTGGCCATCACCCGGCCGCAGTTGCAGGTGACCCTGGTGGAAAGCAATGGCAAGAAGGCGCGTTTCATGCGCGAGGCGCTACGCCAGCTGGCGCTGGGCAATGCGCGGGTCGCCGAATCGCGCGCCGAGGCACTGGCCGAGCCGGCGGCCTACGATCACCTCACCGCGCGCGCGCTGGATACGCTGGCCGGCATCATCGCCGTCGGCGGCCACCTGCTGCGTCCGGGCGGCAGCCTGCTGGCGATGAAGGGGGTGCATCCACACGAGGAGATCGCCGCGCTGCCGGCCGGTTGGACCGTGGACGAGGTGCACCCGTTGCAAGTGCCCGGGTTGGACGGCGAGCGCCACCTGGTGGTGGTGCGCAAGGGCTGAGCCGTTCGGTCTCCAAGCGCCCTCACCCCACTCTCCCGCGGGCGGGAGAGGGAGCGAGCAGCGCTCCCGACAAGCTCCGCGCCTGCCTTCGCTGGATAAGCACACCAGCCCCCTTCCCCCGCCTCGACGAGCACACCAAGTCCCTTCCCCCGCCTGCGGGGGAAGGTGCCCGCAGGGCGGATGGGGGCAGCACCGATACTCCAGCCATGCGCCTGCGCCAGCCCGCGTTGGGACTTCCGGCCCATGGCAGCTCACGCGCGGGCTGCCATGATCGGGCGTTCGCTCCAGATCAGGCCCCCCGCACTTGACCTCTCCGCTCGCCACCGCACTCTCGCTCGCCCTGCTGGGCGCAGGCTTCGTCGCCACCTCGGCGCAGGCCGCCACACCGCCCGCCCCGGCCGCGCTCACCGCCGAGGCACCCGCCGATGCGCAGTTCCGCGCGATCTACGCGAAGGAATGGGCCTGGCGTCAGGCCGAAACCGGGCAGGCCGACGAGGACAGCGATACCACCGGCGACAACACTCACCTGCCGGATGTCAGCGCAGCCGCGCAGCAGAAACGGCTGGCGGTGTGGGACGGGGTGCTCAAGCAGCTCGATGGCATCGACCCCAAGCAGCTCTCGCCGGCCAACCAGATCAACTTCGCCATCTATCGCCCACAGGTGGAAAACCTGGCCGCCGAAGTGCGTCTGCGTGCCTACGAAATGCCGTTCAATTCCGACAGCTCGTTCTGGTCGAATCTGGGTTTCATGGCGCAGCGGCCGATGAAGACGGCGGCCGACTACCGCGCCTACATCGCGCGGCTCAACGATGTACCGCGCTACTTCGACCAGCAGACCGTCAACATGCGCGCCGGGCTGGCGCGGGGATTCAGCGTGCCGCGCGCAGTGCTGGATGGGCGCGATGTCTCCATCGCCACCGTGGCCGAGGTCAAAGACCCGACCGAATCGACCTTCTACGCACCGTTCAAGCAGCTGCCTGCGCAGATCCCCGCTGCCGAACAGGCGCAACTACGCGAACAGGCCAAGGCCGCGTTGCGCACGGCCGTCCTTCCGGCGTACGCCAAGCTGCTGGCCTTCTTCCGCAACGACTACCTGCCCAAGGCGCGCACCACGCTGGCGGCCGAGGCGCTTCCGGATGGCAAGGCGTTCTATCGCCAGCAGATCCGCGAATACACCACGCTGGAACTCAGCCCTGAGCAGATCCACCAGATCGGCCTGGACGAAGTGGCGCGCATCCAGACCCAGATGAACGCCATCATCAAACAGGTGGGGTTCAAGGGCACGTTCGCGCAGTTCCTGGCCTTCCTGCGCACCGACCCGCAGTTCTACGCCAAGACCCCGCAGGAGTTGCTCGATCGCGCCGCATGGATCTCCAAGCGCGTGGACGGGCAGGTGGGCAAGTTCATCGGCACGTTGCCGCGTGGGCGCTTCACCATCAAGCCGGTGCCCGACGACATCGCCCCGTTCTGGACCGCCGGCCGCGGCGGCGCCACCACCTACTGGGTCAACACCTACAACCTGCCCTCGCGGCCGCTGTACAACCTGCCGGCACTGACCCTGCACGAGTCCTCGCCGGGCCATTCGCTGCAGGGCTCGCTGGCGCTGGAGCAGGGCGAGCAACCGGCGTTCCGGCGCGAGAACTACATCTCCGCCTACGGCGAAGGCTGGGCGCTGTACACCGAGAAGCTCGGCGAAGAAATGGGCATCTACGAAACCCCGTACGAAGAGTTCGGCCGGCTTACCTACGAAATGTGGCGTGCGTGCCGGCTGGTGATCGATACCGGCGTGCACCACGACGGCTGGAGCCGCGCGCAGGCGCTGGCGTATCTGCGCGACCGCACCGCACTCAGCGAGCACGAAGTCACCACCGAGGTGGACCGCTATATTTCCTGGCCGGGCCAGGCACTGAGCTACAAGCTGGGCGAGATCACCATCGTCAAGCTGCGCGCCGAGGCGGAAAAGGAACTGGGTGACCGCTTCGACATCAAGGCCTTCCACGACGTGGTGCTGAAGCAGGGCTCGGTCACCCTGCCCGTGCTGGAGCAGCAGGTGCGTGCCTTCATCGCCGAGAGCAAGGCGCGCCCGGCGACGTCCAAGCCCGGCGCCGCGGCGCCCTGACCCTGGCCAACGGTCCGCTCTACGTAGGAGCGGGCCCGGCCGCGCCGCTGTCCCGCCCCTGGTACCGTTCTGGCCTGGATCCCAGTGCCAGGTCATCGTCGGCAGCTTCTGGCCCCCCCGGGCGCTGTCTGCGGACAACCAGCAGGTGGGATGTAGGTAGAGTGCCATCGCGCTGACCAGGACGGCGTCGCGGCCAGGTCCGCTCCTACGACGCTGCGTGCCAGGCCGTGCATGCGATTGTGTAACTCCCCTGGCCCCGATACGCTGCGCCCATGCTGCTTCGTCGCGCCCGTCGATTGCCTGCCTTGCTGCGCCTGATGGCGTTGCTGGTGCTGGTCATGGGCGTGCTGGTCGCACCGGTCGCCTGCGCGCTGGGCGATGTGCATGCGCTGGCGCACGACCAGGCGCATCTGGACAACACCGCAGCGCATGGCCATGACGGTGCCGACGAAGACGATGCCGGCGAGCCCGACGGCGCCGGCCTGCTGCATGCCTTGATGCACAGCGGCTACTGCCACGGGCACAGCCCGGCCATGCTGCCGGCGCTGGCCTGGGGCCCATTGCCGGCGGGCACGCATGGGCAGCCGCCCGTGCTGACCACCGCCTACCGCTCGCATCTGAGCGAGACCGGATTGCGTCCTCCGATCGCGGCCTGATGCACCGCCGGCAGCTGCCGGCCTGTCCATCGATCCCGATCCGGAGACACCCTCATGTGGTTGCGACTGACGGCGCTTGCCGTCTTCGCGGTGGTGCCGTGCGCCAACGCGCAGGACCTGCCGCCCAAACCCGTGCTGACCCTGGACGACGCCATCGCGCGCGTCGCCCGCCAGCACCCCGACCTACGCCTGGCCGATGGCCAACGCGCGGTCCTCAGCGCCGACGCCGAGCGCGACGCACTGCGTCCGCCGTTGCGCATCGGTGCCGAACTGGAAAACGTGTTCGGCATCGGCCCCACCCGCGCGCTGGACCAGGCCGAGCTCACCGTCACCCTGGCCGGCGTGCTGGAACGCGGCGGCAAGCTCGACGCGCGCCGCACCCTGGCACAGGCCCGCATCGACGCGCTGGCACCGCAACGTGCGCTCGCCCGGCTGGACGTCCTGGCCGAAGTGGCACGGCGCTACCTGGCCATCGGCATGGCCACGCAGCGGCACGCGGCGGCGCTGGACACGCTGGCCCAGCGCCAGCGCACCGTCAGCGCCGCGCGCCAACGGCTGCAGGCCGGCGCATCGCCCGAATCGGTGCTGCTGACCGCGCAGGCCCTGCAGGCGCGCGCAGAACTGGACCGCGATCGCGCCCAGCAGGAACTGCTCGCCGCACGTCGCCAATTGGCCGTGCTGTGGGGGCAGCGCACGCCGGACTTCGGTGCGATCACCGGCGATCTGTTGCAGCTGCCGGACATTCCCGAGTTCG
This sequence comes from Xanthomonas maliensis, assembly GCF_009192945.1. Classification (GTDB taxonomy): domain Bacteria; phylum Pseudomonadota; class Gammaproteobacteria; order Xanthomonadales; family Xanthomonadaceae; genus Xanthomonas; species Xanthomonas maliensis. Next base: position 26,097 of record NZ_NSET01000066.1, on the reverse strand, counting down.
AGGTGCTGGCGCAGCTGCTCGATGCCACGCCGGAACTGGTGCGTTTGAACGGCGAGCAGCGCGTGCGCGAAGCGCGTGTGCGCCTGGCACGCAGCCAGGCGCGCCCGGATCTGGACTGGCAGGTCGGCGTGCGCCGGCTCGAAGGCAACGACGCCACCGCGCTGCTCGGCAGCGTCTCGCTGGCGTTGGGTAGCGCAGCACGCGCGCAGCCGGAGATTCGCGCCGCCGAAGCGGAGCTGGCGTTGCTGGACATCGAACGCCAATCGCAGGCGTTGGTGCTCTACACAACACTGGCCGACGCGCATGGCCGCTACCGCGCTGCACAGCTGGAAGCGACGCGCATGCGCGACGATGTACTGCCCGCGCTCGCCCGCGCCGATGCCGCCGCCGAGCGCGCCTATCGCGCCGGCGCCACCAGTTATCTGGACTGGGCGCAGTTGCAGGCGCAACGCAGCGACGCACGTCAGCAGCAACTGGCCGCCGCATGGGAAGCGCAGACCGCGTTGATCGAAATCCAGCGCCTGACCGGTCAGCCGTTCGTGCGCAATCCTGCCACGCAGGTGACGCCATGAACGCCCGTTCCGTCTTGCGTTTTCGTGCCGCGTGCATGCGCCAGGTCGACCCTGTTGCAGCGGCAGTGATGTCTGCATCCAGCGCTCTTGAAACGCTGCCCACGCCTGATGCACTTCCAGCGCAACTCATCTCCATTCGTTCGCCCGACGCAACGCGTCGGCGCCAATCAGGATCACGTTCGATGACACGTTTCATCATTGCGCCGCTGTTGCTGGCGCTGTTACTCAGCGGCTGCGGCCGCAGCACCGACGCAGCGCACGACGACCACGCAGGCCATGCCGCCGAAGGCGAGGCAGGCGCCGATGCGCATGGCGAGGAAGCCAAGACCGGCACGCACGGTGGGCGGCTGCTCAACCGCGACGGCGACAGCGTGGAGCTGGCCATCGCCGAAGACGGCACACCGCCCACCTACCAGGCCTGGCTGTACCGCGATGGCACACCGTTGCCGGCCACCGCTGGCAGCGTGGAAGTGCATCTGACCCGGCTCGGCGGTGGCGATGAAGTGCATCGCTTGCGCCCACGCGAGGATGGCAGCCTGCTGGCCGACAGCACGGTGGGCGAGCCGCATTCGTTCGATGTGGAGGTGCGCGCCACCGTGCAGGGCAAGACGCATCGCTGGCGCTATCCCAGCTACGAGGGGCGCACCACCATCGCGGCGAAGATCGCGCAGGACGCGGGCATTCGTGTTGCGCCGGTTGGCCCCGGCAGCATCGCCGATCAGCATGAAGTGCAAGGTTTGTTGACGCCGGCAGAAGGTGCGCAAGCGCAGGCCACTGCGCGCTTTCCCGGCCCGGTACGCAGTCTGCGCGTCAATGTCGGCGATCAGGTGCGCGCCGGTCAGGTGCTGGCCACGGTGGAGAGCAATCTGAGCCTGACCACCTATGCGGTCAGCGCACCGATCAGCGGCACCGTGCTTGCCCGCAATGCCAGCCTGGGCAGCAATGCAGGCGAAGGCCAGGCGCTGTTCGAAATCGCCGACCTGTCCAGCGTGTGGGTGGATCTGCACATCTTCGGCGCCGACGCCGGGCATATCACCGCTGGCGCACCGGTGACGGTGACGCGCATCAGCGATGGCGTGGTGGCGCAGACGACCTTGGAACGCGTGTTGCCGGGCACCGCCACCGCGAGCCAAAGCACCATGGCGCGTGCGGTATTGCGCAACAGCGATGGCTTGTGGCGGCCGGGGTCTGCAGTGAAGGCGCGGGTGACGGTGGCGCAGCAGCCGGCGGCGATGGTGGTGCCGGTGGGCGCGTTGCAGCAGTTCCGCGACTGGGACGTGGTGTTCGTGCGGGTGGGGGATGTGTACGAGGTGCGGCCGCTGACGCTGGGGGCGCGCGATGCGCAGCAGGTGGAGGTGTTATCGGGCTTGGTGGCAGGTGATGCGGTGGTGGTGGAGCAGAGTTATCTGGTGAAGGCCGATATCGAAAAGTCGGGGGCTTCGCATGATCATTGAGCGCGTTGGTATGGATGTCGTTGCGCCTTTGAGTGGAGGCGTTTGTCGGATGCGAGGGGGCGTGCCAGGGCAAAGGCTTTGTCGCCCTTTCAGGCTAGAGCGAAGGCTTTCTCGCCCCGTCGGGCTAGAACAAAGGCCTTCACGCCCTGGCGGGCGCGAGTCACTTTTCTTTGCTCGTGCAAAGAAAAGTAACCAAAAGAAAGCACACCCCGTCCTCGCGCCTTCCGCGCCTGCGGCGCTCCAGGTCCGCAAGTCCGGCAGAAATTTTTGTAAGGGACGTCCATGTCCCTTACAAAAACGTCGCGCATCCATGCGCGCCGCCCTGCGGGTTGGATCTGCCGGCCTTGCCGCTGCGGTATGGGGCCCCGAAAGCAAACAGCAACAGCAACAACAGCAACAGCAACAGCAACAGCAACGGCGCTGGTGCGCGGATAAGTGTTCGTTTGGCCTGTCGCGCCACGCCGCGATGGGGGGGCGGCGTGATCGGTCGGTGGCAAGGCCAAGACACCGGCCGGCGCAGTGCGGTGCCAGGTTTGTACGGAGGGGCTTGGCATGCTGACCGACATCATCCGGTTTGCGATTGCACAACGTTGGTTGATGCTGGCGTTGACCTGCGTGCTGATTGCGATCGGTGCCTGGAGTTTCTCGCGCTTGCCGATCGATGCAACGCCGGACATCACCAATGTGCAGGTGCAGATCAATACCGCGGCGCCGGGGTATTCGCCGTTGGAAGCCGAGCAGCGGGTGACATTCCCGCTGGAAACGGTGCTCGCCGGTCTGCCCGGCTTGGAGTCGACCCGCTCGCTGTCGCGCTATGGCTTGTCGCAGGTGACGGTGGTGTTCGTCGATGGCACCGATCTGTATTTCGCGCGGCAGCAGGTGGCCGAGCGGTTGCAACAGGTCAAGTCGCAGTTGCCGGCCGAGCTGGAGCCGCAGTTGGGGCCGATCGCCACCGGGTTGGGTGAGATCTTCATGTACACCGTGGAGGCTGCGCCAGGTGCGCGCAAGCGCGATGGCTCGCCTTGGACGGCCACCGATCTGCGCACGCTGCAGGATTGGGTGGTGCGTCCGCAGCTGCGCAACGTGCCGGGCGTCACCGAGGTCAATACCATCGGCGGTTATGCGCGGCAGATCCATATCACGCCCGATCCGGCGCGCCTGGTCGCGTTGGGATTTACCCTCGACGATGTCGCGCAAGCGGTCGACGCCAACAACCGCAACATCGGCGCCGGCTATATCGAGCGTAACGGCCAACAGTTTCTGGTGCGGGTGCCGGGGCAGGTGGACGACATCGCGCAGATCGGCGCGATCGTGCTGGATCGGCGCGCCGGCGTGCCGATCCGCGTGCGCGATGTGGCGCAGGTGGGCGAGGGACGCGAACTGCGCACCGGTGCTGCCACCCAGGACGGCAGCGAAGTGGTGCTCGGCACGGTCTTCATGCTGGTTGGTGCCAATAGCCGCACCGTGGCGCAGGCCGCAGCGCAGCGGCTGGAGGTAGCCAACGCCAGCTTACCGGCCGGCGTGCAGGCGGTGCCGGTCTACGACCGCACTGCGCTGGTGGACCGCACCATCGTCACCGTGGCCAAGAACCTGATCGAAGGCGCGTTGCTGGTGATCGTGGTGTTGTTCCTGCTGCTCGGCAACGTGCGCGCGGCCCTGATCACCGCGGCGGTGATTCCGTTGGCGATGCTGTTCACGCTGACGGGCATGGTGCGCGGCGGGGTCTCGGGCAATTTGATGAGCCTGGGTGCGCTGGATTTCGGCCTGATCGTCGATGGCGCGGTGATCATCGTGGAGAACTGCCTGCGTCGCTTCGGCGAGGCGCAGCAGCGGCTGGGGCGCGTGCTGGATCGCAGCGAGCGTTTCGCGCTCACTGCCGAAGCGACGGCCGAGGTGATCCGCCCCAGTCTGTTCGGTCTGGGCATCATCACCGCGGTGTACCTGCCGGTGTTCGCCCTGACCGGCATCGAAGGCAAGATGTTCCATCCGATGGCCATCACCGTGGTGCTGGCGCTGACCGGCGCCATGCTGCTGTCGTTGACCTTCGTGCCGGCGGCGATTGCACTGCTACTCGGCGGCAAGGTTGCCGAGCACGAAAACCGGGTGATGCGCTGGGCGCGCGGCGCGTATGCACCACTGCTCGAACGCGCGTTGCGGCACGGGCGTCTGGTCGGCATCGGCGCGCTGGTGACGGTGGTGCTGTGCGCGCTGCTGGCGACGCGGCTGGGCAGTGAATTCATTCCCAATCTGGACGAGGGCGATGTCGCCCTGCATGCCCTGCGCATCCCCGGCACCAGCCTGGAGCAGGCCATCACCATGCAGTCCACGCTGGAAAGGCGCATCAAGCAGTTTCCGGAAGTGGCGCGCGTGTTCGGCAAGCTGGGCACGGCGGAGGTGGCGACCGATCCGATGCCGCCGTCGGTGGCCGACACGTTTCTGATCCTGCATCCGCGCGCGCAATGGCCGGATCCGCGCAAGCCCAAGGCGCAGTTGCTGGCCGAGATCGAGGAGGCGGTGAAGCAGTTGCCCGGCAACAATTACGAGTTCACCCAGCCGATCCAGATGCGCATGAACGAGCTGATCTCCGGCGTGCGTGCGGATGTGGCGATCAAGGTCTACGGCGACGATCTGGAAACCCTGCTGGCGCTGGGACGGCGCGTGCAGGCTGTCGCCAGCGCGGTGCCCGGCGCGGCCGATGTCAGCCTGGAACAGGCCTCCGGCTTGCCGATGCTGGCGGTGGTGCCCGATCGCGCTGCATTGGCTGGCTACGGTCTCAATCCGGGCGTGCTGCAGGACACCGTGGCCGCGGCAGTCGGTGGGCAACACGCCGGGCAGTTGTTCGAAGGCGATCGACGCTTCGATATCGTGGTGCGGCTGCCCGAAGCGTTGCGCCAGGATCCGGCGGCGCTGGCGGACCTGCCGATCCCGTTGCGTGGCGATGGCGAGCGCGGTGATGCCGACGAATCCAGCCGCACCGCCGGTTGGCGCAGCGGTGCGCCCACGACCGTGCCGCTGCGCGAAGTGGCCAGGATCGAGACGTTGCTTGGGCCGAACCAGATCAATCGCGAAGACGGCAAGCGCCGCATCGTGATCACCGCCAATGTGCGCGATCGCGATCTGGGCAGTTTCGTTGCCGAGGTGCAGCAGCGCGTCAAGGCGCAGGTCAAGCTGCCGACCGGCTACTGGATCGGCTACGGCGGCACCTTCGAGCAGCTGATGTCCGCCGGCCAACGCCTGGCCTGGGTGGTACCGGGCACCTTGCTGCTGATCTTTGCCCTGCTGTACTGGTCGTTCGGCTCGTTGCGCGATGCGCTGGTGGTCTTCAGTGGCGTGCCGCTGGCTCTGACCGGTGGGGTGGCGGCGCTGGCGTTGCGCGGGCTGCCGCTGTCGATTTCCGCCGGGGTCGGCTTCATCGCCCTGTCGGGCGTGGCGGTGCTCAATGGCCTGGTGCTGATCGCCTTCATCCGCAACCTGCGCGCGCACGGCATGCCGTTGGAGCAGGCCATCCGCGAAGGTGCGCTGGCGCGGCTGCGGCCGGTGCTGATGACCGCACTGGTCGCCGCGCTGGGCTTCGTGCCGATGGCGCTCAATGTCGGCGCCGGTGCCGAGGTGCAGCGGCCGCTGGCCACGGTGGTGATCGGCGGCATCGTGTCCTCGACCCTGCTGACCTTGCTGGTGTTGCCGGTGTTGTACCGCTGGCTGCAACGCCGGCCTGGGACGCCTGGCGACACCGGCACGGTGGAGGGCGGACGCGTGAGCCCGGCCTGATGCGGCGGTAGCCAGACCGTTGCTGTGGTGGCGCGGCAGGCCCTGCGCCACGCCACCAGGCAGGGCGTGCGCCTGCCTGGTGGCCCGATGCCTTAGAGCAGCTGACAAAACTACTGCGCAGCCGCCATGCGGGCGCGGCCGGTGCTCGGAATCCTCATGGACCACTCGTACACTGCGGTTCCTGCGCGTCGTCCGCGCCCACCTGACGGCTGCTCGCTACGTTTTGTTAGCCGCTCTAAGTGCTTGCGCAGCAAGGGAAAGCTGTGCATAATGCGCGGCTCGCTGTGCCCGGATCGCTCCGGATGGCGGCACCCAGCGCGATGGGGTGCCGGCCGGTAACCAGCGTAAGTCGTTGATTCCCAACATTGCGTGGCAGCCAGATGGGTGCCGGGGCCGCCGTTTTCCTGGCTAAGGAAGACACCAAACTTTATCGAGGTGCGCAATGTCCCGCGTATGCCAAGTGTCCGGCAAGCGCGTGCAGACGGGTAACAACGTCTCCCACGCCAACAACAGAACCCGTCGTCGCTTCCTGCCCAACCTGCACGAGCGCCGCTTCTGGGTCGCCAGCGAGAACCGCTGGGTCAAGCTTCGTGTTTCCGCGCACGCCCTGCGCACCATCGACAAGAACGGGATCGATGCCGTTCTGAAAGAGCTGCGCGCGCGCGGCGAAAAGGTCTGAGGAGTAAGCAGTCATGGCAAAAGGCAAGCGTGACAAGATCCGTATGATTTCCTCGGCCGCCACCGGCCACTTCTACACCACGGACAAGAACAAGAAGAACACTCCGGGGAAGATGGAAATGATGAAGTACGACCCGGTCGTGCGTAAGCACGTCATGTACAAGGAAGGCAAGATCAAGTGATCGTCTGATCGCTGGATCCGCGTCCACCAGACACCCGCCGCAAGGCGGGTGTCTGCGTTTAGGGGCCCGGGCGATGCGTCAGTCGTCGTCACCGGCGCCGCCGCCGCCGCGCGCCGGCCTACAGTCCGCGCGCGCGCAGCTGGGCGTCGAGGCGGGGATAGACGCGTCGCGCGTTGCCTTCGAACACCTTGTGCCTGTCGGCCTCGGACAGCGCCAGCGCATCGATGTAGCGCTTGGTGTCATCGAAATAGTGGCCAGTCTGCGGGTCGATGCCGCGCACCGCGCCGACCATCTCCGAGCCGAACAGGATGTTGTCGATGTCGATCACTTCGAACAACAGGTCGATGCCGGGCTGGTGATACACGCAAGTGTCGAAGAACACGTTGCGCATCAGGTGGGTGTCCAGCGCGGGTTTGCCCAGCATGTCGGCCAGGCCGCGGAAGCGACCCCAGTGATAGGGCACCGCACCACCGCCGTGCGGGATGATGAAGCGCAGCTGCGGGAAATCCGCGAACAGGTCGCCTTGCAGGAACTGCATGAAGGCGGTGGTGTCGGCATTGAGATAGTGCGCGCCGGTGGCGTGGAAGTGGGCATTGCAGCTGCCCGATACGTGCACCATCGCCGGCACGTCGAGCTCCACCATCTTCTCGAAGAACGGATACCAGGCGCGATCGGTCAGCGGGACGCCGGTCCAATGACCGCCGGATGGGTCGGGGTTGAGGTTGCAGCCGACGAAGCCCAGTTCGTTGACGCAGCGCTCCAGTTCGGCGATCGAATGGGCGATCGGCACGCCCGGCGATTGCGGCAGCTGGCAGACGCCGATGAAGGTCTGCGGATACAGCTGCACCACGCGCGCGATCAGGTCGTTGCAGTGGCGTGTCCAGCGCTGGCTCACCGCTTCGTCGCCGACGTGGTGGGCCATCGTGCTGGCGCGCGGCGAGAAGATCGTCATGTCCGCGCCGCGTTCGCGCAACAGACGCAGTTGATGTTGCTCGACGCTTTCGCGCAGGGCGTCGTCGGAAATCTGCGGGTACTCCGGCAGCGGCAGCGTGGGGTCCTTGTAATGCGCGACCTGCGCGTTGCGGAAGGCGTCGTGCGCCGCTGGCGCCGTGGTGTAGTGGCCGTGACAGTCGATGATCATGGGGCAGTCCGAACCAAGGCAGAGTCTGAGGGCTTGCGGGCGGTGTGCGCTGCGCCGGCGACAGGTGCGCCCGCGCATGCGTCCGGCTGACCGGCGGTGCAGCGGCATGCAACACCCGCGCAAATAGGCCGGTGCTCAGCCAAACACCACCCCATCGAACAGCTTGCGGGCGGTGCGCAGTACCGCTGCGCGCACGACCGTGCCGTGCGCATCCAGGCGGATCTGGCAGCTGCTGGCGCCACTGGGATGCTCGACATCCAGTTGCTGGGTGGCTCCGCCGGGCAGCTGTGCCAAGGCATGCGCCGGCGAGCCCGGCAGCAGGCAGGCAGTGGCGACGCTGACCGCGCCCAGCACACCGACCGAGGCATGGCAGCGATGTGGAATGAACGAGCGCACGCTGATGGCGCCGCCAGCGCGCGGCGCGGCGACCAGCATCAGCTTGGGCACGGTGGCCTCGGCGACGTCGCCCAGCCGCATGCGCGGGCCGGCCAGCAGCCGGATCGTCTCCAGCCGCGCCTTCAGCGTAGTGTCGGCATCCAGCGTGGCGCGATCTTCATAGCCGCTGATGCCCAGGTCGCTGGCGCGCAACACCACGCAGGGCATGCCGTTGTCGATCAAGGTCGCCTGCACCTCGCCGAGCGTGTCGATGACGTTGCCGGTCGGTAGCAGGGCGCCGCAGGAGGAGCCGGCGATATCGGCGAAGGCCAGCGCCACCGGTGCCGCGCTGCCGGGCACGCCGTCGATGCGGGTCGCGCCGTCGTAGCGGACCTGGCGCGCGGGCGTCTGCACGGTGGCGGTGGCCAGCGTGCCGGTGTTGCGCATGAAGATGCGCACCTCGGTCTGGCCGTCCTGGGCCGGCAGCAGGCCGCGCTCCAGGGCGAACGGCGCCACCGCAGCCAGCATATTGCCGCAGTTCTGCGCATCGCTGACCTGGGCCTGCTCCACGGCCACCTGCAGGAACAGGTAGTCCACATCGGCATCGTCGCGTTGCGAGCGGCTGACCACCGCCACCTTGGAGGTCAGTGGATCGCCGCCGCCCATGCCGTCGATCTGGCGCAGGTCTGGCGAGCCGTAGGCGCGCAACAGGAAGGCATCGCGGTCGGCGACCGCGGCGGGCAGGTCGTCTTCCAAAAAGAAGCCGCCCTTGGAGGTGCCGCCGCGCATCCACATGGCGCGTACGCCTTCAGACATAGCGCAGACCCTTGGCGGCCAGGCGTTCGCGCATGGCGTACAGGTCCAGCCCCAGCTCGCCTGCTGCCAGGCGCTGACGCTTGAGCGTTTCGCGGGCTTCGCGTGCCTGCGCTTCGGCCAGCACGTTGGCGGCATCGGCGCGCGCGACGACACAGACGCCATCGTCATCGGCCACCAGCACATCGCCCGGCTGCACCAGCGCACCGGCGCAGACCAGCGGGATGTTTACCGAACCCAGCGTTTCCTTGATGGTGCCCTGCGCGCAGATCGCCCGGCTCCAGGCCGGAAAGTCCATCTGCTTGAGCTCGCGCACGTCGCGCACGCCGGCATCGATGATCAGCCCGCGGCAGCCGCGTGCCTGCGCCGAGGTAGCCAGCAGATCGCCAAAATAGCCATCGCAGCAGTCGCTGGTCGGTGCCACCACCAGCACGTCACCGTCCTGTAGCTGCTCGATGGCCACGTGCATCATCCAGTTGTCGCCCGGCGGGACCGAGACGGTGACGGCGGTCCCGGCGATCCGGCAGCCGGGATAGATCGGGCGCAGGCGATGGTGCAGCAGCCCGCGTCGGCCCTGTGCCTCGTGGACGGTGGCCACGCCCGCCTGTGCCAGCCCGTCGACGAGCGCGCGCGCAGTGCGGCTAATCCGGGTCACGACCTCGCCCATCCATCCATCCTCGTTAAGGCTGATCCGAGTCTGGGATCAGCCGACCCGCTGCTTCAACATGGATTTGAGGTATGCATATTGATTCTGATTATAGTTAGAGCATGCCCAAGAACCCTGGCCCGAACCTTCGCCATCTCGAAGCGCTGCTCGTCGTGCAGCAGGCCGGCAGCATCAGTGCGGCCGCGCCGCAGGTGAATTTGTCCCAGCCGGCGCTGACCCAGGCGATCGCGCGGCTGGAGCGGCAACTGGGCATGGCCTTGTTCGAGCGGCAACCTGGCGGCATGGTCGCGACCAGCGCCGCCGGCTTGCTGCTGCCGCGGATCGAGCGGGCGCTGGCGCAGTTGGCCCAGGGGGTCCGGCTGGCGCGGCGGGCCGTGCGCCAGCCCGTCCACCCCGGGCTGGAGCGCCGCATCGGGCTGGGGCAATGGCAGGCACTGGTCGCGCTGGAGCACGCCGGCAGCTACGCGTTGGCGGCTGCGCAGGCCGGCGTGTCGCAACCGGCGGTCCATCGCGCGGTGCAGGCGCTGGCCGATACCATCGCGGTGCCGTTGGTAGTGCTGCGTGGGCGCAGCGTGCAGCTCACACCGGCGGCGCTGGCCCTGCTGCGGCGCGTGCGCTTGGGCCTGTCCGAACTGGAGGCCGGGCTGGACGAGCTGGCGGCGCTGCGGTCGCAACAGGCCGGGCGGATCCGCCTGGGCGCGATGCCGGTCGCCCGCGCGGTGTTGTTGCCGCAGGTGCTGGCGCGGTTTGCCCGGCTGCATCCGGGGGTGGCCATCAGCGTGGTCGAAGGTCCCTATCCGCAGTTGTTGTCGCAGTTGCGCGATGGCGGGCTGGACCTGTTGATCGGTGCGCTGCGCGAGCCGCCGCCAGTGCGCGACATCGTGCAGGAGCCGCTGTTCGCCGACGACCCGCTGATCGTGGCGCGCGTCGGCCATCCGCTGGCCAGCGGCCCCTATGCATTCGCCCAGCTGCGCGACTATCCATGGGTGGTGGCTGCGGCCGGTGCACCGGCGCACGAACGCTGGGAGCAGTTGTTCCAGGCCCACGGGGTCGCGCCGCCACCGCGCTGGATCGAGTGCGGGTCGGTCTTGATCACGCGTGGCTTGTTGCTGGAAGACGATTGGCTGGCGCTGATGTCGCCGGACCAGTGCGTGGTGGAGCGGCGAGCCGGCCTGCTGTGCGCGATCGGCAGCGCCGGCGGCGGCGCACGCCGGATCGGTCTGACGATGCGCAGCGACTGGCAGCCCACGCGCGTGCAGCACGCCTTGCTGCAGACCTTCCGCCAACTCAGCCGCGAACGTGCGCCGCGCATGCAGGATGGGTCGCGCTGGCCGTTCCGCCATGGCGAAGCGACGAGTGCGACATTGCGTTTGCGCACGGGCCGGGCAGAATCGGAGTCCTGCTGAAGACGGATCGCCGATGCTGTCGTATTGGTCGCAAGGGACGTGGCTGTTGGCGCTGGACTGGGCGATCCGCCTGGCCGCACTGCTGTGGATTCCCACCCGCACCACCCCCGGTGCCGCGCGCAGCTGGCTGTTGCTGATCGGCTTCGTGCCGGTGCTCGGGCTGCCGTTGTATCTGCTGCTCGGCCATCCCTGGCTGTCGCGCCTGCGGGTGCAGCGGCAGGCCGCCGCCTCGCAGGTGATTCGCGAACAGCAGCAAGCCCTGCATGCCTTGCGCTGGACGCCTCGCGCCGATACCAGCAGCGCGGAGATGGTGCCGCTGATCGAGCGCCAGGGCGATTTCATGCCCACGCTGGGCAATGCGGTGGAATTGCTGGACGACTACCTGCCTGCGGTGCAGGCGCTGGTGGCCGCCATCGACGAAGCGCGCGAACGCGTGCACCTGCTCTACTACTTGATGTTCGACGATGCGGTGGGTGAGGCGGTGGCGGCGGCGCTGGAGCGCGCCAGCGGCCGCGGCGTGCGCTGCCGCCTGCTGCTGGACGCGGTAGGCGCCAAGCGCGGGCTGCGTCGCTACCGCGCGCGCCTGCAGGCAGCCGGGGTGCAGGTGCAGGCGGTGCTGCCGGGTGGTCTGCGCTGGCGGCGCAGCGGCCGCATGGACCTGCGCAACCACCGCAAGATCGCGGTGATCGATAACCGCATCGGTTTCGTCGGTTCGCAGAACCTGGCCGAAGCGCAGTTCGTCGCGGGTGCGCCCAACCGCGAGCTGGTGGCCCGCGTCCGTGGGCCGGTGGTCAATCACCTGGAGGCGGTGTTCGCCAGCGACTGGTTCACCGAGACCGGGCAGCGGCTGGACGTGTGGCCGGATGCACCGGTCTGCGCGGCCAATATCGCCACCCAGCTGTTGCCGAGCGGGCCGGCCTACCCGTTCGAAAATGCGCGCGATGCGATCAACGCGATGATCCATCTGGCGCGGCGCAAGGTGGTGTTGGTGACGCCGTACTTCGTGCCCGACGAGGCCTTGCTCAGCGCCCTGCGCATCGCCGGCATGTCCGGGGTGGACGTGCAGCTGATCCTGTCCGAGCGCAACAACCAGCGCCTGGCGGCGTGGGCGCAGGAGGCGTATTTCGAGGACCTGTTGCGCAGTGGCGTGAAGATCGCGCTGTATCGCCCGCATTTCCTGCATGCCAAGCATCTGAGCGTGGACGAGGACATCGCGCTGGTCGGATCGATCAACCTGGACATCCGCTCGTTCGCGCTCAATGCCGAGATCGGCATGCTGTGCTACGACCAGGGTGTGGTGCAGCGCTTGCGGCAGATCGAAGCCGACTATCTGTCGCAGGCGCGGCCGCTGGAGCTGGAACAGTGGCGGCGACGCCCGGCGTGGCGGCGCAGCCGCGAAGGCATTGCGCGCTTGGCCGATGCGTTGATGTGAGGCGCCGCGCCCGCGGTTGGCGGGTGCGCTGGTCATCGGGTTGCCGCGGGCATCGTCTACGCGGGCATCGCCTACAATCGCCCGATGAATCAGCCATGTGAGTCGGGCGATGCAGCGATCGCCATCGTAGGAGGCGGCGCGGCCGGCGTGCTGGTCGCGCTGCAGTTGCTGCGCCAGGCCGACCGGCCGATGTCGCTGGTGGTGATCGAACCGCGTGAACGCCTGGGCGAAGGCGTGGCCTATGCCACGCTGCGTGGCGAACATCTGCTCAATGTCCCCGCCGCGCGGATGAGCGCGCTGGCCGAGGTGCCGGAGGATTTCGTCGACCATCTCAGCACGCAGGCACCTGATCCCGCAGAGGCGGAGACGCCGCTGCCACGCCGCTTCGTCGCGCGCCGCCGCTACGCGCCGTATCTGCGCGAGCGCCTGGCCGCCGCGCAACGCTGCAGCCCGGCGTCCTTGCGCCACCGGGTGGCGCGTGTGCAGCACCTGCAATACCGCGATGGCGGCGTCCAGCTGCAGTTGGACGACGGCAGCAGCGTGCAGGCGCAGCGGGTGATCCTGGCGGTCGGCAATGCCTTGCGGCCGCTGCCGGTACGCGGGGCCACGGCGCTGACGCCGCAGCAGCGGATCGATGCCTGGGACAGCGCAGCGGTGGCGGCGCTGCCGGCCGATGCGGCGGTGTGCATCGTCGGTTCCGGCCTGAGCATGGCCGATTGCGTGATGAGCCTGGTCGCACAGGCGCACCATGGTCCGGTGCACGTGGTGTCGCGGCACGGCTTGCTGCCGCTGCCGCATGCGCACGGCGCCGCCGCCACCTTCGATCCGGCCATGCTGTTGCCCCTGCCGCTGCGCGCGCGGCTACGCACGTTGCGCCAACTGGCACGCGAGGCGGTGGCCGCCGGCCTGCCTTGGCAAAGCGTGATGGAGCGGATCCGCCCGTACAGCCAGCCGCTGTGGCAGTCGTTGTCGGTGGCCGATCAGCGGCGCTTCCTGCGCCACCTGGTCCGCTATTGGGACGTGCACCGGCATCGCATCGCCGCGCCGGTGCATGCGCAATTGCAGGCCATGCAGGCCCGTGGCCAGTTGCAGGTGCACCGCACGCGACTGGACGTGGCCTTCGCGGCCGGCGCCTGCGTGCGGGTCAGTGCCAGCCCGCGTGCCGGGCAGGCGCTGCAACTGGACGTGCAGGCCTTGATCAATGCCACCGGGGTGGAGATGCGCGTGCAGGCGATGCGCAATGGCCTGCTGCAGCAGTTGCTGGGGCAGGGCCTGGCGGCACCCGGCCCGCACGGGATCGGCGTGCAGACCGACGCCGATGGCCGGGTGGTCGATGCCGATGGCCAGCCCGATCCGCGACTGTGGGCGATCGGCAGCTTGCGCATCGGCACGCTGTGGGAAAGCCTGGCGGTGCCGGAGCTGCGCCTGCAGGCGCAGGCGATCGCTGGCGCGGTGCTGCGTGGGCTGGACGCCGAGCGCGACGCCGGTCGCCGCTGAGGAACGCCGCATACCAGCTGCAGGGTGGCGCCGCAGGCCCGGCCCGTCTTCACACCGTTCCGTCATCCCATGACCGCGTCAGCGCAGTCTCAGCCGCGGCGACGCCACAACCGGTAAAATACCCCGGTGGATGTCTCTCATTTGCTCGATCATTTAAACCCCGCCCAGCGCGAGGCCGTCTCCGCGCCGCCGGGGCATTACCTGGTGTTGGCCGGCGCCGGCTCCGGCAAGACCCGCGTGCTGATCCATCGCATCGCCTGGCTCAATGAAGTCCATGGCGTGCCTGCGCACGGCATGTTCGCAGTGACCTTCACCAACAAGGCCGCCGGCGAGATGCGCCACCGCACCGACTTGCAGCTGCGCAATGGCAGCCGCGGCATGTGGATCGGCACCTTCCATGGCCTGGCCCACCGCCTGCTGCGCCTGCATTGGCAGGATGCCCGCCTGCCGGAAGGCTTCCAGGTGATGGACAGCGACGATCAGCTGCGGCTGGTCAAGCGGGTGGTGCAGGCGTTGGAACTGGACGAGGGCAAGTATCCGCCCAAGCAGATGAGCTGGTGGATCAACGAGCAGAAGGACGAGGGGCGACGGCCGCAGCACATCCAGCCCGAGCCCAACGACGACTGGACCGAGGTGCGCTGGCAGGTCTATGCGGCGTATCAGGAACGTTGCGACCGCGCCGGCCTGCTGGATTTTGCCGAGTTGCTGCTGCGCGCCCATGAGTTGCTGCGCGACACCCCGGCGCTGCTGGCGCATTACCGCGCGCGCTTCCGCGAGATCCTGGTCGATGAGTTCCAGGACACCAATGCCATCCAGTACGCCTTCGTGCGCGTGCTGGCTGGCGAGAGCGGCAACGTGTTCGTGGTCGGCGACGACGATCAGGCGATCTACGGCTGGCGTGGCGCGCGGGTGGAGAACGTGCAGAAGTTCCTGCACGACTTCCCCGGTGCGCAGACCGTGCGGTTGGAGCAGAACTACCGCTCCAGCGCCAATATTCTCGGCGCGGCCAATGCGGTGATCGCGCACAACCCCGACCGTATCGGCAAGCAGCTGTGGACCGACTCGGGCGATGGCGAGCCGATCGATCTGTATGCGGCCTACAACGAGGTCGACGAGGCCCGTTACGTGGTGGAGCGGGCGCGGCAATGGGTACGCGATGGCGGCAGCTATGGCGAAGTGGCCGTGCTCTACCGCAGCAATGCGCAGTCGCGTGCGTTGGAAGAGGTCTTGATCGCCGAGCAGCTGCCTTATCGTGTCTATGGCGGCATGCGCTTCTTCGAACGCGCCGAAATCAAGGATGCGCTGGCCTATCTGCGCCTGCTGACCAACCGCAGCGACGATGCCGCATTCGAGCGCGCGGTCAACACGCCCACGCGTGGCATCGGCGATCGCACCCTCGATGAAGTACGTCGGTTGGCGCGTGCGCAGGGACTGTCGCTGTGGGAAGCGGCGATGCTGGCCAGCCAGCAGAACGCGCTGGCTGCGCGTGCGCGCAACGCCTTGGCAGGCTTCCTCAGCCTGCTCGGTCAACTGCAGGCCGAAACCGGCGAGATGGATCTGGCCGAGCGCATCGACCACGTATTGGTCCGTTCGGGGCTACGCGAGCATTGGGCCAAGGAGAGCCGCGGTGGGCTGGATTCGGAATCGCGGACCGAGAACCTGGACGAACTGGTCTCGGTGGCCTCGCGTTTCGTGCGCCCGGACGACGAGGACAGTGCCGGCATGACCGAGCTGGTGGCCTTCCTGGCCTATGCCTCGCTGGAAGCCGGCGAAGGCCAGGCCCAGGCGGGCGAGGATGGCGTGCAGTTGATGACGCTGCACTCGGCCAAGGGCCTGGAGTTTCCGATCGTGTTCCTGGTCGGCCTGGAGGATGGCCTGTTCCCGAGCGCGCGCTCGCTGGAAGAGAACGGCCGGCTGGAGGAGGAGCGGCGGCTGGCCTATGTGGGCATCACCCGTGCGCGCCAGAAGCTGGTGTTGTGCTATGCCGAATCGCGCCGGATCCATGGCCAGGACAACTACAACGTTCCCTCGCGTTTCCTGCGCGAGATTCCGCGCGATCTGCTGCACGAAGTGCGGCCGAAAGTGCAGGTCTCGCGTCCTGCCTCGCTGGGGGCGGTACGCGGGCCAGTGCATGCGGTGGTCGAGGCCGCGCCGATCAAGCTCGGCGCCAATGTGGTGCACCCCAAGTTCGGCGGCGGCGTGGTCACCGATTACGAAGGCGCCGGTGCGCATGCGCGGGTGCAGGTGCAGTTCGACGAGGCCGGCGCCAAGTGGCTGGTGATGGCCTACGCCAACCTGACGGTGGTGTAGCCGGCCACGTGCCGCGCCGGCGACACGCAGGTTCTCGCGCGGCAAGCAACGGACACAGCGCACCACCGTGTCTGATGTCCTTGCCTCGATCCGAGTGGAAGCGCGCATGCGGCGTCGCCGCATGCTGCTGATCCTGCGTGCGGCCTGTCGCGCTCGCAACGCACTACTGGCCCAGCCCGAGCGCTGGACGCGCACCGCGCAGCCGAGTGTGATGCCGTGATCTGCCAAGCGGCGGTACAGGTGCGTCGACGCTGCAAGGGCCGCCAATGCGCGCGGTCCCGCAGTGCATCGACGAGCGCGACCGCATGCTGCATGCCGATCCAGGCGCGTCCAGGCCGTTACCGATGCGCGGATCAGCCGACTGACTGACGCGCCGCTGAGCGACTTGATCCGCATCAAGGTGCGACAGCAGCGGCGTGGCAGACTGGGCGCGCAGTCCATCGTCGGCTAACAACGGGAGAGTCCCATGTACAAGCGCATCCTGATCGCCATCGACGCCTCCGAGCTGTCCCATCGCGGGCTGTTCCAGGGCCTGGAGCTGGCCAAGACCACCGGCGCCCATGTGGATATCGTCACCGTCTCCGAGCCGTGGGCGATGGGCATGTACGACGCGATGGGCTGGAGCGTGGGCTACGAGGCCAGCCCGGAATATCGCAAGGAGCGCGAGGCCGGTGCCGAAGCCATTCTGCGTCCTGCGCTGGAGCTGGCCGCTGCAGCCAACGTCAAGGCCACGCCGCGGCACGTGCTGGATCGCTTCGCCGCCGAAGGCATCGTGCAGACCGCCAAGGACTGCGATAGCGACCTGATCGTGATGACCTCGCACGGCCGCCGCGGCATGAGCCGCGTGTTGCTGGGCAGCCAGACAGTGGAAGTGCTGACCAACAGCAAGGTGCCGGTGTTGGTGATCCGCTGAGTGCGGCAACGGCAGTGCCTGCCGCCGCCATGCCCGCTCACGCCTCGGCGTAGTCCAGCGCCGGCTGCGGACGCAGCGGCTGGCCGAGCCGCCGCTGCGCCTGGGCGGGCAGCAACGGCGCTGGCTGCGTCGCGTTGACCGACCCGTTGCGCAGACTGGGATCGATCGGCAGATCCTGTCCCAGCTCGCGAATGAAACGCCACATCGGCATGTAATGCCCGCGCCGCGCCGGTGTGCGTCGTTGCGGCGCGGCGCGGCATTGACGACGCCACTGCATCGGCGGCATGCCGAAGCGCTGCTGGAAGGCGCGCTGGAACTGACGCTCGGATGCGAATCCCATTTCGTACAGCAGCCAGGTCAGGCTGCACTCCGGAAAGGCCTGCAGATAGCGATACGCCGTGCAGAGCCGCTGCTCGCGAATATAGCTGGCCACGCCGCCGCGCGAATGGAACAGCCGGTACAGGCTTGCGCGCGACAGCGCAAAGGCTTGCTGCAAGGTCTCGGTGCCGAGCTCCGGCTCGCCGATATGCTGTTCGATGTAGGCCAGCAGGTCGATCATCAACGGCGCAGACGCATCGGTCAGCGGCGCCAGCGCCGCCGCCACGTCAAGGGGGTGGGTCATGTTCATCGGAAGGAACGCCTCGGCCCGCTCCCCGGGCCTGTCACCTGAGCAAGCGCAAAAAGCGTCGGCAACCCATCACGGCCAGGTACGAAATCCGCAGGCGATCACGCAATGCGGCGATTGAGACGATTTGTCGGGTGAGCCTGAAGGCCGCTTCCTAGACTCGCCGCAACGCTCAAGACAACGGTCTGGCAGCGTCGCCGCCGCAGCGGCAGGCAGGGTCCGGTTGGCAGACGGGCCAGCGGGGATCAGGCAGATGGCAGCGCGCAAGGGCCGTGCAGGCCGCGCGCAACGGCAACGCTCACTCGGAGATCAGGCATGGCCAGCAGTCAGAAATTCATTGCCCGCAATCGGGCCCCGCGGGTACAGATCGAGTACGACGTGGAGGTCTACGGCGCGCAGAAGAAAGTACAGATTCCGTTCGTGATGGGCGTGCTGTCGGATCTGTCCGGCGCCAACGCCGGCGAGTTGCCCTCGTTGGAGGAACGCAAGGCGCTGGAGATCGACGTCGACAACTTCGACAGCCGCCTGCAGTCGATGCGGCCGCGCGCGCAGTTCAAGGTGCCCAACACGCTCACCGGCGAAGGCGAGCTGGCGGTGGATATCACCTTCGAGAGCATGGACGACTTCTCGCCGGCGGCGATCGCGCGCAAGGTCGCGCCGTTGGCCAAGCTGCTGGAAGCGCGCACCCAGCTGGCCAACCTCGATACCTATATGGACGGCAAGGCCGGCGCCGAGCAGCTGATTGCGCAGGCGATCCGCGACCCGGCCCTGCTGCAATCGCTCACCGCGGCGGCCAAGCCTGCCGACGCAGCGGAGGAGGCGTAATCATGGCCGCCACCGAAGCCGCAGTCGCCGCCAGCATCGGCAATGACGTCCTGGCGCAGGACGATTTCGCCGCGCTACTCAATCGCGAGTTCCGCCCCAAGAGCGAACGCGCCAAGGAAGAAGTCGAGTCGGCGGTGCGCACGCTGGCCGAGCAGGTACTCAATCGCAGCGACGTGGTCAGCGACGATGTGTCGCAGACCATCAAGGCCTACATCGCCGAGATCGACCGCACCCTGACCGAACAGCTCAACCAGATCCTGCATCACCCGGACCTGCAGCAGCTCGAAGGCGCCTGGCGCGGCCTGCATTACCTGGTCAACAACACCGAGACCGACCAGCAGCTCAAGATCCGCGTGCTGAACATCGGCAAGAAGGAGTTGGGCAAGGTGCTCAAGCGCTACAAGGGCACCGCCTGGGATCAGAGTCCGATCTTCAAGAAGGTCTACGAGCAGGAATACGGCCAACTCGGTGGCGAGCCGTACGGCTGCCTGGTCGGCGATTATTCCTTCGACAACAGCCCGCCGGATGTGGAGCTGCTCAACGGCATGGCTCAGGTCGCCGCCGCCGCGCACGCACCCTTCATCGCCGCCGCCGCGCCCAAGCTGATGGGCATGGACAGCTGGAGCGAACTGTCCAACCCGCGCGATCTGGCCAAGATCTTCTCCACGCCCGACTATGCCGCCTGGCGCTCGCTGCGCGAATCGGAAGATTCCAAGTACATCGGCCTGGCGATGCCGCGCACGCTTTCGCGCCTGCCATACGGCGCGGCGACCAGTCCGGTGGACGAGTTCGACTTCGAGGAAGACACCGGCGGCGCCGATTCGTCCAAGTACACCTGGCAGAACGCCGCATATGCGATGGCGGTGAACATCAACCGCTCATTCAAGCAGTACGGATGGTGCTCGCGCATTCGCGGCATCGAATCCGGTGGCGCGGTCGAAGGCCTGCCCACGCATACCTTCCCCACCGACGACGGCGGCGTGGACATGAAGTGCCCGACCGAAGTGGCGATCACCGACCGCCGCTCCGCCGAGCTGGACAAGATGGGCCTGATGCTACTGGTGCATCGCAAGAACTCGGACATGGCCGCCTTCATCAGCGCGCAGTCCTTGAACAAGCCGGACGAATACGACGACCCGGATGCCACCGCCAATGCCGCCCTCGGCGCGCGGTTGCCGTACATGTTCGCTTGCTGTCGTTTCGCGCATTACCTCAAGTGCATCGTGCGCGACAAGATTGGCTCGTTCTCCGACCGTGAGCAGATGCAGAACTGGCTGACGCGTTGGGTGACCCAGTACATCGATGGCGACCCGTCCAATTCCAGCGAAGAAACCAAGGCGCGCAAGCCGCTGGCCGCCGCCGAAGTAGTCGTGGACGAGGTTGAGGGTGCCCCGGGCTACTACAGCTCCAAGTTCTATCTCAAACCGCACTACCAGCTCGAGGGCCTGACCGTGTCGTTGCGGCTGGTCTCGCGCCTGCCTTCGGCCGCCAAGGCCTGATCCGGCGCAGTCGCGCCTCGGCGACGGCGCCTGACGGCGTCGCGCCATCCTCTGTTGTCACTCTTATCGAAGGAGCAGTTCCATGGCGTTCGACATGCATATCAAGTTCGGCAGCGGCAAGGTCAAGATCGAAGGTGCGTCCAATCACAAGAAGCACGCCAAGGAGATTCCGATCCTGGCATGGTCGTGGGGCGCGAGCAATTCCGGCGATCTGCACACCGGTGGCGGTTCGGCCAGTGGGGGCAAGGCGCATATCCAGGACATCTCCATCACCAAGTACGTGGATGGCAGCTCCAACGCCTTGCTCGACGCGGTGTGCACCGGCGCACGAGTGGAAAACGCCTGGCTGTACGTCACCAACGCCACCGGCGAGCAGAGCGACTTCCTCACCCTGGAGCTGAGCGAGGGCGTGCTGATCACCTCGCTGTCCACCGGCGGCTCCGGTGGCGAGGATCGCCTGACTGAGAACGTCACCTTGCACTTCGGCAAGTTCAAGTACGCCTTCCAGCCGCAGGACGATAAGGGCACGGCCCAGGGCGGCGCCAAGGAATTCACCTACGACATCCAGGGCGTGGCCAAGGCCTGACGACGTACGCCAGGTGTACCGGCGGTGCCGCGCACGGTACCGCCGCCCTCTTCGACAAGGAACCGCGCGATGGATGCCTCCGCACACAGTCTGCTCGCCCGTGGCGAGCCGGCGCAGGCACTGCAACAGCTGGTCCAGCAGGTGCGTCGGCAGCCGGCCGATGTCAGCCGGCGCGTGTTCCTGTTCCAGTTGTTGGCCGTGCTCGGGCAATGGTCGCGTGCGGCCGACCAGCTACGCACCTGCGGCGAACTCGATCCCACCACCCGTCCGCTGGTGCACACCTATCTGGTGGTGCTGCAGGCCGAGCAGACGCGCGCAGACGTCTTCGCTGGTCGCTGTCTGCCGCCGGTGATCGGCGAGCCGGCGCCGTGGTTGGCGTTGCACCTGCAGGCCTTGCAGCTGTCTGCGCAAGGCCATGGGGCGCAGGCGGCCGAGCTGCGCGCGCAGGCATTGGAGCAGGCACCGGCCTGTGCCGGAACACTGGACGGCGCACGCTTTGCCTGGTTGGCCGATGCGGACCTGCGTTTCGGGCCGTGCCTCGAACTCATGCTCGACAGCGGCTATGTCTGGGCACCGATGGAACGCATCCAGCAACTGCGCCTGGAGGCACCGGTGGATCTGCGCGACACCGTGTGGGCGCCGGTCAGCGTGCTGTGGCGCAATGGCGGCCAGGCCTTCGGTTATCTGCCGGTGCGCTATCCCGGCAGCGAGCATCTGGATGCCGGCGAGCTGCAACTGGCCCGCCGCACCGAATGGACCCAGGGCGCGCAAGGCGAGATCGGCCTGGGCCAGCGCATGTGGAGTACCGACACCGACGAGGTGGCGGTCCTGGACGTGCGCCAGCTGCAGTTCGACCCGGAGTGAGGCAGCGATGGCCGAGCTCACCACCAGCGAACGCCTGCAGCCGTCCCTGCTGGACCGGCTGACCGACAGCGCGCCGGGCGAGCGCGAGGAAAGCCGCGAGCAACGGGTGATCTCGGCCACCCGGCTACGCGAGTGCGTGATCCGCGATCTGTCCTGGTTGCTCAATGCGGTCAATCTGGACACCAGCTACTCGCTGCAGGCGCATCCGCAGGTGCGGGGCTCGGTGCTCAATTTCGGCATTCCCGATCTGACCGGCGCGGCGCTGGCCGACATCGATGCGACGGCGCTGCAGCAGCGCCTGCATGCGGCGATCGTGCAATTCGAGCCGCGCCTGATCGCCGAGTCCTTGCGCGTGGACGTGCAGACCGATGCGGCACGCATGGATCGCCGCGCCCTGCTGTTCACCATCATCGCCGACATGTGGGCGCAACCACTGCCGCTGAACCTGTACCTGAAGACCACGCTCGACCTGGAAACCGGTCGCCTCGACGTCGTCGCAGGGCATGGGTGAGCGCCATGGACCCGCGCCTGCTTCCGTACTACACCCGCGAGCTGCAGCACGTGCGCGACATGGGCGCCGAGTTCGCGCGCGACTATCCCAAGATCGCCGGCCGGCTCGGCCTGGATGCGTTCGAGTGCGCCGATCCGTATGTCGAGCGTTTGCTGGAGGGCTTCGCCTTTCTCGCCGCGCGCGTGCAGCTCAAGCTGGATGCGCAGTATCCGGTGTTCACCCAGCACCTGCTGGAGATGGTCTACCCGCATTATCTGGCACCGGTGCCGTCGATGGCGGTGGTGCGGCTGCAACCTGACTTGAAGGACAGCGGCCTGGCCGCTGGGGTGACGGTGCCGCGGCAGAGCGCGCTGCGTAGCCTGATCGGCGCCGGCGAACGCACGGCCTGCGAGTTCCGCACCGCCCACGCGGTGACGCTGTGGCCGCTACACATGGCCGAGGCCAAGTACCTCGACTCGCCAGCGGCGTTGGCGGCGGCCGGCGTCGTGGCACCGGCGGCGCGCGCAGTGCGCGCCGGCCTGCGGCTGCGGTTGGAGCTGGTCGGTGGCGCGCAGGCGCAGATGCTGGCGCTGGATCGCCTGCCGGTGTTCCTGGCCGGCGCCGATGGCTTGCCCAAGCGGCTGTACGAGCAGCTGCATGCCGATTGCGCCGGCGTGCTGATCCGCGGCAGCGATGCCCAGGGCGCAGCGGTGGACGTCGTGCTGGCAGCGGACAGCTTGCAGATGCGCGGCTTCGACAACGCCGATGGCCTGATTCCGTACGACGGACGTTCGTTCAGCGGGTATCGCCTGCTGCAGGAATACTTCGCTTGCCCGGAGCGCTTCCTGTTCGCCGAGTTCAGCGGCTTGCGAGCCGGCTTGCGTCGCCTGCATGGCAGCAGCATCGAGCTGGTGGTGCTGCTGACGCGCAGCGTGGCCAGTCTGGCCACGACGGTCGCGGCCGAGCACTTCCAACTGTTTTGCACCCCGGCCATCAATCTGTTCCCGCGTCGCGCCGATCGCATCCACCTGCATGCCGGCCAGCACGAATACCACGTGCTGGCCGATCGCAGCCGGCCGATGGATTTCGAGATCCATCACCTGGGCGAGGTCGAAGGCTTCGGCGATCGACAGGAGCCGGAACAGCGTTTCACCCCGTTCTACGGCGGCGATGCCAGCAGCTGGCACGCGCGCGATGGCGCTTTCTACACCGTGCGTCGCGAGCCGCGCTTGCTGTCGGCCAGGCAACGGCGCGATGGCGCGCGCTCCAGCTATGTCGGCAGCGAGGTGTTCGTCAGCCTGGTCGACGCCGACGACCAGGCGCAGATGTCGCGGCTGCGCCAGCTCGGCCTGCAGCTGTGGTGCAGCAACCGCGACCTACCGCTGCATATGCCGGTGGGCAAGGGCGGCACCGACTTCACCATGGACAGCGGCGTGCCGGTCGTCAGTGCGCGCTGCGTGGCCGGCCCGACCAAGCCACGGCCGGCTCTGTCCGATGGCCAGACCGCCTGGCGCCTGCTCAGCCAGCTGCAACTCAACTATCTGTCGCTGTTCGAGCACGGCAACGACGGTGCCGCCGCGCTGCGCGAGATCCTCACCCTGTACTGCGATCCCTTCGACGCCAGCGCGCAGCGGCAGATCGAAGGCTTGAAGCGGGTCAGCGCCCGTCCGATCGTGCGGCGCATTCCGGTGCCTGGCCCGATCACCTTTGGCCGCGGCCTGGAGATCACCCTGGAGTGCGAGGACGCCGCCTTCGAAGGTACCGGCGCCTTCCTGCTGGCCGCCGTACTGCAACAGTTCTTTGCGCGCTATGTCTCGGTCAACGCCTTCGTCGAGACCGTGCTGCGCACCACCGAACGCAACGAGGTGGCCCGATGGCCAGCCCAGCCCGGCACCCGTCCCAGCCTGTGAGCGCGGCGGCCAGCGCGCTGGAGCAGGCGCTGCAGGCCTGTCCGCAGGCGTTCGCGCCATTCGCTGCGCTGCGCGCATTGGAGCGCAGTCATCCGCAGCGCCCGCGACTGGGCGAATCGGCACGCGCCAGCGACGACTTCCTGCGCCTGCGCCATACCCCGTCGCTGGCGTTCGCGCCGCGTGCGCTGGATCGCTACGTGCCGCCGACCGAGGGCCGGCCCGGCACGCTGTATGGATTGTTCCTGGGCTTGTTCGGGCCGAATGCGCCGCTGCCGCTGCACCTGACCGAATACGCCATCGAGCGTGCCCAGCATGCCAAGGACGGCACCTTTGCCGCGTTCGCCGATGTCTTCCACCACCGCATGCTGAGCCTGTTCTATCGCGCCTGGGCGCAGGCCCAGCCCAGCGTGCAGGCCGAGCGCCCGGCCAGCGACCAGTTTCGTGCCTGGCTGGACGCGCTGGTCGGCATCGCCAGCCCACAGCTGCGCACGCGCGATGCGCTACCGGATGATGCGCGCCGCTACTACGCCGGTCGCCTGGGTGCGGTCACCCGCACGCCCGAAGGCCTGCGCGCGCTGCTGCAACAGCTGTTCGGCTGGCCGGTACAGGTGCAGGAATGCATTGCCGAGTGGATGCGCTTGCCTGCCGATGCGCGCTTGCAATTGGGTCTGGGCCCGCGCAACGCGCGGCTGGGGACCGATAGCGTGGTCGGCGCGCAGGTGCGCGCGGCGCAGCAGCGCGTGCGCATCCGCTTGGGGCCATTGCCGCGCAGTGCGTTCCAACGCTTCCTGCCCGGCGGCCAGGCGCTGCGCCAGCTGACCGCCGCGGTGCGCAGCTATCTGGGCGACGAATTCGGTTGGGAACTGCAGCTGTTGCTCAAGGCCGACGAGATTCCTGCCCCCCAGCTGGCCCGCAACACCCGGCTTGGCCTGGATACCTGGATTGGCCGTCGCGCCTGGAGCATCGCCGATGCCGACGAGGTGCTGCTGCGCCCCTCCGGCTGACCGCACCGCTGCCTCCCGCTCACACGCAACGTATCGACTCCGAAGGACCCATCATGGCCGAGATCTCCCGCAGTGCCCTGTTCGGCAAACTCAACCCGCTGGCGTATCGCGGTATCGAAAGCGCCACCGTGTTCTGCAAGCTGCGCGGCAACCCCTACGTGGAGCTGGTGCACTGGCTGCATCAACTGCTGCAGCTGCAGGACTCGGACCTGCATCGCATCGTCAAGCACTTTCAGCTCAACCCATCCGTGCTGGCGCGCGATATCACCACCGCGCTGGATGGCTTGCCGCGCGGCTCCACCGCCGTGACCGATTTGTCGGCCACGGTCGAAGAAGCGGTAGAGCGTGGCTGGGTCTATGCCTCGCTCAGCTTTGGCGAAGTGCAGGTGCGCACCGGCTATCTGGTGGTCGGTCTGTTGAGCGTGCGCGGCTTGCGCAATGCGCTGCTGGCGATCTCCAGGGAGTTCGACAAGCTCAAGCCTGCCGTGCTCAACGAACACTTCGCCGAGATCGTGGCCGGCTCGCCGGAAGATGGCTTGCTGCCCAGCGATGGATTTTCGTTAGGCCAGGCCGCTGCACCGGGCGAAGCCAGCGGCGCCATCGCCCCGGCGGCGATGGGCAAGCAGGAGGCACTGAAGAAATTCACCACCGACCTCACCGCGCAGGCACGTGAGGGCAAGCTGGACCCGATCATCGGCCGCGACGACGAGATCCGCCAGGTCGTCGACATCCTGATGCGCCGCCGCCAGAACAACCCGATCCTGGTCGGCGAGGCCGGTGTCGGCAAGACCGCGGTGGTGGAAGGCTTGGCACAACGCATCGCCCGCGGCGACGTGCCGCCCGCACTGAAGGACGTGCAATTGCGCACGCTCGATGTCGGCCTGTTGCAGGCCGGCGCCAGCATGAAGGGCGAATTCGAGCAGCGCCTGCGCGCAGTGATCGACGAAGTACAGGCCAGCCCCAAGCCGATCATCCTGTTCGTCGACGAAACCCACACCCTGGTCGGCGCCGGTGGCGCGGCCGGCACCGGCGATGCCGCCAACCTGCTCAAGCCGGCGCTGGCACGCGGCACCTTGCGCACCGTAG
>NZ_NSET01000065.1 GCF_009192945.1 Xanthomonas maliensis | reverse complement strand
GCCATTGCCGCGCCCGATGCGGCCGTGCCGACCAGGCTGGCAACGCTCGCGAGACGTGCGCTGGACTGCATGGCAGGGGATTGGCGTCCTACGCCAGCGACGGCCTACGCTGGGCGATGCCGGCCGAGGACGAGAACAGCACGGTGTTCTGCGGTTCGTGCCTGCACGCGTACTGAAAGGCGACGCCACTGGGTACCCGCTCCAGCAGCGCGAAATTTCCGTGCGGTACGTCGATCACGCCGCCCAGCGCCTGGCGATACACCAGTGGCTGGATGCCTGGAATCATCGGCAGGATGCCGTCGAACTGGACGTTCATCACCGCCCTTTGGTGCGGCGCGAACGTCGCCACGATGGTGCGGCCCCGGATCAGCCTCACGACCACGTCCAGGGTATTGGACGTGGGCACATGGTGGAGTTGCAACATGATGCGTCCTTTCTGGATTCAAGCAGAAGATGCGTAGAGTTGCGTTGCACTGCCCATCGAACCAGGCGCCGCACACGCGGCGGTGGCGGCGCCTGGTTGTCGATTACCGCAGCCCGGCGCTGAGGATTTCGCGGGTGGCCACGCCATCGGAGGCGGTGTCGATCGAGTACAGGGTGGAGACGCCCTGGGTGGTCGAGGCCTGCATCGTCACGTAGGACTGTTGTTGGTTGTTGGTGGCGTTGTGGGCGGCGTTGGACAGCGCCTGGCTGGTGGCGACGAACAGGTTGCCCATTGCGATCGCCGGCGCGTCGCCGAGGACCTTGGTGTTGACCTGCGAGACGGAATCGGTGATCTGGCTGTTGACGGCAGTCGGAAAGGCCATGGTGAAAACTCCTTTAGGTAGAGAGAGGAGAAGAATCCGCAGCGGCAACGGTTAGCTGAGGATCTTCTTGGTCGCGGCACCGGTGGTGCCGGTATCGAGCGAGTACAGCAGCGATACACCCATCGTCGTCGCCGCCTGCGCGGTGACATACATCTGTTGTTGCGCGAGCGTCGCGTTATGGGCTGCGTTGGCCAGTGCTTGCGCGGTGGCCTGATACAGATTGCCCATTGCCGCAGCCGGTGCGCTTCCCAGCACCTGCAGGTTGGCTTGTGTGACCGAATCGGTGATCTGGTCGTTGACCGCAGTGGGAAATGCCATGCGATTGATTCCTTGGCGTCAGCAGGACGTCACACGCCCAGTATCTGTTTGGTGACGACGCCGGTGGTGGCGGTGTCGATGGAATAGAGCGTGGCGACGCCCATGGTGGTGGCCGACTGCGCGGTGACGTAGCTCTGCTGCTGCGCGTTGGTGGCGTTGTGAGCGGCGTTGGCGAGCGCTTGCGCGGTGGCCTGGTAGAGATTGCCCATCGCGATCGCCGGTGCGTCGCCCAGCACCTTGGTGTTGACCTGGGTGACGGAATCGGTGATCTGGTTGTTGACTGCGGTCGGGAATGCCATACGTGCTCCTTAGCTGTCTAAGATCAAGGTGGGCTTAGCCCAGGCCCTTGACGCCGGTGCTCAGCACCTGCTTGGTGGCGACGCCGGTGGTGGCGGTGTCGATGGAATAGAGCGTGGCCACGCCCATGGTGGTGGCTGACTGCGCGGTGACGTAACTCTGCTGCTGCGCATTGGTCGCGTTGTGGGCGGCATTGGCCAAGGCCTGTGCGGTGGCCTGGTAGAGATTGCCCATGGCGATGGCAGGCGCATCGCCCAGCACTTTGGTATTGGCTTGTGTGACCGAATCGGTGATCTGGTCGTTGACGGACGTCGGAAATGCCATGTCTCGCTCCTTGCTGATGCGGATGAGTGGATG
This sequence comes from Xanthomonas maliensis, assembly GCF_009192945.1. Taxonomy (GTDB): domain Bacteria; phylum Pseudomonadota; class Gammaproteobacteria; order Xanthomonadales; family Xanthomonadaceae; genus Xanthomonas; species Xanthomonas maliensis. Next base: position 40,892 of record NZ_NSET01000065.1, on the reverse strand, counting down.
GGTCGAACGCAACGGTGTCGTGGGCCGGCGTGCCGCTGTCGCCAGCGAAGCGAGGCGGGTGCGAGGTGTCACCGTGGGGCCAATGTAAGCCACCACCGTTGGCAAAGATCGGCGTGAATGACGAGGATCGCGGGCTTTTCAATGTGAAAGCATTGCCCGCCAGTCGCCATGGGGGCTGCGTTGCGCGGTGCTGCGCACGGCATGCGGTGGAATCACCGATGCATCGCGATGGAGTTCGCCAACGCCATGTGCGCTAGTGCTCGTCACGCCTTCAGGTCTTCACGTGCGCAACGGCCTGCCTGCTTTACGGCGGGATGTCTAGATCAGTCGTGCGGCGCGCGCCGCTAGCCGGGCGCGCGCAATGCTGCGGCGCAGGCTGCGCATCACAGGGCAAGCGCGGGATGGGTGGGCGCTCAGTGGGGCCAGTAGTGGCCTACGGCTGACCGGCGGAGGCCCTGTGATAGGACAGGCGCGGTTATCTGCCAGACGCGGGGTTAGCTGGTGCAGGCATACGCCAGGAGGGCGTGGCGCGTGCAGACGTCTGCACGCGTGGGCGCAGGGCTGCCCGGCTGCGGTCCGCTATCGCCATGGCAGACCGCTCCGGGCTCAGCGTGCGCTCAAGGTCCGTACTGCCTCGACCAGCACTGCCACGTGTTCCGGATCCATATCCGGCGACATGCCGTGCCCGAGGTTGAAGACATGGCCTTCGCGCGAGCCGCCATTGCCTTGCGCATAGCTGTCCAGCGCCTTGCCGACTTCGCTGCGGATCGCGTCCGGGCTGCCGTACAGCGTTGCCGGATCGAGGTTGCCCTGCAGCGCCACGCGGCCGTCGGCACGTTGGGCGGCATCGGCCAGCGAGATGGTCCAGTCCACGCCCACCGCTTCGGCGCCGCTGGCGGCCAGCTCGTCCACGTACGCACCGTTGCCCTTGCCGAACAGCACCAGCGGGGTGCGTTCGGCGCCGTCGCCGCGTTCGAGCTCGCGCGCGATCCGGGTCAGGTAGGGCAGCGAGAATTCGCGATACATCGCCGGCGACAGCACGCCGCCCCAGGTGTCGAAGACCTGCAGCGCCTGTGCGCCGGCGGCGCGTTGCGCCGCCAGGTAGGCGATCACCGCATCGGTAACGGTCTCCAGCAGTTGGTGCAGCAGCTGCGGTGCGTTGAAGGCCATGGCCTTGATGCGCGCATATTCCTTGCTGCCGCCGCCTTCGATCATGTAGCAGGCCAGGGTCCACGGGCTGCCGGAAAAGCCGATCAGCGGGACCGCACCGTCGAGCTCGCGGCGGATCAGCCGTACCGCGTCCATCACGTAGCGCAGTTCGGTTTCCATGTCCGGCACCGCCAGGCGTTGGATCGCCGCGGCGTCGCGCACCGGGTGGCGGAACTTGGGACCTTCGCCCTCGACGAAATACAGCTCCAGGCCCATCGCGTCGGGGATGGTCAGAATGTCGGAGAACAGGATCGCCGCGTCCAGCGGGAAGCGCTGCAGCGGCTGCAGGGTGATCTCGCAGGCGATGTCCGGATTCTTGGCCATGCCCAGGAAGCTGCCGGCACGCGCGCGGGTGGCGCGGTACTCGGGCAAGTAGCGACCGGCCTGGCGCATCAGCCAGACGGGGGTGCGGTCCACGGGCTGACGGTGCAGGGCACGCAGCAGGCGATCGTTCTTGAGCATGGAAGATGGTCCTCAGCGCGACGCGTCGGCGCCGCCGGTGATGAGTTGGAAGCCACGCTTGAGTTGGGTGTCGCGGGCTTTCTCGAAGGCGCGTCCGGCCTCGTCCTGTTGCAGGTACTGGTCGCGCCGCAGTTGGGTACGGCCGCCGATCTCGCCGCTCTCGCGCAGCAATTCCCAGCCGCCGAACAGATCCGGTTGCAAGGTCAGCTGGACATAGCGAAGCGGTGCATTGCCGCCGGCGTCGTGTTGCAGAAGGATGCGCATGCCGCCGATTGTAGCCGGGCGGTGCTGAAGCCCGCATTGGGCGCTGCCGGCGCCGGCCGTGCAGGCGAAGCGTCGAGGCATCGCCTCATCGTGTGCCGGGTGGCACGCTCGGCCGCCGTGGCCGCGCTAGCTGGCCAGGATTGCCAGCACCGCCGCTTCGTCGACGTCGGCGACGACCTCGGCCTGGCCAATGCCGCGCCACAGGACCAGTCGCAGCCGGCCGGCAACATTCTTCTTGTCCAACCGCATGCGGCCGAGCAAGGACTGCGGCGATAGCCCCGGCGGCAGCGCAGTCGGTAGCCCGAACGCCTGCAGCAACTCCACCAGTGCGGAGGTCTGGTCGGCATCGGCCATGCCCAGTGCGGCCGACAGCCGTGCTGCCAGCACCATGCCGACCGCGACCGCCTCGCCATGATTGAGGTTGTCGTTGCCGGGCGCGCCGTAGCCCTGCTCGGTTTCGATGGCATGGCCGAAGGTATGGCCCAGGTTGAGCAGGGCGCGTTCGCCCTTCTCGAGCGGATCGCGCGCCACGATCTCGGCCTTGTGCTCGCAGCTGCGGGCAATCGCCTGTGCCAGTGCGGCCGGGTCGCCATCCAGCAAGGCATGGCGCTCGGCATGCAGCCACTGGAAGAACAGCGGGTCGCGGATGGCACCGTACTTGACCACCTCGGCCAGGCCCGCACGCAGCTCGCGGGCCGGTAGGCTGCGCAGGGTGTCGGTGTCGGCGATCACTGCGCGCGGCGGATGGAAGGCACCCACCAGATTCTTGCCTTGCGGGATATCCACCGCGGTCTTGCCGCCGACCGACGAGTCCACCATGGCCAGCAGCGTGGTGGGGAGTTGCACGCAGTCGACTCCGCGCATCCAGCACGCGGCCGCAAAGCCGGCCAGGTCGCCGACCACGCCGCCACCCAGGGCGAACACACAGGCATCGCGGGTGGCGCCCAGTTCGGCCAGGGCGGTGATCGCTGCGCCGAAGTTGTCCAGGGTCTTGGAGGCTTCGCCGGCGGCGATGACCAACTCGCCCAGGCGCAGCTCCGGGCGCGCCTGCAGCAGGGCGCTGCGGACGCCGGCGGCGTAGCGCGGGGCGACGTGCGAGTCGCTGACCAGCAAGGCGTGGCGGCCGCGCACGTGGCCGGCCAGACGCGCGCCATCGGCCAGCAGGCCGGGGGCGATGGTGATGGTGTAGGGCAGGGCACCGTCGACCTGGACGCTGCGCGAAGAACGGGAAGAAGTCATGCGGGAGTGCTCGACATGCGCCACTGCGCGGCCAATCGCAGCACCAGCTGCGCGGTGGCCTCGCCGGGCGAGAGGTGATCGGTTTCCAGGCTGAGGTCGGCGACCTCGCGGTACAGCGGGGTGCGCTGCTCGGCCAGGGCGTACAAGACCTGCTCGCGGTCCGGTCGTTGCAGCAGGGGGCGGTTGCGGTCGCGCACCAGGCGGGTCAATTGCGCCGGCACGCTGACATGCAGATACACCACGAAGCTGCGGCTGCTCAGCTGTTGCCGGTTGTGCGGGTCGAGGATGGCGCCGCCGCCGGTGGAGATCAGCGTATTGTCCTGCGCCAGCAGCGCCTGCAGCACGTCGCGCTCGTACTGGCGGAAGCGCTCCTCGCCATCGCTGGCGAAGATCTCCGGGATGCTGGCGCCGGCGCGCTCGACGATGGCCTGGTCGACATCGACGAAGTCCAGCCCGAAGCGCTCGGCCAAGCGGCGGCCGATGCAGCTCTTTCCGGCGCCCATCGGGCCGACCATCGCGAGATTGGGAGCGGGATTCATCCCCTGCGATCCTAACATTCGCTTGGCGTGTCGGGAGCGATGGGCCCCGTTGCGCGCACGCGGCGGCGTGCCGGCGGGTGCGTCCAGCGGTCGCGCCGGCGGCATAGGCGAAAGCGCACCGATGCGCCCACAATAGGCATCTTCTTCGCTGCCCTTGTGCCGTCATGCCCGACCTGTATGCAGAAGCCCTGGCCACCTTTTCCGCGCTGTACGCCGAAGCGCACGACAGCGCCGAGATCGAACCCAGCGCCATGACCGTGGCGACCGCCAGCGTCGATGGCCGGCCGAGCGCGCGCACCGTGCTGCTGAAGGCCTTCGATGCGCGTGGGTTCGTGTTCTACACCCATCTGGACAGTGCCAAGGGCCGCGACCTGCAGACCCACCCGCAGGCGGCGCTGCTGTTCCTGTGGCGCAGCCTGCGCGAAGCCGGGATCCAGGTGCGTATCGAAGGCGGGGTGCAACTGGTGGGCGCGGAGGAAGCCGACGCCTACTTCGCCTCGCGGCCGCGCATGAGTCAGATTGGCGCGTGGGCCTCGCAGCAGTCGCAGCCGTTGGCCTCGCGCGAGGAGTTCGATGCGGCGATCGCCAAGGTCGAAGCCACGTTCGACGGCCGCGAGGTCCCGCGCCCGGAAGGCTGGGGCGGGTTTCGGGTGGTGCCGCAGGCCTTCGAATTCTGGTATGGCGCCAAGTTCCGCCTGCATGAGCGCTGGCGCTACGAAGCCGACATGGCCAGCCATTGGAGCAAGCGGATGCTGTATCCCTGAGCGCCGGGCCGGGGGCGTGGCTGCCAGCTGTCTCGGCCAAGCGGTTGCCCCACGCTCGGATCGGATGGCCTGTCGGCAGTGCTGCGGCCGCACCGTCCAGGCATGAGGGCGACGCTGTCGGGGCGCCGGAACCCTCCCGCTTGGCCGCTGAATGCCCGCCTGGGCGTGCCGTTCTGCTGGTCGCCAACTGTCTGTACTATGTTGGCCCATCGCATGCCCAACGGACAGGACAGCCATGACGCAGTACACCACCGTCGCCTTGCATGGCCTGCTGGCCGAGCGCTATCACGACCTGCCGATCCACGTCGAACTTGTTGATGGGCTGGAGCCCGCCATCAACCTGACCCTGGGCGACCACGGCGACATGCAGATCCAGGTTGCCGCGTCCGGTTCGCAGATATTCGTCTCCACGCTGTTGGTGATGGGCGATCACGTCAAGGACCGCGCCGCCTTCAACGATGCCTGCATGCGGCTCAATCCGCTCAATCCGTTGTCCAACCTGGGCCTGGTGCAAATGGACGGCAAGGACGCCTATATCGTGTTCGGCGAACTGGCGGCCTCGTCCACCCTCGATCAGATCGACGAGGAAATCCACACCCTGGCGACCAACACCCTGGACGCTGCCGAATCCCTCAAGCCGTTCTTTTCCTAAGGGCCTGTTGTCATGAGTATCTTTTCCAAGCTGATCACGCTGCTGCGCGGCGGCGCACATGAGGCCGGACAGAAGGCCGTCGATGCCAATGCGCTGCGCATCCTGGATCAGGAAATGCGCGATGCCGGAACCCAGCTCACCCGCTCGCGCGAAGAGCTGACCAAGCTGATGGCGCAGAGCAAGCTGGCGCAGCAGAAGATCGACGCGCGCGCCGACAAAATGGCCGAGTACACCCGCTATATCGAAGGTGCGCTGGCCAAGGGCGACGAGGCGCTGGCGCACGACGTGGCGGTGAAGCTGGCGGCGCTGGAAAGCGAGGACGCTGGCGACAAGACCACCAAGGCGGCGCTGGATCAGTCGGTCCTCACCCTCAAGGCCACCATCCAGAAGACCGAGAACCAGCTGCGCGGCATGCGTCAGCAGATCGATACCGTCAAGGCGACCGATGCCGTCCAGCGTGCGCAGGCTGCCATCGCCGCGCGCCATTCCGGTGCCAATAGCAAGATGGGCTCGGCGCTGGAGTCGCTGGAGCGGATCAAGTCGCGCCAGGCCGAGACGGCGGCGCGGATCGAATCGGCCGAGGAGCTGGAATCCTCCAGCGGCGACGGCGACCTGAACCGTCGGCTGGCGGCTGCCGGGCTGATGGACGGCGAGTCCAATGCCGCCGCCGTGCTGGCCCGCTTCAAGAAGCCGGCCCAGCAGCTGGGTCACGACAACGCCGGGGGCACCGCGCCGCTGATCGGCCAGGTCCGCGACGTGCAGCAGGTGCCGCGCAGCGACAGCTGAGCGAGCGGCCACGGCACAGGATGCGCCATGCGCAAGGTTGGACCAGCGCAACCTGCAGCGCGACGCCGTGTGACGCGGCGCGTGGGGCTTGTACGCCATGAGGTGCAGGCCGAGGTGCTGGTCGATCAGCGCGGGGCCGTGGTGCGACTGAGGGGCCCTGCGATCGCGGAACGACCGCGACCGATACGCTAGCGTGCAGCAGGTCGGGCCAGTGCTTGCCATCTCCGTCGGCGACCTGCCGCGATCGCGCGCCGGCATCAGCGCGCCTCGGCACATGACCGCGTTGCCACTGCGATCCTTCGGCATCGTCCGCTGGACGCTGCGCGAACAAACCCGCTTGTCGGTCCATGCGATGCTGTACGACCTGGCCGAGCAGCGGTCTCCGCGCAGGCCATCACCCGGCCGGGCGTGTCTGCGTCCGTCGCCTTTCCATCCCGATTGCCCACAGGTGCATGACGATGAGCTTCTTCAATAAATTGTTCGGCCAACCGCAACCTCCGCCGTTGCCCACCGGCAGCGGTGCGATTGGCCATGCGCTGCCGCTGGGATTGCGGGTCGGCGGGCAGGTCGCCATCGACACCACGCTGTATCGCATGGCGCCGGAGGCGATGACGGCCGAGCTGCCTGGCGGCAATCAGGGCATTCCCTGCTACGGCTACGTCGATCTGGGCGATGGTTATGCCTTGCATCGCTTCTATCTCGACGACGATGCGTTTCTGCAGGTCACCACCGTCGGCGGCGATGTCGAGGCGATGAAGGCCTTCGTGTTCTGCGAGACGGTCAACCCGCAGAGCAAGCAGGCGTTTCAGGATTTCGTGCTGCAGCATCCGCACCTGGGTGCCGCGCAGATCGACTATGCGGGCAAGCGCTGGGAGCGGGCGACCCAGTCCACCGACACGCTCGGGCGTATCCCGGCGATCGCCTACGACGAAGTGCTGTACCGCTACCAGCCGCCGCGCCCCGATGGCGACCTGACCCATTACGCCATGCTCTACAGTCGCGCGGTGCCCGAACTGCAGCGCGACGAATTCCTGCTGGTCACCGGCGAAGACTCCGGTCCCAACGAGTTCTGCATCACCTATGCGGTCGGGATCGACGTCACCCAGGCCGACCTGGACATCACCTGAGCCTCTCCTTCCTCATTCCGGTCCTGCCATGACTCCGATCACTCTGCACAGCCTGCTCGCCTTTCTTTCCTATGTCGGTACCGGCCTGGGCGTGTTGGTCATCGCCACTGTGGTGGTAACGCTGGTCACCCCGCATCGCGATTTCACCTTGTTACGTCAGGGCAATGCCGCAGCGGCGACTGCGCTTGCCGGCAACCTGATCGGCATCGCGCTGCCCTTGCACTCGGCGATCAGCCACTCGGTCAGCCTGCTCGACGCGCTGATCTGGGGCGGCGTCGCTGTGGTGGTGCAGGTCGTGGCCCATCTGCTGGCCAACCTGGTGGCGGGGCGGATCTCGCGGCAGATCACCGACAACGTCATCTCGGCGGGAATCTTCTCGGCGGGCGTCTCGGTATCGGTCGGCCTGATCAACGCCGCGGCGATCACGCCGTAACGGAGCCTGGCATGAAACGCTCGCGCAATCTCAAGCTCACCTTGATGGCCGCCGTGCCGGCGGCGCTGCTGACCGGCTGCGGGTCCGAGCCGGAAACCGGCGTCGTGCTGCAGTCGGCGTCGGACTGTTATCAGCTCAAGCAGGAACAGGGCAGCATCGAGCAGTGCCTGAAGGCCTACGACGAAGCCACCGCCAAGCACCGGCAATCGGCGCCGCGCTTCGGCAGCCGCTATGAGTGCGATGCCCAGTTCGGCAGCTGCACCGAGGTGGACGAACAGGGCCAGCACAGCTGGATTCCGCCGATGGGTGGTTTCCTGCTCGGCTATGCGCTGGGCAATATGACCAGCGGGGGCAGCTACGGCTATCGCTATGGTGGCGCCATCCCCTTGTATCGCGACTATCGCAGCGGCGGCTTCTACAAGCCCAACGGCGACCTGGCCAGCGACCGTATCGGCACCGTGCGTGGCCGCAGTGGCGCCATCGACATGCCAACGCGGGCGATCACCGTGTCGCGCTCGGGTTTCGGTTCCAGTGCCGCTGCGCGCAGCTCCTTCGGTGGTGGCCGCAGCAGCGGCTTCGGCGGCTGACATGCGACGCATCGCCATCGCCGAGCGCCCGGACTGGCGCGACCAGGCCGAGTCGCTCGGTTTCCACTTCCACACCATCGATGGCGAGCCGTACTGGGACGAACAGGCCTACTACGCGTTTTCGCTGCGGCAGATCGAGGACGACATCGAGGCGCCTACCCAGGAGCTGCATGACATGGCGATGCAGCTGGTCGACGAGGTGGTCGGCTCGGACGCATTGCTGAGTCGGCTGGCCATCCCGGCGTTCTATTGGGACTGGATCGCCGCCTCGTGGAAAAACCGCGACCCGCATCTGTACGGACGCATGGACCTGGCCTATGCCGGCGACGGCCCGGCCAAACTCTACGAGCTCAATTACGACACGCCGACGTCGTTGTACGAAGCGGCGTACTTCCAGTGGTTGTGGCTCGAACAACGCATCGCCGACGGCGCGCTGCCGCCGGGCACGGATCAGTACAACCTGATCCAGGACCTGCTGTGCGAGACGCTGGGCACGCTGGCGCTGGACGGCGCGATCGGCCCGCGGATGCATTTCTCCGCGGTGCGCGATTCGCTGGAGGATCAGGCGACCGTGCGTTATCTGCGCGATTGCGCGCACCAGGTGGGTATCGCGACCGAAGAAGTGGCCATCGAGGACATCGGCCTGAGCGCCGAGGGCTGGTTCACCGATACCCAGGATCAGGTGATCCACACCTTGTTCAAGCTGTACCCGCTGGAATTCATGATGGAAGAACGCTTCGGTCCGGCGCTGTGCGCCAACCGCGTTCGCCTGATCGAGCCGGCCTGGAAGGCGGTGCTCAGCAACAAGGGCATCCTGCCCTTGCTGTGGGAACGCCATCAAGGTCATCCCAATCTGCTGCCGGCACGCTTTGCCGACGGCAATGAGGCGCCATCGGCAGGCTGGGTGCGCAAGCCGCTGCTGTCGCGCGAGGGCGCCAACATCGCTCTGGTGACCGCGCAGGGGCTGGTCGCGCAGACCGATGGCCCGTATCCGGATGGTCCGGCAATCCTGCAGGCGCATCATCCGCTGCCGGTGTTCGCGGGCCGGCATGCGTTGGTAGGCAGCTGGGTGGTCGCCGACCGTGCCGCCGGACTGGGCATGCGCGACGACGATGGCCCGATCACCCGCGACAGCTCGCGCTTCGTCCCGCACGTCATCGTCGACTAAGCGCAAGCCGTGCGCCGGCGTCGGCCGGGTAGGGTGGAGCGGCGTGACGTCTGGCGGGGCCGACGCCGTATCTGCAGTGGCGGGGTTTTCCACACCCCCTGTGGATGAAAACTGCACAAGGCTGTGGACAAGTGGTCTCGGCCCCCGGCCCGCAAGGCTGTCAAGAGGGGTGGTCAAAATTTGACCATCGCGTGACAGCGCGAACCGGTGTGCTGTCGGTCTGTAGGCGCGGCGCTTCTGGCCGACGCATCGCATGCGCAGATCACACCGGTGCCGGCAAGGCGCGCGACGGACAGTGCTGCAGCCGGCGGCAGTCGTCCGAGCAAACCGCACATGCGTGCTTGACGACGGCTGGCGGCCCGCACCCGCCGGCGAGGCGATGACGCCAGCGCCGATCGTTACAGCCGCTGCACCAGCCAGTGGCTTGCCACCGCGAGCAGCCAACACAGTGCGAAAGGACCCAGGTAGGCGGCCGCGGGTACCCGTGGTAGCAGCAGCGCAAACAGCGTTCCGGCGATCGCCAGCACGCTCGCCACGCTGATCGCTTCGCCCAATTGCAGCGCGGCGCTGCTACGCCCTTGCTGTGTCGTATTCGCCAGTGCCAGCACCGACAGGCTGGGCAGCAGCAGCCCCATGCCGACACCGCACAGGCCCCAGCCGGCGATCGCCACCACGACCGGGAACGCTGGCCACAGCGCGCCGCTGTTGATTGCCAGGCCGAGCAGGAGCCAGCGCACACCCAGTGCAGGCAAGCCCGTGCGTTGCGTCGGCAGGCGGCGGCGACCTTGCAACCAGGAACCGGCCGACCAACCCAGTGCGCCCACGCTCAACGCGAGCCCGGCCAACCACGGTGACAGCGCCCGCTCGCGCGTCAGCAGCAATGGCAGGAAGGCTTCCACGCCATAGAACGCGGCGGCGGTAATGCCGCGCAGCGCAACGGCCGTCGGTAGCCCGCGTGCCAGCCGCAACGTGCCGGCCGGCAGCAGGCGCCAGGCGCACACGGCGGTGAGCGCACTGGCCAGCACCACCAAGGCGGCGGCGCCGGCGCCGTGCAACCGAGCGCCAACGGAGATGCTCAGGATTGCCGCCGCCGCGGCAATCGCCCATCCAAGTGCACCTGCGTGCGCGGTCGCGGCCCCGCCAACACGGCCCTGGGTACGGATCGCTGGCCACAGCAGCGCGGTGATCGGCACGGCCAGCATCGGCACGGCCAGAAAGACCCAGCGCCAGCCGAACTGGCCGACGATCCAGCCGGCAACGCTGGGCCCGACCAGCGAGGGCACCACCCAGCCGGCGGAGAAGGCCGCCAGCACCTGGGGCCTGAGCGCAGGTGGATACAGGCGGCCCACCAACACATACAGCGCCACCACATAGGCGCCACTGCCCACCCCCTGCAGCAGTCGCCCAGCGATCAGTTGCGGCATTCCTGGCGCCAGGCCAGCGGCCAACAGCCCGGCCACGAAGCACACCATGCCCAGCGCGAGCATGCGGGCGGGTCCATGACGATCGCAGCCCCGACCGGCGATGGTCATGCCGACCACGCTGCCGGCGAGCGTCGCACTGAAGGCCAGCGCGTACAGCGCCACGCCAGCGAGTGCGCGGACCACCGATGGCATCGCTGCGGCCACCGCCATCGCTTCGAAGGCGCCAAGTGCGACCAGGCTCACCATCGCCCCGGTTGTCGCCCGATAGCGCGCTCCGAGGATGCTGTCTGCCCTGCGTGCCGCTGTAGCAGCAGGGGTGGATGCGGGGCAGGTGCGGTCGGTCATCGGATCTCCGGAGACGCTGCGGTGGGCGACGCAGGTGGTTGCGCCGAGTGAGCGCGGGGCAGCATGCTTGCTCAACCAAGGTTGAGGTCAAGGCGATGGGGCAGGAGCTATCGGTGGGCGAGGTGGCCAAGCGCAGCGGCGTGGCGGTGTCGGCCCTGCACTTCTACGAACGCAAGGGGTTGATCCGCAGCCTGCGCACCGCTGGCAATCAACGGCGGTATGCCCGCGATGTGTTACGCCGCATTGCGGTGATCCGTGTTGCCCAGCGGCTGGGAATTCCATTGCAGCAGGTGCTGGCGGCGTTCGCGCTGCTGCCGGCGCAGCGCACGCCCACGCGCGCGGAGTGGGCGCGCATGTCGGCGTGCTGGCGCGCCCAGCTGGATGCGCGTATCGCCGAGTTGCAGGACCTGCGCGATCAACTGAGCGAATGCATCGGCTGTGGATGCCTGTCGTTGCGCCGCTGTCGCCTGAGCAATCCTGGCGATGTGCTGGGCAAGCACGGCGACGGCGCGGTGCGACTGGCCTCGCTGCGCGCGCGTTGAGCTGACGTCACGCTCGTGCGACCGCATCGGCTTGCTCTGTTCTAAGATTTCGGTGATCCCCCCGCCGCAGGATTCTGCAATGAGCCCTCGTTTGCGCCGCTTCGCCTCCGTTCCCTTCCTGCTGGCCAGCCTGGTGGCCCCGGCGTTTGCCGCGCCGGCCAGCGATAGCGGTTTCGATCCGCAGGCCTTGTTCGCCCCGTTGCAGTTGCCGGAACCGCCCACTGCCTATCGCGGCGGCAGTGGCTTGCCGGGGCCGGCCTTCTGGCAGAACCGCGCCGATTACCGGCTGCAGGCCAGTATCGACCCCGCCAGCCATCAGCTCAGCGGCGAGGCCGCCATCCGCTATACCAACAACAGTCCCGATGCGTTGGACGTGCTGTGGTTGCAGTTGGACCAGAACATCTACCGTGCCGATGCCCGTGCCGCGGCCAGCCGCCCCGCGCGGCGCACGCAATTCACCGACGGCATGCAGATCGCCAGCGTGGAAGTCGACATGGGCAACGGCCGCCAGGCGGTGCCTTATCTGGTCGATGACACTCGCCTGCGGGTGGATCTGCCGCAGCCACTGAGCGGGCAGGGCAAGACGTTGACGCTGCATATTCGTTATCGCTACCAGATCCCCGGTACCTGGGGCGGCCGCACGGCGGTCAGTAGCAGCAAGCAGGGCGAGATCTACGAGATCGCGCAGTGGTATCCGCGCATGGCGGTCTACGACGATCTGCGTGGCTGGGACACGCAACCGTATCTCGGTGCCGAGTTCTACCTGGAGTACGGCGATTTCGACTACGCGGTGACGGTGCCCGAGGGCTTCCTGGTCGCCGGTTCAGGTGCGCTCGTCAATCCGCAGGAGGTGCTCAGCGCGGCCGAGCAGCAGCGGCTGGCGCAGGCGCGTCGCAGCGACCGCACGGTGGTGATCCGCACGCCCGAGGAGGTGGCTGCGCACGTGGCTGCGGCGGCAACGGGCCGCACGCGCACCTGGCGCTTCCACATGGACCATACCCGCGATGTCGCCTTCGCGGCGTCGCCGGCCTTTGTCTGGGACGCAGCCCGCATCAACCTGCCCGAGGGCAAGCAGTCGCTGGCGATGTCGGTCTATCCGGCCGAGGGTCTTGGTGCCGACAAATGGGGACGCTCGACCGAATACGTCAAAGGCGCGATCGAGCACTTCTCGCAGTGGTATCCCTATCCGTGGCCCGCCGCGGTCAACCTGGGCGGCTACGGCGCCGGCATGGAATATCCGGGAATCGTCTTCGACGGTTTCGAGGACGGTGGCAAGGATCTGTTCTGGATCACCGCCCACGAAATCGGCCATACCTGGTTCCCGATGATCGTCGGCTCCAATGAACGGCGGCATGCGTTCATGGACGAGGGCTTCAATACGTTCATCGACGTCTATGCCTCGGATGCCTTCAACAAGGGCGAATACGCGCCCAAGCGCGATTCCGAATATGCCCCCAAGGGCGGCAATCCGGTCGACGAGATCCTGCCGCTGCTGGCCGATGCGAAGGCGCCGACCCTGATGGATCGTGCCGACGCCATCAGCGAGACGTATCGGCACTCGCTGATCTACTTCAAGGGAGCGTTGGGGTTGGTGTTGTTGCGTGAGCAGATCCTGGGGCCGGCGCGCTTCGATCGTGCGTTCAAGCGCTACATCGCCACCTGGGCCTACCGCCACCCGACGCCGTCGGATTTCTTCCGCCTGATGGAAAGCGAGAGCGGCGAGGATCTGTCTTGGTGGTGGCGCGGTTGGTACTTCAACAACTGGCAACTGGATATGGGCATCAGCGATGCGCACTACATCGATCACGATCCGGCCAAGGGCGTGCAGCTGACCCTACATAGCCAACAGAAGCTGGTCTTGCCGGTGACTGTCCGCGCTGAGCTCGCCGACGGCGGCCATCTGGATCGCCGCGTGCCGGTGGAAGTGTGGATGCAGGAGCGTGCGCCGCAACTGGTGCTGCCGACCCGGCAGAAAGTGCTGCGGGTGATCGTCGATCCCGACCACGTGCTGCCCGATGCGGACCGGGGCGATAACCAGCGCAACGTAGCGAACTGAGCTGTCGCGGGCGCGTAGCCGGCCACGCACGTGGCCGGGCGTGCTCAGTATCGGCCAATGCCCCCTGGCATTCGTGCTGACACGCGCGCCCATTCCCGGTTTGACGACAACACAGTGCAGCGCAATCGATTGCGCTGCGCGTTGCGATATCCGAGAAGTGTTCCGTGTGCTGCCGCGCGCTTGGCGCGGCGGAAAACCCTCTGTGCATCGCGTCTGCGATGAGGTGGATGTCGCGATTTTGCGCAGGCGTGTGCGATGCCTGCATCAGGCATGCGCATAGCGAGCGAGCGCATCGGCAATGTGATGCTCTTGACCTTATCGAGCTGGTAACGCTTACAGCCGCGATACGTCTCTATATGCTGACGGACTCGAGTGTGCGTCCGCGCACTGTCGCGACGTGCGCGATAGTCGCTTTGTTGCAACGCACGGTGACAAGCCTGGCCACGCGTGACTAGGCTTCGCTGAGTGTTAGCGCTATCAAAAACGGTACTCGACCGCATCGTCGAACCGCTGGTCACCGTGGTTCGCATCGATGACGATACCGAAGCGCAGGGGGGCGCGGGGTATCTAGCAGTTGTCGTGATCGTGCAGCTGTCGCCCTCTTGCGGGCGTGACGCTGTGCGACCGCCGCAGGATCAGGGGGATTCGTTCGATCCAAATGCAGGGGGATGACATGCAGTGCTGCAGGGATTCGTGCCATGCGCCGCAGCGACGGCGCTGGTTGACAGATGCCACGTCGCAGATCGCGACACCGGCCGTGGGTGGTTGGACTCCAGACCCGAGGACATATCGATGCGTCGTTCGTTGAACAGTTTCAAATCCAAGGCCATGTTCACCTTCGTCGGTGGCTTGCTGGTGATCAATCCGGCCTTCGCGCAGGACAGTGCTGCGCAGACAGCGGCGCAATCGCAGACCGGTGGCGATACGGCCACCACCCTCGATGCCGTCACCGTCACCGGCATCCGCAGCAGTCTCAACCAATCCATGGGCATCAAGCGCGATGCCGCGGGCGTGGTCGATGCGATCAGTGCCGAGGACATCGGCAAGTTCCCGGACACCAATCTGGCCGAGTCCCTGCAACGCATCACCGGTATCTCGATCGAGCGCCGCGATGGCGAAGGTGCGCAGGTGACCGCGCGCGGCTTTGGTCCGCAGTTCAATACGGTGACGCTCAACGGACGCCTGATTCCCGGCGCCGATGCGTTCGGCGCGCCTGGCCAGACCCCGATCGGTGGCGTGGACGTCGGTACCCGTGCCTTCAACTTCGCCCAGCTCGCCTCCGAAGCGATTACCGGTATCGAGGTCTACAAGACCAGCCGCGCCACCGCACCCAGCGGCGGTATCGGCGCAACCATCAACATCCTGACCGACAAGCCCTTCAACCATAGCGGTGTGGTCGCCAATGCCGGTGCCAAGATGGTGTCGGACCGCTCGCAGCCGTTTGGCGATTCGCTGACGCCGGAAGTGTCGGGCATCTTCAGCTACACCAACGACGACAAGACCTGGGGTATCGGCCTGAGCGCCAGTTACCAGAAGCGCCACGGCGGTTCGGTGCAGGCTACCGAGAACACCTGGAACATCCAGCGCTGGACCGGCACCGATCCAGCGCTGCGTCCGGACGCGGTGGTGACCAATGCGCCGCAGATCGGCCAGCTGTACGGCATGCCCAACGACCTGCGCTATGCGTTCGCGGATTTCGAACGCGAGCGCATCAATGGCCAGGCCGTGCTGCAGTTCGCTCCCAGCGACAGCCTGACCCTGACATTGGATTACACGTTCTCGTCCAACGAGATCAGCGAGCGGCGCGGCGAGCAGGGCATCTGGCTGCAGCGCGCCAATAGCTTCACCGATCTGACCTTCGATACCGGGCAGGCCGTTGCCACCCCGGTATATCTGCGCGACGTCCCCAACGGTGCCAAGGATTTCGGCATGGAGCAGCAGCGCAACGAGCAGAAATATCGGCTCGGTTCGCTGGGCTTCAACGCCGATTGGCAGGTCAGCGATCGCTTCCAGCTCAGCTTCGATGCCCACGACTCCAAGACCCAGAGTCTGCCCAACGATCCGCTGACCGGCGGGAGCGCCACCTACTTCAGCTTGGCCGGCACCAACAACTGCAGCAATGGGCCGCTGTGCGGCGGGCAATGGGGGCAGGAGCTGTGGTTCAACAATTCGCTGCCGATCGGTGCGCGGACCTGGTATCCCACTGCCGCCGATTCGGTCGCCGGCACCAACGGTGTGGTCAATCCGGACTTCACCGCGGCCAATCTCGGTTCGCAGGTGCTGCGTATCTACTATCAAAAGCAGGTCACCGAGATCAAGGAAGGCCGGGTGGACGGTACCTTCGACTTCGACGAGGGGCGCTTCCAGTTCGGCGTGAGTTCGGCCAATACCAAGATGAACCGGCTGACCAGCGACAACACCTCCACGTTGGGCGACTGGAGCGCCGCCAACGCCGGCAACGAGCCTGGCATGGTCGCACTGCTCAGGCCGGTCAGCATCACCGGCATGTTCGACGACTTCAACACCAACGGCGCCGCCCGCAATGCCTGGCGTGGTGATGCCAATCAGCTGGCGCAATGGGCCGCCGGGCAATACGGCGCCAATACGCGCTATAACCCGCTGTACAGCGCCGATAATCTGGTGGAGGAAAAGACCCGTTCGGCTTACGTGCAGTTGGAAATGCGCGGTGAGCTCGGCGGTTTGACCACCAACACCCGAGTCGGCCTGCGGTACGAACGGACCGATGTGGAATCCACCTCGCAGGTGGCGACGCCGACCGCGATCCTGTGGCAGTCGAACAACGACTTCCAGATCCTGCGCTCGTCCGAATTGCAACCCTTCAGCGAGAAGACCAGCTACAACTACATCCTGCCCAATCTGGACTTCAGCATCGACTTCAGCGACTCGCTCAAGGGGCGTGCCTCCTTCGGGCAGACCATCGCGCGGGCGCCATACAACAACCTGATCGCCGGCCCGGTGCCCAACCAGCCGAGCGGTTCGGTGCTGATCAATCCGTCCACCCGTGCCGACGGCGATTCGCAGAACCCGGCATTGGATCCGCTGGAGTCGGACAACCTGGATCTGGCGCTGGAGTGGTACTTCGCCGACGCCAGCTATATTTCGGCCACCTTCTGGAACAAGCGGGTCAGCAACTTCATCGGCAACACTGTCTCGCGCCAGTCGCTCTACGGCTTGCGCGATCCCACCTCCGGCCCGGACGCGCAGGCGGCGTTGGCCTTCCTGCAGAGCGCAGCATGCGCGGCGCAGGTCGGGGCGGCCGGCAACGATGTGGCCGCGGCCTGTGCGGCCAACGACACCTCGTTGTTCTCCACCGTGGCGCTGCTGCGCAACGCGGCGGCGACCGGCGGGCTGGCGGCGTACAACGGCAGCTCGGCGCAGACGCTGGCACTGGAGAACGCCTACGATCTGGTGGGTACCGCGGCCGATCCGCTGTACGAATTCGATGTCAATCGCCCGGTCAACCAGAACAAGGCCAACATCCATGGCTGGGAGTTGGGCGGGCAATACTTCTTCGGCAGTACCGGCTTCGGCATCTACGCCAACTACACGATTGTGGAAGGCGACGTCGGCTTCAACAACAATGTGATCGATCGCGACCAGTTCGCCCTGCTCGGCCTCAGCGATACCGCCAACATCATGCTGATGTACGAGAAGTACGGCTGGAGCGCCCGCCTGGCCTGGAACTGGCGCGACGAATATCTGATTGCCGCCAATCAGGACGGCTCCAACCGCAATCCGTACTATGTCGAGCCCTACCAGCAGTTCGATCTCAGTGTCAGCTACGCCTTCAACAAGCAGCTGTCGGTCGGCTTCGAGGCGATCAATCTGACCGGCGAGGATGTGCGTTGGCACGGACGGTCGGAGAAGCAGATCATCCGTCTGGTCGATCAACAGCCGCGCTATACGCTCGGCGTCCGCTACGCGTTCTGAGGTCGTCGGTGGCCGTCGCTGCGGCGACGGCCACCTTCCGGATAGGGCGGGCGGGGCGCGCGGCTGTGCAGCCACGGGCCCATCTGTGGCCGCGGCTGCAGGCGTCTTGATCCGGAAGGTGCTCGGCAGCGGCCGCTTTGCTGCCATGCCGCTTGCCGGGACCGGCGTTTTTGGCAATGCTCGCCGCCAGTGCGAGCCGACGATCCGTCCCGCCGCCTCCTCGACCCTTGGCGCGATCGGCGCTGCGTTTCACTGCCGGAGTTCTGATGACGCGTTACGCTGTGCTCAACAATGTGGCTCACCACGATGTCCGCGTCATTCTGCGATTCGGTGCCGAATTCGGCGATGCCGTCGGCCTGGTACCGGCCTTCGTCACCGAGTACGCCGAGCTCCAGCGCGAATACCCGCTGTTCTTCCGCAAGGATCCGGCCGGCGAGGGGTATCAATCGGTCGCCTTGCTGGGGTTCGAGACCCACGAGAACCTGTTCCTGCACGGTGGGCGGTGGAATGCCAATTACGTGCCAGGCATCGTTGCCAAGGGGCCGTTCCTGATCGGTCTGCAGGAGCAGCGCATCGATGGCGCGTTGGTGCAGGAGCCGGTGATCCATGTCGATCTGGAGCATCCGCGCATCAGTCGTTCCGAGGGCGAAGCGGTATTCCTGCCCGAAGGCGGGCATAGCCCGTATCTGCAGCACATCATCGAGATCCTGCGTGGCATCCACGATGGGGTGGAGGCCGGGCGCGCGATGAACGCCGCGCTGGATGCCGCCGGACTGATTCAACCAATACGGCTGGATGTGGGCCTGGATGCGAATCACCGCGCGCAGCTCGATGGCCTGTTCGCCATCGATCGCGAGCGATTGGCCGCGCTCGATGGGGCAATCCTGCAGACGCTGCATCGTCAAGGCTATCTCGAAGGCGCGTTCCTGATGCTGGCGTCGCAGCACAATCTGCGGCGGCTGATGGCCGAAAAGCAACGCCGCCTGCAGCTGGCGGCGGCCCCCCAGGGGTGATGCATGGCGGTCGCTGCTCCGCTCTCTGGCTGTACACCGATTGCCGAGCGGCAGGATTGCCGCGGTGGCGCGCTGCCGTTGGCCGAGCTTTGCGCCGCGGCCGAGCCGGTGGTCCTGCGCGGCGTGGCTGCCGATTGGGCGCTGGTACGCGCCGGGCTGCGCGATCCACGCGAGGCGATGACGCAATTGCTGCGGTACGACCGCGGGCAGCCGCTGGTGTATTCATACGGCGCCCCAGAGATCGACGGCCGGCCCTTTTATGACGAGGACCGCACCGCGCTGAACTTCGAGGTGCGCCGTGGCAGCTTGAGTAGCGTGCTGGACGCCATAACCGCAGCGGCCGGCGAGCCGCGGCCGCCGACCTATTACCTGGCGTCGTTGCCGGTCGACGACCATCTGCCTGGTCTGCGTGCCGGCAACGACCTGGGCCTGGCCGCCAGCGGTGTCGATGTGCAGCCGAGCATCTGGATCGGCAATCGTGTCATCGCTTCCTGCCACTACGACGTGCCCAATAATCTGGCGTGCTGCGTCGTGGGGCAGCGCCGTGTCACCGTGTTTCCGCCCGACCAGGTGGCCAACCTGTATCCCGGCCCGCTGGAGCCGACCCCAGGCGGGCAGGTGGTGAGCATGGTGGATTGGCGCGCCCCGGACCTGCAGCGTTATCCGCGCGCAGCCGATGCGCTTGCGCAGGCGCGCAGTGCACTGCTGGAGCCGGGCGATGTGCTGTTCATCCCCAGTCTGTGGTGGCATCACGTCGAGTCGCTGCAGCCGTTCAACGTGCTGCTCAATTATTGGTGGAACAGCGTGCCGGCACATGTGCCCACGCCGATTCCGGCGCTGTATCACGCGCTGTGGTCGATTCGCGACCGCCCGGATGCCGAGAAGGCAGGATGGCGCGCCTTGTTCGACTACTACGTGTTCGGGCCATCCACGCACGCGGGGGAGCACTTGCCCGAAGCGGCGCGGCAGGCACTCGGGCCGATCGATCCGCTGCTGGCCCGCCAGCTACGCGCGATGCTGATCGGCCGGCTGAATCGCTAAACAGTCCCGGACCTCTCGTCATCAGGAGCATGTCGTGAATCAGCCCCGTATTCGCAAGGTCGTCATTGCCGGCGGTGGTACCGCCGGTTGGATCGCCGCGTGTGCGCTCTCGCATCAGTTCCGTGAGTTACTCGATATCACCTTGGTGGAGTCCGAGCAGATCGGGACGGTTGGGGTCGGGGAGTCGACGGTGCCGCCGATCCGCACCTTTCACCGCTTTTTGCAAATCGACGAACAGGACTTCCTGCGCGCGGTGGCTGGCACCTTCAAGCTGTCCATTTCCTTCGAGAACTGGCGCCGGCACGGGGAGCGCTATATCCATCCGTTCGGTTTCACCGGACAGGGCACTCTGGTGTGTCCCTTCCACCACTTCTGGCTGGAAGGCCAGCGACGTGGCCTGACCGGGGAACTGGGCGACTATTGCCTGGAAACGGTCGCCTCGCGGGTGGATCGCTTCGCGTTGCTGCGCGAGCCGGCGATCAACTATGCCTACCACTTCGATGCGGCGCTGTATGCGCGCTTCCTGCGGGCGCGCAGCGAGACATTCGGCGTCAAGCGGGTGGAAGGGCGGATCGAGCGCGTCACCGTGCACGCGGACAGTGGCGATGTCGCTGCGCTGGTGATGGAAGACGGGGCGGTGATCGATGGCGATCTGTTCATCGACTGCAGTGGGTTCCGCGGCTTGCTGATCGAGCAGACCCTGCGGACCGGTTACGAGGACTGGAGCCACTGGTTGCCGTGCGATCGCGCGGTGGCGGTGCAGACCGAGTCGCTGGAAGCGCCGGTGCCATATACCCGCGCCATCGCCCATGAGGCCGGCTGGCGCTGGCATATCCCATTGCAGCACCGGGTCGGCAATGGTCTGGTGTTCTCCAGCCGCCACCTGTCCGACGACGAGGCACAAGCCAAGCTCTTGCGCGATGTTGGCGCGCGACCGGTCAAGGAACCATGGCTGGTGCCGTTCCGCACCGGATGCCGCAACAAGGCCTGGAACAAGAACGTGGTGGCGCTGGGTCTGGCCAGCGGCTTCATCGAGCCGCTGGAGTCCACCAGCATCCACCTGACCATCGCGGCGGTGGTGCGGCTGATCGCGCTGTTCCCGAGCGAGGGCATCGCGCCGTCGCAGGTGGAACTGTTCAATACGCTCAGCCGTGCAGAGATGGAGCATGTGCGCGACTTCGTCACTCTGCATTACCACGCCAATCAACGCGATGAGCCGCTGTGGCAACAGTGCCGAACCATGGAGTTGCCAGACTCGTTGCAACTGCGCCTGCGCGCCTGGCGCGAACGTGCGCATGCCTGGCAGGCCGGCGACGAGTTGTTCCGGGTCGACTCATGGACCCACGTGCTGCTGGGGCAGGGGATGGTGCCGGATCAGCATCACCCGCTACCGCAGGCGATGCCGGACCTCGAGTTGCGGCGATTGCTGGATGGCATCGCCCGGCCGATCGAACAGATCGTCGAGCAGATGCCGTCGCAGCAAGCCTTCATCGAACGGTATTGCCAGGCAGGCGCGCAAATCTGGGGTGGACGCGTACCGATGCCGGCCTGAGCGTGCTTACGCCGCGCATCTGACGCGCTGGTCGCTGCGCTATAGACGCATCAGATCCTTGCCGACCACGATCGGCCCGTTGTAGTGCTTGCGCGCGCCCTCGCTCCACATGGCGTCGGTGATGGAGGCATCGCCGCCAGGGACGAAGTGGCTGAGCACCAGCATCTTCGCGTCGGCGGCAGCGGCGATCTTGCCGACCTCCTCGCTGGTGCAGTGGCTCTTGAGCAGGTGATCGAGCAGGGTAGGCGCGTTGTCGTTGGTCTTGAGCAGTTTTTCCAACGCCGGGACGTACATCACCTCGTGCACGAGGATGTCGGTGTCCTTGGCGAAGTCCGCCAGCGCCGGCAGGTAACGCGTATCGCCAGAAAACACCACGCTGCGGTCGCGCGCCTGGAAGCGGTAGGCAAATGCCGGCTTGAGCGTGTAGTGGTCCACCAGGGTGGCGGTGACTTCGACGTGTTCGTTCTTCAGCACGCTGCCGGGTTGGTCGAACTCGTGCACATGGATCAATGGCTTGAACGGCGGGCGACCTTCTTCGCGCATGCGTGCATCGATGTCGATGGCATTCATCTCGACGAAGGCATCCACCATCTTGGCGATCCCCGGTGGTCCGTACAGATGCACCGGCGTCTGCAGACCACTGGCCCAGGCGAGCCATACCACGTTGAGCAGATCGGCGTTATGGTCGGAGTGATGGTGGGTCAGGAAAATGTCGCGTAGTGCAGGCAGCCCGATGCCGGCCTTGGCCAACTGCTGCGCCACGCCGTTGCCGCAATCGATCAGGTAGGGCTGCCCATCGATCACCAGCGCGTTGGCCGGTGCCGCACGCAATGGTGAAGGCGTCGGTCCGCCCTTGGTGCCCAACAACACCAGCACGCTGCCCTCGTCCGGAAATGGTTTGGGTGGGGCTGCTGCATCTGCCGGGTGTGCGCTGTCGTCGGTGGATCGAGCGGCGGCAACAAGCGGGCCGGCGGCCGTCCAGACTCCAGCGCTCAACGCCAGGCGCAGCAGCGTGCGGCGGGAGCAGAACGTGGATGAGGCGGACATTGCGGCTCCTGGAGATATCGGTTCGATAGCGACGATAGCACCGGCACGGTCATTGCCGTCGGTGCTTCGGAGCCTAAAAGTCCTCTTGATGCGAAGGTCTCCCTGCCTGCCCTCTGTCGCGATGCGCAGCGGCGGCAGGGATGAGACGGGCTGGGTGGCGAGGTTAGCGCGCTGCGAAGCCCGTGCGGCGTCGTGGGCATGGCTCACACCTCGATTTCGTCATCTGGACGGGCGATTAATCGCGGCAGACGGAGACTGGCCATGCGGCGCTTCTGCCGCATGCAGAATGTTTGAGGAGTGCAATCATGGCCCAGCAACAGAATAGCAACCGTGGTTTCGCGTCGATGGACGAGGACAAGCAGCGCGAGATCGCCAGCAAGGGCGGCAAGGCCGCGCACGCCAGCGGAAACGCGCACGAGTTCGATTCGAAAGAGGCACGGGATGCCGGACGCAAGGGCGGCGAATCGGTAAGTCAGAATCGCGAGCACATGGCCGATATCGGTCGCAAGGGTGGCGAGAGCAGCGGTGGCGGTAATCGCTGATCGGCCGTGGCTGGTACGACAACGATCCGCCGGCTCGTAGACGCTGACGCGGACTTGTCTAGGCCCAGCAAGACGACGGGCGGATCGCCGCCCGTCGTCGCTGTGCGCTTACTGACCGAAATAGCTCGAGATCGTCGAATACACGTCGGAGAACCGCGAGTAGTAGTCCGGCGAGCTCTGCGCAGAGCAGAACGAATAGCCGCCGTACAGGCCACCACGCAACTGGTAGGCGCCGCCGCTGGCGACAGTGAACAGACCTGAGCCTGAGGAACCGCCTTCGGTGACGCCGTCGCTCCACACCACGCGATAGAGCGGGCTCTTGCCGTCGATGGAGGTGCTCAGGCCGGTGACCGAGCCCAGCGAATACTTCTTCACGTCGCCAGCCGGATGGTGGATGCCGACGATCGCGGTACCGGTCGCACCGATCGCAGCGCTGTTCCAGGCCGCATAGAATGCGCCGCTGGGCGGTGCGCTCTTGAGTTCCAGCAACGAGGTGTCGCGAGTGGTATTGGCGTAACGCAGGAAGGCGCCGCCGCTGAGCGTGGTCGCCTGCGAGCTGACGGTGTTGCCGTTGCAGGTCGCGGCGTCGTAGAACCAGTAGGTCTGCAAGGTATTGGCAACCGTCTGCGTGCTGATGCAGTGCGCGGCGGTCCAGAACAGATAGCGCTTGGGCGAATTGTTGTTGTTCAACAAGGTGCCCGTGCACAGGTACGAGCCGTCGCTGGTGGTGAACAGCATGCGTGCCACCGCCTTGGTGGCGCTGGTGAAGCCACTGGTGGGATTGGCCCGGCAAATCACGTCGTTCTCACAGGAGTCGCTCTCGCCGATGGCGATCGTCATCATCTCGCGTGGGCTGGCGGTCGGGCTGATGTCCAGATGCGACAGCTGCGGCACGCTCAGGCTGAAGTTCTCCGGATACTGCCCGGCCGGCAGCGAGAGTTCGACCAGCAGGTTGTCGCCACTGACCGTGGGCGACCAGCCAGTGTCGGCACCGGTGGCGGTGAAGGTGGCGCCGGATTGCTCAAACACGCGACCGTCGTTGCCGGCAAAGCGCAGCGTGATCTTGGCCGGATCGCCCGGCGTTGCACCGGCGCCGCGCAGCACCAGGGCCGCACGCAGCGCAGCGGCATCGGTCGAGGCGAGGTTGAACGTCGCCACGCGCCCGCCATCGCTGGTCATGCGCCAATCCAGCTTGGTCAGGTTCACCATCGGCTGCTGCAGCGTACGCGAGAAGCCGATCTGCAGTGGTTGTCCATGCTTGACCTGGTCAAGCCGCCGCTCGCGCACGCGGCGCATTTCTTCGGCGCTGGGCGCGGCCAGCTGTGCCACGCGTAGGGGGACGATGCTGCCGTGCAAGCTCGCCGATTGCAGCCGGGCTGCACCGAGCTTGGCGGCCTGCGGCGCGGCATCCACCGGGGCTGCATCCATCTCGGTGGGCGGGGCCGCCAACGCGGTGCCGGACAAAGCGGAAAGGAAAGCCAGATACAACGCATGCTTGCGATTCATGGAGATTCCTTGTGGTCAGGGGACCAGCCGCGCGGCGGGGGCCACTGCGGGTGTACGCCAGAAGGGCGTCGAGCGAGACTAGCGACAATTCAAGTCTGAATATGTGCCGATAATCTCGTTCGGGCGGTATAGTGGAATTCCTGAGACCATGTCATGCACGTGCGCGCATAGCGCCGCGCGGACGTGTCGCGATACCACGCAAGCACGTCGCCCCTGCATCGCCCCATTGCCGAGGTCACGCCCGTCTATCGAACACTGCCTGCTGCGCTCCATGCGCGTCGCCGGCCTGCGCAGCCGATTGCCGGCACGTCATCGACACAGCGGCATCACCCTGCGGATCGGCAACTCATTGCGTATCGCCAACATGCAGTTGGGTGGAGCGTCCCATCGCTCTGAGCACGCCGAGTGCGAGGACGCCGGCCGCCATCCACGCCGCGCCGCCCAGGCGGGCATGCAGATCGGCATTGATCAACACGTACAGCAGGATCAGGCTACCGAGCACCGGGACGATGCCATGCAGGATCGGTCGTCCCTGCCGGCGGAAGTGCCACAGGACCGCCACGTGCAGCATCACGAACGCGGACAGTGCGCCGACGTTGCAGAGCGAGGACAGCAAGGCGATCTGGCCGACGAACAGCTCGCCCAAGACCAGACTGAGCGCGGCGACCAACAGGATGGCGCGCTGCGGCACGCCGGTGCGCGGGTGGATGTAACGCAGGAAGCCCGGCAGCTGGCGGTCGCGTGCCATCGCAAACAACAGGCGCGAGGTGGCGGCCTGCGCCACCAGCGAATTGGCCACCGCGGCGCTGATCGCCACCGTCAACGCGATGACGACCTGTAGCCACGGCCCCGCCACCAAGCGACCGATCTCGAAGAAGGCATCGTTGGAGGCTTGTGCGTTGGGATAGCGCTGCAACTGCGGTTGCAGCAACGCCGCCAACCACGTTTGCACGACGAAGAGCACCGCCACCAGCAGCAGCGCCAGCAGGGTGGCGCGGCCGACGACGCGATGGCCGTCGCGCGCCTCCTCCGCTAGCGTGGAAATCGCGTCGAAGCCCAGGAAGGAAATCACCGCGACCGATAGCGCGCCGAAGATCAACTGCGGCGAGAAGGTCTGTGGGTTGTAGAACGGCCGCAGGCTCCAGTGGGCACCGTTGACGCCGCGCTGGATCGCCAGCGTGGCCAGCACCACGAAGATGGCCAGCACCAGCAACTGCGCGTAGAGGAATACGCGATTGGCGCGCGCGGTGGTCTCGATGCCGCGCAGATTGATCAGCGTATTGAGCGCGACGAAGAACAGGATCCAGGCCGGTTGCGGAACGCCGGGCAGGACGTTGTGCATCGCGTTGGCGCCCACCACGTACAGCAGCGTCGGCACCAACAGGTAGTCCAGCAGGATCGCCCAGCCAGCCAGGAATCCCATTCCGCCGCTCAGGCCACGGCCAACATAGGCGTAGACCGATCCGGCCACCGGAAAGGCCTGCGACATCTGCTGGTAGCTGAGTGCCGTGAACAGCATCGCCACAAAACCGACCAGGTAGGTCAGCGGGACCATGCCGGCGCTGATGTCGAAGACGCCGCCGAAGATCGAGAACGGCGCGGTCGGCACCATGCAGACCAGGCCATAGATCAGTAAATCCTTCAGGCCGAGCCGGCGTTTGAGCTCCTGGGTGTAGCCGAAGCGTTCCAGCGCGGCCGCATCGTCGCGACGTGGAGAGTGGGTCATGCGGATATCCGTTGGAAGGGCCGGCGCGGGTGGGGCCACCGGCAGCGTCATTGTGACCATAATGCCGCCAACGAACCCATCCATTGGTAAAAATGCTAGGTTCTGTGTGCGCATGTCGCCGGCCGGTGCTGGCACCGAAGGACCCGAGATGTTCGATACCCTGGCCAGCCTGGGCCACGACCTGCAGGCATTGACAACGCTGGATAGCTGCCTGGATCGCGTACTGAGCGATGCCCGTGCACTGGGCTTCCAGTCGCTGGTCTACGACTACGCGCCGGTGCCGCGCAGCCTGGAAGGCGCGCTGATCACTCCGTCGATCTTCCTGCACCGCAATGCGCCGGGCGATATGCAGCATGTCTGGTGCGAGCATGGCTACTACCAACATGACCCTGTTCAGCAACGCGCGATCCAGCGCACCCTGCCGTTTGCCTGGTCCTACCGAGGGCATGGACTGGCCGACGGGGTGGAGGATGTCGGCCAGCAGCATCAACCGGTGACGCGCTATCTGTGCGAAAGCGGTATGGCAACCGGTGTCACCGTGCCGCTGCATCTGCCCGGCGGCGCATTCGCCAGCCTGACCGGTGCCATCGATACTGAACAGGTTCCGCTGCACCAGCTACGCGAGGTCCAGCTTCCCGGGCTGCTGCTGCTGGGGCATGCCTTCCAGGCGCGGGCACAGGCGTTGCTGGATCCGCAGGAGCAGCGTTGCCACCATGTGGTGCTGACCCGGCGCGAGCGCGAATGCCTGCATTACTCGGCGCAGGGGCTGACCGCCAAGCGGATTGCAATGGCGCTGAATCGCTCCACCGCGACGGTCAACCTGCATCTGAACTCGGCGGCACGCAAGCTGGGCGCGCGCAACCGGGTCGATGCGGTGGTACGGGGACTGCACTATCGCCTCCTGGAGCCCTGAGCCGTCATCGTTTCGGCGGCCGCGGGGCGTTGGGATCGGCGCGGCGACGCCTTGAGTCTGGGCATATCCGGTATGTCTTTAGATGTATGGAGAACCTGGCACATTTGCCAGTTAACGGCTGTCCGGCAGCGCCGTAGGCTCGCGACTCCAACGCCATCAGCGGACGCGGTCATGCAGTGCACCGAGGGGTTTGTCGAGTTCCGGGGATATCGCACCTGGTATCGGATCACCGGCGATCTGGCCAGCGATGCCTGCCCGCTGATCGTGTTGCACGGCGGGCCCGGCTGTACCCACGACTACGTGCACAGCTTCGTCGACCTGGCCGCCGCCGGGCGGGCGGTGATCCATTACGACCAATTGGGCAACGGGCGTTCCAGTCATCTTCCCGATGTCGACCCCGGCTTCTGGACAGTGGGTCTGTTCCTGGACGAACTGCAGGCCTTGATCGCGCATCTGAGCTTGCGCCAGTACGCCGTGCTGGGCCAGTCCTGGGGCGGCATGCTGGCGGCCGAGCATGCGGTTCGGCGCCCGCCTGGGTTGTCGGCGCTGGTGATCGCCAATTCGCCGGCCTCGATGGGCCTGTGGCGAGCGGCTGCCTTGCGCCTGCGCGCGCAATTGCCCGAAGAAGTGCAACGCACGCTCGAGCGACATGAAGTTGCCGGGACCCTCGACACCCCCGATTACCGCGCCGCCACCGAAGTGTTTTACGCGCGGCATGTGTGCCGCTTGCAGCCCTGGCCGGTGGAAGTTGCGCGCACGTTCGCCGCGATCGAGGCCGATCCGACGGTCTACCATGCGATGAACGGGCCGACGGAGTTCCACGTCGTCGGCAGCCTGCGCAACTGGAGCATCATCGAGCGCTTGCACCGCATCGAGGCGCCGACGCTGGTGCTGTCAGGCCAATACGACGAGGCGACGCCAGAAACGGTGGAGCCTTATGCGCGCTTGATTCCGGATGCACGCTGGCACGTGTTCGCCAACTCCAGCCACATGCCGCATGTGGAGGAGCGCGATGCCTGCATGCGTCTGGTCGGCCAGTTCCTGGACGACCACCGGCCGTGGCCGGCGTCGGTGGCCGCGCAGCCTGCCAGCTGCCACTCGCAGATGCGCTGACGACACGCCGTCGGCGGCGTTGTGGAAATCAGCCAGGCGGTTGGCGGATGCGCCAGCGCGTGCAGTCGCTGATCCGGTCGCACGGTTGCTGCCGCTCTTCGCTGGCAAGGTGTGCAGCACGCCGCTCTGGCGCCTGCGCGCGATGTGCTGCCGTCGGCAAGCGCGCCTGCTTGCCTGGGCAGAGGTGACCATTGCATGGCATCAGGGCGCGCGCTTCGGCGGGCAGCGTCTTGCCGTGCGTGCGCGTGCAACGTGTGCAGTCGTAGCACGCTTCGCGATGCAGCACTGCAGATCGGCTCGGTCGACACCGCAAGACGCGCATCTCTCCGCTAGAGCGTGTTGCGCGCTTTGAGCTTCGCACGCACCGCGAAGCACATAAGACGCTCCAGACGTAGCGCTCAGCGCGCTGCGGGCGAGTGCGATCGCAGGCCTTCCACGGGAGTGCATAGCGATGTCTGCAGACGCAGGGTTCGCCCAGCAATGCTGCACTTGAACAAAGCGCCGTCGCGATATCGCCTGCCGCGGTCGCCCAAGGCCGCTGCAGGCTGCTGGGCAGGCGTCGTGCGCCGCGCGTCGCTGTCCGGTGTCCAGGGCTGGCGTTGTCCTGTCCTTGCTGTCTCTTGTTGTCCTTTTCGAATGTCCCGCAGCGCGAATAACGCGGTCTGTCAAAAATCCAGGATTGGATAATTGTATTCGGCGCAAACTCGCGCGAAGAATGCACGCCCCCACGCATCGCGTTGCCGCTGTCGCGCCGCATGCGTCAGCCGCAGCGCTCACGACATCCATTGGGAGAGGCTGCATGAAAATCACCACACTCCAGAGCGCGCTCGTGCTCGTGTTGTCCATATGCGCTGCGGGGGCGGTCGCCGGGCCGGTCGGCTACGGCGCCGCGACGACCGGGGGCGGCAACAAGATGCCGGTCAACGTCGCCAGTTTCGAGGCAATGCAGTCAGCCATCGATAGCTACTCCGGCAGTGGCGGACTGGTGCTCAACTACACCGGCAAGTTCGACTTCAGCACCATCAAGGACGTCTGCGCGCAGTGGAAGCTGCCGGCCAAGACCGTGCAGATCAAGAACAAGAGCGATATCACCATCAAGGGGGCCAATGGGTCAGCGGCCAACTTCGGTGTGCGGGTCGTCGGCAATTCCAGCAACGTCATCATCCAGAACATGACCATCGGTCTGCTGCAAGGTGGCGAGGATGCAGATTCGATCTCGCTGGAAGGAAATTCCAGCGGCGAGCCGTCCAAGATCTGGATCGATCACAACACCATCTTCGCCTCGTTGACCAAGTGCTCCGGCGCAGGCGATGCCTCGTTCGACGGCGGCATCGACATGAAGAAGGGCGTGAATCACGTCACCGTCTCCTACAACTATATCCACGACTACCAGAAGGTGTCGTTGAACGGGTATAGCGACAGCGATACCAAGAACGACGCCGCGCGCACCACCTATCACCACAATCGCTACGAGAACGTGGATTCTCGGCTGCCATTGCAGCGGTTCGGCTTGAGCCACATCTACAACAACTACTTCAACAACGTCTTTACCTCCGGCATCAATGTACGGATGGGGGGCATTGCCAAGATCGAGTCCAACTACTTCGAGAACATCAAGAATCCGGTGACCTCGCGTGACAGCAGCCAGATCGGCTACTGGGACCTGATCAATAACTACGTCGGAAGCGGCATTACCTGGACCATACCCGATGGCAGCAAGCCCTACGCCAATGCCACCACGTGGATCAGTTCCAAGACCTTCCCGGGGTCGCTGGGATACACGTACACCGTGACCCCGGCCGCGCAGGTCAAGGCCAAGGTGATCGCCACGGCAGGCGCCGGCACCAATCTCGCCGAGTAACTCGGGCGAGGCCGTGCGGTGCACGTCCCCGGCCAGGCCGGGGGCGTGCTGGGGGCAAGCGCCAGCAGAGCCTCCATCGAGCGGATGGGTCGTATGGCGTCCGTCAAGAGGCGCAGTTGGCGCCGCGACGCGGTATCGTGTCGCGTTTCCACCCGTCGATCCTGCCCATGTCGCTTCCGACCGACCCCGCTGCCCAGACCGCTTCCGCCACGGCGCCGACGCTGCGCCATGCACTCAAACCCCGGCAGTTGATGATGATGGGGTTGGGCACGGCGATCGGTGCTGGCCTGTTCCTGGGCTCGGGGGAGGGCATCCACACCGCCGGCCCAGCCGTGCTGTTGTCCTACCTGATCGCCGGTGCGTTGGTGATCATCGTGATGAACGCTCTGGGCGAGATGGCGGCGGCCAAGCCGACCAGCGGCGCATTTTCGGTCTACGCAGCCGATGCGATGGGCGCGACGGCCGGTGCCACCGTGGGCTGGCTGTGGTGGCTGCAGATCGTGGTGGTGATTGCGGCCGAGGCCGTGGGCGCGGCCAGCCTGCTGGCCACGGTATGGCCGGCAGTGTCGGTACCGATCTCGGCATCGCTCTTCATGGCGGTGTTCACTGCGATCAACCTGTTGGGCGTGCGTAGTTTCGGTGAGTTCGAATTCTGGTTCGCCATCCTCAAGGTGGTGGCGATCGTGCTGTTCCTGTTGATCGGCGTGGCCTTGTTGGCAGGTTGGCTGCCAGGCGTGGCCTCACCCGGCCTGAGCAATTTCAGCCAGAACGGCGGCTTCGCCCCCAAGGGCCTGGCTGGCGTGGGGGCGGCCCTGTTGGTGGTGGTCTTCGCCTTCGGCGGCACCGAGATCGTCGCGGTGGCCGCGGCGGAAACTGCCGATCCCGGTCGTAGCCTGGCGCGGACCATCCGCACCGTCGCCTGGCGCATCCTGGTGTTCTACATCGGGTCGATCAGCGTGATCGTGGCAGTGGTACCGTGGACCAGCGAAGCCTTGCGTTCGCCATTCGCCGCGGTGCTGGACGTGGCGCGCATTCCCGGTGCCGCCACCGCCATCACCCTGGTGGCCGTGGTGGCGCTGTTGTCGGCGCTCAATGCCAATCTATACGGTGCCTCTCGGATGATCTTTTCGCTGGCGCAGCGCGGCGAGGCACCGCGGTTCCTGGCGCGCACCAGCGCACAGCAGGTCCCGCGGCTGGCGGTGGTGGCCAGCGTCCTGTTCGGTTTCGCTGCGGCAGTGCTGGAACTGTTGTACCCCAACAAAGTGTTGTCGGTCCTGCTCAATATCGTTGGCGCCACCTGCTTGCTGGTGTGGACGATCTCGCTGGTCTCGCAATTGATCCTGCGGCGGCGGGCGGATCGCGAGGGCCTGGCGCTGCCGTTCCGCATGCGCGGTTTTCCCGTGCTGACCCTGCTGGCGCTGGGAATTCTGGCGGCGATCTTCGGGTTGTTGGCAAGTTCGCCGGAGACCCGTATGCAATTCCTGTCGATGGTGGCCCTCACCGCAGTCATCGCGCTGGTCAGCGAAGTGGCGCGGCGCGCGCGTCATCGCGCATAAACGCAGACGGCCGGGAGCACTCGCGCTGCGCGGTGACGCGCCGATGCTTGGCGCAGCGGCGATCGTCGCTGGCGGCGCTGCTACGCCACTGAGGACCCATGCGCGCAGGGATGCGGTCATCGAGGGATGGCAGTGCGCTATCGGCCAGCAAGAAGCTGGCGCGGCGGTGCGTTGGAGAGGGAAGCGAACATCAGCCGACTCGGTTGGCTCCGGTGGCGATCGGCGATGGCGGTCGGCGTGCGCCGACGTCCATCCATGGACTGTCGATCCGGCAGTGGACGCGGCCTGCGATGATGGCCTGCCGCCCATTGGCGCAAGCACGTGTACAGTCCAATCCCCTGGACGTCGCGCTGCAGTTCGGTTAATGATCGTCGGGCATTGGCTGTCGCTCGATCGGAGTCCGGCAGCGGATGTCGCAGTAAATATTTTCTGATTCAAATAAATCCGCGTTCTTCATTCCTACTCTTTTCTGGGGTCACTGCCGGAGCTGCGTCGATGAATGCTGTTTCGTCCGAGGAGTCTGCTGCCTTTTCGACGGCCAACACGGTGGACGCG
This sequence comes from Xanthomonas maliensis, assembly GCF_009192945.1. GTDB lineage: Bacteria > Pseudomonadota > Gammaproteobacteria > Xanthomonadales > Xanthomonadaceae > Xanthomonas > Xanthomonas maliensis. The sequence goes on along the minus strand of NZ_NSET01000065.1, from coordinate 8,919 downwards.
GTGCATGCGCTGGCCTATCCGATCGATACGCATCTCGACTCGCTGTACCTGGCACGCTTGCTCGGCTACGACTTCTGGAAAGGCGACTGGCAGGCGCATCGCCGCTCACTGATCATCTGGCTGGTTCGCAAGGGCTCGCCGAAAGGCCGCAATCATCCGCTGATGGACCATGTCAGTGGTCCGGACTTTCTCGCCGGCGGTTACGGTGGTGCCTGTTTCAGCGCCCATGCGCTGTGGGAAAACTTCATCGATACGCGCTTGCTCGACCCATGGAAACAGTGGCTGGAGCATCAGCGCTATGTCGAGACAGTGGTCGAAACAAGTCAGGATCGGATGCGCTTGGCGCGCAGTGCCAGCGAGCTGCATGCGATCCGGGCCGATGGTCGTTGCTGCGCCATTCTGTCGCTGGAAGGCGCGCATATGCTGGGCCCCAGCGGTACCGGCAGCCAGGCGATGCGGCTGCAACGCCTGGAGATTGCCGCCAAGGCCGGTGCTGCCTATATGACGCTCAATCATTTCAGCCATACCGATCTGTCCCAGGCCGGCTATGCAGCGGTCAATCGCTGGCGGGAGGTCGCGGGTCAGGGGCTGACGGCGTTTGGCAGGCAGGTAGTGGAACGTTGCATCGATGTCGGCCTGCTGATCGATCTCACCCATACCTCGCGCCAAGGCATCATCGATACCTGCGACATTTGCGTGCGGCGCAATGTGCCGGCCTTTGCATCGCACGGCGCGTCGCGCCGCGTCACCCGTGGTGCCGAGACGCGGCCATCGCCGCATCTCGATCGCGGACTCGACGACGATGCGATTCGCGCCATCGTTCAGACCGGCGGCTGTATCAGCGTCATTCTGGCGCCGTATTACCTGCAGCATGCTTACCTGGCGGACGGCACGCCGAATATGGATGCCGATCTCGCCTTCGTCGTTGCCTATTATGAAGCCTTTGCTGGCCAGATCGCGGACATGGCGATCGTCGAAGATCCCTGGAAGCACCTGAGTTTCGGCAGCGATTTCGATGGCGGGATTTCCAGCCTGCCGACCGGCATGCACAGCGGCGCGGATTTGCCCAAGCTCACCCAGGCGATGCTGGATGCCGGCTGGCCGGTGCAACGCATCGTCGATGTCTATAGCGGCAATTTCCTGCGGGTCTGGGAGCGGGTGCGGTCGTAACGGACTGCTGCGCACTGGGTGCGGGTCGTAGGCGCGGAGAGCCCGGCCGCGCGTCCCACCAACAGCACTCGGTCTGGCCGATGCGCAGTCAGGTAGGGCAGCATCGGGAAGCGACGTGCAGCGCCAAAGCGACGGTCGCCCATCCGAACGCAGCGTCTCTCGGTGCCGGTGCCGACAGCGGTGTTGACGTCCGCCGGGACGCAACCACGACCTCACGCATGACCCCGCGATGGCATCCGCAGGGCACGCTGCAGGGCATGGCCGCACACGGGGCGCGCTGCTTGGCGACGCAGCCTGACGCGCTTGGCCTTCGATCATCGGGCCGAGACCACGGCCGCAGCTGTCCACTGCGAGCCTGCCGACGGAACGCTTCTTCGCGATTGCAGCGGCTGTCACTGCGACAAGCTGCCGCAGTGCGACCGCGTGTCGCATCGGGAACGGGCACGACCGTCCCTATCATGAAGACGTGCCGCAACCGGCCATGCGCGGCGCGGCGAATGTCGCTACGGTTCCGACGTGGAGCCATGTGTGGTTTTCTTACAGGAGGTGTCCATGGACGCCCTGCTGCTGTCACGGATCCAGTTCGGGTTCGTCATTGCCTTCCACGTGCTGTTTCCTGCATTCACCATTGGCTTGTCCAGCTTGCTCGGCTTTCTGGAATGGCGCTGGCTGCGCACGCGCTTGCCGGTCTGGCGCAGCCTGTATTTCTTCTGGCAGAAGATCTTTGCGGTGTCCTTCGGCATGGGCGTGGTCAGCGGCATCGTGATGGCCTTCCAGTTCGGCGCCAATTGGCCCGAACTCAGTCGCATCGCCGGCAGCGTGATCGGCCCACTGCTGAGCTATGAAGTGCTCACCGCGTTCTTCCTGGAAGCCAGCTTCCTGGGCGTGATGATGTTCGGTTGGGGGCGCATTTCCGAGCGCCTGCATTTCTTCGCCACCTGCATGGTCGCGCTGGGAACGCTGTTCTCTACGTTCTGGATCCTGTCCTCCAATAGCTGGCTGCAGACGCCGGCCGGCTACGAGGTGGTCAATGGCATCGTGCATCCGGTCGATTGGATGCAGGTGATCTTCAACCCCTCGTTCCCGTATCGTCTGGCGCATATGGCCCTGGGGGCGTTCATCACCACCTGCTTTGTGGTCGGTGCCGTAGGGGCCTGGTATCTGCATCGGGGCGTGCACCGTGATGCTGGCCTGCGCATGCTCAAGTTGGCGGTGGTGTTCTCGGCGATCGTGATGCCGCTGCAGATCGCCGTCGGCGACATGCATGGTTTGAATACGCTCAAGCACCAGCCGATGAAAATCGCCGCGGTCGAAGCGCATTGGCACGATGCGCCTGCCGGCGAGGGCGTTCCGCTGGTGGTCTTCGCGCTGCCCAATGCGCGCCAGGAGCGTAACGACTACGAGATCGCCATTCCGCGCTTGGGTAGCCTGATCCTGACCCACCGTCTGGACGGCAGCATTGCACCGTTGACCTCGGTGCCGGCCTCCGAGCGGCCGCCGGTGTTGCCGGTGTTCTTCGCATTTCGCCTGATGGTGGGCACCGGCACGTTGATGCTGTTGGTGGCCTGGGTGTCGGCCTGGGCCTGGTGGCGCGGCGCGCTGCTGCGGTGGCGCTGGTTGTTGGCGACCTGGCGCTGGATGTTGCCAAGCGGTTTCATCGCGCTGGTATCGGGTTGGTTCGTCACCGAGATGGGGCGGCAGCCGTATGTGGTGTATGGCGTGCTGCGCACGGCAGATGCGGTCGGCACGCAATCGGCGTGGATGACCGCCACATCGCTGGCGGTCTACGTGGTCGGCTACGCCTTCGTGTTCGGCTGGGGCATCTGGTACCTGGTCAAGATCGGCAAGCACGGTCCGATCGCGCATGACGACGCGCCGCAGCTGGACCACGGCGAGCACACGCCGGCGCGGCCGTTGTCCGCCGCCGATGCACCGATCGATGGAGTGGCGTCATGGACATGAGCAGCGTTTTGCCGGTGGCATGGTTTGCGGTGATCGGCTTCGGCGTGTTGATGTATGTGTTGCTGGACGGCTTCGTGCTCGGGATCGGCATCCTGGCGCCGTTTCGCCGCGACGAGGCGCAGCTGGATGTGATGATGAATACCGCAGCGCCGATCTGGGACGGCAACGAAACCTGGCTGGTGCTGGGTGGGGCAGGGCTGTTGGCCGCGTTCCCCAAGGCCTATGCCGCCCTCCTGTCGGCGCTGTACCTGCCGGTGCTGCTGATGGTGATGGCCTTGGTGTTCCGTGGCGTGGCGTTCGAGTTCCGCTTCAAGGCGCAACGCTCGCGGCGCCTGTGGAGCAACGCGTTCGCGGTCGGCTCGATCCTGGCGACCTTTGCCCAGGGCGTGATCCTGGGCGCGCTGGTGCAAGGCTTGCCGATCGAGCACGATCGCTATGTCGGCGGGGCCTGGGGGTGGTTCAGTCCGTTCGCCATGTTGACCGGGGCGGCGCTGGTCTTCGGCTACGCACTGCTCGGCAGTACCTGGCTGATCCTCAAGACCAGCGATCAGGTACAGCAGCTGGCACGGCAGTTATCGCGGCCACTGACGTTGACGGTCCTGGTGTTCATCGGACTGGTCAGTGCCTGGCTGCCCTCGCTGCAGTCGCATGTGATGGAGCGCTGGTTCGAGGGTCCGCACATGGGCTGGTTGTTGCCGGTGCCCGCGTTGGTGGCGCTGGTCGGCTATGGATTGTGGCGGGCGATCGCTGCCGCGCGCGCCGATGCCTGGCCCTTTCTATTGGCGATGGCGCTGTTCGCGCTGGGTTTCCTGGGATTGCTGCTGGGCATGTGGCCGTATCTGGTGCCGCCGGTCTATACGATCTGGCAGGCCGCCGCGCCGCCGTCCTCGCAACTGTTTGCGCTGGCCGGGCTGGTGGCGTTGCTGCCGCTGATCCTGGGCTACACCGTGTGGTCTTATCGGGTGTTCCGCGGCAAGGTCACCGCCGAGACCGGCTACCACCACTGACGCCGGCTGCGTGTCGGTCGTGGCGTGCGATGACATGCGGCCGGCCGCCACGGGGGTATGACGGCCGGGGGAGCTTCATCGCAGGCGCTGCCGAAACAGCCACTCCCACATGCTCGGGTCGGCGTAGGTCGCGTCCCAGGCATTGTGGTTGCCGTGCGGGTATTCGCTGTAGCGCACATTGGCGCCCACCCCCTTGGCGGCGCGGTACAGCGCACGGTCGTCGTGCGGCGGTACCTGATCGTCCTTGGCGCCATGGAACATCCAGATCGGCACCCGCTTCAAGCGCGTGACCGCGGCGGTATACGGATCGGCCTCCTGTGCGACCAGGCTGACGTAGAGCGTGCGGCGTTCGTCGCGCGGTGCCTTCAACGCGCCGCAGATCGGCACTAGCGCGGCGAACCGCTGCGGCTGCATCAGGCCGACCTCCCAGGTGCCATAGCCGCCCATGGAGATGCCGGTCAGGTAGGTCCGCTGTGGGTCGGCATTGAATTCCGCGCTGGCGGCATCCAGCGCGGCGATCGCCATACGTGCATTGATGCCCAGCCACTCCTCGTCGTCTGGGACCTGCGGCAGCACCACCAACGCGGGAAAATCCGCTGCGTGATCGCGCAAATAGGGGCCAAGCCCGACCTCGGTCTGATCGCGCCCGTTGTCGCCGCGCTCGCCGGAGCCGTGCAGGAACAGCACGATCGGCCGCGGTTGCGCCGCGGCTGCGGCCGGCACGAACACTTGGTAGCGGTACTCGCGTCCTTCCAGCTGCAGCGAACGCATCACGAAGTGACCGCTGCGCGGATCCGGGTGGCGGTCAGGCATGCCGGCGCATCCCACCAGCGCCAACGCCACCAGTACAACGACAAGGCAACGACCAATCACGCAGAGCTCCCAGGCGGATACACAAGTGAAGTATCGCCGGCAGCGTATGCGGTGGGGCGTGCAGAGCGAGCGGTTCCAAGCCTGGGTTCATCTGTGCGGTTCAGCGCAGCAGGATCAGCGCAGCAGGATCAGCGTGGCCAGGCCAAGGAAACTGAGGAAGCCCATCACGTCGGTCAGGGTCGTCAGGATCACGCCGCCGGCCAGGGCCGGGTCGAAGCCCAGCCGCTTGAGCGTCACCGGCACCAGCACTCCGCCCAGCGCGGCGGTCAGCAGGTTGACGGTCAAGGCGGTGCCGATCACCAGCGACAGCATCGGCTGATGGAACCAGGCCAGCACGATCAGGCCCAGGCCGATGCCCAGACACAGGCCGTTGATCAACGCGACAGTGAGTTCCTTCTTCAGCAAGGTCATCACGTTGGAGGCGCCGATCTGCCCGAGCGCCAGGCCGCGCACCATCAATGCCAGCACCTGGGTGCCGGCATTGCCGCCCATGCCGGCGACGATGGGCATCAGCGCGGCCAGCGCGACCAGCTTCTCGATCGTGCCCTCGAACTGGCTGACGACGCTGGAGGCGATGAACGCGGTGGCGAGGTTGACCCCCAGCCAGAGCAGCCGGCGACGGAACGCGCGCCTGGCCGGGCTGAACATGTCCTCGTCCTCGTCCAGGCCGGCGGCGCTCAGCGCCTGGTGCTCGGCCTGCTCGCGGATGATGTCCACCACGTCGTCGATGGTGATGCGGCCCAGCAGGATGTTGTTGTCGTCCACCACCGGCGCGGAGATCCAGTCGTGGTCGGAGAAGCGCCGCGCCACTTCCTCGGCGCTGTCGCCGACGTCGATGGCCGGTTGTTCGTCGTCGATCAGCCGATTGACCGGCGTGCTGTCCTCGTGCGTGACCAGGGCAGCCAGCGGCACCCGGCCCAGATACTGGTGCCGGCGGCTGACCACGTACAGATGGTCGGTGTGATCGGGCAGCTCGCCGCGCAGGCGTAGATAGCGCAGTACCACGTCGACGTTGACGTCGGCGCGCACGGTCACCACGTCCGGGTTCATCAGGCGGCCAGCGGTGTCTTCCGGATACGACAGCACCTGCTCGAGTCGCTCGCGGTTTTCGCGATCCATCGACTTGAGCACTTCATCGATGACGGTATCGGGCAGGTCCTCGACCAGGTTGGCGAGGTCGTCGATGTCCAGGTCTTCGACCGCGGCCACGATTTCGTCCGGGTCCATGTCGGCCAGCAGGCTTTCGCGCACTTCTTCACCGACGTGCAGCAGCACTTCGCCGTCGTCTTCCGGATCGACCAGGCCCCAGACCACCTCGCGCTTGCCCGGCGGCAGCGATTCGAGCAGGTTGCCGATCTCCGCCGGCGCCAGCGTGTTGACCAGCCGGCGGACCGGACCCAGGCGGCCGCTGTCCAGCGCATCGGACAACAGGCGCAACTGGCGGGCGGTCTTGTCGTGGCGGACGGCTTCGGCCATGCACGGCTCCCCGGTGAAGTGAACGTGTCCCCACGGAACACGGTGCTGGGTCAGCGCGGCATTATCGCTTGCGATGGGTGACGAAACATACCGTCGTCGGCGTCGCCGGTGCCAGGATCGCCATCGGTGTGGCGATGCACACGCTGGCGTTCGCGTTGAAATCCCTGCAAGCCTGCGCGCTGCACGACGAGGCGCGACATTGCTGGCCACCTTGCGCATGCCACTTCCGAGAATGTGCGGTCTGCGGGCCAGTCACTGTTCGATCGTGTCGACCTGCAGCGAGTCGACCTCTCCTGGCTGCGGCAAAGCGCACGCCATTGCTCAATGCAGATTGCCGCAGCCGACGCCAGCCAGCCACTTCTCGATCGCCTTGCGGTCGCGCGCGCGCAGGAGTTTTTCGCCCTGCAATCGCAGCTCGCCCAGATGCGAGTCGCGGATGGCACGGCGCACTTCCAGCAACGTGGCCGGGTGCAGGCTGAATTCGCTCAACCCCAAGGCCAGCAGCATCGGGACGAAACGCGCATCGCCAGCGATCTCGCCGCAGACCGCCACCGGCGTGTCGTACTGGCGCCCAACAGCGATCACCTGGGCGATCAGTCGCAGCACGGCAGGATGCAGTGGCGAATACAGCTCGCCCAGCGCCTCGTTGTTGCGATCCACCGCCAACAAGTACTGCACCAGATCGTTGGTGCCGATGGACAGGAAGTCGACATCCTCGATGAAGCAATCCAGTGCCAGCGCCGCGGCCGGCACCTCGATCATCGCACCGAGCGGGATCCGCTCGGCGATTTCATGGCCTTCCTCGCGCAGTTGGGCGGCCAGCTTCTTCAGCTGCTTGCGCAACTGCTGGACTTCCTCGCGTCCGCTGATCATCGGCACCAGGATGCGCACCGGGCCATAGCCGGATGCGCGCAGGATCGCCCGCAACTGGGTGCGCGCCACCGCCGGACGGGCCAGGGACAGTCGCACGCCGCGCAGGCCCAGTGCCGGATTGTCTTCGTCGCTGAGGGTCAGGCCGGTGCGGTCGGCCTTGTCGGCGCCCAGGTCCAGCGTGCGGATGGTCACTGGCCGGCCACTCATGCCCAGCACGGTGTCGCGGTAGGTCTGGAACTGTTCTTCCTCGTCCGGCAGCTCCTGGCGTTGCAGAAACAGGAACTCGGTCCGGTACAGCCCCAGGCCCCTGGCCCCCAGCGCATGCGCCTGCGCCACGTCTTCCAGCGACTCGGCATTGGCCAGCAAGGTGATATCGATATTGTCGCGCGTGCGGCTGGGTTTGGAGCGCAGACGGCCCAGCTCGCGTTGTTCCTTGGCCAGCGCGCGCAGTCGCTCGCGATAGTCGCGCAGATGCGTGGGGGTGGGATCGACGATGACCTGGCCACTGCCGGCCTCGACGATCAGCACATCGCCATCGTCGATCCGCTGCAACGCATCGGCCACGCCGACCACCAACGGCAGATGCAGGCTACGCGCCAGGATGGCACTGTGCGAAAGCGCGCTGCCGGCGGTGGTGACGATGGCCACCACGCCTTGTGCCTGCAATTGCGCCAGTTCCGACGGTGCGACGTTCTCGCAGACCAGAATCTCGCCGGCCACGCCCTTGAGGTCGGTGGGGCGCTGGTGAAGAAATGCGTGGATGCGCCCGATGACGTGGTCCAGGTCGTCCATGCGGCTCTTGAGGTAGGCATCTTCCATGCCGTCGAAGACCGCTGCCAGCCGATCCCGCTGCACCTGCAACGCATAATCCGCGCTGTAGCGATGGCTGCGGATCAGCTCGTCCAGCCCTTGCAGCAGTTCCGGGTCGTCCAGCAGCAAGGCGTGCAGGTCGAGGAATTCGCCCACCTCCCGCGCCAGCGCGCCCTGCAGCCGATCGCGCAATTGCTGCATCTCCTGGCGCGCGGCGGCGATCGCCAGATGCAGACGCTGCAGTTGGACCTGCACCTGGCTGGCGGGGACGCGCTGTTCGGCCACGTCAAGGGCATGGCTCTGGCGGACCCGCGCGCGGCCAAGCGCGTTGCCGCGCGAGGCGCCATGGCCGCGCAGACGCACGCTCATGCGCAACCAGGGCGCGCAGGCGCCTGATCGGCAGGCGGGGCAGCGGCCACGCCAGGCACGCTCAGCTGTCCTCGTCGAAACGACGCTCGAACAAGTCTACCAACGCCTGCATGGCCTCGGCCTCGTCTTCGCCATCCAGACGCACCGCCACGCGGGTGCCCTGGCCGGCGGCCAGCAGCATCACGCCCATGATGCTCTTGGCATTGACCTCGCGGCCCTTGGCCGACAGGGTGGCATGGCTGCGGAACGAGGACAGGGTCTGCACCAGCTTGGCGGTCGCCCGCGCATGCAGTCCCAGCCGATTGGACACTGTCAATTCACGTTCAAGCATCGTCGATGATCGCTCCATTGCGGGTGCCGGCGGCCGCGGTGGCCGGCA
>NZ_NSET01000064.1 GCF_009192945.1 Xanthomonas maliensis | reverse complement strand
CCCGGTCACCGCGCGCCCACCCGCCTGCACGTCAACGGCTATCTCACCGTCGATGGCGCCAAGATGAGCAAGTCGCGCGGCACCTTCGTGATGGCGCGCACCTACCTGGACGTCGGCCTGGAGCCGGAGGCGCTGCGCTATTACTTCGCTGCCAAGTCTTCCGGCGGCGTGGACGACCTCGATTTGAACCTGGGCGACTTCGTCGCCCGCGTCAACGCGGATCTGGTCGGCAAGTTCGTCAACCTGGCCAGTCGCTGCGCCGGCTTCATCGGCAAGCGCTTCGACGGCAAGCTGGCCGACACCCTGCCCGATCCGGCGCAGTACGATCGGTTCGTTGCCGCACTGGCGCCGATCCGCGAGGCCTACGAACGCAACGATGCGGCCACTGCGATTCGCCAGGCGATGGCGCTGGCCGATGAGGCCAACAAGTACATCGACGACACCAAGCCCTGGGTGATCGCCAAGCAGGCCGGTGCCGACGCGCAACTGCAGTCGGTGTGCACCCAGGGCCTGAACCTGTTCCGCATTTTGGCGGCAGCGCTCAAGCCGATCCTGCCGCGCACCTGCGCCGAGGCCGAAGCCTTCCTGTCGGCGCCGATGACCAGCTGGGACGACGTGCTGCGTCCGTTGACCGCACACACGATCCAGCCCTACACCGCCCTGTTCACCCGTATCGACCCCAAACTGATCGACGCCATGACCGACGCTTCCAAGGACACCCTCGCCGCACCGGCTGCGCCCACCAAGCCTGCCGAAGTCAAAGCCGGCGCAACGCCGGCTGCACCGGCCAATGCTCCGACCTCCGGTTCGAACACGGGTCTTATTGCGATGGACGATTTCGCCAAGCTCGATCTGCGCATCGGCAAGGTGCTGGTCTGCGAGTGCGTGGAAGGCTCGGACAAGCTGCTGCGCTTCGAGCTGGATGCCGGCGAGCTGGGCAAGCGACAGATCTTCTCCGGTATCCGCGGCAGCTATGGCGAGCCGGAAGCGCTGGTTGGCCGCAACGTGGTGTTCATCGCCAATCTGGCGCCGCGCAAGATGCGCTTCGGCATCAGCGAAGGCATGATCCTGTCGGCCGGTTTCGATGGGGGTGCGCTGGCACTGCTGGATGCCGACGCCGGCGCGCAACCAGGCATGCCGGTGCGGTAAGGCGGGATGGGGAATCGGTCAGGCCGCCCGTATTCCCCGCTAAGATCCGCCCATCCCCGATCTCCCGTCCTCGCCGCCATGCACCTGGCCCTGTTCGACTTCGACCACACCATCACCACCTGCGATAGCTACGGTGGGTTCCTGCGTCGTGTCGCGACGCCGGCGCAGCGCGCCAAGGCGCGCTGGACGGTGGGGCCGTGGCTGCTGGGGTTTCGCGCCGGGTTGGTGTCCGCGCATGCATTGCGCGCGCGCGTGACCCGCCAGGTATTCACGGGACGCAGGCTGGAGGAACTCGCAGCGCACGGACAGGCCTACGCACACGAGGCCCTGCCCGGCATCCTGCGTGCGGACATGCTGCGTCGAATGGACTGGCACCACGCCCAAGGGCATACGCTGGTGCTGGTGTCGGCATCGCTGGATCTGTATCTGCAACCGTGGTGCGCGCAGCACGGCGTGGAATTGATCTGCAACCGGCTCGAACACCACGACGGCATACTCAGCGGCCGCTATGCCGGCGGCGATTGCGGCCCGCGCAAAGCGGACGTCATCCGCCAGCAGTATGAGCTGGCGCACTACGACTGCGTGCATGCCTATGGCGACAGCCGCGAGGATCGCCCCATGCTGGCGCTGGCGCAGCAACGCTGGTACCGCGGCGCACGCACGCACTGATCCGCATGGACACCGCCCACTCCGCACTGGTCGAACGCCTCGACCGCCTGCTGCCGCAGACCCAATGCGGCCAGTGCGGCTTCGATGGCTGCCGCCCTTACGCCGAGGCGATGGCCTGCGGCGAAGCCGGCGTGGAGCGCTGCCCACCCGGTGGCGACGCCGGCGCCCGCGCGCTGGCCCACGTGCTGCACGTCCCGGCACGCCCCTATGACCGCGACCGTGGCGCCCACACTCCCCCGCAGGTGGCGTGGATCGTCGAGGCCGACTGCATCGGCTGTACCAAGTGCATCCAGGCGTGCCCGGTGGACGCCATCATCGGCGGCGCCAAGCACATGCACACGGTGATCGCGCCGCTGTGCACCGGTTGCGCGCTATGCCTCCCGGCCTGCCCGGTCGATTGCATTGTCCTGCAGCCACCGGCGTAGTGAGCGAGGGCCTGGCGCCGGGCACGCGCGCGTGCCCCGCCACCGCCTGCCAATGTCCGTGATCGCCCATGCCGTCTTGCTGTCGGGAACGTCCTGACGCCATCGGCGCATCCATTCGGGCGCCAGCCCCGTATTGCTCAGCACTGCCATCGAGGAGACCACCGATGCCCGTGCCCACCTACCTGCGTCGTGTCTGGATTGCGGCCTTCCGCCCGCTCCCACCGCTGTTGCTGCTGGTGCTCGGCAGCGCGCCGCTGGCTGCATTGGCTGTCACGCGCACCGATGCGGACGCCTTCGATGCCGACACCGGCGCGCTGCGCTACCGCGAATCGCATTGGTTGCTGGAGGGCGGCGGTCGCCTGGTGCTGTATCGCTGCACCGATGGCCGCGCGTTTGCGCGCAAGCAGGTCGACGGCGATGGGCCAGAGCCGGACTTCGAGTTGGTCGATGGCCGCGACGGTTACCGCGAAGGCGTCCGTCGCCGTAACGGCCGCCGCGAGATGTTCCAGCAACGGCCCGGTGCGGCCGAGCGCAGCGCCCCGTTGCCGGCGGCGGACGGGCCACGCGTGATCGATGCCGGCTTCGACAGCTATCTGCGCACCCATTGGGAGGCGCTGGCGAGCGTACCGCAGCGGGTCGCGTTCGTGCTGCCCAGCCTGCAGCGCCAGTTGGTCTTCCGCATCCAGCAACAGGACGCGGCAGCGGGCCGCCAGCGCTATCGTCTCAGCCTCGACACCTGGTATGGCGCAGCCGTGCCTGCGATCGAACTCACCTACACCAGTGCCGACAGACGCCTGCTGGTGTTCCGCGGCGTCGGCAACCTGCGCGACGCCTCCGGTCATTACCCGAAGGTGCGCATCGTGTTCCCGGATGCACCGCCCCGGAGCGTGGACGCGGCGGAAGTGCAACAGGCGCGTGCGCAGCCGCTGGTCGCGCAGTGCGAGGCCCATTGAACCGCGCGCCTCCCATCTTCACGCGCCCCCACGCGCCGCTGGTTACAACGGCACAGGGTTCTCTTCCGCTTGCAGGAGCACGCGCATGGCAAAGCTGTATCTGTGGATCAACGCAGTGCTCTACCTCGCCCTGGCGATCTGGTGCACCTTGTCGCCGACCAAGACCGCGCATGCGGTGGGCTACACCCAACTCTCGCCGGCCGGCCAGTCCGAGTACCTGGTCATCTACGGCGGCCTGCAGCTGGGCATGGCCTTCCTGTTCGGCTACTTCGCCTGGATCGACCAACCGCGCACCGGCCTGCTGGTCGCACTGGCGTTCTACCTGCCCATCGTGGTGTTCCGCAGCGCCTCGCTGGCCCGTCTCTGGCCGGTCTCCACGCCCACGGTGGCGCTGGCCGGCACCGAGATCGTCCTGCTGCTGGCGGCGGTGCTGCTGTGGTTCCGGCAGCGGTGAACGACACCTTCAGCTCAGTCCGGTAGGATCGGCGCACCTTTCGCTAATGCGTGACCGCATGAGTGCCATTCCTGGCCACGACGACGATGAGACCGGGCGCCTGCTGACCGCCACTGCCGGCGGCGATCGCCATGCCTTCGAAGCCTTGTATCGGCAGACCTCGAGCAAGTTGTTCGGCATCTGCCTGCGGATGATTCCGCAGCGCGCCGAAGCCGAGGAGGTGTTGCAGGACGTGTTTACCCTGATCTGGCACAAGGCCGGCCAATTCGATCCGGCCCGCGCGCGCGGCTTCACCTGGCTGGCGATGATCGCGCGCAACAAGGCGATCGATCATCTGCGCACCACCGCGCCGCAGCGCCGCAACGTGGCGCTCGACGACGCTGGCGACCTGCGCGCCAGCGATGCCTCGCCGCTGGAGCGCACCGAGCGCGCCACCACCCGGCGTCGGATCGACCACTGCCTGAGCGAATTGGAGCCGCCGCGCAGCGAACTGATCCGCACCGCGTTCTTCGACGGCATCACCTACGAGGAACTGGCGGCCCGCACGCAAACTCCCATCGGCACCGTCAAGAGCTGGATCCGTCGCGGCCTGGCCAAACTCAAGGCATGTCTGGAACGATGAGTACGCCTCTCCCCATCGACCAGGAACCGCCCACCGACGTGCTGGCCGGCGAGTACGTGATCGGCTTGCTGGATGCCGATGCCCGTCTGGCGGCCGAACAGCGCCTGGCCACCGATGCCCGCTTCGCCCAGGCAGTGGCGCAATGGCAGGTGCATTTGGCGCCGCTGCTGGACGAAATTGGCGAAGTCGCGCCGCCCGAGCAGGTCTGGCCCCGCATCCGCCAGGCACTGGGCTTCGAGACGCCGCTGCGCGCGGTGCCGTCTGCGCCGACCACCACGGCAACGCCGGCGCCAACGTTGTGGAACAACCTGCGGTTCTGGCGCGTGGCCGCGGTGGCCGGCCTGGCGACGGCGGCGGTTTGCGTGCTGGCGGTGTTGAATCTGCGTGCACCGCCGGTGCCGAGTTCCGACATCACCGCACAGACGCCGCCGCCACGGCCCAGCGTCACGCCTCCCGATACCACTGCCCCCGCAAGCACGTCCGGGGTCGCCATGACCTCCACGCTCGCAACCGAGGATGGACGGCCTGGCTACGTGGCCTTGATGGACGCCGACAAGCACACCATCACGGTCACGCCGCTGGATCGCACCGCAACCGCCGGCAAGGTGCCGGAACTGTGGTTGATCACGCCCGATGGCAAGGCGCACTCGATGGGCACCTTCGATGATCAGCGCACGCATCGCGCCCGCATCCCCGATCCGTTGATGCCGATGCTCGGCAACGACGCCATCCTGGCGGTGACCATGGAACCGCCCGGCGGTGCGCCCGGCGGCGTGGCTACCGGCACCGTGGTCGCCAAGGGCGGGATCAGCACCTTGGCGATGGCGCCCTGACCCGAGGCGCCCGGACGGCCCGCCTTCTCCGTTAGAGTGTCTTCACAAGCAGCCTCAGCGAGCCCGGCAATACTTGCCGGGCATGGATGTTGCGGCTGTCCTCCGGCCGCTGAAGGCTGGCCTGCAGATCATTCCTGTGAATCACAGTCGATCGCGGGTGCATCCGTTCTGAAATGATATCCGTACAGGCCTACACGTACCTAAGGAGGAAACCACGCGTGCCGAGTCCTGGACTGGATCCCCACGCTGTCCCCAGCACCGGCGCCGAGCGCCGCTCCAGTCGCCCCCATCGATGGGGTGCCAGCCTGCGGCGTTGGGTCGACACCCAGGCGCAGGCGCCGCTGGATGCAGTGACGGCCGACCGTATCGACTGGTTGCGTGCACTGCCCTTCATCGCCTTGCACCTGGCCTGCCTGGCAGTACTGTGGGTTGGCGTGTCCTGGTTCGCGGTCGCGGTGGCCCTCGCGCTGTACGCGCTGCGCATGTTCGCCCTGACCGGCTTCTATCACCGCTACTTCTCCCATCGCGCGTTCAAGACCTCGCGGGTCCTGCAGTTCGTGTTTGCAGCGATCGGCGCGACCTGCGTGCAACGCGGTCCGTTGTGGTGGGCCGCGCATCATCGCAATCACCATCGCCACACCGACACCGGCCAAGATCCGCATTCGCCCGCCCAGCATGGGTTCTGGTGGAGCCACACCGGTTGGTTCCTGACCCCGCGCAACTTCCGCACCGATTGGGACGCCATCCCGGACCTGCGCCGCTTCGCTGAGCTGCGCTTCCTCGATCGCTTCGACATCGTGCTTCCCACGCTGCTGGCCCTGGGCCTGTATCTGCTGGGCGAATGGCTGTCCGCCGCCGCACCGCAGTTGCAGACCAATGGACCGCAGTTGTTGGTGTGGGGCTTTGCGATCTCCACGGTGGCCTTGTTCCATGCCACCTTCACCATCAACTCGCTGGCGCACCGCTTCGGGAGCCGACGCTTCGACACCCGCGACGACAGCCGCAACAACTGGTTGCTGGCGCTGCTCACCTTCGGCGAGGGTTGGCACAACAATCACCACTTCTACCCTGGCTCGGCGCGGCAAGGCCTGCGCTGGTGGGAGTACGACCTGACCTGGTATGGGTTGACGGCCATGTCCTGGCTGGGGCTGGTATGGGACCTCAAGCCGATGCCGGCAGCATTGACGCGTCGCGCGGCTCGGGGGCGGCGATGAGCGGCGAGCGCATCGCCGTGGTCGGCAGCGGCATCGCAGGATTGGGCGCAGCGTGGCTGCTGTCGCGCCGCTACGAGGTCACCTTGTTCGAAGCGGCCGACTACTTCGGCGGCCACACGCATACCCATGCGATCCAGCTCGACGGCGTGTCGCATGCGGTCGACAGCGGCTTCATCGTGTTCAACCCACAGCATTACCCGCTACTGACAAGGATGTTTGCCGAACTCGACGTGTGCGCGCAGGAGACCACGATGAGCTTCTCCGTGCAGGACGCGCGGAGCGGGCTGGAATACAACGCCGGGACCCTCAACGGCCTGTTTTGCCAGCGTCGCAACCTGCTGAGCCCACGCTTCTGGCGCATGCTCGCCGACTTGCGGCGCTTCTACCGCCAGGCCCCCGCGGTGCTGCACAACGACGAGCGCACCAGCACGCTGGGCGACTACCTGCAACGGCACGGCTACTCGTCCACATTCCGCGACCAGCACCTGGTGCCGATGGCGTCGGCGTTGTGGTCCTCGCCGTCGCAGCGCATCCTCGACTTCCCGATGGGCCAGTTGATCGGCTTCATGGCCAATCACCACATGCTGCAACTGACCGGCCGACCGCAATGGCAGGTCGTGCGCGGCGGCTCGTCCAGTTACGTCAAGGCGCTGCGTCGACGCTGGCAGGTCATCGAGCGTCCGTCCACGCCGGTGCATGCAATCCGCCGTACGCCGCAGGGCGCGATGGTCGCGACCCTGCATGGCGAAGAGCCCTTCGACCAGGTGGTGTTGGCCTGCCATGCCGACGATGCATTGGCCCTGCTCAGCGACGCCAGCACCGACGAGCGGGCCGTGCTTGGCGCCATCACCTATCAAGACAACGACACCGTGCTGCATACCGACGCGCGCATGCTGCCGCACGATCGTCGTGCCTGGGCGGCGTGGAATGCGCATGTGCCGGCCGATCCGCAGGCGCCGTGCACGGTGAGCTACTGGATGAACGCACTGCAGTCGATCGAGTCCAGCCAGCCGCTGATCGTCAGCCTCAACCGTAGCCAGGAAATCGATCCGGCCAAGATCCTGAGGCGCATGCGCTATCGCCATCCGGTGCAGGATGCCGCTGCCGTCGCGGCACAAGGCCGCAAGGCGCAGATCCAGGGCCGACAGCGGACCTGGTTCGCCGGCGCTGCCTGGGGATATGGCTTCCACGAAGACGGCCTGCGCAGCGGCGTGGACGTCGCGCGCGCGCTGGGCGTGGCGTGGTGATGCACCTGCTGCGCGAGGCCAGTACCGAGGCGCAGCCACTGCCGCCGGCCGATGGGCATGGCGCGCAGTTCGATGGCGACGTCGCCGGCCTGCACAGTGCGGTGTATACCGGTTGGGTACGACATCGCCGCTTCGCACCGCGTCCGCTGCAGTTTCGCTACCGGCTGTTTCTGATGTACCTGGATCTGGCCGAACTGGAACGGCTGTTCGCACGCCGCTGGCTGTGGTCGGTCGGCCGCCGCAATCTTGCGCAGTTCCGCCGCAGCGACTATCTGGGCGATCCGGCGGTACCGCTGGACCAGGCGGTACGCGACTGCGTGCAGGCGCAGACCGGCGAAAGGCCAGACGGGGCGATCCGCCTGCTGACGCATCTGCGCTATTTCGGCCACGTATTCAACCCGGTGAGCTTCTACTACTGCTTCGACCGCCTGGGCGGGCTGCGCTGGATCGTCGCCGAGATCACCAATACGCCCTGGCAACAACGCCATGCCTACGTGCTGCCGGTGGCGCAGGCGCGTAGTCACCGCGACGTGCATGCCTGGCGCTTCGACAAGCGCTTCCACGTCTCCCCGTTCATGGGCATGCAGCACCAATACGATTGGCGTTTCAGCGTGCCAGGCGAGCAGCTGCGCGTGCACATGGACGTGCTGGATGCCGCCGGTGCAGATCATGCCGATACCGCCGTCGACGGCCGTCGCTTCGATGCGACGCTGGTGCTGCAACGCCGTCCGCTGAGCGCCGCTACCCTGGCGCGCACGCTGCTGGCCTATCCCTTGATGACCGTGCAGGTGGTGCTGGCCATCCACTGGCAGGCACTGCGCCTGTGGCTGCGCGGCAACCCCGTCCACGATCATCCCCATCCGCCTGTGCGAGACCGCCGATGAATGCCACTTCCCTGCCCGACACTGCGTTATCCCGCCAGCCCGGCTGGAGCGACCGCCTGCTGCGCAAGCGTCTGCTGGCAACGCTGGGCGATCTGCGCGATGGCCAACTGCATCTCCACGAGCCCGCCGGCGTCAGCCTGCTCGGCAACGCCAGCGGCCCGCAGGCACTGCAGGCGCACTTGCACGTGCACGATCCGCGCTTCTATCGGCAGGCCGCGCTCAATGGCAGTGTCGGTGCCGGCGAAGCCTTTATGGACGGTCACTGGCAATGCGACGACCTGGTCGCCTTGATGCGCCTATTGCTGCGCAACCGTGACCGCCTGGATGCGATGGAGACCGGGACCGCGCGGCTCGGCGGCTGGCTGATGCGCGCAGGGCATGCGTTGACGCGCAACACCCGCCACGGCAGCCGCCGCAACATCGCGGCCCACTACGACCTGGGCAATCCGCTGTTCCGGCTGTTCCTGGATGAGAACCTGATGTACTCC
The DNA here is from genome assembly GCF_009192945.1 of Xanthomonas maliensis. GTDB lineage: Bacteria > Pseudomonadota > Gammaproteobacteria > Xanthomonadales > Xanthomonadaceae > Xanthomonas > Xanthomonas maliensis. The sequence continues at coordinate 29,631 of NZ_NSET01000064.1, read as the reverse complement.
TCGGCGATCTTCGTCGACGGCGAAGACGCACAAGGCGAGGCCGCACTCGAACGCGCCGCCACCCGCAAGCTCGAACGCATCTGCCAGAAGCTGCGACTCGGCCCGCAGCACCACGTGGTGGAGATCGGCACCGGCTGGGGTGGCTTTGCGCTACATGCCGCGCGTACGCATGGTTGCCGGGTGACCACCACCACCATCTCGCGCGAGCAATACGATCTGGCCACCCAGCGCATCGCCGCCGCCGGACTGAGCGATCGCGTGACCGTCTTGATGCGCGACTATCGCGATCTGGAGGGCCACTACGACCGCGTGGTGTCCATCGAAATGATCGAGGCGATCGGCCACCAGTATCTGGACACTTACTTTGCCAAGGTTGGCAGTCTGCTCACCGACGATGGCGAGGCATTGATCCAGGCCATCACCATCGAGGACCACCGCTATGCGCAGGCGCTGCGCTCGGTGGATTTCATCAAGCGCTATATCTTCCCCGGCAGCTTCATTCCGTCGGTGGCGGCGATGACCGGGGCGATCGCGCGCGCCAGCGATCTGCGGCTGTTTCATCTGGAAGACATCGGTCCCAGCTATGCACTGACCCTGCGTGCCTGGCGCCAGCGTTTCCTGGCCCAACTGCCGCAGGTGCGGGCACTGGGCTACGACGAGCGCTTCATCCGCATGTGGGAGTTCTACCTGGCCTACTGCGAGGCCGGCTTCCTCGAGCGTTCGATCGGCGATGTGCACTTGTGGCTCAGCAAGCCTGGCGCGCGGCCGCCGCAATTTGTTCCCGGACTGCCCGAGGCGGCATGAAGCAACTGGGCAACTATCTTGGCCTGCAGGTGCTGTGGCTGGTCGCGGTGACCGGCGCGGCACGGCAGCGCCTGTGGCCCACCTTGCTGGTGCTGGCGGTGTTTGGCCTCTATCAATTGTGGCCATCGCGCCGCGCGCGCGGCGATGTGGCGCTGTCGTTCGCCGCGTTCGCACTGGGGCTGCTGCTGGATACCCTGCTCGCCGCCGGCGACTGGGTGCGCTACGCCATGCCGTGGCCGGACAGCGTACTGGCGCCGGCCTGGATCCTGGCGCTGTGGGTGGGCTTCGCGCTGACGCTCAATCACTCATTGGCCACGGTGATGCAGCGGCCGTGGTTGGCGATCGTGCTGGGTGCAGTGTTCGGGCCGCTTTCCTACTGGATGGCGCAACGCGGCTGGCAAGCGGTGAGTTTGCGCCCGCCGCTGTGGCACGCGGTACTGGCGGTTGGCCTGGGGTGGGCGGTGGCGTGCGGCCTGTTGTCACTGTATGCACGTCAGTTGGCGCGACCATGGAGCGATTCCGCGCAAGGAGAATTGCAATGAACGCCTGGCCCCTGCTGCACGTCGCCCTGTTCGCGACCGTGGTGATGTTGATCGGCTGGCTGTGGCAATGCCGCAGCGGCAATGCCGGGCCAGTCGATGTGCTCTGGGCCGGGTGCCTCGCAGTGGCAGCCCCCTATTGCGCATGGATGGCCGACGGCGCATTGCTGCCGCGCGTGCTGGTCGGCTTGCTCGGTGGACTGTGGGGCGCGCGACTGGCGCTGCACCTGGGCCGGCGCGTGTTCGGCGACGAGCAGGAAGACGGCCGCTATCGCGCGTTGCGCGAACACTGGAACGGCGATCAACGCAAGTTCCTCGGCTTCTTCCTGGCGCAGGCGGTGGTGGTGGTGCTGTTCGCCGTACCGTTCCTCGCCGCGGCCAGCAATCCGCGCGACGGATGGAGCACGTGGACGTTGTTGGCGATCGTGGTATGGCTGGTGGCCGTCGCTGGCGAGGCATTGGCCGACCGCCAGTTGGCTGCGCACAAGGCCGACCCGGCCAATCGCGGCACGACCTGTCGCCGCGGGCTGTGGCGGTACTCGCGCCACCCGAACTATTTCTTCGAATTCGTGCACTGGTTCGCCTACCTCGCGCTGGCGGTCGGTGCTGGCCCGCTGCCGGTCGCGCTGTGTGCGCTTGGTCCGTTGGTGATGTTCGCCTTCCTCTACCGCTTCACCGGCATTCCCTACACCGAGCAGCAGGCATTGCGCTCGCGCGGCGAGGACTACGCCCGCTATCAGCGCTGCACCAGCGCGTTCTTCCCGCTTCCCCCTTCGTCCTGAGTCATCGGAGCGCCGCATGTCCACTGTCACCGTTCCACCTGCCACCGCCTCCGAAGAGAGCCTGACCACCCGGCTGGCCGAATCCGGTGCCCTGCCCGATGCGTTGCTGCGCCACGGCATCCGCCGGCTCTGCGCGCAACGCCTGCGCGAGGAACGTGGCGGCGATGCCGATGCGAACGGTGAGCGTCAGCGTCGTTTCGTCGATAGCCTGCGCGCCAGCGCCATCGCGATCGAAACCGATGCCGCAAATCGCCAACACTACGAGCTGCCGCCGCAGTTCTTCACCCTGTGCCTGGGACGTCGCCTCAAATACAGCAGTTGCTACTGGGATGAGACCACGCCCGACCTGGATGCGGCCGAAGAACGCATGCTGGCGCTGTACGGCGCGCGTGCCGAACTGGCCGATGGCCAACGCATCCTGGAACTGGGCTGCGGCTGGGGCTCGCTGACGCTGTGGATGGCCGAACGCTATCGCAATGCGCGCATTACCGCCGTGTCCAATTCGCGGCCGCAGCGCGCGCATATCCTGGAGCAGTGTCGCCTGCGCGGGCTGGACAACGTGGAGGTGATCACCGCCGACGTCAACGCACTGGCGCTGGCGCCGGAGGCATTCGACCGCGTGGTGTCGGTGGAGATGTTCGAACACATGCGCAATTACCGCGACCTGCTGGCGCGAGTGGGCAGTTGGCTGGCGCCAGGCGGCAAGCTGTTCGTGCACATCTTCTGCCACCGCGACCTGGCCTACCCGTTCGAGGTGGCTGGCGAGGACAACTGGATGGGCCGCCATTTCTTCACCGGCGGCCTGATGCCGGCGGCCGACACCTTGCTGCACTTCCAGCAGGATGTGGTGATCGAACAGCGCTGGCTACTGTCCGGCCAGCACTACGAGAAGACCGCCAACGCCTGGCTGGAGAACCAGGACCGTCACCGCGCGCAGATCATGCCGCTGCTGCAGGAGACCTACGGCACGCAGGCGCAGTGCTGGTGGCAGCGCTGGCGGATGTTCTGGATGGCCTGCGCAGAGCTGTTCGGCTATGACGACGGCCGCGAGTGGGGCGTGGCGCATTATCGCTTCGCCAAGCGCTGAGCGGCTGGCAATCCCGCGCGACGCGCGTCACTGGCCATGACCTCAGCGCTGGCAGACGGCCAACACGATGACCGCTGCAAGGCGCGAACAGCGGCGAGCCGGCACTCTGGCCTTTGCAGGCCATCGCCACCGGCAACCTGCAACGTAGCTGCCGTTGCGGCGCACGCGTCAGCCGGCGACGGCAGTGACGACGATCTCCACCTTCCACTCCGGACGCGCCAGGCGGGCTTCCACCGTGGCGCGCGCCGGGGTGAAGCCATGCGGCACCCACTCGTCCCACGCCTGGTTCATGCCGTCGAAGTCGGCGATGTCGGCCAGATAGATCTCCGCACGCAGGATGCGGGTCTTGTCGCTGGCCGCTTGCGCCAGCAGCTTGTCGATCTCGGCCAGCACCTGGCGCGTTTGTCCGGTGATATCTTCGCTGGTGTCTTCGGCAACCTGGCCGGCGAGATAGCACACGCCGCCATGGAGGGTCATCTCGGACATCCGCGGGCCGGCATCGAATCGCTGCAACATGGTCATGTTCCTACGGTTGGGGACGCTCGCATTCTCCCGCGAATGCGCGGTGCGTGCAGCCCCTGCGTCGATCAGGCGGCATCGGCCTGCGGCGACTGCACATCGGCACCAGCATCGGCAGTGACAGGACCTGGCTGTGTCGCTGTGGTTGCGCACACCGCACGCCGCTCGGCGGCCGCAAGCCAGGCGCCGGCCCGCGTCAACCAGGCCACGATCAGCACGATCGCGATCTTCTGGCCAAGGCCACGCGGCAACGCCTGGGTCGTGGCGTGCAGCAGCAGCGCGCCGAAGGCGAGCACACCCAAGCAGATCGCCGCGCGTGCATGGCGGCGCCAACGCGGATCGCGGTGGAAGTAGCACGATTGCAGCAGTACAGCGGCAATCACGCACAGAAAGGCGGTCTGCGCCGCCAACTGATGCACCATCGGCGCGGCAGCAGGCGCCAGCTGCGGCATCCAGCTGTCCCCGATCGCCACCGCGCTCAATCCCACTCCCGCCATCCAGAACAGGCCCACCACCGTGGCGCTGCGCACCGGTGGCGCCAAGGCCGCCTGCAGGCCGCTGGCCAGCCAGGCGATCGCCAACGCCAGCAGGCAATACGCCGTCCGCAGCAGCAGACCGTAGGCGCCATGCAGATACGCGCTGAGCTGGGATTGCACCCAATCCAGATCCGTGCGAACGACCTGCAACACCAGCACCAGCAGCAGGAAACCGATCCCGACCCACAGCGCGCTACGTCCCGCCTGTCGACTCCACGGCGCTACCGCCGCGTCGGCCCATCCCTGCGGGCCGCTCGCCCCACCGCTCCTTGTCGTCATGCTGTCTCCCATGCTGCGCATGCTGGCCCGATCCTCCACACCACACCACACCGCAGCGCGACGGGCTTTGGCCTATGATGCGCGCGGCCATCACCGCCCGGCAATGCATCCGGCCGCCCCACCGTGGCGTCCACGTTTCGATCGGCGCGCGTGCGCAGGCTTCCATCGACGCCCAAGACATCCGACCATGGCGTCACCGGGGGCCGAAGACGTCCACCGGCCTGTGTTGTTCCTTTTCCTTCTGACGATCCTGCCGCTCTCATGACGGACACCTCCGTTGCTTCCGAAGCACCCGCCCGCGGCTGGCGCCGCGCCGTGCCGGTCATCATCAGCCTGGTGATCCTGGCAATGGCGCTGCACGCGCTGTCCGGCCAGTTCACCGATCACGGCTATCGCCAGATCCGCCACGCGTTTCGTGCGCTGGGCGTTCAACAGATCACCCTGACCCTGCTGCTGGGCCTGAGCAGCTACGCCTGCCTGATCGGCTTCGACTGGGTTGGACTGAAGCGCACCGGCAAGCGTTTGCATCCTGCCCGGGTCGGCATCACCGCGTTCCTGGCGCATGCGGTCGGACAGACGCTGGGGTTTGCCGCCCTCACTGGCGGCGCAGTCCGCCTGCGCGGCTATGGCAGCGTCGGCCTGACCCTGGCCGAGATCGGCCAGGTCGTGCTGATGAGCACGCTGGGCTTCGTGTTCGGTGCCTGGGTGCTGCTGGGCCTGGCCCTGTTGCTGGAACCGGAAGCCGCCGCGCGCGCATTGCCGATCACCGTCGGCGCGATCCGTGCCAGCGGCATCGGGCTGCTGCTGGCCTATCTGGCGATGTTGCTGCTGGTGGGACGCCAGGGACGCGAGTTCGGCATCGGCCGCCATCGTTTCTGGGTTCCCGACCGCACGACCGTCCTGGGCGTGACCGGACTGAGCGTGATCGAACTGGGCCTGGCCGCCGGCGCGTTCTACGTGCTGCTGCCGCCGGATCCGGGCACCGGCTATTTCGGCTTCATCGGCATCTGGCTGGTGGCGGTGGTCGCCGGCCTGGTCTCGACCGTGCCGGCGGGCCTGGGCGTGTTCGAATGGAGCCTGCTCAAGCTGCTGCCGCAAGTGACGCCGGCCGCCGTGCTGGCGGCCGCGCTGGCCTATCGCGTGACCTACTACATCGTCCCGCTGCTGATCTCGGTGGCGATGGCGGCATCGTCGGGATTACGCGGTCCCGCCCGCATCAGTGCGCATACCGCGCGCACCATCTGGAAAGTGCTGCGCCCGTGGCTGCCGCAGATCCTGGCGCTGGGCGTGTTCGCGGTCGGCGCGGCGTTGATGATCGACGGCACCTTGCCGACACCGCGTGCGCGCCAGGATGTGGCGCCGCTGCCTCTGATCGAGACCTCGCATCTGCTGGTCAGCCTCGGCGGCATGCTGCTGCTGTTGATCGGCCAGGGACTGCAACGCCGCAGCCATGCGGCCTGGGTACTGGCACTGGGCGTGTGCGTGCTGTTGCCGCCGCTGTCCCTGCTGCGCGGCAGCCATATCTCGGTCTCGTTGTCGGCGGCATTGGCCGCGGTCGCGTTGTGGGCGGCGCGACGCGAGTTCTATCGCCAGGGCGCGCTGCTGGACGAAGCCTGGTCGTGGCGCTGGCTGAGCAATCTCGGCCTGGTGCTGGTGGCGACCTTCTGGCTGCTGTTCTTCGTCTACAGCCATGTCGAATACAGCAACGACCTATGGTGGGAATTCGCCACCTCGGCCAACGCGCCGCGCGCCTTGCGCGCCACCTTGATCCTCAGCGTGGGCGTGCTGATGTTCGGCATGGCGCGCTTGCTGCGCGGCGGCCGGCGGCCGCTGCCGGCTGCTGATGCGCAGGAGCTGCAGACGCTGGAACCGGTGCTGGCCGCCAGCACCGATACCCAGGCCTGCCTGGCGCTGACGGGCGACAAGGCCTTTCTGCACGATGAGCAGGGCCGCGGTTTTGTCATGATGCAGCGCTATGGCGGCTCGCTGATCTCCATGGGCGACCCGGTCGGCCCGTCCGACGTCGCCTGCAGCTTGATCTGGCGCTTTCGCGAGGAAGCCGACCGCATGGGGCTGCGTCCGGTGTTCTACCAGGTCGGCGAGCGCTTCTGGCAGACCTATCTGGACATGGGCCTGAGCCTGGTCAAACTGGGCGAGGAAGCGATCGTGCCGCTGGAGGGCTTCACCCTGGAAGGCCGCGATCGCGCCGACCTGCGCCAGGCCTGGAATCGCGGCAAGCGCGGCGGCTTGAGTTTCCGCATGCTGCCGCCGGAACAGGTCGACGGCGTATTGCCACAATTGGAAGCAGTCTCCGAACAATGGCTGGAGGAGAAGGCCGGCGAGGAAAAGGGGTTCTCGCTCGGCAGCTTCGACGGCGATTATCTGCGGCGTTTCCCGCTGGCCGTGGCCGAAGCCGAAGGCCAGATCGTCGCTTTCTCCAACGTCTGGTGCGCGCCGGCAGGCGGCGAGTTGTCGGTCGATCTGATGCGCCACAGCAACCAGGCCCCCAAGGGCACGATGGACTTCCTGTTCATCGAACTGTTCCTGTGGGGTGCGGCCAACGGCTATACGCGGTTTTCCCTGGGCATGGCACCGCTGTCGGGCCTGGCCGAGCATCGGCTGGCCGGCCGCTGGAATCGCTTTGCCGGCCTGGTCGCCCGGCACGGCGAGCGCTTCTACGGCTTCAGTGGCCTGCGCCGCTTCAAGTCCAAGTTCGCGCCGACCTGGCGACCGCGTTATCTGGTGGCGCCCGGCGGCATGCACCTGCCGGCGGCGCTGCTGGACGTCACGCGGCTGATCTCGGTCGATCCCAGCCGCCAGGAATAAACGCCGGCGTCGCCGCGCGGCGCCTGTGCACGCCGCCGGCGCCCGCCCCGTATAACGGCCGAGCGGCCCCGGAGCGGTGCGCCGTTCGGCCTTGCCCGTCAGGGCTTGGCCGGTTGTTGCTGCGCTGGCGGTTGCGCCGGCGAATGCTGCTGCAGCTGCTGCAGGATCACCTTGGCCAGGGTCGCGTAATCACCCTTGAAGTGATGATCGCCAGGCAACGAGAGGCGTTTGGCGACCTGCGCCGGCAGGTTCGGGCACAACGCATCGTCATCGTCCTCACCATAGATGCAGACCGTGGTGCCCGGCGGCAGTCGCTCGACCTCGGGGGCGATCGGCAGGCCTTCATCATCCGAGCCCAGCCAGTTGCTGACATGGAACTCGTAGTCGGCCAGCTTCCCCACCGACAGCAGCGCGGTCATGCGGATGGCGAGCCGGGTATGCGCCGGCAGCTTGTTGATCGCGGCCGGCAGCACGTCGGCACCCTGCGAGAAACCGATCAGCACGACCCGCTGGCGCTGCCAGCGTTGCGAATAGAAGCGCGCGATGTGGTCGAGATCGGCGGCGAAGGTTTCCGGGGTGCGCTCGGTCCAGAAATAGCGCAACGAATCCAGCCCCACCACCGGAATGCCCTGCTCGGCCAAGGCATCGGCGACCTCCTCGTCCAGCCCGGCCCAGCCACCATCGCCGGACACGAAGATCGCGAAGGTGTCGCCGCCCTTGCCGGTACTGGGCACCTCCACGACCGGCAGGCCTTCCAGGTCGGCCGGCGGTGGCGGCAGCGATACGCCCTTCTGGGCGCCCAGCGAACGGACTGCCGCCCGCAGGCCGGGCAGCACATTGCCCCTGGGCGTGCGCGCGAACGTCCGCGCCAATGGCACCTGCTTGAGGAAATCCGCTTCGGCGGCGGCCGGACAGCGCTTGTCCTGGCTGCTGGCCACCAGCAACGGCACCGGCGTGGGTGTCGGCGTCAGTGTGCCGTCGTCCTGTTTCACGCCCGCTCCGCAGATGACCTGCTCCGGAATACGGGCCGGGCATAGACCGTCGGTCAGCAAGCCCGCCAAGGTGTGGGGCTTGGCCTGCGCGCCGATCGCATAGGCCAACGCAGCCCCTTCGCCGTCGCCGACCAGCAGCGGCAAGCGATACGTGGGCACGTGATAGAAGGCCTGCAGATAGCGCGAGAAGTTCTCGATATCGCCGGCCGAGAAGATGCAGGTGCCGCCCATCTTGTGCAGCACGCTGTAAAGATGGCGGGTATCGACCAGCGCGACCATCGCACCATCGGCACGCAATGCCTGCGCCTGGGCCTGACGACGGGCGTCGTTGGCATTGCCGGTCAGCCAGATCACCACGCGCTGCGGATCGCCCACGGGCCGCAACACCGGGATGTCTTCGAAGCGGCCATGGCTGACCGTCTGCGACTGCGCGGCGGCCAGGCCCGAGCAGGCCAACATCGCCGCGCCAGCGAGCGCGCTCCATTTGTCAAATCGTCGCATGTCGCACCATCGGGAAAAGTGGTTCAAAGATAATCGCTCAGGCCAGGATCGCGAAGCGCGCCGGCCAAGCAGTTGTCAGACTGTCATCTGCGAAGCGGCCCTTCGCCGCTGCGCAGCGGCCCCAGTGGCCGCTCACCCGCGTCGCTGGCGGGCTTCCCACGCCGCCAGGGTCTGCCGATAGCGAGCCAGCTCTTCGGCGTACAGATCCAGCACGCACAAGGGGCAGCCGCTCTCGCAGCATTCATTGGGGCCAGGCGGCTGGGGTGGCTGGGGGCGGGGATCGGAGTCGAGCACGTCTTGCATGGCCTTGATTGTACCGCCGGCACCGGTCGATCCCGTTCAGCGACCCAGCCGGCGCCGCAGGTTGGCGCGGGCGGCGGCATCGTCGCGCGCATGGAAATAGGGGCTGAGAAAGATACGCGGGCGTTCCAGCAAGGCCGCCAGGAAGCGCCGACGATGCAGACTGAACAACGGCCGCGGCACGTGGCCGCGGTATTCCTCGGCGATCCCGCGGTCGTAGGCATCGAAGACCGCCGCCGGAGCAGCGAGGATCGCCATGTCGCAGTCCAGGAATAGCGCCGCATCGTCGTCGACGTCCTGCGGACCCAGTTGCCCATGACGGGCGGTCAACAGGATCAAGGTCTGCACGCGCGCCAGGTCCACCTCCGCCTCGGGCCACCAGCGCGGAATGCAGTCGATCGCCCACTGCGCCGAACGCGCCTCGTTGTCGCTGCGGCCAGGTTGGTACACCGCATCGTGAAACAGGACCGCCAGCCAGACTTCCAGCGGTTGTCGCCAGCCCGGCCCGGCCGCCACGTCGGCATAGTGATCCAGCACGGCGCGCACGTGGCCGAAGTGATGGTAGGCGCGTGCAGGCGTGGCATAGGCCTGTTCCAGGGCCGCCAGCTGGGCGGGCTGCAGGATCGGTAGCGAGATCGCGGGCATGCTGCAAGGCTAGCGCGTCGGCGCCGGCGCGCAAGTCACCGCAGCATCCAGCGCCCCTCGAACTGATAGCGCGACTGCCCCAGGAAGCTACGCACCAATGCAAACTCCCGCACCGTCCATCGCAGCGGCGCGCAGCGACGCAGTGGCAACGCTTGACGGCAGTACAACAGGGTCATATGCGGGGTGTACTGCGCATCGCCGGCGATGCCGACATGCGCCAGCTGCCGCCCCAGCTCGCCCTGCAGCACGTACAGCCCACGCACCTGCTCCTCACCGCGCAGCACACAGGGCAATTGCGAGCGGCGCCCGCCAAACGTGCCCACCCGATCGAATTCGGCCTCGAATGCCGGCAGCGCGACGCGTGCCGCCGCCTGACTGGCCCCTTGAATCAACGAGGGCGGCAGGCCACCGGCGTAATCGCCCAGATGATGCAAGGTCACATGCAAGCGTTCGCGCGCCAGCGGCTTGCCGTCCACCTGCCCGTCGCGCAGCAGCGCATCGCCAATTTGCGCGGCGTTTTCGGCGGTTGCGGCGTCGGCCATGACCGCAAAGAACAGCCGCTCGGTCGGCGTTTCTCCGCCAAGCCCGAGCGAGAGCTGCGCATCGGCCGAGGCCAGGTACAGGAAGGTTGGCTGCATGGACGAGGTCACGAGCGTACCGGCCTGTGGAAGAAGGGGCGGCGGATACTAGCAGAGCCATTCCCGAAATCGCACGTCGCTTGACCTTGGGGCGATCACTGGCGGAAGACGCAGGCGGTTCCGCTGGGATCGCCGCGCGTGCCGCTGTCGATGGTGCAGACCTGGGGCCGGATCTGGGCCGCAAAAAAGATGGGCGGCAAGTGCCGCCCATCCTGCCTCTATCGGTTGGAGCTGTCGCTATGTGGCATTGCGCCTCAGGCAGCGTTCTTCATTGCATGCTTGCGGTTACGCATCACATCGTGGCAAGCGCGCACTTCCGGCAGCAGGCGCAGCGCAGCGTCGCGCGCGGCCGACGGCGTATCCTGATCGGCGATGACTTCATCGAAGGCCTTGAGCAGGCGATCTTCCGACTCTTCCAATTCGGCGACATAGCCGTATTTGGTGTCGCCCAGCGTCGCGCGCAGCTTACCGTAGAACTGCTGCATGCTGCCCACCATGGTGCCGTGCGATTCCGGCTTGCCGCCGACCGAGGCGACGACGCTGCTCAGGTTGCTGACGATATCGGACTTCACGCCGGCAATGCGGCGGAACAGGGTTGCCAATTCGGCGTCGCCCACCTTGCTGGCCGCCTCTTCGTAGAAATCCTTGCCGTCGCGGGAAATGGCGATCAGATCGTTGAGGCTGTGCTCGGTCTTGCTCTGGATGCTCATACGTTGACTCCTCTTGTCTACGGGTGGGTCGACACGCGCGGATCTCGCGCTTGCGTCCGTCATGCAGCTGCATGAGCGACGCTGTGTGCGATCTCATCCTGTCGTCGGCGTCATAATCGAGACGTGAGCGATCGAGCCAAGATCCTCACGCAACACTGCCGGCGATGAACATCGATTCAGCGCAAAACCGGGCACAAGCGCGCACATCGGCGTCGCTCCGCCTAGATGCTCCAGGCAGCACGGCTGCGCTCTTGCTGGCGTGCAAGCGCATAGATCAGCAAGCCCCCCAATGCGGTCAGCGCACCGACATAGCCGGTAGACGTCCAGCCCAGGCCGGCGCCGATCGCCATGCCGCCGAACCAGGGCCCCAACGCATTGGCGGTATTGAAGGCAGCATGGTTGGACGCCGCGGCCAACGTCTGCGCCTGCGCGGCAACATCCATCAATCGGGTCTGCAAGGCCGGAGCCAGTGCTCCCATGGTGCCCACCGCCACGATCGACAGGAACACCCAGTTGCCCGCATGCGCAGCCAGCGGGAAGGTCAGCATCACCACGATCGACCACCCCAGCAGCACCGGCACCGCGCGGAATTGCAGGCGATCGAACAACCAACCGCCGAGCAGGCTGCCGAGGACGCCCCCGACGCCGAAGGCCATCATCGCCAGCGGAATCCGCTCCGGCGACAACCCGGTGACCGACGTCAGCGTGGGACCCAGATAGCTGAAGACGCAGAACATGCCGGAAAATCCAACCGCACCAATCGCCAATGCGAACCACACCTGCGGCTGATTGAAGGCGCGCAGTTCCTGCAACGGTTGCTGTCGCGGCTCCTCCGATGCGGATGGCAAGCGGGCGGCCACCGCCACCACGGTGCCGACCGCGAGCACCGAGACGCTCGCATAGGCCCAGCGCCAACTCACCAGCTGTCCCAGCCAGGTCGCCAGCGGATTGCCGACCAGCAAGGCCACACTCAGTCCCAGCATCACCCGCCCCACTGCGGTGCCACGTTGATGCGGCGGACTGATGGAGGCGGCGACCAGCGAGGCCACACCGAAGTAGGCGCCATGCGGCAAGCCGGCGATGAAGCGGCACAACAGCATGCTGTGATACGTCGGTGCCAGCGCGCTGGCCAGATTGCCGAGCGCGTAGAAGCCCATCAACCAGAGCAGCAGCGTGCGTCGCGGCCAGCGCGCCCCGAGCACCGCCAGGATCGGCGCGCCCACCACCACGCCCAGCGCGTAGGCACTGATGACGTGGCCCACCTGCGGTGCGCTGATCTGCAGCCCGTCGCCGATCTGCGCCATCAAACCCATCGTGGAGAACTCGCTGATCCCGATGGCGAAGCCGCCCATCGCAAGGGCAAGCAGGATCAGTACATAGTCGCGTCGCGGCAGAAGCGGCGCAGCAGTGTCGGTGACGGACATGCCTTGCTCCGAATGACCAACGCACTAGTATTGTGCAACGCAGCAAACGAGGGAAGTGCCCGCACGCGCAACTTTCGCCATTGCCACGCGTGCAGCACCCCTGGAAGGACGCAGCGTCCTATTGGAGACGCTCGAAGACGGTCCAGCTCGCCACCATCGCTGATGCACGCCAAATGGCGTTTCTTCCATCCAGAGGTGTCGATGTCTCACGCTTCGCAATCCCCGCTGTTCTCGCCGCTGCGCCTGGGCGCGCTGGACCTGGCCAATCGCATCATCATGGCGCCGCTGACCCGCAATCGCGCCATCGCCGGCCAGGTGCCCTCGCCCCTGGCTGCCGAGTACTACGCGCAGCGCGCGAGTGCTGGCCTGATCGTGGCCGAGGCCACACAAATCAACCCGCTTGGGCAGGGCTATCTGGATACGCCGGGTATCTATACGCCAGCGCAGATCGAAGGCTGGCGCGCCGTGACCCAGGCAGTGCATCAGCGCGGCGGCAAGATCGTGTTGCAGCTGTGGCATGTCGGCCGCGTGTCGCACACCAGCGTGCTGCCGCCCGGCGAGGTGCCGGTGGCGCCGAGCGCGATTCGCGCCGAAGGCAAGACGTTTACCGCCGACGGCTTCCAGGACCTGTCCGCACCGCGAGAGCTGGCGCTGGAGGAAATCCCGGCATTGATCGAGGACTATCGGCTGGCCGCGCGCAATGCCATCGACGCCGGCTTCGATGGCGTGGAAGTGCATGCGGCCAACGGTTACCTGCTCGATCAGTTCCTGCGCGACGGTTCCAATCGACGTACCGACGCCTACGGTGGCGATATCGAGAACCGTACCCGCTTGCTGGTGGAAGTGGTGCAGGCGGTGGTCGACGAGATCGGCGCCGATCGCACCGGCGTACGGTTGTCGCCGGTCACCCCCGTTTACGACATGCACGACAGCAATCCGCAGGCCTTGTTCGAGCGCGCAGTCGAGCGCCTGAACCTGATCGGCGGACTGGCCTTCGTGCATGTGATCGAGGGCTCCACCGGCGGTCCGCGCGACAACATCGCCTTCGACTATGCCGCCTTGCGCGCCAAATTCGATGGCGGCTGGATCGCCAACAACGGCTACGACCGCGGCATGGCCGAGCAGGCGATCCACCGCGGTTACGCCGACGCGATCGCCTTCGGTCGCCCGTTCATTGCCAATCCGGACCTGGTCAGGCGCCTGCACGATCATGCACCCTTGGCCGAGCTGGATCAGAACACGTTGTATGGCGGCGGCGCGGCAGGCTACACCGATTACCCGGCGTTGCCGGACTGAGAAACGTACGACGACGGGTCGCGGCGGCGGTGCTCCTGGCGCCGCCGCCGTCACCGTGGATCGCGCATGCAGCTGCGTACAGGGCGCACCATCGCTCAGGGCACCACGCTCGCGCTTGGCAGCGTGGCGTGGCCGAGTGAAGATGGAGCATGGCCCCTGTGCGAAGGAAGGAACCGATGCGCGTCCTGCCTCTGCTGCTGTCAGCGTCTGCCTTGGCGTGCAGCGCCCATGAACCAGCCCGCCCTGCCGCCCCGGCCAACGATTGCCTGGATGCACGAGCCTTGGTCGAGTTGCAGCAACCGGCCGCCGAGACCTTGCTCGTCACCGAACGCGGTGGCCGCCATTTCCGCCTGCAGTTGGCCCAGGCCTGCCCGGAGCTCGCCACGCAAGCGGACGCCCGCCTGCTGGCGCCCCACGGCTGGGTCTGCAATGGAGCCCCCGCCATGGTGGCCGCGGGACAGACGCAGTGCGCCATCGGCGAGGTTGCCCCGGTGAGCCCGCGCGATTATGCGGCGCTGACGCGCCAACACGATGCCGCCAGCATCGCCACCCTCGACCCGCTGACCGTGCGTCAGCAAGGACGGCGCGCCTTCGTCGGCAACAGCGCGTACTGCTTTCACCCCGGCCTGGTGCGGTCCTGGTCCGAGGACGACCAAGGTCTGCTGGTCGAAGTGGCCGCACAACGTCATGGCGGCCATCGCTATTACCGGGTCGAATTGATGGACAACTGCAGCGAACTCAATGGCTCGCCGCCGATCCGCTTCGTGTCGGGCATGGGACTGAACGCAATTTGCGGCAATCCCGGCGACAAGGTGGATATCGTGGATCAGTTCGCCATCACCGGCGCGGGGGCGGTCACCCGTCCCGGCCAGTTGGCGCGCATGCGGCAGAGCTGCACAGTGGCAGCGGTGTACCCGCGCGATTGAATGCAGCGCCAGGTGCGCCCGGGCGCGGGTGGCACTTGACCGGCAAGCGGTCGGCAACGCCCGTCCTGTTGCTCAGGCCTTGCGCAGGAAGCAGGTCTTCAAGACCAGTCCCTTGATCTTTTCCGAATGGCCTTCGATGTGCTCGGCATCGTCCTCGACCAGGCGGATATTGCGGATCACCGCCCCTTGCTTGAGCGGGATCGAGGCGCCCTTGACCTTGAGATCCTTGATCACCGTGACGGTGTCGCCGGCCTGCAGGACATTGCCATTGCAATCGCGCACCACGGCGGTGCACGTAGCGCTATCGCCAGCGCTCCATTCAAAACCGCAATCGGCACAGACCCACTGCGCTCCGTCGGCATAGGTATTCTCCAACGCGCATTGCGGACAGGCGGGAACGGCGGACATGGACTTCCTTGCTGACGGGCGGGCGTGGATTGTACGCGTGGCACGGTCGATCACGCCTCGGGCACGGCAACGGCGCGATAGTGCGGCGCCCTCACCTCCCCCTGAAGGCCGCCCGTGTCCGACAGCCCAGCCCCATCCACACCCACTGCCGAGGGCAGGACGTCGCGCGGCGCGCACCGGGTCGTCTATGTCGCCCTGGCCGGCAATCTCGCCATCGCCATCGCCAAGTTCGTTGCCGCGGCGATCTCTGGCAGCTCGGCCATGCTCAGCGAGGGCGTGCACTCGCTGGTGGACACCATCAACGAGCTCTTGCTGCTGTACGGCCTACGACGTGCGGCGCAGCCGCCAGATCCACGCCATCCCTTCGGGCATGGACGCGAGCTGTACTTCTGGAGCTTCATCGTGGCCCTGCTGGTGTTTGCGATGGGTGCCGGCGTCTCCCTGTACGAAGGCATCCAGCACTTGCGCGACCCACAACCGGCCAGCAACCGCCTGCTGGCCTACGCGGTGTTGGCGGTGTCGATCGTCTTCGAGGGCACTTCCTGGGTGGTCGCATTGCGCGAGTTCCGCGCGCGCAAGGGCCGCATGGGGTACTTCCAGGCGTTCCGGCAAAGCAAGGATCCCAGCACCTTTACCGTGCTGCTGGAGGACAGTGCGGCGTTGATCGGCCTGTTGATGGCCTTGCTCGGCCTGGCCGGCGCGCAACTGCTGGACATGCCGGCACTGGACGGCATCGCCTCGATCGGTATCGCCGGCGTGCTGGCATTCACCGCCTTCCTGCTGGCGCGCGAAACCAAGGGGCTGCTGATCGGCGAGCCGGCCGACGCCCATGTCAGCGCGTCGTTGCTGGCCATTGCCGGCGCCGATCCGGACGTGCGTGCCGCCAACGGCGTGCTGACCGTGCAATTGGGACCCAACCAGGTGGTGGCCGCGCTCAGCGCCGAATTCGAGGACAGTCGCGGTACCACGCAGATCGAAGCCTGCGTGGAGCGGATCGAAACCGCCGCCAAGCGCAGGCATCCGGACCTGGTCGCGCTATTCGTCAAGCCGCAGACGCCGGAGACCTGGCGCGCACGGCGTGCGGCAATCGAAGACGGCGACCGCACGGACTGACCGCCGGGCGGTCGCCCCGCGGCGACGGCTTGCATCATCGACGGCAATTGCCTACGGTGGCCTGACCGTATGCCGCTGCGTCGTGACGCTACCGACGTATTCCCCTTCTCTCTCGCAATGGAGGTTTCCGATGGAAATCCGCCAGGGTCGCGTTGCGACCTTCCACTACGTTCTTTCCGATGCCGATGGTCAACAACTGGATCGTTCGGCCCCGAACGCGCCGTTGAGCTATTTGCACGGCGCCGGCAATATCGTCCCCGGCCTGGAGCAGGCATTGGACGGCAAGCGCGTCGGTGACGCCCTGCACGCCGATGTGCCGCCGGAAGAGGGCTATGGCGTGCACAACGCACAACTGGTCCAGCAAGTCCCGCGTTCGGCCTTCCCCGACGACATCGAGGTAGCGCCTGGTGCGCAGTTCGAGGCGCAGACCGAGCATGGCGCCGTGATGGTGGTCGTGACCGAGGTGGGCCCTGAACTGGTGACCGTCGACGGCAATCATCCGCTGGCCGGCCAGAGCCTGCATTTCGACGTCGAAGTCACCGACGTGCGCGAGGCGACCGCGCAGGAGCGCGAACAGGGGTATGCGACCGGCCTGGTCGCCTGAGCAGACGTCGCATCAACGCAGCCTGCCTGCCCGGTCGCGTCATCGCTGTCGGGCAGGCGTAGTACAGTGCGCGGCCCGCCCATCGGCCAGGCTGCATGAAACTCGGCATCGACTTCGGAACCAGCAACTCCGCCGCCGCGGCGATCGTCGATGCCCAGGTGGTCCCGGTACGCTTCGGCGATGCCCTGCAATTCCGCACCACGGTGTACTTCCCGGAGGTGATGCGCGACCCGGCAGACTTCAGCCTGACACCGGCGCTGGAGCATCAGGTCGAGCGCCTCATCGAGACCGGGAGGCGCGATGCCGCCGCTGCCGGGCAGACGCCGGGCCAGGACAGCCTGCGCCGTGCGGCCATCCGGGTCGTCCGCCGCGAGTGGATGGAAGCGCAGGTCCGCGAACCGCGCACCTCCGCGGCGCTGCTGCAGAACGCGGTCTATGGCGACGAGGCGCTGGATGCGTATTTCCTCGAGGGCGAAGGCAGCCTGGTGCAGAGCCCCAAATCGATGCTGGGGTACAACCTGCATCCGCGTGCGCGCCAGACCATCACCGGTATCGCCACCCATGTGCTGGAACACATTCGGCTAACCGCCTCGCGGCAGTTCGAGCAACCGATTCGCACTGCCACCTTGGGCCGGCCGGTGCAATTCCGCAGCTCGATCGGCGAGGCCGGCAATGCGCAGGCGCTGGACATCCTGCACACCGCCGCGATCGCCGCTGGCTTCGACAGTGTCGACTTCCTGGAAGAGCCGGCCGCCGCAGCGATGCATTACCACGTCAGCCACACCACTCGGCACGACACCCTGGTGGTGGACATCGGCGGCGGCACCACCGACATCGCCCATGCCAGCGTCGGCGGCGACCAGCCGCCGCACGTGCATCGCGCCTGGGGCATCGCCCGCGGCGGTACCGACATCGACCTGGCGCTGAGCCTGGCGGCCTACATGCCGGCCTTCGGCCGCGGCAGCACGCGGGTGCCGGCACATCACTACGTCGAAGCGGCGACAGTGCAGGACATGACCCGGCAGCGCGAATTCCGCCTGCATCGCTACCAGGACGTGCCAGCCCCCTACGATCGCCGCCTGCAGGCCTTGCAGGACACTGGCAACACCGCACGGCTCTATCGCTGCGTGGAAGCCTGCAAGATCGCCCTCAGCACTGCTGCCAGTCACCACGATGCACTGGATTTCATCGAGCACGGGCTGGCGATCGAGGTTCCTGCGCCGACCTTGGTGGCTGCCGCCGCCGGCTACCTGGCCGAGTTGGAGGGACTACTGGCACAGGTGCGCTCGGATTTACCTGCGATGCCGGCGACCGTCTTCCTGACCGGCGGCATGTCGCGCGCCGGCTACCTCCGCGACACGGTGGCGGCTGCGTTTCCGACCGCGCGGCTGGTTGAAGGCGACCCCTCGTTCGGCGTGGTCCAGGGATTGGCGTGGGCGGCCATGGAATCGTGATTTATTTCACATTTTAACGAAATCCTACGCATTTTCAGCTAGAGTGTGGGGTCGCTGCAGACCCTAGCTGTCCGCACGCCAGGCACGCATCCAGTGCCGCCGCGATCATGCGCTTGCCTGATCGCTCCCTCGACACCGTCCCTTGCGCGCATGCCGTCGCATGCGGTGTCTTCGCAGTTCTCGCTACAGGAGTCCCCATGGCACGTCCCGCGACCAAGCAGAAATCCCAGCCCAGCATCGCACGCAGCGAAGGCAAGTCGCAGCCGCTCAGCCGCGAGCGCATCGCCGCCGACATCGCCGCGTTCCGCAAGAGCGGCGGCCGCATCGAAGTGCTGTCCACCAACTTCGGCCCGGCCCGCAACGACGGCGAGAGGAACGCCTGAGCGCCCCCCATCGTCGCGCCAAGCAATGGCGCGACGATGGCAGCCCCACTTACTCGGTCACCACCTGCACCGAGCCCGAATGCGATTCCAGTTTGACATCGCCGTTGCCGCTTCCCAGCGACGCCTTCAGGCTCTTGCCCGGCCCGTATTCCGGTTGTTCCACCCGGCCAACCGACGACTGGATGCCACCACTGAAGGTCTCGATCGAGAGCGCGGCCGAGCTCGTGCGCGGTAACGCAAGGCGGATGCTGCCGCTGACGCTCTCGGCCGAGACACTGCCGCCCGGCGCCAACGCTCCAATACGCAGCGTGGTCGCGCCAGACACGCTCTGAGCCTGCAGACGCGACACCTGCCCTGCCTCCAGGCGGATCTGACCAGACACCGACTCCACTGAAATCTGCCCGCTGGCACCGGCAGGCGCCTCGATTGCACCGCTCACCGTATCCAGCGTCAATCGCGAACTGGCCAGGGTGCTGCGCAAGGCGCCGCTAACCGTTTCCAGCTGCGCCTCCTTGGCGCGCCCGGCAGCAGTCACTGCGCCACTTACCGACTTGAGCTGCACGCGCGCCAACTCCACCTGATCGACATCCACATCGCCGCTGACCGCCTCGACCTGCAAGGAGGCGCCGCGCGGAATGCGCAGCTCCAGCCGCGTGCCCTCGCTATTGCGGCTGTTGCGCGGGTAGATCACCTCCAGCTGCAGACGGTCCGGGCTGTCGTTGACCTCCAGGCGCTGATTGGCGCCGAGCGTCCCGGTCACTGCGACCTCATCGCGATCCCACCCACGTACACGCACCTGGCCGGCGAGATTGTCCACATCGATGCGCCCGCCGCGTGCCAGCGGGTGGGTCTGATTGATGGCAGTCTGTGCGCCTGCCGGCGAGGCCCAGGCCACTGCCAGCAGACTGAAGCAAATGACGAGTTGGCGCATGGCGTGATCCTCAGCTGGAAAAGGTGGCGGCGTCCTGCGACGCCAGACGGGTCAGTTGCAGGCGCTTGGCATAGGTGCGCTGCAACTGCGAGAGCAGGAAAGCCGAACCGGGACTCTGCGCCAGCGCCTGCTGGATGGCCTGCGCACTCTGATCCAGTTCGTCCAGCGCCGGCCGTAGATCTGCCGGCGCCTGTTGCAGCGGGACTGCCGCAATCGCCTGCTGGTATTGCTGCCCCATCGCTTGCGCTTGCGTCAGTAGCGGCGCCGGCGGCGTGTGCGGCGACGCCCATGGCAAGTGCGGTGATGGCAGCACCGCCACCAGTGCCAATGCCGCCGCCAGCGCAAGGCCGATCGCCGGCCCTGTCCAGCGCCTGCGCCGCTGCGGCCGCACGGCAATCGGCGTGTCGTTCGCCTCCAGCCCGGCAGCGATTCGCTCCCACAGCTCAGCCGGCGGTTGCCGCTCACGCGGCAACGCCCGCAGCTGCGCCTGCAAGGTGAAGGGGTCGATCAACGGTGATTCCTCGCTCATGCGGCATCTCCCAGGCGGTTACGCAGCAAACCGCGCGCGCGGTGCAATTGTGCTTTCGAACTTCCGACTGCCATCTGTAATTCGGCAGCGATCTCATGATGCTTCCAGCCCTCGATATCGTGCAGGACCAGGACCGCGCGCGCGCGCGGCGGCAGCGTCTGCAGGGCGCGCTCCAGATCCATCTGGGTTGCCTGGCATGCCGCCGGAGCCGCCATCCGCGTCAGCAGCTCGCCGTCCGCGTCCTGTTCCAGGTCGTGACTGGACGAGCGTGCGCGCAGTTCCATCAGCGCGGTATTGACTGCCAGCCGATGCAGCCAGGTTGCCAGCGCGCTCTCGAAGCGGAACTGCGGCAGCGCCCTCCATGCGGCCAGAAACGTTTCCTGCAGCACGTCGTCGGCACGTGCAGGGTTGCCGCCGCACAGCCGCCACACCGCGGCATACAAGCGCGGGGCATGCCGTCGATAGATCGCCTCATAGGCCCGCCGATCCCCGCCCGCGGCGGCACGCGCCAACGTCACGTCGTCGTGGTCGGCGGATGCGGCGTCGGCTGCGGTGGGCATGGGCATGGAGGCATCGAGCATAGCGACTTGGATGCGGACGACACCGGAAAGGTTTAAAGCGGCCGGAACGATGGGGTTGCGAGCGCGTCTAAACCTTTTCACACACCCCAGCATCCAAGTCAGCGTCGTTAGCGATCGACCGCTCGACACGGACGCCTCCCGCGTTCGCCTGCCGCCTGGAGAAACGCGATGCCCTCTATCCTCGGCCTGCTCCTGAGCTTGTGCCCCCTGCACTATGTGGCAGCCCTGCCCTTCGAGCAGGTGCAACTCTCGGTCGCGCCCACGCAATTGCGCGTCTGCCTCCTGCAGCCGTCCGCGCAACCGATGTGCATGCAGATCGCCCCGCCCGATTCCTGGCATTGGCTGCGCAGCGCGCGCGAGGCATGGCGACAGGTGTTCGAACCTGCCAGACGCGACCCACGTCACGCGCGCTAGCGCCGCAGAGGCCGATGGCTGTGGTCCAATCCCTGCATCCCCGTCTCCCGCAGCGCGATGTCCGAACCTTCTTCCAATTTCCTCAGTCATGTCGTCGGTCCACGCCATCCGCCGCTGCTGTCCGACACCGTCGGCAGTTTGCTGGCCCGCATCGCGGCCGCGCATCCACAGCACGATGCATTGGTCGTCCCGGACCAGCAGGTCCGCCTGAGCTATGCCGCCCTCGATGCGGCGGTCGACCGCCTGGCCGCCGGCCTGCTGTCGCTGGGACTGCAGCGCGGCGATCGTATCGGCATCTGGTCGCTCAACCGCGCCGAATGGGTGTTGCTGCAGTTCGCCAGCGCACGTGCCGGCCTGATCCTGGTCAATATCAACCCGGCCTACCGCAGCCATGAGCTGGAATACGCGCTGACCCAAGTGGAGTGCCGCGCGCTGGTGCTGGCGCGTCGCTTCAAACACTCCGACTATCCGGCGCTGCTGGCCGAACTGGCGCCGGAACTGGCCAGCGCCACACCCGGCCAGCTGCGCTGTGCCCGGCTTCCGGCCTTGCACCACGTGATCGTGCTGGGCGATGCGCCCGCATTGCCCGGCACCTGGCGCTTCAACGACATCGCCAACTGCCGCGACCGCGCCGCGCATGCCCAGGTGACGCAGTTACAGGCGCTGCTGCATCCGGACGACCCCATCAATATCCAGTTCACCTCCGGCACCACCGGCGCGCCGAAGGGAGCGACGCTGAGCCATCGCAACATCGTCAACAACGGCTTCTTCGTCGGTGAGCGCATGCGCCTGGGCGCACAGGACCGACTGTGCATTCCGGTGCCGTTCTACCATTGCTTCGGCATGGTGCTTGGCAATCTGGCCTGCGTCAGTCATGCCAGTTGCATGGTCGTTCCCGGCGAAGGCTTCGACCCAGGCAAGACCCTGCAACTGGTGCAGCGCGAACGCTGTACCGCATTGCACGGCGTCCCGACGATGTTCATCGCCATGCTCGAACATGGCGACTTCGCCAGCGTCGACCTGTCGACGCTGCGCACCGGCATCATGGCCGGCTCGCCCTGCCCGGTCGATGTGATGCGGCAGGTCGTCGAACGCATGCATCTGCGCGAGATCACCATTGCCTACGGCATGACCGAAACCAGTCCAGTGAGCTTCCAGACCTCGCCGGACGATCCGATCGAGCGTC
This sequence comes from Xanthomonas maliensis, assembly GCF_009192945.1. GTDB lineage: Bacteria > Pseudomonadota > Gammaproteobacteria > Xanthomonadales > Xanthomonadaceae > Xanthomonas > Xanthomonas maliensis. The sequence continues at coordinate 7,224 of NZ_NSET01000064.1, read as the reverse complement.
GGGTGGATTCGGTCGGCCGGGTCCACCCGCATGTGGAAGTGCGCATTGTCGATCGCGAAGGACGCTGCGTGCCTTGCGGCGAGCCAGGCGAACTGCAGACCCGTGGCTACTCGGTCATGCGCGGCTACTGGAACGATGCCGACAACACCCGCCAGGCACTGGATGCCGACGGCTGGATGCATACCGGCGATCTTGGCACCCTGGACGCCGATGGCTATTGCCGGATCGTCGGCCGGCTCAAGGACATGCTGATCCGCGGGGGCGAGAACATCTATCCGCGCGAGATCGAGGAGTTCCTTTACACGCACCCGGCCATTGCCGACGTGCAGGTCTTCGGCGTACCGCATCCACGCCTGGGTGAAGAGGTCTGCGCCTGGATTCGTCTACGCGAGGGCACCGACTGCTCGACCGAAGACATCCGCACGTATTGCAGCGCACACCTGGCCCACTACAAGGTGCCGCGCCACGTGCGCTTTGTGCAGGAGTTTCCGATGACCGTCAGCGGCAAGGTACAGAAGTACCTGATGCGCGAGCAGATGAGTGCGCAGCTCGCGCAAGCGGATGCAGCCCACTGACCGCCCGGTACAATAGGGATCTTTCCCAGCCTCCATCGATCTGATGTCTGCAGCCGAAGCACCTTCTGCGATGATCCGCAGCCTGTTGCCGCACTGGAACCCGGCATGGCTGGACGTGGCCGTCCCAGCGGTGCAAGTTCTGGTGATCCTGCTTGCCGCCGTGCTGGTACGGGCATTGCTGCGGCAGCTGTTGCGTCGGCTATGTGCGCGCTACAGCGTACCGGCGGAAATGACGATCGGCATCCGCCGGGTCGGCAGCTTCATCATCTCGGTCAGCGCGCTGCTGCTGATCCTGCGGGTGTTCGGCGTGTCGGGGGTCACGCTGTGGACGGCGTTCACCGGCTTTGCCGCGGTCGGTGCAGTGGCGTTCTTCGCCGCCTGGAGCGTGCTGTCCAATATCTTCTGCACCTTCCTGATCATCACCACGCGCCCGTTCCGCCTGCACGACCATATCGAGCTGCTCGAAGGCGGCGACAAACCGGGCCTGAAAGGCCGCGTCGTCGACATCAACGTGATCTATACGACGCTGGAAGAAACCGGCGAGCGTGCGGGCAGCGTGTTGCAGGTGCCCAATAGCCTGTTCTTCCAGCGCACCACGCGTCGTTGGCGCGATGGCAGTGGATTGGGTCTTTCTTGAGCGCTGCGCTCAGCGCAACTGGCTATCCTTGCTGCCGCGACGGTTGTAGCCGCTGTGCGCCGCCAGATCATCGTCGTGGGCTTGCTGACACTGCACGCACAAGCGCACGCCCGGCACCGCCTTGCGCCGCGCGTCGGGAATCGGTGCATCGCAGTCTTCGCAGTGCGTCAGGCTGGGGCCACGCTGCAGCTGGCTGCGGGCACGCTGGACAGCGTCCTCGACCGTTGCATCGATCTGATCCTGTACCGCTCCATCACCCGCCCATCCGGTCGCCATGATCGCCTCACCGTTCAGACCCAAGGTGGATATGGGCACATCTGCGCACGATTGCAAGTTGCCTGCACACGCTGCAACACCGGTCTGACCTAGCATGGCCCATTCATCACCACCGGAGTCTCCATGGAACAGCCCGTACACCCCTTTTCAGAACTGTTCGCCCAGTTGGGCCTGCCAGCCGACGAAGCCAGCATCCGCCGCTTCATCACCGAGCACGCGCCGCTACCTGCGGACATGCGACTGGAAGAGGCACCGTTCTGGACGCCGGCGCAGGCGCAGCTGCTGCGCGAGGAGCGTCTTGACGATGCGGACTGGATCGTGACCATCGACCAACTCAACGTCGCCTTGCATACGACTGCCGACGACACTGGCGTCTGAGCGCGTATTCACCCCTGACAACGCGCTGCAAACCCATGCGCCAGTCCGACGAACGCCCGAGTGGCCGCGCGCCGGCAACCGCTGGAATCGGCGCCGCACGCCTCCGACTGCCGGGCAACGACGCTTCCCCCATCACGCGTAAGTGCTCGATGGCTGCCAGCGGCGCGGCACCAAGACGACGAAGGGGCTGCCGGTGGCAGCCCCTTCGTCTTCGCTGAGCGAAAATCGCCAGCGCCTGGCAGTGGCCAATCAGGTCACTTTCTTGGCGATCGTCATACCCAGCACGAACAGCACCACGGCAATGATGATGCCTGCCCAGAACAGGAACTTGGCGATGCCCATCGCCGCGCCTGCCATGCCGCCGAATCCCAGCGCACCAGCGATCAGTCCGATGATGGCAAAGATGATGGCCCACTTGATCATGTCGTCTCCTCTCCGGCGGCGCCGGTCTATGTCGTCAAAGCATGCCGATGGCACGCGTCCACCGAGGCATGCGATGCAAACTACCCATCGGCGTGTGCCGCATCCGTGAATACGGATGACACAGTCGGCAACGCTTCCATGCGCGTGCACGGCATGCCGTTATTGAGCGTGCACTCGCCGACACGCCGCTGTTCGGCCATCATGGCGGCACACAACAGACGCTCCCATGGACACGCTTCGTTATCTCCAGAGTTATCCGCCGGCGGTGCTCGACAAGGTCCGCGCACTGATCGCGCAGGGGCAGCTCGGCGCACTGCTGACACACCGCTATCCCGACGGCCACGCGGTCCGCAGCGACCGCCAGCTCTATGACTACGTCAAGGCCTTGCAGCAGCGTTACCTACGGTCCTCGCCCACGCTGCACAAGGCGATCTACGACAACCACCTACAGGTAGTGAAGCATGCCCTGGGTACTCACACAGCGATCTCACGCGTGCACGGCGGCCGCCTCAAGGCCAGCCGCGAGATCCGCATCGCCACGGTGTTCCGCGACGCGCCAGCGCCGTTCCTGGAGATGATCGTCGCCCACGAGCTGGCTCACCTGAAGGAGGCAGAGCACAACAAGGCCTTCTACCAGCTGTGCCAGCACATCGTGCCGGACTACCACCAACGCGAATTCGACTTGCGGCTGTACTTGACGTGGCAGGCGCTGTCGGCAGAGGCAGATCGCGGTTAGCGGGCGACAATCGAATCCGTCCGCACACACCGCAGCGTACGCCCCGCGCGCAGAATCGCCTGCCCGGTACCCGCGCAGGCAATCGGTACCCGATCGCGCAGCGCGCTCATCGATGCCAGCTCGGCAGTGGAGTCCGTCCGATCGCAGAACGCGGCGCGCGCCGCCTGGGGGACTCATCGACGCTCGTCCCAATGCCTGCCGGTAGGCAGCAGCGCCAGCTCCGGCATCGGCACTGCGCCCGCGCCCGCCGGCGGGAGACGCAATGAGCGCCACAATCGCCCTTGGTGAACAGATTCATGCACCTGCCCCCACCCCCGTGGTTTAAAATGGTGCGGCGCGACGCGAACGGACAGGGTCTGAGACGTCGCGTTTTTTGTTTCCCGGCGCGCGGGCACAGGTCCGTCGTCCGGGAAGGCATATCACGCAGTCCGCGGAGCCTTCGATGCTGTTCGAAACCCTCGATACCACCGGCCATGAGCAGGTGATCTTCTGCCATAACCGCGACGCCGGCCTGAAGGCCATCATCGCGCTGCACAGCACCCGGCTGGGGCCGGCCCTGGGCGGCGTGCGGATGCGCCCCTATGCCAACAGCGAGGCCGCGCTCAACGATGCGCTGCGGCTGAGCCGCACGATGACCTACAAGAATGCCTTGGCCGGTCTCAATGTCGGTGGCGGCAAGGCGGTGATCATTGGCGACCCCAAGACCGACAAGAACGAGGCGCTGTTTCGTGCCTTTGGCCGGTTCGTCGATACCCTGGGCGGGCGTTACATCACCTCCGAGGACGTCGGCACCGACGTCAACGACATGGAGCAGATTTACCTGGAAAGCGAGTACGTGACCGGCGTGCACCAGGTCCACCGCGGCTCTGGCGATCCGGCACCGTTCACTGCCTACGGTGCACTACAGGCGTTGATGGCGTCGCTCAACCGCAAGCTCGGCCACGAGGAAGTCGGCAAGGCGAGCATCGCCATCCAGGGCCTGGGCCATATCGGTATGGAACTGGTGAAGCTGCTGAAGGAGCGCGGCGCCAAGCTCTACGTCGCCGACCTGGACGCAGCCTTGGTCGACCGCGCAGTGTCCGAATATGGCGCCGAAGCAGTCCGTCCCGACGATATCTACGACGTGCCCGCCGACGTCTTCGCGCCGTGCGCGCTGGAAGGGGCGATCAACGAAGACACCTTGCCGCGCCTGAAGGCCAAGATCGTCTGCGGCACGGCCAACAATCAGCTCTCCAGCGCCGCCATCGGTGAAGAGCTGCATCGTCGCGGCATCCTCTATGCGCCCGATTACGTGGTCAACGCCGGCGGCGTGATGAACGTGTCGCTGGAGATCGACGGCTATAACCGCGAACGCGCCATGCGCCTGATCCGCAGCATTTACCACAATCTGGACAAGGTCTTCGACCGCTCCGTCCAGTTGGGGGTGCCGCCGCAGCAGGCCGCCGATCAGATCGCCGAGACCCGCATCGCCGCGATCAGCCAGCTCAAGCTGCCGCTGGGTCGCACGGCACCGCGCTTCTTGCACAAGTTGCGCGGCGAATGAAAGACCGCCGTCCCAGGTTGCCCTGGGACGGGCCGTTGGCTCAGAACCCGGCGCTGTAGCGCAGGCTCACTGCGCGCTCGTCGCCGCGGTCGCCGACGCGCTGGTCATAGCCCAGGCGCAGCCGGCCCAGGTCGCCGATGGGCGTCCAGGCGGCCAGTCCCAGCAAGCCGCCCGAGCGCGCCGGTTGCATGCCCTGCAACGGTGCCCAGGCATCGACCCCCGTGAAGCTGGTCTCCAGCGCCAGCCCCTGATTGCTCAAGGCCTGCTGCCATTCGGCATAACCATCCAGGCGCAGGCTGCGCCAACGGTAGCCAGCGCGCGCGCCGGCGAGCAGCTGAGTGCGAGTCGACGTACTGGCATCGGCGCGCAGGCCGAACCCGTCGCCGCCCGTTTCGTGGAAACCATCGCTGCGCAGGCTGACGTAGTCCACGCCCACATACGGCGTCAGCGTGGCAGCGGCCATGCCCCAGCGATAGCCTGCTTCGAGGGTGCCGCTGAGATAGCTGGCGTCGTAATCGCCAGACGCCGCGCTGGAGACCTCGCCCAGGCGCAGATTGCGTTCGATCTGCCGCTGGACCGAGCCCATGCCCACCTGCGCGAGCGTGTAGGCAGCGCCACGATGGACTCCCCAGTAGAGCTGCGCCTGCACCTGGCGATCGCGACCGCGACCGCCATCGAGATCGCCCAGACTGCTGGCGCGCGTCTCGCCGAAGGCGAAGCCGGCCACCGCACCGGAGGCCAGCGCCAGATCCTGCCCCATCAACCAGCCCGAACTGGCAAAGCCCGTCGTGGTCACCCCGCCTTCGCCAGGACCACCCAACGCGCGTTGCCAGACGCCGGTCAGACGAGGTTGCTGCGACAGCGCATCGAAATGGCTCGCCAGCGCGCGCCGGCCCAAGTCGATTGCATCGAAGGTCATCGCGGCCGATGCGGCATACGCACGCCCGGACAGGCTGCGCAGCGACTCGGAAGCGGCCTTGCCGTCGGGCGCCTGCTGCAATGCCGCCGCGGCCCGAATGAAGTCGCCGCTGATGGCGCCGCTGCCGCGCAGTTGCTGCGCATCCAGCTGCTGGAATGCCTGCTCAACGCGGACAGCCGACGCGAACGCTGCTGGTTCGGTCACGCCCAAGGCACTGGCGACCGCGGTCGCATCCAGCCGCCGCAACGACAGGTACGCGGTGGTGGCGTCGTAGCTCAGGCTGGCGTCGAGAAAGGTCACCGCCGGCCCGCTGCTGAGCGAGGCAAAGGTGCCTTGTAGTCCGCCGCCGGCCTGCAACACCGGATAGGTTGTGTTGTTGACGACGTAATCGCGTCGCCCCAACAGTTGTAGATCGCCGGCGATGCTTGCCGCACCGCCCACGCTCAGACGGTCGCCGACGATGAGCGCCAGACGCCCATTGCTGGCCTGGGTGTAATTGCCCGCCACCGTCAGTGTCCCGGCACCGACTTGCAGCGTACCGGCATTGTCGACATTGCCACCGATCCGGCCGCTACCGATCAGGGTGGCGCCGTTCGCCACGCCAGCACGCGCACTTTGCAAGCTGGCGACCTGCAGGGTGCCACCGAGTACCTGGGTATCGCCGGTGAAGGTATTGGCCGCACTGCTCAGCACCAGGGTGCCGGTGCCGCGCTTGATCAGGCCGCCGCTGCCGCTGATGTCGTTGGCCCACGTCGAGCGCAGCGTATCGACGGTGACATCCACCGTGCCCCAGTCCAGTCGTGCTGGTCCCAGCACCGCCTTGCCGACGTTCAGCAGGCCATAGCCGAACACCGGGTCCACGCCGGGCGCACCAAGATCGGTGGCGGTGCCCAACAGTGTCTGCCGCACCAGATCGTTGCTGAAATACGGGAACGCCTGCCATACCAACGTGGCCGCACCGGACACCAGCGGCGCGGCATACGACGTACCGCTGCCGTAGTAGTAGCTGATGTTGCCAGCGGTGCTGTCAGGGCCGACGAAGACCGCGGTTCCCGGTGCCACCAGGCAGTAGCGCATCGCAACGCCGCAGGCATTGGAATACGACGCCAGTTGGGTGGGATTGGCGGTATCCAGCGCAGCGACCACCAACCAACCACGCTCCAGATCCCTCGCGGGGAAGCTGCCATTGGGACCCGGTTGACTGGGCAGTGCCGCGGTATCGGAGGGATCGGCGCGCGATTCATTGCCCGATGCAAACACCACCAAGCCATTGTTGGACAGCACGAACGGACGATATTCCTGCGCGATCTGGTCGGTGACGGTGGGGTTGGTCCAATACAGGCCGCCCCAGGAATTATTCATGACCCGCACGCCGGCGCTGATCAGGTCCGCGTGCACATCGGACAATCCCAGCGGCCCATCGACGACATTGCCCTGACCGCTGCCATCGTCGCTAGGCGCCTTGTCGTTGATGATGCGCGCCGATACCAGACCAGCGCCGGGCGCGATTCCGCCCGGCCAACTGCCCACCGCACGCCCCGCCGCCAACTCCGCGACCGTGGTGCCGTGTCCGACCACGTCGCCGACCGCCACGTTGTTCTGGCGTGGATCGACATAGATGAAGCTGTCGCTCACCCGCCCTTGCAGGGCGGGATGATTGGTGTTGATGCCGGTGTCGACCACGCCGATGCGGTAGCCGGCGCCGGTGTAGCCCAAGGCCTGCGCGGCGCGCGCATT
>NZ_NSET01000063.1 GCF_009192945.1 Xanthomonas maliensis | reverse complement strand
CTACATCGAGCAGGTCGAGAAGCTGAAGACCAAGCCGGCCTTTACGGTGCCGACCGAGTTCTTCGTCGCGCATCAGCATGAGCTCAAGGGCCTGCCGGAGCTGCAGTTCAACCTGCAGGTCGAAGGCGACGACGTCTGGCTCCGCGTGCCTCGCTTGCAGGAAATCGCGCCGCCCGAGCTCGAGGAGCAGCTGAAGCCCTGGGTGACGCTGCCCAAGAGCCCCGAGAAGTCCCCTGAGCTCAAGAGCGAGACCGTCACTTTCGAGGGCAAGCGCGAGGTCGCTCGCGCGCAGCTCAAGGACCATCCCGAGGTGCAGGAGGCCTTCGACTGGTACGTGAGGTACCAGTGGGAGCCCTGGGCCGTGGCCGAGCGCCCGCGGCGCAAGACCATCGCCCGCTACAACCAGCTGTTCTCGCTGCAGCAGGCTATCTCCTCCGAGGGCACCGAGACGCCACTCGAGCTGGTCTGGGGCATCGGCTACGCGGCCTGGAAGAAAGAAGGGTTCGCCACGGCACTGAAGCACCCCCTGCTGGTACAGGCCTGCGAAATCTCGCTCAACGAGAAGACCTTCGACCTCGAGGTTCGGCCGCGCGACGTCGAGCCTCGCCTGGAGGCCGACTGCTACGCCGAGATGGAGCTGCCCGGCATCAAGCAGCTGGAAGCCTACTGGCGCAGCGCGCTGGCCACCGGTGCCAACCGGGTCAATCCGTTCGAAGCTTCGACGTTCGACGGCATCCTGAAGGCAGCTGTTGGCCACTTGGACCCAACGGGCACCTACGAAGTCCGCACCGATGACGTCACGCCGCCCGCCCCGAGCGACAAGCTTACTATTGCGAACACTTGGGTGCTCTTCGGCCGCAAGCGGTCTGGAGACATCTTCCTGGAGGACATCCGGCGCCTGAAGAAGAAGGTCGAGGAAGTCAAGCAGCTGCCGAGCGTCATCCGCAGCTTCGTCGAGCGCGGCGACTCCACGTTGAAGGTGCGGCCCGAGCAACCGTTCCGAGGCCTGTCGACCAGCGATGCCGGCTCTCAGGCCATGGAGCTCTACTTCCCAATGGCCTACAACGATGAGCAGGTCTCCATCGTTCAGAAGCTGCATGCCAATGACGGTGTCGTCGTCCAGGGCCCGCCGGGCACGGGCAAGACGCACACCATCGCGAACGTCATCTGCCACTACCTCGCACAGGGCAAGCGCGTCCTTGTGACCGCCAAGGGCGAGTCAGCGCTGGCGGTGCTGCAGGAGAAGCTTCCCGAGCGCATTCGGCCGCTCAGCGTCGCACTGCTTTCAGACGAGCGCGACGGGATGAAGCAGTTCGAGCACTCTATCCAGACTATTGCGTCCAGTGTCGCGGGTCTGAACCCGACGCGCGCCGCGCAGAACATCAACGCGGCCGAGGAGAAGCTGAACCAGCTGCACGCTAAGATTGCGCACGTCGACCGCACGGCGTCGGCGTATGCGTCGAAGCACATGCAGAGTTATCCCTTTAAGGGCCGCGACGTTACGCCCGAGGAGTTGGCGAAGGTGGTGCTGGAGCAAGCCGAAGCGCACCAGTGGTTCGACGACGAGCCGCCTCCGACCAAGGACGGGACGCTGCCCTTCGACGACGCAGCCGTCAATGCGCTGCGTCGTGCCCGGATGACCGTCCGCGAGGACCTTCTGTACCTCGGCTGCACATTGCCGTCGCCTGACGCGGTCCCCGTCTGGGCTGACATGCTCGGGCTGCACCGCGACTTGGTCAAAGCCAAGTCGATTGACGCCAGCGTGAACCAGGGTGCCATCCTTGCTCTGGTGGACTCGCGCCTGGAGACCTTCGAGAAGGCCCAGGCGCTGGGCAAGTTTCTCGAGGACCGCATGACGCTCAAGGCGAAGCTGGCTGGCGCGCGCCGACTGTGGCTCGAGGCACTTGGCAAGCGCTTCGCGGACATGCAGCCGACCGACCCGGTGCTGATGGCGCTCGTCAGCCTCTGCTCCGATGTGCGCACGCTCGAGCGCAAGCGTCGCGAGCTGCTGGCCAAGGCGGTCGAAGTCCCGGCCGACGCCGAACTGAACGAGGACGTGGGAGACGCTGTCGGCCGACTGGTCGCCGGTAAGAGTGCTTTCGCGCTGCCTTTCGGCAAGGGCGACGCTCGAAAGCTGGTGGCCGCGGTGACGGTGAGCGGCGTGGCTCCCGCGGGCAAGCCGGAGTGGGAGCTTGTCCAGGAGCTGCTCGCCTGGCGTGTTGAGGCGCGCAAGTTGCTCGCTCGCTGGTCATCGCTCTCGGGAGAGTTCGGGCTGGAAGCGCCCGGGCCTGGCGTTGAGCCGGCGCTGAAGAGGGTGGCGACGTGGCAAGCCGGCATCGAAGAGGTTCGGCAGCTGACCTTCGAGTTCGACGCGAAGCTGCACTCCCGGCTGGCGGAGGTGTTTGGCAAGCAGACCGCCGACCGGATGTGGGACGGTGGGGAGCCGTTCGTCGCAACCGCCTACTCCAGCTTGCAGGCGCATGTCGACAAGGGGCGACTCGCCTACGCCATGAAGCGCGTGCAGGAGCTGGTCCGCAAGCTCGAGGGCCACACCGGCGGCATCGTCGAAGAGCTGCGCTCCTTCCTCACCGAGTCGGTCGGCCGAACCAGCGCCGACGAGTCCGTGTTGCAGACCACCTGGCTGGCGCTCCAGGCCGAACTGTCGCGCCTGACTGCGCTGAATCCATCGCTGGATGAGATTGAACGCGTGACGGCCGCAATCGAATCGGCGGGGGCGACCAAGTGGGCACGTCGCCTTCGTACCGAGCCGGCGACGGCTGACCTCGACACTGCAAATCCCGCGACATGGCTCGACGCATGGAATTGGCGGCAGGCGGTAATGTTCCTCGACCGCATCGACGGTCACCACAAGATGCGCGAGCTGTTCGACGAGCGCCGCACGCTGACGACCGCGCTGGCCCGGACCTATCAAGACCTCGTTGCAGAGAAGACGTGGCTTGGCGTGTTCCAGAACTCGCCGGACTCGGTGCGGCAGGCCCTGCAGGCGTATCTCAATGCCGTTCAGGCGATGGGCTCCGGCACTGGCGTGCGGGCCGTGCGTCACCGTAAGACTGCGCGCGAGGCCATGCTACGGGCCTATCAAGCCGTGCCGTGCTGGGTACTGCCACAGTGGCGCGTGTCCGAAACCATTCCGCCCGAGGTGGGCCTGTTCGACCTGGTCATCATCGACGAGGCCTCTCAATCGGACATCTGGGCGCTTCCGGCGCTCCTGCGAGGTCAGAAGGTGCTGGTCGTCGGCGACCACAAGCAGGTGTCGCCGTCCGCTGTCGGTACGGCGGAAGAAAAAATCAAGGAGCTGACGAACCGCTTCCTGACCAACCAGCCTCACGGCTCGGAGATGACGCCGGACAAGTCCATTTACGACCTGGCCCGAGTCGTGTTCGCCGGCAACTCGGTGATGCTCAAGGAGCACTTCCGGTGTGTCCCGGCTATCATCGAATTCTCGAACCGAGAGTTCTACCAAGGCGACATCCGGCCGCTGCGCGTGCCCAAGGCCAATGAGAGGCTCGACCCGCCGCTGCTCGACGTGTTCGTCAAAGGCGGATACCGCAAGGGTGACATCAACGACCCCGAGGCCAAGGCCATCGTCGACGAAATCGAGGCCATCCTTGCCGACCCGCAGTTCGACGGACGCAGCATCGGCGTTGTCACTCTACTCGGCACGTCGCAGGCGGCGCGCATCCACGAACTGGTCAGCGAGCGCATCTCGCCCGTCGATGTCGTGGAGCGCAGGATTGCCATTGGGCCGCCGCCGGTGTTCCAGGGGCGCGAGCGCGACATCATGATGGTGTCCATGGTGCTCGGGCCCGGCGACCGCTCGGCCGCCAATCGGGCCGATATGCATCAGCGCTTCAACGTGGCGTTGTCGCGTGCTCGGGACCGCATGTACCTGTTCCGTTCCGTCGCTGAGACCGAGTTCAAGGAGGATTCGCTCAACGGCAAGGTCGTCAGTCACTTCAAGCAGCCCTTCCGCCAAGACGCGAAGAAGGTCCAGGCTCTGAGGGAGCGCTGCGAGTCGGGCTTCGAGCTCGAGATGTTCGATGAGCTGGTCAAGCGTGGCTTCCGTGTGGAGCCGCAGGTCCCGTGTGGCGGATACCGCATCGACTTCGTCGTGGAGGGCAACGAGGGGCGGCGCCTGGCAGTTGAGTGCGATGGCGACCGCTTCCACGGGCCGGGACAGTGGCAGGACGACATGGCGCGCCAGCGAGTCCTCGAGCGCGCGGGCTGGACGTTCTGGCGATGCTTCGCGTCGAGCTTTGTGCGACGGCGCGACGAAGTGCTGGACGACCTCATGCGGACACTGGCGCGACTCGGCATTGAGCCGCTCGGCGCGGAGTCCGTCGACAACACGGCGTGGGTCCACTACAAGGAAGTCGACCCGTACGGCGTCGAAGAAGAGCAGGAGGTTGCCTGACCATGCCCCGCCCACTCATGCAGCTCGGGGTCGGCGACCTGGAAGCGTTGTTCACCAAGTCCAAGACCGACGTCAAAGTGCTCAAGCAGCTTGAGCATGAGCTCCAGTACCGGCAGGTGCCACGGGCCGTAGCGCTCCTTGCAGAAGTGCAGGCAGCGATGTATGGCGCGGCACCTGTGGCGCCGGCGCCCGCCCCGGCTATGCCAGTTCCGGCACCAGCGCCCCAGCAGACTGGGCTGTGGGAGCGACCAACCGCTCCGGCGACCGGCCTCGCCGCGTCACCGATTGCCGCACCCCGCCCGGCAGAGCCAATCAAGGCGCCTACGCCTCCGGCTGTACCCAAGACACCGGAGCCCGCGATGACTGTCGAGGATGCGTACAAGCTGCTGAAGGCGACGGCCGGTTCTACGTGGGAGTCGATTGAGCAGACCCGCCGCCAGATGGTGCAGCAGTCGCATCCGGCGCGGTTGAAGTCGATGAGCCCGGAACGACTGGCACAGGCGCTTGCCGACGCCAAACAAGTCAACGCTGCGTATGTGACGCTCTCACAGGCGCGGTGCGCGGAGCACTAAACGCTAGGCTAGTCATCACAGCTACCTGCTCAAGGGAGCTGATTCATGAAACGTACTCTTGCGGTGCTTGTCGCCCTTACCGTTCTCAGAGCCTGTTCCAAGCCAACCGATGCGAGGCCCGCGTCTTCAAACTAGAGTGAGCGGCTCAGAAGCAGCCGTTGGCGACCGACCGTTCATGGCCGGACGCGGACATAGACGGCGCAGGGGATTAGGAAGATTTATCGGGGGTAGGGCGGCCCGGGAGTGGGCACAACGGGCAGGCTAGGCGTCGCCACACGCGCAGTGGTGCCAATACCGGGTTAGGGATCAATGCTGTGGTACGTTCAAACGCCAGAACCGCCGAGGCCCCCTGGCTGGAAATTTCCAATGGGACGCAGGTAGCAGGCAGGGCAATGCCACGCCTAGGGCCGACATCTGGTGGCGGGAGTCTCCTCTCGGTATCGTTGTTAGCAACGTCACATCCGCAAGGAACGGGTTATGCCGCGTCAGCCAACCATTTCGTACAACACTGGCCTCGGGGCTGATGGGAAACCGAAGGCAATCACTGCCAATTACTACCTGGCCACGACTCAGGACGTGATGCAGTTCTATTGCTTCGATGAGCCAGCAGAACAGGGCGGCGAAGGCAAGTGGGAGCTCATCGATCATTTGGATCGTACGCGTCTACTCGGCGCCGGTGACAAGATGACGGCCAAGACCTGGGCTAAGCGCCTAGGACTGAAGTCTTGGACCTATGTCCGCGTCTGACCTCTTAGGTGGGCTGCCCGAGCGGCAGCATGGGCCGAACTACCTAGCGAAGCGCTTCGCGATCCTGACGGGTCGGCACACTTGCTACAAGTGCGGTCAAACAACGAGGGTCAGCGCCATCGGACTTGCTGGGTACGATGAGTGGGACGATGAAGACGATCTGTCGAGGCCCTCCGACGGCGGTATATTGCTGACCCAAGTTACGGCTCTGAACAAGGGGGCCGCTGGGGCGGTGGTGGTCCATGCGCCTTGGCTGCGCTTGGGACATTCCCACACGGCTGACGCTTCCTATCTGGCTAATCACTGCGAGCACTGCGACACGCTCATCGGAGCATGGTTCATCAGCAAGCCAGGTGAGGCTTTCTTCCCGTTATCAGACGAGGAAACCGAGCAGTTGACGATAACGTGGATAGATCAATCCATCGAGTTGGAGGACTTGGGTGGGGCGCAGGCGTCCTGGATAGATCGGCTTCTTGGTTGCGATCGGCCATCCGCAGCTCGGCGGCGGAAGAGGGGATAGGTTGGTGCTGACGGACGAACTTCTCAAACAGCTGCGCTACAAGGGCGAAGGATCTGACCTCGATTACAAGTCTGAGCGGCCGACCTTCATCAAGGCAAGTGATGATGACAAGTCTGAGTTGCTGTAGGACATCCTTGCCTTGGCCAATGCCCCTCGAGATGGCACGGCTTACATTCTCTTCGGCTTCAAGGAGAATGTGCCGCACCCAGCAGGGGTGGTGGGGCTTCCCGCTGAGGGCGCCATTGACGACTCCAGGCTCCAACAATTCGTCAATGAGAAGCTGGAAACAAAGCTTCACTTCCGCTACGAGGAGCGATTGTTCGATGGCAAGCACGTGGCGGTGCTGAGCATTCCCAAGCAGCCGCGGCCGTTCTACCTTGCCAAGCCCTACGGCAAACTCGCCAAGGACACGGTCTATGTCCGAAGGGGAAGCGCTACCGGGATTGCCAGCTTGCGCGAGGTGGCCATGATGGGAGCGGCCAATGCCGAGAGGCCTACCCCTAAGCTGGAGTTGCTTCTGCTGGACCAAGAGGGCCGGCCGCTGGCGAGCCAGCTGGATCGTGTCTTCTATCAGTTCCCTGACGATATTCCCGACTACGAGTCAGATCCGGGCCCTCTTTATCAGATCCGATACGACAATCACGACTTCTACTGTCAACGCCGATTTAAACCTGACCCCCATTCCGCCGGATCGCCGAAGTAAATCTGACCCACCCGGGGTCTGCTTCCTGGCGGTCATGCCGCTGCCGTTGCCCTCCTGGCCGTCTGTCCGGCCTTGCGCTTGTCCTTCAGTCGGTAGCTCTCGCCGATGATCTGCACGATGTGGGCATGGTGCAGCAGACGGTCGAGCATGGCCGCGGTGAGCGTCTGGTCGTCGGCGAAGGCGCTGTGCCACTGCGTGAACGGCAGGTTGCTGGTGAGCACCATCGAGCCGCGCTCATAGCGCTTGGCGACGACGTTGAAGAACAGGTTGGCCTCATCGCGACCGAAGGGCAGGTAGCCGATCTCGTCGACCACCAGCAGCTTCGGCCCGAGCACCGCGCGGTTGAAGTAGTCTTTGAGCCGGTTCTGGGCCTTGGCCGCAGCCAACTGCATCATCAGGTCCGCTGCGGTGATGAACCGCGCCTTGTGCCCCGCCATGACGGCACGCTGGCACAGCGCCAGGGCGATGTGGGTCTTGCCCACGCCGCTGGGTCCGAGCATCACCACGTTCTCGGCACGTTCGACGAAGGCCAGGTGGCCGAGCTCGACGATCTGCGCCTTCGGGGCGCCGCCCGCCTGGGCCCAGTCGAACTGCTCGAGCGTCTTGATGGACGGCATCGTCGCTAGGCGCATCAGCACCGTGCGCTTGCGCTCCTCGCGGGCTGCTTGCTCGCTCGCGAGCACACGCTCCAGGAAGTCCGCGAAGCTGGCGCCATCACGCGCTGCGTCCTGCGCCAGGGCGGGCCAGTCGCCGGCGAGCCGGACGAGCTTGAGCTGGTCGCACAGCTCGGCGATGCGGTCGTGCTGCAGGCCCATCACACCACCTCCAGCAGGGCGTCGTAGACCGAGAGCGGATGCTGCAGGCTCTGCAACGGCAGGACGACGCGCTGGCGAACGGGTATAGGCGCTTGCAAGGCGGGCGCAGCCAGCATGACCGCACGCTCTTCGGCCAGGCGCACTGCCGGCACCGCCTTGGTGGTGGCATGCACGCGGGCATTGGCGACCTCGTCGAGCCATCGCCGGACGTGGATGTTGGCCAGATGGGCATCGAGCCGCAGCCCGCTGGCTTCCAGCGTCGCCGCCAGCGGGACCACGAAGCTGCCCTTGAGGTAGGCGTTGAACCGCTCGACCTTGCCCTTCGTCTTGGCACGGTAAGGCCGGCACAGCCGAGGCTTGAAGCCGCAACTGTCGGCGAGTTCACGCAGTTCGGCATTCCAGCGGTGCTGGCCTTCGCCGTAGGCATCGCGTTCTATGACGACGGCCTTCGTGTTGTCGAAGAGCACATGCTCGGGCACGCCGCCGAAGTAGTCGAACGCCTCACGCAGTCCGGTGCACAGGGTGGCGACGTCCTCGCCCGCGCACGCCACGAACTTGACGTAGCTCGCACGGCTGTAGCCCAGCGTGGCGACCATTGCCAGCAACGGATCACGGCCCCGGCGCACGTAGGTGAAGTCGGCTTGCATCTGCTGGCCTGGCGGCGTCTCGAAGCGCACCAGCGGCTCGGGCTCGGACTTCCTGAGCGGTGCGAGGAATGCCTTGAGCTGGCTGATGCCGCCCGTTTAGCCACGCACCTGGATCTCGCGCAGCAGCACCGTCGCCGGGATCCAGCGCGGATGGGCCTGCGCGAGGCGTTCGCGCAGATAGGACTGGTAGGCGTCGAGCTTGCAGGCCCTCGGCTCGCGCGGGCCATACCGTTGCGCATCTTGATCGCGCAGGTACCTGCGCACCGTATTGCGCGAGCAGTCCAACTGCTTCGCGATCGCTCTGACACTCTCGCCCCTGCGGGCCATCACTCGTATCTCCACTGCCTGCTCCTGAGTCAACATCAGCAGCCTTCAAAAGGCCGCCATCGTGTCCCAGGTGGGTCACTTTTACGTCGGCGCAGTGGGTCACTTTTACATCGGCGCTAACATTCTACAGGGATGGAGCGGAATACAGGTCCGCGATGGGACGGTTTGTTGGTGTCAGCTTGATCTTGGCCAATCGATCCGACTTCTCATTGAGCAATGCGAAGTTGGAGGTCAGGGTTCAAGCCCCCAATGGTGCGGTAATCGAGATGATGCGGTTCGATGATCTTCCAGATGAGCCAGAAATCTCGGGGATCAGGTCCTATATCGGTCGCTCTGTTGTGGAGCGGCTTCAGGAGCGCGTACACATCGATGGTCGTGGCGGACAACCAGTTGGCCATGTCCTCCTTGGGACGATACGACCTGGGGAAGAGACGCGCTGCGAGCAGGACATTGTCCTGCTGCCGCCGCTACCTGGAACTTACGAGCTCTATGTCCGGATCCTCGCTAGCGAGGTAGGGGCACCAGTTGAGTGGCGCCATACCTTGGCCATTAGTGGCCCCGTTGAGGTACTGGATCTCAAGGGGCTTCAATCCCTGCTCTTCCAAGACCTTACGGACAAGCTCGACAAGGACTGACGGCTGATCAGCTAGTCAGTTGTTTAGCGCAGGGACTGTACGCTTGGAAACCCTGTGTTCAATGCAGGTATTTTGCCTGCCGGTTCTCAAATGCCGGGGTGGTGCCCTCAAGCACGTTGAGGACGGACTTATTTAGCTCCATGCTCTCAATGGCTCCGCTTTGGTAACGCAACGCATATCCTCCAGCACGATCAAACTCCGCGTGGATGATCTGCTCAGCGTCACAGCACACGGCCAAGTTGGCATTATGAGTCACCATCACGATCTGACGGGTCTGCTTGGCCCGCTGGATGATCGGAACCAGCATTGAGTAGACCGTCTGGTTGTCAAGGTTCTCCTCTGGCTGATCGAGGATAAGGGGGGTGGGGTCAGTGTCGACCAGCAGATAGAAGATGAGTAGCAATGCGCCTCGTTGTCCTGGCGACATTTGCTGGATGCTTGTGCCTGCTAGGCTTAGAGAGAACTTGGCCTCCAAGTTGCGGAGATCGAACAGGGAGTCATAGAAGTGCGCCGCCTCAACTTTTGCTCTCAGGATCGGCAGCAAGGGCAGGTCGTTGTCGCCACTCCTCGTGATCTCGCTGCGGATGGCTCGTAGGCCTGTGACGACGCTCTCCGTGTCATTGAAGTCTATCGAGCGGATCAGCCCATTGAGTTTCGAAGCGCCTTCCTCCTCCCCCCGGAAGCCACCTGTATTCTGCTTCACCTGCCCAAAGAAGCTTTCAAAGAATGCAGATCGATCAAAGAACAGGGCGCTTTGGAACGCCACCTTGAGCTCTTCAGCGACGCCAGGCACTGACCTGACAATCTCCTCGACGCCATCGAAGAGCGGCCGGCGCGACTCCGCAATTGAAAGGAGTTCTTGGTGAATCTGACGAACACGCTCATCCTGCTTCGCCTGCAGCTCCCTGCATCGGTCGGGCAGCGTAGATAACTCTTGAATTCTCGCCTTGTAGAACGCCACGGTATCTGCCTGGCCTTCCGTGCCAACAATCTGGGCGCGAACCCGCTCCCACGTCGCGCGAGCAGCAAGGTACTCCTGGTACGCCTTGGAGGGGCCATCCAGCTTTTCCTGAAGCAGTTTTTGCTCAGCCTCAAGTGTCTCTCGCGCCAGCTGGCGCGCCAGTTCTTGCTGAACAAGCTGTTCGATCTGAAGCGTGTCCTCCGCCGCCACCTCCCGCAGAAGTCCCGACTTGACGTCGACGGTGACCAGCGGCTGGATATTGACAGCGACTTCTTCCAACTCCTTTTCCAAGCTTGCACCTAGCTGCCTGGCCTGTACGGCGTAGTCGTCCAAGCGCTGTGCGACGCTAACCACCTTGGTGCGGCGTAAAGCCAGCTTACGTCGGGTGGACTCGGAACTCTGGCGGATCGACTCTCCGGCGGCAAGTTCCTCGGCTATCACCTTCAGTCGCTCTGCCTCCGGGGACGCGTCATCAGTACTGGCTTCAGGTTTCAGGATTTCGACGGGCATCTTAGCGTTGTGATCGCCGAGTTCGAGCTCCTTGGACGCGAGGCGCTCCCTGAGTTCATTGAGGTGGCCTGCGCTCGCTTGGCGCTCCAATTCAGCGAGCGCGTGATTGATCTCACCGAGCGCAGCTCGGTGAGCACCGACGCGCTCAAGCGTGGGGCGCTCCTTGTCCGCCAAGTATTCATCCAACCCGGCGTGCGAGCCCTTGTCAGCGCTGTCCAGGTGCGAGAAGAGCACTTGTCGGATCTCTGCGCTGAATTGATCGGACTGTCCGTTGATGTGATCGTTGCAGAGCATCTCGAAGTAGTCCTGCGAGATGTACTTTACGCGCTCGGGTTGATCCTCTTTGAACCGCTGGTCCAACGACACCTGCGCTGCATCGTTGTTCCACCAAGTGAGCACTGCCTCGAACGCTGTGGCCCGCTGGGTCGCCCCGCTCTTGAAGCGATCATCGATCAGGAAAGTGAAGTACTCATGGGCTTTGGAATTGCCGGCCAAGGCCAATACTTCTGCCAAGCCGCTCTTGCCTGAGCCCTTGTTGCCGATGATCGCCACCAGATCGGGGTTCAGCTCAATGTCCGTGCCGTCAAACCACGCCTCAGTAAGGGTGGCCGAGGGTTTGCGCGTGACCTCCAGCCTTTTCATGAACAAGCGGCCGTTGTCTCTCACCTGGGCCAGTTTGGATGGAATGTCGCCGATAAAGGAACGGAAGGATGGCTCCTTGATCGCGTGGCACATGCCTTGGAAGGTAGGCTCGGCCTTGATCCATGTCTTCATGCCGTTCGGAAACACGCCGTAGTCTGCGTGCTTGTGGGCATCGGTACCACGCACACACAATCGGGGGGTCGACCCCAGCGATTCCCAAAATGCGTCAAAGTACTTCTCATTGACAGCCGACCTGACGCCGTGAAAGGCGTCGCGGTTGCCCTGATCCTTGCACTCGAAGATGCTCGCTGTGGTCATGTGGCGCCTGACCTCCGCATAGTGCGGCCCCGACTTAATGTCTTTGAGACCGCCATAGGTGTCCCAAGGCATCAGAAGCAGTCCGCGCGAGCCCAGCGTGTTCAGTGCTTTGGTCAGGGACTGGGGCGTCACCATTGCGGTTCGCCACCCGACATTCAATGCGTACTCGTCGTCTTGGGCTACACGTGCAGGGTCGAAGCCGGAAGGGATGAGTTTGTCTGCGCCCAGCTCTCGGGCGTACTGCACGAGACACGCTTCGCTCAGCCCTCGTTCGCCTCCACGAAGGCTTAGTTTCAGGTCGTTCAACACGTCTTGGAGGACTTGGCGTTCAACTGTAGGGTCGATTATCAGATGCACATTGAGTCGCTTGTCCAGCGAGCTCTCTACACGCAGCTCGATACCGGGGAAGATCTGCTTGTTCGGCAGCTCATCCGGTTGCTGGCGCACATAGTCGGCCACCGCCAGGTAACCATCGAATGTCCAGTAGTCCATAATTACGAAGACATCCGGTTCGGCATTCCTCAGTGAAAGGACTGTCTGTTTGACGATCGCCTGTCTGGCCTCGCCAATGGCTCCACGCAAGTTGGGCGAACCATTCCATTGATACGATGCCGGTGTGTGACAGTGGAAGTCCCAGACTCTCCACAGCGCCCCTTGCGACGTACGTTCCATCACTGAACCCCCCTGTTCTCGTAGTTGTATATCGGTGCCAACGTGTCGCGCCGGACGAGGCCAAGCAGATGCGCCTGCGCGGACTTCACCGGCTTGCGTGCAGATCAGACCCTATCTTCAGCGTCAGTCCTGGCAGCGCCGCATCAGGGCTAACCACCGCGCAGAGTAGATCGCCGATGGCCATGCGCTCGGCGGGCACCTCCGCACCGAGGCCCGTCCAGGGGGAGCAACCCATCCTGAAGATGCTTCCATTCTCCAGCGGCGCGTCGGTCGAGGTATCCGGCTGATGCGCATGCATGTGAATTCGAGAATCCTGCTTTCCGCGCTGGGCGATCAACCGCTGCTCGCTGACGAAGCTCTCGACCATTACAGCAAAATCAAGGCTCGCGCCACGATCCACGCTGATTTCCGATCGGCTTATGTGGGTAATGAACTCAAAGCCCACGCGCTCAATGCGAACGGCTGCCTTCTGTAGCCGCAATTGGCAGAAAGGTGTGGCAGTGAGGTCAAGTTCAGCACGGGCGGACAGTTGAAGTATTCCGCGCTGTGACCAGTCACGCGCCGGTTTAAGCTGGCTGACAAATGATAGAAGCAGGCGATGAGCCTCGCCCAACAGACTGACCAAGCTCGCGCCGCGTTCCCCTGTGCGGGTTGAAAACAGATCGAATTGAGGATCCAGTGCCTTTTCGGGCCGAAGATCGATGTGCAACTTAAAATCCGGCTCTAACTCGTCGATCAGTGGAATGGCGGCTGCAGCGAACTGTACATTTCGCAGTTCGGCCGCGGCCATATGCAGATGGAAATGCAGGTGCCTGCCCGGCAGTCCCCACTCCTGATCAGATAGATCACGAACTAGGTACAGCTCAATGCCCTTACTACGGGCATACGCGACCGCTCCTTCCTCAAACCCCGTGGTCGTGAATATGGCACCGTGATTGGCTGCCAAGCCTTCCAGGCTGGCAGCAAGCACGTCGACACGGTCACGCCCAACGGGCTCCTTCCAGCGCTTGCATTCCACCAGCGTAGTGAGGGTGTAGAGCGGGGATTTTCGAACGATTTTGACGTCAATCTGCCGCTTTGCACCATACCGATCAACTTCGGTGACATTGTGCTGGACGATGACATCCCCGTCGGCGGCATGAAGCTCCTTTATGAACCGCTCGAACGCATTCCAGTCGTAGTACTGATGCATGAAACCCGATGGATCCACCTCTCCCCCTTCAGTGCGAACTCCGCGCACATGGTGCCCAGACCGATTGTACTGCGGCCGGCATACGCTCGAGCCGCCACACCTTCATCCACAGCAATCCAACGTCAACGGCGGCAGCGAGTGCCCCAGCCGTGGGCGGACAGGGCTCCTCCAGCAGCTGCGCTGCCGGATTGTGGGACACACGACCGTGCTGATAATGGCCAATGACACTGGCCGCCGAGCGGTGGTCGGTCATGGCCATCAAGGAGGACAGGGCGACAGCGACCGGAACCAGCAGCGGCCTGTCCGGACTGTGGCACCTGCTCCATCGACGAGCCTTAATAGCGTCGCCCTTCAGTCTTCAAGCAGTCGAGCAGCGGGGTTAGCTGTGGCTCCGCCGGCCTGAAAATATCCCACAACGCTGGACACCGACCGGTGCTCGGTCAGCTGCATGATCGCTGGCAGCGCCACGCCCTGCCGGCTGGCCTCGGTCACGAACCCCGACCGCAGGCTGTGTCCGCCAAAATCTCCCTCCAGCCCTGCGAGGCGCGCCCGCCGCTGCACGATCTCGCCTACCGCGGCGGGGGACAGGGCAGGGCCCACGCGTTGTTTCCATAACCTCCGGAAAATCGCCCCCTCGGTGATCCCGGACGCCTCCAGCCAATCCTGCAGTGCGAGGGCAGCCCGATCCAGCACCGGCTTGTCCGGCGTCGAGGTTGCGGTGACGCCGGCTTGCTGGGTCTTGCTGTGCTCCAGGCGGTAGATATAGCCCGCCTCGCCGATCCGACGCAGGTCGCGCAGGTCGGCAGCGGCGATCTCACTGCGCCGGCGGCCCCCGCTGGCAAACCCAAAGCAGAGCAGGGCACGATCACGTATCCCTTCCAAACTGTCGTCGCAGGTGGCCAGCAGCGCCGCCAGCTCGGGCAGGGTGATGGCTGTCTTCTTACGTGGGCGCTCACCGCGTTTGACAGCGGCCCGGGCGGCCCGGCTGAGCACGGTCCGAATCGCAGGCTGCTCGCAAGGATTGCTGACTTGCTTAAGCCGGTGTGCCGTGGACAGGACCGCAACGCGATGGCGTACGGTGGCCAAGGTCCAGGGCCCAAGCTTGGCCTTGAGGCCAGCGGCCACCAACGCCTGGTCGATGGCCGTCGGCAGTTCCCAAGCCAATTCACCCTCGGCCGAGCGGCGCTGCACGTGATCGACCACGAACTGCAGCACGGTGGCTTCGGGCACCGGCAGTGCGAGCTCAATGCCGTAGCGCGCTGCGTGCCAGCCAGCCCAGTAGCGCAGGGCACTGGTGTAGCTGCGGGTGGTGTTTTCCGCGGCTGCTTCGGCCAGCAGCTCACGCACCGCATCGGCGGCCTGCTGGGCCAGCTGTTCCGGTAGCACCAGGTTGGCGGCCGTCGCGGCGAGAACGGGAATCGTAGAATTATCTTTCATACTATGTAATTTATACTACGAAATAGAGCTTATACCCGCGATAATCATCACTTATCGCGAGTACGTCAACTGCAGGGCAGGGCGCCAATCCGGGAGGCACTTCAATGGCCAGAGGCATCACAGAATCAGATGTTCACGCCGCCGCCGACGCGCTTGTCGCGCTGGGCGAACGTCCGACCGTGGAACGCATCCGAGCTCATCTTGGCACTGGCTCGCCCAACACCGTGGTTCGCTGGCTGGAAACCTGGTGGAGAGGATTGGGTGCGCGGCTAACCGCGCAGCAGGTCAAACTTGAGCTACCCAATGCCCCTGCAGAGCTGGCGACCTTAGCCTCACAATGGTGGGAGCACGCGCTGGCAGCAGCACAGCGCCACGCTGACGACCAGCTGGCTCAACAGCGTGCCAACCTCGTCGCGCTAGAAGATGACTTCGGTAATCGGGAGGCCGCTTGGCAAGCGCAGATTCACCAGCATACCGCTGCTGCCGACCAAGCTCGGCAGTCGCTGGTTGTCGCCGAACAGCGGCTGGCCGATCTCCAGCGCTTGTGCGATCAACAGCTTACTCAAATTGCCGACCTGACCACGCAACGCGAAGACTTGCGTGATCGCTGCACCCAGATGGAACAAGAGGTTGGTGTGCTGCAGGGCCGCTACAGCGAGCGTGAGGCAGTGATCACCGTCGAGCGCAATCGTCAGGCCGACCACGTGCGCGCAATTGAAGATAGGGCGCATGCAGAGATCGATCGGGCACGACAGGAAGCTCAGGCACTTCTAAAGCAACTTACGAGCGCACAACGGGAGCGTCAGACGTTTGAACAGCACGCTCGCCAGCAAGAAGACAGTACCCGTCAGGCATTGGCTGAGGCGCTACGAGAAGCTGCCGTCGAGCGAGCTCGAGCCGACACCCTGGCAGCAGAGTTACAACGTACCGTCTCAGCGAGGCCCACGTCACGCCAGAAGTCGGCCGCACCGGCGGCACGCAAGTCGCGCCGCGCCCCACGTTAGACAACAAGCGCATGGTATGCTCAAGCCATGAGTGCCTACCACCGCTACGAGCCCGGCTTTCGAATACCGGCGTGATCGCAACGATCACGCCCCTGTAGCTCAATTGGTAGAGCAGCGGATTTATATCCCGTCAGCGCCAGATAAGCGGCAAGTGCCGGTTCGAGCCCGGCCAGGGGCACCATCTTTTCGCGTCGCCGCAGCTGATGCGTCGAACTGTGCCTGCTTACGTCCAAGCTTTTAATTGATGCGCTTCTTTCTCGATACCGAATGGGCCGATACCATAGGCTCTGAGCTCGTTAGCATCGCTCTCGTGGCTGAGAGCGGCATTGACTACCTCTACGCCGAGCGAGAGATCTTGCCGGCGCGCCCGACTGACTTCGTTCGCAGCGTCGTGTATCCACTGCTGGATCGGGACCAGTCGGTCTTGACGGATCAAGCGATGACCAGACGCTTACGCGGTTTTCTCAACTCCGCAAGTGCTCCACTGATCTTTGCGGACTACGCCAACGATCTTCAGCTTCTGCACTACGTGCTCGCGGGCTTCGATCTACCCGATACCCAAGTCTCTGCGTGCGGCCCGACACCTCGAGCAGTGGATGTGCAGATCATTCACGACAGGCAGACGGCGACATTGGTGGAAGCCTACTTTGAGGCTCATCCTGCAGTTCAGTCCAGACGACATCATGCCTTGGTCGATGCAGAAGCACTGCGAGTGGCATGGCATGTCTCTACCGGTCGCGTGCCATGCCCAGCATGGGGCGTTGATGCTATGGCACGAGTAAGCGCACACCCTAGCTAACCATCGTAAGCAGAACCGTGGGGAGAGAGAAGCGGCATGAATGACCTCGCAGACGAACTAGATCCGCAGTACCGATCATGGCTGTTGTCTCAGGCTGTGCCTCATGTATGGGCTGCAACGTTTTCCCTCCATCTTGATAAAGGCGAGGGCACAGCAATCGCGACAGCAGATGCTGCGGCTGGCGTGGTGAAAAGGCTAAAGGATGAACCTGTGCTTCCTCCAGAGGAGGTTGTTGCCAAGTCGGGCTTCGTCTTTTCCTTCGACGATTTTCGGGGCTGGTACCGTGTCACTCATCGATTGCAACAGTCCAGTGGCTCGATCTACCGAGATCCCACTGATACTGAGATCGAGCAAGCCTTCGAGAGCTACCAACAAAGCCGCAGTGACTTCTACTAAGGTCTGGGAACACCAGACCGACAACGGTATGCCATCTTGGCGAATCCGGGGCAGCTTTTCCTTCGTTCCATCCTGGAGTAAACATGGCCAAGCTCGATCCCCGTGTTTCCGAATTTGAGTCGACCGAAGCCGCCGAGGACTACGACTGGTGGTTCCGGGCGAAGATCAAGCGCGCCCTGGCCAACACGCGGCCGACGATTTCGCACGACCAAGTGATGGCGCGCGCACACGCTGCGATCGAAGCAGCCGCAAAGCGATAGAAGCTCGCTGATGAACCAGGTCCAGAGCTGCAGGAACTTGTCGTCCTATGGAACAGCGCTGCTGGAACTTAAGGTCCAGATCTCAGTACTGGCGGTTGTTCCGGTCAACTCCGGGGCGTTTTTTGCGTCGTTCCATCAAAGCTGGGGCGACTTGTCCAGGCTCCGAGAAATGTGCGGCGTATGTCCGCGGCAAATGGGGTGTATGTCTGCGGGAACGGGGGCATTTCCTGCGCGGCAATCAGGTGTCTAGCTTCATTGCCGAGTCCGCTTGTTGAGGGACCAGCAGTGATAGGCCGCCAGGGCGCACAGCAGCGTCAATACAGCGAACTTCGCATAATGTATAGAAGGTAGTCGTTATGGCGGCAGGCGAGAGCGCCGCCATCAGCCCGTCATGCGCTCCTGCGTGTATTCCCAGAGCGATCACGCCTACTGCCCCGATCACCGTGGTGACCGGGGACAGTCTGTCCCACAGCGCACTCCACGCCTTCCGCTCAACCGGTGAGCTGGCTTCCTCTTCGCGCACTTTGACCGCAAGGGCAGGGTCAGCCTGAGCCAGGGCGATTAGCGCCATCAGATGCGCATCGGTGATCTTTCCGCCTTTGCGCCATACAGACACTGACTGCGCCGTGACACCCAGCGTCTGAGCTATTGCGCGATCACTGTCGCGGATACACGTTTTCCGCGCGTTGTCAAGCAATTTATTTATAGTGTCCATATCAGTTACCAGTTGACAGCTGTGTCAGTCCTCAGTTTACATGCTCGTCGTATCAGTTAGTGACTGATACCCCGCCCCCCGGTACCCCCCGGGGGCCCCGGGTCAGGGTAGGGGACAGGCACAAGGGGACATTACGTGACGCATCACATTATCTTGGCCATCTGGCTGGTCCTTATCGCGTGCGCGTACCTGCGCTGCGCCATCGGCCTGGTCGTCTATCGCCGCCAGGCTTCCTTCGCTCTCCTCGACTCCGACTACCGCGCCTTCGCCCTTGTCGCCAATGCCAAGCGCGAGGTGCGCCGCAATGTCTGACCTGGTCGAAATCCCCGGAATCAATTTGTTCATCTTGTTTGACCTGCTCAGCTGGGCGCGCGAGTTCGGCCATGCCGACCTGGTCGAAATCTACCTGGCCATGATCGCCCAGCGCATCCAGCTCATCGGCAACACCCCGGCGGTGTCTCTGTGACGCTGTCGATCGCTCAGTGGGAACGCGACCTGTGGTCTGGGCGTACTGGTTCGGTAGCACACCACTTTTCCGGCCGTGAGTCAGAGATACGTGACGCCTCAGAGCCGGCGCAGCCGGCTGGCCCGAGCAGTAACACGGGCCAAAAGTCTCCGAAGATCAGCACACTCACGGCCCCGCTGATTGACTATTGCACCCTCGTTTTTGACACCGACAAGTCGGCGAAGCTGTTCCGTCGCATGACGATGACTGACATCGTTGATTACGTCTTTGGCACCTCTGGCTCAATTGCCTGCGGCCCCTTGCTTGATCGCACCTTGAATCGTCGTTACCCACGTAGCGCAACTCTCGTTGATTGCCTATCCGAGGTTGCCGGCAAGGTTGGCATTACTGACGACGGTGAGGTTTGCCTTGTTCTTTCAGGTCAGGGTTGCCAGCACGTCCCCAGTTGGCGCCACGTCCACCAGGTGGCCAGCGATCTCGGCGCGCACATCACTCGTCTCGATATTGCCGTCGATGATCTGACCGGCGAGACCTTCGATATCCATCACTTTCACGATCTCTACCTGACCGGTGCATTCGCCATGAATGGACGTCCTCCTCAAGGCTCTTTTGTCGATGACATGGGCAGTGATAAGGGGTGCTCGCTTTACGTCGGCCAGAAGGGGCATAAGCAGCTCAATGTCTACGAGAAGGGCAAGCAGCTTGGCGACCCCGATAGCGGCCATACGCGTTGTGAGCTTCGCCTCTACGCAAAGCGCACCGAGCTTCCTCTTGATGCTCTCATCAATCCAGCTCGCTATTTCGGCGGTGCATACCCCGTTCTTGAAGACCTTGTTATTGGCGAATTCGAGCGCCTACAGGTCAAGGAGCGCATGGTCAATGCCAGCGTCAAAGCCATGGTCAAGTTTATGGCTACTCAGGTTGGCACTCACTTCACCGCATTGCTCGATGCCGTTGGCGAAGAACGCTCTATTCGCATCATTTCCGATCACCTTGCCCGCCCTGGTCGTCCCGGTCGATTCAAGCCCATCACTGGCGACTACATTGGCCTAGTACGCAATCAGCTCGACTCCATTTTTCCCGAGCCCTCCTAGCACCCTCGGGCACCGTGTCGCTTGCGGCGCGGGGCCCGCCCACTTCACCGCCACCGTACCGTGACGCGTCACGGAATTCCGCACCATCA
Source organism: Xanthomonas maliensis (assembly GCF_009192945.1). Taxonomy (GTDB): domain Bacteria; phylum Pseudomonadota; class Gammaproteobacteria; order Xanthomonadales; family Xanthomonadaceae; genus Xanthomonas; species Xanthomonas maliensis. Next base: position 36,727 of record NZ_NSET01000063.1, on the reverse strand, counting down.
CCATCAAGGAACCATCGCAATGAAGATCACGATCACCGACACCCGCGTTACCGAAAAGAACTGGCAGAAGGGCGACCGCAGCGGTGTTATTCGCACCCAGGAAGCCATGGCCGAGACCCGTAAGTTCCGTCAGACCGTCCGACTGGATCTGGGCAAGGAACCAGCCTACGAGCCCGGCATCTATGAGCTCGACCTCGAAGAGAACGTCAGTGTCGGCGATTTCGGCGACTTCAAGCTCGCCCGCAAGCCCACGCTGGTGCGCGTAGACAAGCCCGCCGCTGCCTCGCAGCCGCCCGTCAAGGCTGCCTGATCTGAGCACTAAATCACCATGGAAAGCACCGTGCTCGTCGCTCATTGCAAAGCATCGGACTTCGATGCCTCAACGCAGACGTGTGCGGCGGTCTTCTGGGGTCCCTCGTCGAGTTTCCCGCCTCCCATGGACGTGGGCGAGGGCATCGCGGTCTCAGCTGTTATCGCTGGAGCGTGGGCCATCGGATACATGATCCGGCAGTCACGACGTGTTGCCGGAGCGTGAGGCGCCACCGCGTTACCACTCTCAACCAACCAAGGAAAAAGTCATGCCCAAGTTCAAGACCCTGTTTGCTCAAGCCGCTGCCGTTACCGCTACCGCGCTCGTCGCCCCGATGGCTTTCGCTGGCGAAATGTCGGACGCCGTCAAGGCCAGTATCGACAACACCGAACTGCTCGGCATCGGCGTCATCGTCCTGACCATCTCCGGCATCGTCCTGATGATCCGTAGCGGTAAGAAGGCGGCCAACTGATTGCGGGGCAGGGCGGGGCAACCCGCCCTTTCCCGTTGTGGGATACACCATGTATGCAGGTTACTTCGTCATGATCGCGCTCTTGGGAGCCTTATGGCTCGCCCTGGATTCCTGACCATCGTTCCCCGTGCGATTGCCTCGGTGATCGCACGTCTCTGCGCATCTGCCATTGGCCTCCTTGCCGCCTATGTGCTCGTCGCAGGCATCCTCGCTTCCGTCGGCATCAGTAACGCGCACGCTGGCATCCTCGGTTGCACCGCTGCCAGTGAGTGCGATGAAGGTAAGGCCCAGGCGCTTGCCCGGCAGCGTTCTACCCAGATCAAGTGCTATGACAAGGACATGAACCTTGTCGCCAATCCCAATCCCGGTGCCGTCCTGGCAGAGCAGGGCACAGCCTATTACCCGCTGACATGCGGCGGCGTGCCGACAGATGACCCATACCGCTTCGGCGCGCAGTGCAACTCCCGACCCGATTACAACGGACCATTTCCAGGCTCGCAGAGTGGCACACCTGTCAGCGGTTCCTATCAATGCAATAGCGGCTGCATCCAGACGTGGACGCCAAACGCTGACGGCACGTGGAACGGCGGATATGGTGCCAATCAGGTTTGCGACCCGAACAACAACAACTGCGGTCCCGGCTTCCACTACAACACCGTGCTCGCCATGTGTGAGCCTGACTTGCCGCCCGAGTGCCCCAACGGCCAGACCAAGAACGCCAAGGGTCAGTGCGAGCCCAGCCAGTGCCCCGCCGGCATGACGCTGCAGCAGGATGGCACCTGCGCACCATCCCATAACGAGTGCCCGCCTGGTCAGGTCAAATCCCCCAGCGGTAGCTGCTTGCCTGGTGATGGTCAGTGCGCCAAGGGCGAGGTCATGGGCGCTGACGGCACCTGCAAGAAGGATAGCGACGGCGATGGCTCACCCGATGACGGTGGCGGCGATGGTGATGGCGACAAGCACACGTTTTCCGGCGGCGACGACTGTGATACGCCTCCGAGCTGCAACGGCGATCCGATCATGTGCGGTCAGGCGCGCATCCAATGGCGCATCGATTGCAACACGCGCCGCAATCGCAATATCAGCGGCGGTAGCTGCGCCAACATGCCTGTGTGCACGGGCGATAAGTGTGATGCCATCGAGTACAACGCGCTGTTGTTTCAGTGGCGCACCGCCTGCGCGACCGAGAAGCTTGCTCAGGCCGGCGCCGGATCTGGCAATACAGGCCAACCCGATTGGACCAAGGTCGGCAACATGTCCCAGGATCCAGGTGCAGGCGCCAGCCCTGACGACACCAAGGTGCTCACGACCAATCAAGTCGATGTCAACTCGCTTGACCAATCCGGTTTCGGCGGTGGTCAGTGCGTTGGTTTCGTCAACGGCGTTGGCGGTTCCGGCATTTCCTCGGGCTTCATGCAGACGCTTGCCTCACCGCCTCCGCTCTGGTGCAACTTTATCGATCAGGTCAAGGCAATCATGATCCTGATCGGCGCCGTCTCCTCCGCCTTTATTCTCGCCAAGATGGGGAATACCTGATGCCAATGATCATTGGTGCTTTGATCGCCGCACTGATCCAGGCCCTGCGCACCTATCTGCCTGGCATCATTGGCCGCGTTCTTCTCGCTTTCGGCATCGGGCTCGTGACCAACGAAATCGCCATGCCTGCCTTGAAGTCCTTCGTGCAATCCAAGCTCGGCGCCCTCGGCGCTGTCGGCGTTGCGTATTGGGATGCCACCGGCCTGGGCATCATGGTCACCATGATTTTGTCCGCCATCCTCGCGGTGCAATCGCATCGCGTATTGCTCAAGAAGCTTTCAGGGAGCTGATATGGGTCTCTACCTCGTCACCGGCCAGCCCGGCCACGGCAAGACCGCCTACGCGCTCGACAAGGCGTTCCAGTGGAAGAAGGAAGGGCGCACGATCTACGCGCATGGCGTCAAGGATCTTGACTACGACAAAGCCGGCTTCAAGCACATCGAAGATCCCACACAGTGGGAAAAGCTGCCTGACGGATCTGTCGTGCTGCTCGATGAGTGCTATACCATCTTTCCGAATCGCAACCCCGGCTCCAAGGTGCCCGATCATGTCGATGCGATGGCTCGCCACCGCCATCGCGGTTTCGATTTCATCTTGATTGCACAGCAGGGCCTGCAGCTCGATCCGTTCTTGCGTGGCCTCTATGAGGAGCACTGCCATGTGCGCCAGACCTCTGTCTTCAAGTCGAAGACCAAGCTCAAGCGCTGGACGCAATATCAGTCCAACGTGCAGGGCCATTGCGCAGACGTGCGTGACTGGGTTCGCCCCAAGTACGTGTTCGACTACTACACGTCCACCACCATGGTTACGACCAAGCGCAGCGTCCCCATGTGGCTGCGCTGGATCTGCGTTGGCGTTGTTGTCCTCTTGTTGCTCCTCTATGGGCTCAAGTGGAATTTTGATCGCACCAATGCGCAGTACGAAGCCGAGCGTTCCCCAAATATAGAACGCGCGTCACCGACAGCCCTTGGACGTAGTCCGGGGGCGGGCGGGGCCGCGCGCACTTATGCGACGCCCACCGACTATGCTAAGGCGCATGTCGCGCGATTTGCGACCATGCCGTGGACTGCCCCGATCTACGATGGTGGCTCACCCGTGGGTCAGCCGCAGCTCTACTGCATGTCCAGCCTGGCCGGCACCGATGCCCACGGCGTCTACCGTGAAGCGTCCTGCAGCTGCATCACCGAGCAGGGCACCAAATACGATTTGGATCAGCCACAGTGCCGCACCGTGGCCAGGAACAGCACGCCATACAACCCGTATAAGCAACCCAGCACGCCGCCGCCTGCCTACGTCCCGCCGGTTGACCAGGTCAACCACGACCAGGTCGCAACGGTTCCCGGCGTGGTGATCGGCCACGGCACGCGCACCACGGGTACGTTCCCCGAATCCAAGCCGTACGCGACCGCGACCACTATTCCCGCGACCACGGCCGATCTATAATATTGTGACGCGACACGATATTGGTCACTTACCAAGCTAAGGGGCAGGGGATGGATCACCACACTTTGATGTCTATCGGCGCTGGCGTCCTGCTGCTCGCCGTCGCTGCCCGCCTGGTCGTTGCCGGCATTCGTTCCAACAAGAACCGTGGGAGCCTGCGGTAATGCGTGACGACAAAGACACCGCGACGCTGCAGCTTCCGTTACCCGGTCGACCAGGTCGGCCGCCTGCCAACGGCTTGGCCGCCATGACCGATGCAGAGCGTTCCAAGCTGTACCGCCAGCGTCAGGCCGTCCGCCTCGCCAAGGGCCGCCGCAACCTGCAGGAGCTGACCGATGTCCTCCTGCTTGAGCAGATCCGCCAGACCATCTCTAACGGATCGTCCCGCCGCACCGTGGCCAGGTACGTCACCGAGCTGGCGCGCCGCTACGGCTGATCCTGGTCATGACCAGGGGTGTAGGGGGCTTGCCCCCTACGGATCACGCCTCACCCGCGCCGTGGACGCCGCCGGCCCCGTCCAGGTCGGCCCACGGGTGCATCCGCGCCGAACCCCGCGCCAGCCTCCATTGATGACGCCTGTTCCCGCTGGCGCCGCAGCACGTCCCGCAGGTAGATGACCTTGCACTGTCCTGGACGTCGCGCCCCCGGAGTCATTGCGGCAGTAGGCGTTCGCGGATTTGCCGATCGCGCATTTCGCTCCATCGACATCATCAACGACCATTCCCGCGCGATCGCGCAGGTCAGCGACCACCAGGCCATGTCGGCCGGTCGCAGGTCTCTGCCTTCTGGGGTGAACATCCTGCCTCCCTGAAAACCAAAACCGGCCCAAGGGCCGGTCAGGTCGACGTGCTCGTCGGTGTCTAGCTTCATTGCCGAGTCCGCTTGTTGAGGGACCAGCAGTGATAGGCCGTCAGGCCGCACAGCAGCGTCAATAGCAGCACTTCGCATAATGTATATTATGTCATATGTCGATCAGGGAGACGTCCAGGCTTTTAGCTTCTGCCCAGGCCAATCGCCGGCTGCTCGATCCTCGTCTGCTCCGATCCGTCGATCCGGCTCCATGGTCGGTGCCGCTGCTTCAAAGGCGCCGTCGTTCGCGGCGTACCTTCCATCCCGCTGGCGCGCTGCGGCAAGCCGTTGCCACGATGGTGCAAGCGGTGCCAGCGATGCACTGGGAGGCTGTGGCATCGTCCGCTTCGTGTGCTTCGTTGCCCATCATGACTGCTACCTGGTTTCGGCTGTCCGAGCATGTTCGTCTGCTTCCGCGCGTCAATGGTTGGTTCGCGCATCCTTATCTGATCTCCCCGTTGACCTTCGGGCTGTATACCGAGCACTCGCATCTGTCGATGATGGATTCCTTCCTCGAGGATCCCGAGCAGCACCGTGCGGCGCTGCGCGAGCCGGACATGCGCGGTGGTCCCTTTATTGATCATCCGGGCGATGTCGGCGACATCCGCCGGTTTCGCGACCAAACGCTGCAGCGCTGCGCGACTCAGCTGCGGTATGCCGAGGCGATCGCGGCGGTTTATTCGCTGCTGCACGCCGAGGCCAAGGGGGCTGGGTTGGCGGGCCTGTACGCCAAGGTCGATCCTTTGATCCGCGACAAGCTGGAGCTGTTCTACGACGTCAGCAAGCAGCCGGGCGTGCGCTTCATGGAGCGCCAGTTCTATGCCAGCACGGCCTACGATCCGGGCCTGCAGAGCGCGGTGCTGGAGCCTGTCAGCGACCAGGAGCGCGCGTTTGCGCTGAGCACGCCGCAATTGCCCTCGGCGTCCGGTTCGTTGGAGCTGGCAGTGCCGTTTGCCGATCCGTTCTGGGATCAACTGTGCGGTGGCATGGCCGATGGCGATGCCCTACTCGACCAGATCCTGCGCTATGCGCCTGCCGGCACCACGCGCGAAGCGGCGCGGGCGCTGTTGACCGATGCGCCGTTGCCAGGCCAGCCCGCGCCGGACGGCGTGCGCGTGCGCTATTTCGGCCATGCCTGCGTGCTGATCGAGGGCGCCGGGGTCAGCATTCTGATCGATCCGCTGATCAGTTATCCGGGCGAATGCGCTATCGATCATTTCACCTTCGACGACCTGCCGGCGAAGATCGATTACCTGTTGATCACCCATCCGCACCAGGACCATGTGGTCATGGAGGCGCTGCTGCGTATCCGCCATCGCATCGGCACGGTGGTGGTGGGACGCGCCGGCGGCGGCGATCTTCAGGACATTTCGCTGAAGCTGTGCCTGGAGCACTGCGGCTTTGCCAATGTGGTGGAATTGGCCGACTACGAAGAGTTGCGGTTTGCCCAGGGACGCATCGTCGGCGCGCCGTTCTATGGCGAGCATGCGGACCTGGATATCCGCGCCAAACTGGTGCATGCGGTGGAATTGGATGGCAAGGTCTGCGTTCTGTTTGCCGATTCGCGTCCGCCGATGGCCGAGTTCTATGCGCCGTTGAAGGCGATGTTCCCCAGGATCGACTGTATGTTCTTGGGCATGGAATGCGTCGGCGCGCCGGCAACCTGGCTGTATGGGCCGCTGTTGCAGAAGATGCTCACACGCGGCGAGGACCAGTCGCGGCGTCTGGACGGCTGCGACAGTGCATTGGCCAGTGCGCTGCAGGAGTTCTTCCTGCCGGAGCGGCTGTACGTGTATGCGATGGGCGCCGAACCCTGGGTCACCCATATCACCAGCATCCTCTATTCCGAGGAGTTGCCGCAGTTCCGTGAGGCGCGTCAGCTGGAAGCGAATGCCCGCGCCGCCGGCCGCCATGCCGAACTGCTGTTCGGCCGGTGCGAAATCACGCTTTGAATTCGGGGTGCACATGTCCGACGCACGCGCGTATCTGCGGGCCGATGCGGTGGCCCGCCCGCTGTTGAACCATTGGGTGCTGTGGGACATGCTGATTCCGCCGGCGCAATCGGCGTTGGTGGTGGCCAAGCAGCAACTGCCGATCCTGGAGTCCTATCTGCGCGCGCCCGAACAGCATGCGTTGGCGGCACGGGATCCGGCCCTGATGGGCGGACCTTGGATCAACTACCCAACGCCCAGGACCGAGGAAATCCGCCAATTGCGCGAGCGCAGCCTGCTCGTGCAGAGCGAGGCGCTCGCGCTGGCGGCGGCATTGAAGGCGGTGGAAACGCTGCTACGGCAACAGGCCACCGGCCAATCGCTGGAGCCGCTGTATGCGCAACTCCCCAGTGAGCTGGCCGGGTTGGTGGAACTGGTCTACGACCTCAACGATCACCCCGGCCTGCGCCTGATGGAAGGCCTGCTGTATCGCAGCCGCTTCTATCGGCGCGATCTGCAACAGTTCGCCTTCGGCCGGGTCGATCGCGACTGGCTGCCGTACGAGCGCAGCACGCCGGTGTTGGAAGCGCCCGACTCGCCGGTCGTGGCGCTGCCCTGGGACGATGCGCGACTGGATGCGTTGTTCGCTGCCGAGCAGCAGCCGGTGGCGATTGCCGAGCTCGGCGAGCGCCTTGGTCTCAGTGCGGCCCAGCATGCCGGCTTCGCGCGGCTGTTCGACGCCGTACCGGCGCCGCAGCGGCACCGCCCGCCGGACGGCGGCCTGCGTCTGCGCTATCTCGGCCATGCCTGCCTGCTGATCGAGTCCGAGCAGGTCAGCATCCTCACCGATCCGTTCGTCGCCTACGACTACCAGGCCGACCCGCCCCGCTACACCTTGGCCGATCTGCCCGCGCGCATCGACTACGTGCTGATCACCCACGGCCATAGCGACCATATCCGCCCGGAGATCTTGCTGCGGCTACGCCATCGCATTGGAACCGTGGTGGTTCCGCACAGTGCCGGACGTCGCCTGCAGGATCCCTCGTTGAAGCTGATGCTGCAGGCGCTGGGATTTACGCAGGTGATCGAGCTGCACGAGTTCGAGCGCATTGCCCTGCCCGGCGGCGCGATCACTGCCCTTCCCTTCCTCGGTGAGCACAGCGATCTGGATATCCAGGGCAAGGCCGGATATCACATCCGCCTGAATGACTGCAGCGCGGCCTGCCTGGCCGACTCCTGCAATCTGGATCCGCAGTTGTACCAGCACGTGGCTGCCGAGCTGGGCGCGGTCGATGCGCTGTTCCTGGGCATGGAATGCGAAGGCTCGCCGCTGAGTTGGGGCTATGGGCACCTGCTGAGCCGTCGCATCGATCCCAAACTGGATCGCAGTCGCCGCGATCGCGGCTCGCATGCCGACGAGGCGATCGCGCTGATCGATCGCTGGCCGGCGCAACGTGCCTATGTCTACGCGATGGGCCAGGAGCCCTGGTTGAATCATGTGTTGGCGATCAACCAGTCGGGCGAGCATCTGGGCCTGCGCGAGGCCGATCGCTTCCTGGCACATTGCCGTGCGCGTGGCATCGAGGGGGAACGCCTGTTCGGCATGAAGGAATTGCACCTGCCCGCTGGCTGAGCGTGGGCAGCGAACGCCACGCTTCTCGCTCCCGGCGGCGTGCCGCCAGGAGGGAGAGCGCGGGGACCCGTTCAGTGGCCGGCAGCGGCCATGGCGTCGCGCAGGCTTTTCGGACGCATGTCGGTCCAGTGTTCGTTGACATAGTCCAGGCAGGCCTGCTTCGGATGGGACTCGAACACCACCGTCCAGCCATTGGGCACCTCGGCATAGTCCGGCCACAAGGCGTATTGCTCTTCGTGGTTGATCACCACCACGTAGTTCTGGTCCTGTTCGTCGTCGTGAATCGACATCTGTGCGTTCTCCGTTGGGGTGAGTGACGGCAGGTTGCACGCATCTGGCAATGCGCGGGGCGTCGGCCGCACGTTCGACGCGCCCTGATGGATCGTTCGATCAGCTGCCCGAGACCATGCCGGCGATCGGTCTCGGTGTCCGTGTCCTGCAGCTCAAGTCCGCTGCGTGATCGGCGTCCGGCGTCGGTTCGGGACCCACCAGGCGGCCATAGTCCAGCGTCAGGACGCGGTCGGCCAGCTGGCGGTAGCCCTGGTCGTGGGTCACCAGCACCAGCGTCTTGCCGCGCGCCCGCAATGCCGGCAACAGCACGGTGTAGAAGCGCTCGCGGAAAGCCTGATCCTGGTCGGCGGTGAGTTCGTCGAAGATCATGATCTGGCGGTCGTCCAGGCAGGCCTGCACCAAGGCCAGGCGCTTGCGTTGCCCCTGCGAGAGCTCGACACGGGCGAATACGCTCTGCTCGGCCTCGAAGCCGACCTTCGCGGCGAGGTCCACGCGCTGCAGCCACTCCTGCACTTGCGCGGGGTCGGCGCGTTCGCCGCCAGCGCCGATCACGTGCTCGAACAACATGAAATCGAAGAACACCGCGCTGAACAGCGCTTGATAGTCGGCCAGCGCCAGGTCCTTGCCCAGCACCCGCCCGTCGACGAGGATGCGCCCGTCGCTGGGCTGCAGCAGTCCGCTCAGCAACAGCAGCAAGGTCGACTTGCCGCTGCCGTTGCCGCCGGTCACGAACACGGTCTCGCCGCGCTGCACTGTCAGATCGATCGGGCCGAACTGGAACAGGTCGCCCTGGTCGCTGGCGTAGCGGTAGGCCACCTGTTCCAATCGCAGCGTGGTCCAGCTCGGCGCGCTTGGCAGTGGCAGGGGATTGGGCGCGTTTCCGACGTGCGGCGCGCTGTTGGCCGACAGCTCTTCCGCAACGTCGAGTCCCACCTCACGCAGATGACGGAGACTGGCCGTTGCGCTGCCGACCTGCGCGCCCAGATCGAACAAGGCATTGAGCGGGCCGCTGATGAACAAGCCGGTGATGACGAACTGCAGGATCGTGGCCGAGGGCACGTCGAACAGGTAGCGGCCGGCCAGGATTGCCGCCAGCACCCAGCCATAGCCGATCAACTCGGCGCAGGCGTCGCTGATGCCCCAATGCAGGCTGGTATCGAACTGGGTGCGGCGGGCGTTGTCGATCGCCGGCTGCAACTGCCGTCGGGAGAAATGCCCTGCCCTGGCCGTCGACAGCGTCAGTTCCTTCTTGCCTTCCACCAAGGTGCGCAGTAGGCCATTGAGCTGTTCCTCGGCCTGGCGCATGCGGTCATAGGCCGGTCCGGTGAAACGGCGGGTCAGATGGAACAGCAGGCCGGACAGGCCGATGAAGGGAACCACCACCGCGAACAGCGACGGCGAGATCCACGCCAGATACGCCAACCCGCCCAGCGACAGCAAGCTGTTGGTCAACAACACCGGCCCCATCTGGATCATCTGGGTCAGGCGACCGACGTCGCCGATCAGCGCACCGAAGACGGCATGCTTGCGGTGCATCAGGCGCTGCAATGGCAGCGCCAGGAAGCGGTCCGACAGGTCGCGGCGTAATTCGGCCATCAGGCCGCTGCCGACCTGCGCGGCCAGCCGTGCGGACAGCAGCCGCACCAGCAACGCCGCGCCCAGCAGAAGCGCACCGCGCACCAAGGCCTCGGCCACCTGCAGGTGCTGTAACCGGGTAGCGGTGGCATTGAGATAGTCCAGCAGCAGCATCGAGGTGCCGGCGCTGGCGGCCGACAGCAGCGACAGGCCAGCCAGCGTCCGCGCGTGACGGCGCAGATAGCGACCGATCAACACGGCTGCACTCCCACGACCGCGCGATGAGGGAACGCTGCTGCCGACGCGTGGCCGTGTGTGGGCATCGGCGCGCTCATTGTCCGCTCCACTGCGGTGGACGTTTTTCCACGAAGGCCTGTGCCCCTTCGCGGCTGTCCTGGCTATGGCGACGGCGCTCTTCCCAGGAGTAGCGCGCGGCGAAGGCCTCGGCCAGCGGCAGCGTCGCAGCCGTGGCCGCGGCCTGCTTGATCGCCCGCAGCGACAACGGTGCGCAAGCCAGCAGATCCTGCACCCAAGCGTCCACGCAGGCATCCAGGCGCTCGGCCGGTACTACGTCGTTGACCAGGCCCAGGGCCAGCGCACGCGCTGCATCCAGGCGGCGACCGGTCAGCAGATAGCCCATGGCGGTGCGATACGGCAGCTGCCGTGTCAGGCGAAACACGCCGCCGGCGCCAGCGATCAGGCCGAGCCGGGCCTCGGGCAAGGCGAATTCGGCGGTGTCGGTGGCGACGATGATGTCGCAGGCCAGCGCCAGCTCGAAGCCGCCCCCCAGCGCGAGCCCGTTGACTCTGGCGATCACCGGCTTGCACAGGTCGAAGCGCTCGGTCAGGCGCGGCCATCCGGCCGCGCCCTGGCTGCCGAACGACGATGACGGCACGCCCTCGGCCAGTCGTGTGGCCAATTCCTTCAAGTCCTGTCCGACTGAGAACGCGCGCTCGCCGCTGCCGCTCAGCACGGCCACCCATAGCGTGTCGTCGCGTTCGAAGCTGTCCCAGGCATCGGCCAGCGCGGCATGGGTGGCCAGATCCAGCGCGTTGAGCACCGCCGGGCGGTTCAAGGTGATACGCGCGACATGCCCATCGCGCTCGAACAGGACGGGCGTGCTCGTCATCCGAGCACCCGCGGGTCGCAAAGAAAACGGCGCAGACGCTGCACGCCTTCGTCGATCTGGTCATCGGAGAGATAGCTGCACGACAGCCGCAAGGTCTGCTGGCCGCCGTCGTCCAGGTAGAACATGCGCATCGGTGTCCACAGCACGCCGTAGCTCCGCGCGGCCACTTCCAGCAAGGCGGCATCCACTGGCACGCCGAGTTGCATGCAGACGAAGAACCCGCCGGCCGGCTGGTTCCAGCGCAGGGCCGGATGCGCGCTGGCCAGCGCGCCGAGTTCGCGCTGCAAGGCCGCCAGCAGGCGGGCCAGCTTGCGTTGATAGAACCCGGCGCGGTCTGCGCCCAGCGCGGCAAGCGAGCCGCCATGGCTCAGCAGCATGCCGCCGGCGATGGCCTGGCAGACCGGCGAGGTGTTGACGGTGACCATGCTCTTGAGCGCGGCCAGTGCATCGGCCAGCACCCGTGGCGGGCCGTTGTCCAATGGGGCGCAAAGCGGCTGGTCGGCAACCACGAAGCCGACCCGGATACCCGGCAAGGCAATCTTGGCGAAGGTGCCCAGATGGACCACCCTGCCCTGGCGGTCCATCGCCTTCAGCGACGGGATGGCCCGGTGCGCCGGCACGGTGAAGCCGTAGGTGCTGTCTTCCAGGATCCAGAAATCGTGCGCTGCGGCGACATCGAGCAAGGCCTGACGCTGGCTGCGATCGAGGAGGCTGCCGGAGGGGTTGGAGATATCCGGGGCCACGTAGAGCGCACGCAGGCGCCGGCCTTGTGCCTGCAAGTCGCCGCAGGCGCGTTGCAGTTGATCCAGATCGACACGGCCGTCGTGTTCGTCGATGCCCAGCAACGGGATGTCGAGGACGCGCGCCGCACCCATCGCACCGACGAAGCACGGTTGCACCACCGCCAGCACATCGCCGGGCTGGGCGAACAAGGCACGCAGCACCAGCAGCATCGCTTCCTGGAAGCCCACGGTCACCACGATGCTCGAGGCGGCGATGTCCAGGCCCTGGTCATGCCGCAGCGCTTGAGCGAGCAGTGCATTGATGATGCCGCGGCTGGGGCCGTACTGGTACAAACGCCGGCGCGCCTGCGCTGCGCTCAAGCCTTCGCTGCGCACCAGGTGGGTGAGATAGGTCTGCAGATGGACGTTGAGATCCAGCGGTTCCAGCAGGCTCGCTGCCGGTGCGCCGGGAGCGAACGAGATCGCATCGGGATAGCGGTCGATGATGTCGTTGAGGAAATCGATCGCCCCCAGCACCGGATCGCCCAGGCTGCCGTGCAACTCCGTGAGCGGAAGCATTGCCACGGCGGGCGGCGCCGGCACGGCCGCACTGGCCACGGCACTCATGCGGCCCACCGTTGGCGCAGGCGCGCTAGCACGTCGTCGGCGTAGATGCGGCTGGACTGCACCAGCGCGAACTCGGCCATGTAGCGGCGGAAATCCTCCGGCGATTCCTCCGCCACCCGCAACATGCGCCGGTTGGGCGCGACGGCTTCGCTCTGCAGCTGCTGCACCGCACGGGCAATGGTCGCGTCCATCGCTTCGTCGTCGACGACATCGTCGGCCAGTGCGGCTGCGTCCGCTTCGTCGGCGCGAATGATGCGACCGCGCAGGATCATGTCGCGGCTGATCCGCTGGCCGGCACGGGCGGCCAGGCGCAGATTGGCCGACCCGGGGACGATGCCTTCCTTGGCCGCAGGCAGGACGAAATACGCCTGGCGCTCGGCCACCACATGGTCGAACACCAGCAACAGCTGCAAACCACCGCCGATGGCGAAGGCATCCACGGCCGCGACCCAGGGCTTCTCGATGCCCTGCTCGCGCGCATCGGCGCCCGGCCAGTGCAGTCCGCGCCGCAGTTTGTTGAGATAGGTGAACTCGCGGCGCAGCAGAAAGTCGACGAAGGAAATCCTGCCCTGGTACAGGTGCTGCAGATTGATGCCTGAGCAGAACACTCGCCGGCCCTGGTACTTGGGATGCTGCATCGTGTCGCCGCGCACCACGCCGACCTGGACCTCGTCGTCGAGCAAGGCCAGATCGACGGCGATTTCCATTGCCTCTGCCAGGGCGTTGTCCTCGGCGTTGAGGCCGGCCTGGTTGCCGACGGTCAGCCAGGCGGCGCCGTCGCGACGCTGCAAGTGGACCGGCCCGATCTGCAGCTGCGCCTCGCTGCGGAAGCGCGGCAGCAGCGACAGCGCTTGCGCGGTTGGCCGCAACAAGCTGTCGATCAGGTGATGCCCGCTATCCGGGTCACGCAGGACGCCCCATACGACGATGCCCTGCTCGATCTCCCAGCCTTCCTTCTCTGCCTGCAGGCGATCGTCTTCGCGCGCCCATTGCGCCTGGCTTGGCAACAGCCCGGGCGCGCACTCGGCCGCCGCCTGCAATAGCGTGTCCAGACGGAGGCTCACGGTGTGTTGCCGGGTGGCGTTTTGATACAGCCAGTGACCGTGGCGGCGCATGAAGTCCATGCGCGCGGCCCGGCAGCGCGCATGCACGGCGGCTGCCTGCTGGGTCTGCGCCGGATCGCGCTGCACCGGTGCGGGCAGCGCGGTCAGGACCTGCTCGCCCCACGCGGCCAACGCCGCAACCTGTTCCAGGTCCTCGCCCAGGCGCGTCATGCCGAGGCCATCTGCGGGGCATCCATGGCGTATGCGTTGGCATTGCTCGGCTCTGCGTGTCGCTGGCGCCGGCGCAGCTCCACATCGCAGGCGGCCAGATGTTGTCCCACCGCTTGCTCATAGGAATGGGCCGCACTTTCGAGCAGCAACAAGCGTCGGCTCGGCAGCATCTGGACATCGATGTCGGCCAATGCCGCCTGCCACTCGGCGATCGCTTCCTGCGGATCGTCGCTGAGCTGGTCGACCACGCCCAGCTGTGCCATCCGTGCGGCAGCCAATCGGGCTTCGAACAGGAACAGGCTGCGCGCCTGGGCGATGCCGACCCGCGTGCTCATGCGGCGCATCGCCATGCTCGGCCAGGCACCTTCGCTACTTTGCATGCAGATGCTGGCGCTGGGCGCGGCGATGCGATAGTCCACCGCCAGCAGAAGATCCAGCATGCCAGCCGAACAGGTGTCCTCGATCCAGGCCAGCGACATGCCGTCCAGGCGTTCGAAGCGGCGCATGGCTTTTTCCCAGCGGCCGACCAGGTCGAGATGGATCGGTCCCGGCCAGACCGCGCCGGGCAGTGGCATGCTGGCGCCGCGCAGGTGCAGGATCAGGACAGCGGGAGACACGGCGTCTTCGACCTCGTCACAGGCGGCATGCAACCGCTGGACCAGATCGTCGCTCATCATGCTGGCTGCATCCAGATGCAGATGCACGAGCTGCAAGGTGGGGCGTGAGGAAGTGTTCATGGGAGGTCCGCAGGGTCGATGAACAGGATCTGGCGCGCTACCAACGCAACAAGGCGGTCTCGATCGACGAACCCGGCCCCATCGTCATCATCACGCCCCAATCGCCGGGGTGGACCTGCCCTTCGTCGAGCAGGCGCGCGTAAGAGAACAGGAACGAGCCGCTGGACATATTGCCGTGATCGCGCAGCACGTTGATGGTGTGGCGCATGTCGTGGCTGGTCAGCATCAGGTTGGCGGAAATGGCATCGATGACCTTGCGCCCGCCCGAGTGCACCAACCAGTGGGCGATGTCGCGCCGCCGCAGCCCGGTTCCGTCCAGCAGCCGCTCGACCACCGTCGGTGCATTGGCGCCGACCACATAGGGAACATCCTTGTGCAGGCGAAACTGGAACTTGCCATGGCCGTCGTCCCAGACAAAGCGCATGGCGTCCAATGCTTCCGGGATCACCTGGCTGGCGAACTTGCAGACGCGCGGCCCATGATGGGCGTCGTCGGCATCGGCAATCACCGCCAATGCGGCAGCGCCGTCGCCGAACAGACTATTGACCACCGCCGTCTCCATGCCGTCGTCGTCGACATAGGCCGCCGAGCACACCTCGATGCATAACAGGATCGCGAGCTTGCCGGGGTTGGCATTGCTCCAGTTGACCGCGGCATTGAAGCCGTTCAAGCCGGCGTTGCAGCCCATGCCGACCACATCCAGGCGCACGCAGTCCTGGCGCAGACCCAGGCGCTGGATCAGCAGCGAGCTGAAGCCGGGCGTCAGCAATCCAGTCGTGGTCACGCAACACAGGTAGCGCACCTGGTCCAATGCCGCGCCGATCGACTGCAGGCAGCGTTGCAATGCACGCTCGCCGATCTCCAGGCCGATCGCGCGGTGCTTGTCGAGCAGCTCGGCTTGGGATTCCCGCGGCGCCGTGCCGCCGTCGTCGCGTGGCGGCAGCACCAGGTTGCGGGCATCGATGCCATTGCGCAGGAACACCAGCCGCCGACGTTGATCCTCGATCCCGAAGCGCTCCAGCACATCCGGTTGCGAATAACGACTGCCAGGGGTGGCGGTGCCAACGCCGCGAATGCGGGGCGCGACCGCCGGTGGCGCGCTCGGTGATGCAACATGCGCAGTGGGGTTCATGCGGTTCGGAGTTCCAGCGTTGCCCAGGATGGATCGCCAATCGATGTGGGCGACAGCGATGGCGAGCATGGTGGTCGAGCCACCCTCGGGCGACTTGCTCGGATGCGCCGATGAGTTGCCTGGCAGCGTCAGTGCTTCCAGGGCGAACCGCATGCGGCGCACTACCCGCTCCGCAGCGCTGACGGCCAGCGCATCTCAACGTGCATAACACGCGCGAAGCAGGGCCGCGAAAGGCAACTGACCGTCACGGCCAGACAAGTGCGCCGCGGAACAGCGCGCTACAACGTTCGCCACGCAAGGCCATAGAGTCGAGTCAGATACGTGCAAGGCCCGATGTCGCTGAACCTGCTGCAGTCCAAACCCCTCAGACCCCACCGCTCATCCACCGTTTGCATCCGTGCGCTGTGGTCTCGCGCGCAGCTGCGCAAAGGCCGCGCCTGTCATGGATAAAGTGCTGAACACCCTGCCCGCTTCGTTCGTGCAGAAGCGCATGTGGCTGCTCGCCCGGTTGGACCCACAGGCCTCCACCACGTATCACATCGCCAATGGCGTGCGGCTGATCGGCGCGCTCGATGTCCGCGCCCTGCAGGAGGCGCTGGACCAGATCGTCGCTCGACACGAGGTGCTACGGACCAGCTTGTTGGAGGTCGATGGCCGCATCCGTCAACGCATTCACGCACACGCCACGTTTCCGCTGGTGTTGGAGGACTTGACGACAACGCAAGCCGATGCCGATGCGATTGCGCGGATCGTCCGCCAGGACGCCACACGTCCGTTCGACTTCGAGGCCGGTGCGCCCGTCCGTGGCCGGCTGCTCAAGATCGGCGCGCAGGAGCACGTACTGCTGTTGACCTTCCATCACATCGCCTGCGACGGCTGGTCGATCGGGGTCTTGCTGCGTGAGTTGGAAGCGCTGTATGGCGCATTCGTTCGGCACGAGCAACCGACCTTGCCGCCCTTGCCGATCCAGTATGCCGACTATGCGATCTGGCAAGGGGAGCAGTTGCAGGGCGAGATGCTCGCCGCGCAGCTGGCGTTCTGGACCACGCAACTGGCGGGTGCTCCGACGCTGCTGGCCTTGCCCACCGACCGGCCACGCCCTGCCCTGCAGGACTATCGCGGCGCTGCGGTCGAAGGGACGCTGCCGCTGGAACTGACAGAACAGCTCAACGCCTTGGCACGGCGGCATGGCTGTTCGCTATTCATCGTCTTGTTGGCGGCGTGGGCGCTGCTGTTGGCGCGCATCAGCGCCAGCGACGAGGTCGTGATCGGCACGCCGGTCGCCGGTCGGACGCATCCGGACCTGGAAGCGTTGATCGGCTGCTTCATCAATACCCTGGCGCTGCGCTTCCAGGTGTCCGCTACGCCGACCGTGGCGCAATGGCTGGCACAGGTGCGTGAGCAGGTCTTGCAGGCGCAGGACCACCAGGAGTTGCCGTTCGATCGCGTCGTCGAGGCGCTGCAGCCCAGCCGCAGCCTGAGCCATACACCCCTCTTCCAGGTGATGTTCAGCCTGGATGCGTTCAGCGCCGATACGTCGTTGCAACTGCCCGACCTCTGCCTGGAGCGGTTGCCAACGGCGGCGGACAGTTGCGCGTTCGACCTGATCCTGGCGATGCAGGAGTCGCCTGCCGGGCTGCATGCCTGCCTCAAGTATCCCGTCGCGCTGTTCGAACGCGCGACCGTCGAACGCCATCTGGCCCAGTTCGAAGCGCTGCTGCAGGGCATGGTCGGTAACGATTTGGCGTGCATCCAACGGCTGCCCTGGCTGCCGCAGAGGCAGCGCGAGCAGCTGCAGTGCTTCAACGCGACCGCAGCCGAGCTGCCTTGCGCGACGACCCTTCTCCAGGCCCTGCATGCCAAGGTGCAGCGCACGCCCCAGGCAATCGCCCTAATCGACGGAGAGCGCCGCCTGACCTATGCGCAGCTGTGGGACCAGGCTGCCAGCCTGGCGGCGCAGCTGCAGCAGCATGGCCTGGCACCGGGGCAGCCGCTGGCCTTGCTGCTGCCGCGCTCTGCCACACTCGTGGTGGCGCAACTCGCGGCGTTGCGGTGCGGCGCCCACTACGTGCCCATGGATACGGAGCAGCCCGCCGAGCGTCTCGGCAAGTTGCTACGCGACTGCCGCGCGCGCCTGGCCCTGGTGCCTGCGCAGGCCCAGCAGCCGGAACTGGCGGGTCTGCACTGCCTGGATCCAGAGCGATTGCTGGGGGAGGCAGCTGCGCCCCTGCAGGCACTGGCGGGCCATCCGCGCGATCTGGCCTACGTGATGTACACCTCCGGTTCCACCGGCATGCCCAAGGGCGTGGCGATCTCGCATGCGGCCGTGCTCAATCTTGTTCTGCAGGACGGGCCGGCACGCTTGCGCGCCGACGATCGTGTCGGCTTTGCGTCCAATCCGGCCTTCGACTCGGCCACGCTCGAGGTCTGGGGCAGCTTGCTCAACGGCGCCAGCGTGGTCGTGGTGCCGTCACCGGTCGCGCGTGACCCGCAGGCGCTAGGCGCCTTCCTGAGCCGTGAGCGCATTTCGGTGCTGATCCTGGTGGCCGGCGTGCTGCGCGCTTACGCGCCGTTGATTGCCGCGCCACTGAGCGCGCTGCGCCTGCTGGTGACTGGCGGCGATGTCGCTGATCCGCATGCCATCGCGCAGGTGCTGGGCGCCGCTGGCCCGGTACGCGTGCTGCAGACCTATGGCCCCACCGAAAGCACTCAGTTCGTCACTGCGGTGGGCATCGACAGCGCGCCCGATCCAGGCCAGCGCGTGCCGATCGGCCGGCCGCTGGCCAATCTCCGTCTGTACGTGCTCGACCGCGATGGGCAGCCGGTGCCGATCGGTGTGATTGGCGAGCTGCACATCGCCGGCGCGCAATTGGCCCAGGGCTATCTGCATCGTCCCGACATCAGCGCCGAGCGCTTCGTCCCCGATCCGTTCGCCGAGCGTCCCGGCGAGCGCATGTACCGCAGCGGCGATCTGGCGCGCTGGCGTGCCGACGGCAGCCTGGAATTCCTCGGCCGCAACGATGCGCAATTCAAGCTGCGGGGCTTCCGCATCGAACCTGGCGAGATCGAGGCGGCACTTCGCGCATGCTCGGGCATCCGTCAGGCGGCGGTCTTGCTGCGCGAGGACGACGGCCACAAGCGGATGGTGGCCTACCTGGTCTGCGAGGACGCGCCGAATGCCGAGCGCTTGCGTGCGGCGTTGGCTGAGCACCTGCCGGACTACATGATCCCCGCCGCTTACGTGCGCCTGGACGCGCTGCCGCTGACCGTCAACGGCAAGCTGGATCATCGCGCCCTGCCCGCCCCGGACGCCGACGCGCTGGCCTTGCAGACCTATGCGCCGCCCGAAGGCGACCTGGAGACGCGACTGGCCGCGCTGTGGTGCGAGTTGCTGGGCATTGCCCAGGTCGGCCGCCATGACGATTTTTTCGCGCTGGGCGGGCATTCGTTGCTGGCAGTGCAGCTCGCCTCGCGCATCCGCCTGCGGCTGGGCCTGGCCATCGGCCTGGCCCAGTTGTTTGCGCACCCGCGTCTTGCCGATCTGGCTGCAGCCCTGGCGGCCGCATCGAGCGACGACCAACCGAGAATCGTGGCCAGTGCGCGCACTGGCCCACTGCCGCTGTCGTTTGCCCAGGAGCGCCTGTGGTTCCTGCACACCCATGGCGACAGCGGCAGCGCCTACACGCTCGCCTACGCTTTGCGCCTGCAGGGCGCACTCGACGCCACCGCGCTCTGCCGCGCCCTGGACCGGATCGTCGAGCGTCATGAGGCGCTACGCACGCACTTCATCGTGGTGGACGGCCATCCGCAGCAGGTGATCGCGCCGGCCAGCGACGGATGTGCCCTGAACCGGCACGACCTCAGTACCGACAGCGATCCGCTGCAGTCGGCGCATGCGTATGCCGACGCCGAGGCGCAGCTGCCGTTCGACCTGGCCAGCGGGCCGTTGCTGCGCGCCAGCCTGTTGCGGCTGGACCAGCAAGACCATGTGTTGCTGTTGACCGCGCATCACATCATCGCCGATGCCTGGTCCGGCGCAGTGCTGGTCAATGAGTTGAGCGCGCTGTATGCCGCGTTCGCCCAAGGCTTGCCTGATCCGCTGCCGCCGCTGGACATCCAGTACCCCGACGTCGCTCTGTGGCAACGGCGCTGGATCGCCGGCGAGCGCCTGCAAGGCCAACTCGACCATTGGGTCGCGCATCTGCGCGGCGCGCCGGCGCTGCTGGAATTGCCAACCGACTTCGCGCGCCCCGCGCGGCCGGATCATCGCGGCGAGGTGGTGAACTTTCATCTCGACGCCGCACAGACGGTCGCATTGAAGGCGCTCGCCCAACGCCACGGCGCCACCTTGTTCATGGTGATGTTGGCGGCCTGGGCCGCACTGCTCGCACGCTTGTCGGGCCAGCGCGACGTGGTGATCGGCACGCCGATCGCCAATCGCCAGCAGGCCGAGCTGGAGCCGTTGATCGGCTTGTTCGTCAACTCGCTGGCACTGCGCATCGACTTGCGAGGCGATCAGAGCGTGGCCGCGCTGCTGGCGCAAACGCGCGCCACGACGCTGGCGGCGCAGGCCTGCCAGGACGTGCCGTTCGAGCAGGTGGTCGAAGCCCTCAACCCGGTGCGCAGCCAGGCGCACAATCCGGTGTTCCAGGTGATGTTCGCCTGGCAGAACGCGCCGGCCGGCACGTTGGCGTTGCCTGGTCTGGCGGCGGAGATGTTGCCCGGGATCCATCGCGCGTCGCAGTTCGATCTCGAACTGTCGATGCAGGAAAGCGGCGATGGCATCGTCGGCGCCCTGGGCTTCGCCACCGCCTTGTTCGCGCGCAGCAGCA
Organism: Xanthomonas maliensis; assembly: GCF_009192945.1. Classification (GTDB taxonomy): domain Bacteria; phylum Pseudomonadota; class Gammaproteobacteria; order Xanthomonadales; family Xanthomonadaceae; genus Xanthomonas; species Xanthomonas maliensis. Next base: position 16,234 of record NZ_NSET01000063.1, on the reverse strand, counting down.
TCCAGCGCCATCTGCGCCAGCTGTTGCTCCTGCTTGAACGCATGGCCGCCGACGAGACGCTGCCGGTCCGTGCACTGTCGGCGATTTCGCCTGCCGAGCGGGCGTTGCTGCAGGACTTCAATGCGCCCGCCACGCTGGTCGCCAGCATCGGCGGGGGCGCGCATGCGTTGTTCGAGCGCCAGGCACGCCGCACGCCGACCGCGATCGCCCTGATCGATGGCGAACGCCACCTGTCCTATGCCGAGCTCGATGCCGAGGCCAACCGCCTGGCACATCATTTGATCGCCCTCGGCGTTGGCCCGGACAGCCGCGTCGCACTCTGCCTCGGCCGTTGCGCCGAGCTGGTCGTGGCGGTGCTGGCAACCCTGAAATCCGGTGGCGCCTATGTGCCGCTGGACCCGACCTACCCACCGCTGCGGCTGGCGCACATGCTCGCCGACAGCGCACCGTGCGTGGTCCTGACCGATGCGCAGAGCGCCGCGGCGTTGCAGATGCAGTCCGACATCCCGCTGGTAGCGCTGGATCAGCCGCAATCGCCGTGGCACACGCAAGCTTCCAGCCCCCCTGAACGTACCGCGCTGCAGGCCGAACACCTGGCTTATGTGATCTATACCTCGGGCTCCACCGGCACCCCGAAGGGGGTCATGGTGTCCCACCAAGGCTTGATCGCGCGCCTGCACGCCCTGATCGACGCGTACGGAATAGCGGCGCATGACCGCATGCTGCAATTTGCCACGTTATCGTTCGACGCTTCGGTCGAGGAGATCTTCGGTGCACTGTGCAGCGGCGCCAGCCTGGTGCTGCGCGACGATCGTTGGCTGGATACCGGTCGGTTCTGGCAGCGCTGCTCCAACGCCGGCATCACCATCGTCGATCTGCCGACCCGCTTCTGGGCACAACTGTGTGCGCAGTCGTTGCAGATTCCCGACTGCGTGCGCCAGGTCATCATTGGTGGCGAGGAACTGACCCCGGACATGCGTCAGATCTGGGTCCAGGGCACACGCACCGCGTTGCTGGATACCTATGGCCCCACCGAAGCCATCGTGGTGGCCACCGTCCAGGCGGTCGCCGCCGATACCCCGACCGGGATCGGCCGTCCGCTGCCGGGCACTCAGGCGCATGTGCTGGATCGGCATGCCCAGTTACTGCCGATCGGTGTACGTGGCGAACTGCATCTGGCCGGCACGGCGCTGGCGCGCGGCTATCTGGGCCGCCCCGACCTGACCGCCGAGCGCTTCATCCCCGACCCCTTTGCCAGCAGCCCCGGGCAGCGGATGTACCGCACCGGCGATCTGGCGTGCTGGCGCGACGATGGAACGCTGGCGTTTGTCGGCCGCGACGACCAGCAGCTCAAGTTGCGCGGTTTCCGCATCGAGCCCAGCGAAATCGAGGCGGCGCTGCGAACCGCAGCGGGCGTACGCGAGGCGGCAGTGCTGGTACACGAACCGCGCTCGGGCGAGCGTCGCCTGGTGGCCTACGTGGTTGCCGATACGCTGGTCGCCGACACGCTGCGCGCGCATCTGGCGGCCCGGCTGCCGAATTACATGCTGCCGGCCGACTACGTTCGGTTGGACACCTTGCCGCTCACTGCCAATGGCAAGCTCGATCGCCAGGCGCTGCCGGCAGTGGAGACCGCGCGCGGCGATCCGGCCGGTGCGCCACCCGAGGGAGCCGATGAAACTGCCCTCGCGCAGCTATGGGGCGAATTGCTAGGGATCGATCGGATCAGCCGCGACGACGATTTCTTTGCTCTGGGTGGGCACTCGCTACTGGCGGTGCAGCTGATCGCACGCGTGCGCGACCGCCTGGGTGTGGAACTGCGGATCGACGAGGTATTCGGCCACACGCGACTGCACGCATTGGCCCTGTGCCTGCAGCGCAAGGATCGCAGCCGCTGCGACGACGCCGGCACGATTGCCGTGGCCGACCGCGGGGCGCCACTGCCGCTGTCGTTCGCGCAGCAGCGCCTGTGGTTCCTCGACCGCTTCGACCCGAACAGCCAGCTCGCCTATTTGATGCCTGGTGCAGTCCGCTTGCGCGGTCCGCTGGCTGCTTGGGCATTGCAGCAGGCGCTGGACCGGATCGTGGCCCGCCACGAAGTGTTGCGGACCAGCATTGCGGTGGAAAACGACGAGCCGGTGCAGCGGATCGCGCCGGTACATACCGGCTTCCCGCTGCAGTGTCTCGACCTGAGCGCCCTGCCTGATCCGGAGGCTTCCGCCCGCGCGCACGCGGCAGAAGAAGTAGGCACCCGCTTCGATCTGGCACGCGCCCCCTTGATTCGTGGCCGCTTGCTGCGTCTGGCTGCACAGGAGCACCTGCTGCTGGTGACGATGCATCACATCGTCTCCGATGGTTGGTCGATGAATGTCCTGATCCGCGAGTTGAGCGAGCTGTACGCTGCCTTCGCGCAGGGCGCTGCCGATCCGTTACCGGCACTGCGCGTGCAATATGCCGATTACAGCCTCTGGCAACGCCGACGCATCACCGGCGAGGCGCTGGAGCGCCAGCGCGATTTCTGGCGCGGACATCTGCAAGACGCGCCGGCCTTGTTGGAATTGCCGACCGATTATCCACGCCCGGCACGCCAGGACCACGCGGGCGAGCTGGTGCAATTCGCGCTGGACCGTGCCGACACCGCCGCACTGATGCAGCTTGGCCAGCGTCACGGCACGACTGCGTACATGACCTTGCTGGCGGCTTGGGCGGTCCTGTTGTCGCGTCTGGCCGGCCAGGCCGAGGTCGTGATCGGCACGCCGGTCGCCAACCGGACCCACGCCGAGCTGGAGCCGCTGATCGGCTTCTTCGTCAATACGCAGGCACTGCGGGTGGATCTGGCACGCAATCCGAGCGTGGCAGAACTACTGGCGCAGGTGCGCTCCACCGCGTTGGCGGCGCAGGCACACCAGGACTTGCCGTTCGAGCAGCTCATCGAGACGCTCAACCCCGCACGCAATTTGGCCCATCATCCAGTGTTCCAGGTCATGTTCACCTGGAACAGCCGCGCTTCCAGCGACCGCGAACTCGCCCTGCCCGGACTGCAATTGGAACACGTACCGCAGACGCTGGCCTCGCTCAAGTTCGACCTGGACCTGATGCTCGAAGAGCGGGACGGCTGCATCGTCGGCACCCTCGGGTATTCCAGCACGCTGTTCAAACGCACCACGGTGCAACGCTGGCTGGGGTGCTTTGCCCGACTGCTGCAAGCCTTTGCGTACGACGATGCCGCCCGCGTCTTGCAGTTGCCGTGGCTGGAGACGCCACAGCGGCAGCGACTGGCCGGTTTCGGCACAGGCGCCATCGCCACCGTGCCGGAACACACGCTGCCGCAGGTGTTCCAAGCGCAGGTGCGGCGCGCGCCGGATGCCATCGCCGTGGTGTGCGGTCAGCGTTCGCTGAGTTATGCCGCACTCGATGCCCATGCCAACGCGCTTGCCCAGCGCCTGCTGACATTGGGTGTGCGTGCCGGCGAGCGCGTGGCGATCGTCTTGCCGCGATCAGCCGAGCTGATCGTCGCCGAGCTGGCCGTCCTCAAGTGTGGGGCGGCCTACGTGCCGCTGGACAGTGCGCATCCCGAACAGCGACTGCGTGCATTGATCACCGATGCGCAGGCGCGCGTGCTGATTGCCGTGCCTGACAGCGCGCTAGCGTCGATGGATGCGGTGGCGCATCTGAGCGTGGACGGCGTCGATACTGCCGCAACCCAGGCGCCGGCACCGACGATCAGGGTGGCGGAGACCGCAGCCGCCTATGTGATGTATACCTCCGGTTCCACCGGCGTGCCCAAGGGCGTGGTGGTGAGCCATGGCGCCGTGCTCAACCTGGTGCTGCAGGATGGACCGGCACGCTTGCGCGCCGACGACCGTGTCGGCTTCGCGTCCAATCCGGCGTTCGACTCGGCCACGCTCGAGGTCTGGGGCGGCCTGCTCAACGGCGCCACCGTCGTGGTCGTTCCTGCGGCAGTGATGCGCGAGCCGCTGGCGCTGGGCACATTGCTGGAACGCGAACGGCTGTCGGTGCTGATCCTGGTCGCCGGCGTGTTGCGCGCCTACGCGCCGTTGATCGCGCCGCACTTGGGCGCGCTGCGACAGTTGCTCACCGGTGGCGATGTCGCCGATCCGTCGGCACTGGCACAGATACTCAACGCCGGCGGTCGAGCCAGCGTCGTGCAGACCTACGGCCCGACCGAGAGCACGCAGTTCGTCACTGCACTGGTCTTGGACGCTGCGCCCACGCCGAGCCAGCGCGTACCGATCGGTCGTCCGCTGGCCAATGCGCGGCTATACGTGCTCGACCGCTATGGTCAGCCAACGCCGATCGGTGTCGCCGGGCAATTGCACATTGCCGGGCCGCAGCTGGCGCATGGCTATCTGGGTCGCCCCGACCTGACCGCCGAACGCTTCGTGCCCGACCCGTTTGCCCAGCAACCCGGCCAGCGCATGTACCGCAGCGGCGATCTGGCGCGCTGGCGCGACGATGGGCTGCTGGACTTCCTCGGTCGCAACGACGCCCAGGTCAAGATCCGTGGCTTCCGCATCGAGCCAGGCGAGATCCAGGCGGCGCTGCGTGCCTGCGAGGGCGTGCGTGACGCAGTGGTTGTCGCGCGCAATGACACTGGCGAAAGCCGCTTGGTCGCCTATGTGGTCGCCGATCAGCACGCCATGCGTGCGGAACCGGCAACGCTGCGCGCCCAACTTGCCGCGCGCCTGCCCGACCACATGCTGCCAGCCGCTTACGTGCCGCTGGATGCATTGCCGCTGACACCCAACGGCAAGCTCGATCGCGCCGCACTCCCGGCACCGGACGATCAAGCGCTGGAGTTGCACGCCTATGTCGCGCCCGAAGGCGCGTTTGAACATGTGTTGGCAGCGCTCTGGAGCGAGCTGCTCGGGGTCGCACAGGTTGGCCGCCATGACGACTTCTTCGCCCTGGGTGGCCATTCGCTGTTGGCGGTCAGGCTGATCGAGCGCCTGCGCCGGCTCGGCTGGCAAATCGATGTGCGCACGCTGTTCGCCAGCCCGACCGTGGCCGCCTTGGCCGCCACCGTTCAGGCCTGGCAACAGGTTGAAGTGCCGCCCAATCCAATCGGCCCGGCGTGCACCCGCATCACCCCCGAGCTCTTGCCGCTGGTCGCATTGCGCCAGAGCGAGATCGACACGCTGGTGGCCCTGGTCGACGGCGGCGCGGCCAACGTACAGGACATCTACCCGCTGGCACCGCTGCAGGCAGGCTTGCTGTTCCACCACCTGAGCGATCCGCTGGCCGATCCCTATCTGCATTCGTCATTGCTCACCTTCCCGTCCCGCGCATCGCTCGATGCCTTCCTCGACGCGCTCGATCAGGTCATCGCCCGCCACGACATCCTGCGAACGGGTTTTGTCTGGCAGGGCTTGGCCGAACCAGTGCAGGTGGTCTGGCGCCAGGCCGTGCTCACGCGGCGTGTGCATCACTTCGACGGAGCTGATCCAGCCGACCAATTGCTGGCCTGGATGCACGCTGCCGACGCAGCACCTTGCTTGCACCGGGCACCGCTGATCCACGCCCATCTGACCCACGATGCAGCGGCCGGACGCTGGCTGCTCGGTTTGCAACACCACCACCTGGTGATGGACCACACCACCTTGGAGCTGATGATCGAAGAGATCGGCGCCCACCTGCAGCAACGTCAGCACACCTTGCCGGCACCGCTGCCGTTCCGCGATTTCATCGCCCATGCGCGCAGTGGCGAGTCGGCGCCGGAGCACAAGGCGTTCTTCACCGACATGCTGGCCGGCATCGACACCCCTACCGCGCCGTTCGGGGTACTGGCCCCGGTGCACGATCAGGACAGCGTCCAACAGATCCATCGGCCGCTGCCAACGGCGCTGGCCCGGTCGCTACGCGATCAGGGACGCCGCTACGGGCTCAGTCCCGCCAGCCTGTTTCACCTGGCCTATGCCCTGGTGCTTGCCCGCACCAGCGGCCGCGATGACGCGGTGTTCGGCACCATGTTGTTCGGGCGCATGAACGCCAGCGCTGGCGTGGACCGCGTGCTGGGCATGTTCCTCAATACCTTGCCGATCCGGCTCGGCGACGCCCACCACAGCGTATTGCAGGCCGCACGTCAGACCCAGCTGTGCCTGGCGCGTCTGCTGCATCACGAACACGCACCGCTGGCGCTGGCCCAGCGCTGCAGCGCGTTGGATCCGTCGATACCGCTGCTTAACGCGCTGCTCAACTATCGCTATGCCGGCGGCAGCAACGTACTGACCGACGAACACGCAGCACACGCGCATCCGCTGCACGCAATGCAGGAGATCGGTGGTCAGGAGCGCACCCATTACCCACTGGTGATCTCGGTCAACGACGAACAGGCCAGCGGCGGGTTTTCGCTGGACGTGCGGTGCGTGGAGCAGATCGGGGCCGAACGCACTGCAGCCATGATGCTGCAAGCCCTGCACGCCTTGGCCATGGCGCTGGAACAGGCACCGGACACCGCACTGCGCGCGCTTGCGCTGGTGCACCAAGACGAAGAATCGCAACTGCAGGCGTTCAACGCCACGGATGCCGACCTGCCCGACCGCGGCTATCTGCACCACCAGATCGAAGCACAGGCCCGGCGCACGCCGCAGGCCATTGCCCTGGTCCAAGACGATACCAGGCTGAGCTACGCCGAGCTCGACGCGCGTGCCAACCAGCTCGCCCACCACCTGATCGCAGTGGGCGTTGGCCCCGAGTCATACGTGGCGCTATGCCTGCCGCGCGGCATCAACGTGGTTGTGGCCATCCTGGCCGTGCTCAAAGCCGGCGCGGCCTATGTGCCGATGGACCCGGCCTACCCCGCAGACCGCCTGGCTTACATGCTGCAAGACTGCGCACCGGCAGTCTTGCTCAGCGAGCGCGCCTGCGCGGCATCGCTGCCCACACCGTCCGCGATGCCGGGGCTGCACGTGCTGTGGCTGGATGCGCCACTGCACCCCCACCCACTCAGCGCCTGCAGTCCAGACGTCACGATCCATCCGGATCAGCTGGCCTATGTCATCTACACCTCCGGCTCCACCGGGCAGCCCAAAGCGGCGCAAGTCACGCACAAGGGTCTCAGCAACCTGCTGAGCTGGTGGGTCAACGACGTGGGGGCGAACGCCGATGACGGGGTCTTGCTGGTGAGCTCCATCAGCTTCGACCTGAGCCAGAAAAACATCTTTGGCCCATTGATCGTAGGTGCAACGCTCTTCCTGGCGCCAAGCGCGTTCGATGCGAGCCAATTGCTCACCTGCATCGACCGATGTGGTATCGCCTACTTGAACTTGGCCCCGAGCGCCTTTCACGCGCTCATCGAGGCCGACGACGACCACAAGATGCGCTGCGTGCGGCGCGTGGTGTTAGGCGGCGAGCCCATCCAGACGGCCATGCTGCAGAAGCTTCCCGAACCCAGGCCGCAGTTCGTCAATAGCTATGGGCCCACCGAATGTACGGATGTCGTGGCCTGGCACGTGCTTCAGGAGCCCTTGCATCGCTACGCGGAGACGGTGCCCATTGGCAAACCGCTCGCCAATGCGCGCATCCACATTTTGGATACCCACGGCCGGCCAATGCCCATCGGCGTCGCCGGTGAGTTGCACATCGCTGGCATCCAGGTCAGCCGTGGCTATCTCAATCGCCCAGGCCTGACCGCCGAGCGCTTCATCCCTGATCGTTTTGGCCCGCCTGGCCAGCGTATGTACCGCACGGGTGACATGGCACGCTGGAACGCCGATGGCACCATCGACTTCCTCGGCCGCAATGACCACCAGCTCAAGCTGCGTGGCGTCAGAATCGAACCCGGTGAGATCGAGGCCGTCCTACTCGCCTGCCCCGGCGTGCGGAAGGCCGTGGTCATCGCGCGCGAAGATGTCCCTGGCGATACCCGCTTGGTCGCCTATGTCGTCGGCGACACCGACGCGTTGAGCGCCGACACCTTGCGCAACCAGCTGGCTGCGCGCCTGCCAAACGTGATGGTCCCAGCGGTCTACATCCAGCTGGACGCGCTACCGCTCACCGCCAATGGCAAGCTCGATCGTCGCGCACTGCCCGCGCCAGATACCAACACGACCCCCGCTGTGGACTACCTGCCGCCGGCCAATGTGGTCGAACGCAGCTTGGCCAAATTGTGGGCAAACGTACTGGGTCGGCAACGTATCGGCCGCGACGATCACTTCTTCGAACTGGGCGGGCACTCGCTCTCTGCAATGCGGCTGATGACCTCGGCCAATCGTCTCGGCCTGCCGCTCACCCTCAACCTGCTGTACAGCCATCCGACCCTACGCATGCAGGCCGACTACCTGCTCGGCGGGACACATGCCTTGGGCAGTCGCGCCTTGGCTGCGCGTCGCCAGGGCACGCAGCTGCCGTTGTTTGTCGTGCCCACCGGCTTCGGCGATATTGGCTACGCGTTTGAACTTGCAGCCCATCTGGACCCGGACATCCCGGTCTACGCCCTGCCGTGGCCCGATCCGCTACCGGCCACGATGGAAGCGCTGGCCGCGCACATGGTCGAACTGATCGAGGCGGTGCAGCCGCACGGGCCTTATCGCCTGCTCGGTTACTCCTCCGGCGGCCTGCTCGCCTATGCCATCGCCCAGCACCTGTGCATGCACGATCAGTCGGTGGCGTTCGTAGGGCTGCTCGATTGCGATCTTCCATCGTCACCACCAGACACCGGCTCGCTCGATCACGCCATCGGCCAGGCGCTGGTGCGTCAACTCGAAGGCCTACTGCTGCACCGCCCCTATCAAGACCGCAACGACATTCAGGCGACCTTGAACGCGCTGCTGGATCGCATCCGCGACAGCGATTATCAGCACATGCTGCTGGCCTGCGAGAACGAACCGCTGCTTGCGCAATTGGCGGCCGAAGAACAGACCACCGTCGCGACCTTCCTGAGCACGTGCGTTACCAGCGCGAGCTTCGACCGACTGTGGCCCACGTACTTGGTCCAGGCGCTGCCAGTCGATTGCCGACTGTGTCTGTTCCAGGCCAGCGAGCCCACACCCGCCACCGACGCCGATGGCTGGCAACGCCTGTTGCCAGGGTGGCAAATCGAGCGATTCGCCGTCGGCGGCACCCATCACACGCTGATCGAAGCCGAGCATATCGCCGAACTCGGCCGGACCGTGACGCGCTCGCTTCAGCGTGCGCACTGCACGCCGGCACCGGCCAATGACCAGCTCGCTTTTCAGCTGCGTGGCGCTAGGGCGAAGCCAGGCGCACACCCTCCCTCGGTGGTCTGCGTTCCCGGCGCTGGCGACAGCGTGACCAGCTTCGTCGACCTGAGCAGCGCACTCGGCGATGGCTGCAACGTCATCGGCCTGCAGCCGCGCGGCACCGACGGCAGCTGCTTGCCCTTCGGCTCGGTCGAACTGGCTGCGCAGCACTATCTGGACGCCTTGCCCAGCGCGACGCAGTGCAGTTCAGCCTTGCACCTGATCGGCCATTCCTTCGGCGGCTGGGTCGTGTACGAGATGGCGCTGCGGCTGCATGCCCTCGGCCGTCCGCCCGCCAGTCTGACCCTGATCGACACGCCCTCCCCGAACCAGACCCTCGGGCCGCACGATTCCAGCCGCGACACCATCGTCGATCACTTCCTCGATGCCTTGCAGCTGCGTCTGCACGCTCCTCTGGGCGTCGACCGGCCCGCCCTGCACGGACTCGGCCAGGATGCGCTGCTGCAGGCCCTGCATCGGCTCATGGTCGAGCACGGCCTGATGCCGCCGCGCTCCGGGCCCGACGCGGTGCGCGGCAGCCTGGCCACCTTCGCGCATTGCTGTCGTACCACCTACATCCCCGCCAGGCCCTACCCGGGCACCTTGCATCTGGTGCTGGTGGCCGACACTCGCCTGCAGCCCGAGCAGCACGTGGCCGAGTACCTGCGCCTGCAGCAGGCATGGGCGCCCTACGCCGCCGACCTGCGGCCCTGGCACGGGCCAGGCAACCACATGAGCGTACTCGCCAGGCCGCACAGCCAGGCCCTGGCGCAATGGTGGATCGCCAACGTGCAACACGGCACACCTCCTTCTTCGACCGTCATTACGTCGGCTTCCCCGAGCACCACGGTGATTGCATGACCCCGTTCGATCTCGCTCCGGCGGCCCTCGGCACGCCCGTGCACCCGCTCAGTTCGGCACAGCAAGGCATCTGGCTCGGGCAACTGCTCGCACCGGACCGGCCCAGCTACAGCATCGGCTGCGTGATGCAGTTCGACGGCACGCTGCACCGTCAGGCCTGGGAACAGGCGGTCGCAGCGGTGATCGCCCGCCATGACGCGCTGCGTATCGTGCTGGTGGAAGGCTCGCCATTACCGAACCAACGCGTACTGGAGCATCTCCCGTTCGTGCTGCCCTGGCACGACTACACGAGCGATGCCCAGGGCGAGCAGCGCGTCCGCGAGCACATCCAGCAGGCGATGACCCATGCGTTCGGCGACGACGGCCAGCCGCTGTGGGAGATCCAATGGCTGCAAGCCTCCGCCACCCGTGGCTATTGCCTGTACCGCTGCCATCACATCGTCGCCGACGGTATTTCGATGGGCATGCTGGCGCGGCAGATCGTGGACGCCTACAACCAGCGCCTGCGCGAGCAGCCCGAGCCGGCAACGACGTCGGCGCCCTCGTTCCTGCACGCCATCGATGCCGACCGGGCCTATCTGCATTCCAGCCGTTACCGACGCGATCGGGACTACTGGCGCCAGCGCCTGCAGGCGCGGCCACAGCCGCTCTTTCCGAGCACGTCGGCCGCTCTGGGCCATCAGCGCAGCGTGCAGCTGCGCTGCGAGCTGGACACTCCGCTCTTTCTCGCGCTGAGCGCCCTGGCCGAGCGCCTGGGCGGCTCCTTCACCAGCCTGATCGTGGCCTGTTTGGTCAACGGCCTGGCCCGCCTGAACCACCACCAGGGCACGATCGCTCTCGGACTGGCCGTCCATAATCGCCACAATGCTGCCGAACGCGCCATGGTCGGCATGCTGTCCACGCAATTGCCGCTCTACCTTGCCGCGTCCCCGCACGCCGACCTTGCCACTGCCATGGGCGCCATCGCCAGCGCCTTGCGCCAGGCGCTGCGCCACGCGCGCTTCCCGCTGCACCATGCGTTGCGCGAGCTGGGCGAGGTGGGACAGCAGGCGCCGCGGCCGTTCGACCTCAGCGTGTCGGTCGAGGATTTCAGCGCACTGGGCGATGCACCGATCGCAGGCGGTGCCTGGCACATGCTGCCGCTGCACCCCGGTTACGAGGACACCGCGCTCGGCGTGTTCGTCCGCCGCTACAGCAGGCAGCATCCGGCCGTGCTGGAATTCAACGTCAACCCGGACCGGATGCCGGTGGCGCTGGCCGAACAGGTACTGCTCGCGGTGCAGCAGATGCTGCTGGCAGTGCGCGACGATCCGCATACGCCCATGTGGCGCTTGCCACTGCTGTCGCCATCGCAGCGCCAGCAGGTGCTCTACGCCTTCAATGAGCGTCCCGGCCAACCTGCCGACGACTGCCAGGTGCAGCAGGCATTCGAGCGCCAGGCCGCTGCCACTCCAGACGCCATCGCGCTGATACACGACGGTGCGACCCTCAGCTATGCCGCGCTGGAGGCCCAGGCCAACCAGCTGGCACATCACCTGGGCGCACTGGGCGTGGCCGCCGACGACCGCGTCGCCGTGTGCCTGCCGCGCGGCATCGCCATGGTCGTGGCGGTGCTGGCCGCGCTCAAGGCCGGTGCTGCCTATGTACCGCTGGATTCGACGTATCCGTCCGAGCGCCTGGCTTACCTGCTGCAGGACTGCCGGGCGTCGGTGCTGCTGACCACGCCGGCGTGCGCCGAGGCATTGAGCGTGCCCTCGGATCTGACCGTGGTCTTCGTCGATGCCGCGCAACCGGCATGGCAGGTCTTGCCGACCACCGCGCCGGCACGCGCCAGCTCGCCACTGCAGGCCGCGTACGTCATCTACACCTCCGGCTCCACCGGCCGCCCCAAAGGCGTGGCGATGCCGCATGGCCCGCTGCTCAATCTGCTGCACTGGGAAGCCGAGCACTGCGCCGCCGCGGGCCTGCAGGCCTTGCGCACCCTGCAGTTTTCCGCGCTCGGCTTCGATGCCAGCTTCCAGGAACTCTTCAGCACATTGGGGAGCGGCGGCAGCCTGGTGCTGATCGCCGATGCGCAACGGCGCGACGCGCACGCGCTGTACCGTCATGTCTGCGCCCAGCGCATCGAACGCCTGTACATGCCCTACATCGCCCTGCAGTCGCTGGCCGAGACGGTGCTGGCCGATCCGACGCTCGATGCGCTGGACTGCCCGCTGCGACAGGTGCTCACCGCTGGCGAGCAGCTGCGCATCACCCCGGCCATCCGTGCGTTCTTCGCCGCGCGTCCGGCCTGCCGGCTGCACAACTACTACGGGCCCACCGAGACGCACGTCGCCTCCGCCCACCTGCTGCCGGCAGACACCGCGCAGTGGCCGCTGCTGCCGCCGATCGGCAGCGCGCTGCCGCGCACGCCGTTGTATGTGCTGGATGCGCAGCGCCAACCGCTGCCGGTGGGCGCCATCGGCGAGCTGTACATCGCCGGCGTGCAGGTTGCGCGCGGTTACCTGCACCGGCCGGCATTGACCGCCGAGCGTTTCGTCGCCGATCCGTTCGCCGAGCACCCAGGCCAGCGCATGTACCGCACTGGCGATCTGGCGCGCTGGCGTGCCGATGGCGAGGTCGAGTTTCTTGGCCGCAACGACGACCAGGTCAAGCTGCGCGGCTACCGCATCGAGCCGGGCGAGATCGAGGCGGCGTTGCAGGCGTGTCCCGGCGTGCGCGAGGCGGCGGTGCTGCTGCGCGAGGATCGCCCGGGCGACAAGCGCCTGGTCGCCTATCTGGTCGGCGATGGACTGCAGGTCGAGCAGGTGCGCAACCGGCTCTCCACGCACCTGCCCGAGTACATGGTGCCGAGCGCCTATGTGGTGTTGCCGGCCATTCCGACCACCACGCACGGCAAGCTGGATCGCCAGGCGCTGCCAGCGCCGGATGCCAACACTCTGCGCATGCCGGACTACGCCGCGCCCGAGGGCGAACGCGAGCAACTGCTCGCCGCGCTGTGGTGCGAACTGCTCGGCGTCGAACGCATCGGCCGCCACGACAGTTTCTTCGCGCTCGGCGGTCACTCGCTGCTGGGCGTGCAACTGATCTCACGCCTGCGCAGCGCGCTGGGTGTCGAACTGCCGCTTGCCACGCTGTTCGCCCAGCCGCGCCTGGCCGAGCTGGCCGGTGCGCTCGCGCAGGCCGCGCGCAGCGCCCTGCCGGCCATCGTGCCGGCCGACCGCAAGGGGCCACTGCCGCTGTCCTTCGCCCAGCAGCGGCTGTGGGTGCTGGGCCAGGTCGATGCGCGTGCCGACCTGGCCTATCTGATGCCCGGTACCGTCGCCTTGCGCGGGACGCTGGACGTGGCCGCACTGCGGTGGGCGCTGGACCGCATCCTCGCTCGCCACGAGGCTTTGCGTACCCGCTTCGTCGCCAGCGACGACGGTGCCGTGCAGGTCATCGCTCCCGCCGAGACCGGCCTGGCGCTGGAGCGTATCGACCTGCGCCAGGACGCCGACCCGCAAGCCGCCGCACAGCGTCATGCCGAGCAGGAGAGCGTCCAGGCGTTCGACCTGCGACAGGGGCCGCTGTTGCGTGCCCGGCTGTTGCAGTTGGCCGACGACGCGCATCTGCTGCTGGTCACGCTGCACCATCTGGTCGCCGATGGCTGGTCGATCGGGGTGCTGCTGCAGGAGCTGGGCGCGCTGTACACCGCGCGCGTGCACGGCCAGCCCGATCCGCTGCCGCCGTTGCCGATCCAGTACGCGGACTACACCCTGTGGCAGCGTCGCTGGATCGATGCAGCGCAGCTGCAACGCGAGCGTCAGTTCTGGTGCGACCACCTGCGCGAGGCACCTGCGCTGCTGGAGTTGCCCACCGATCGGCCACGCCCGCCCGAGCAGGACTATGCCGGCGCCGCCATCGCGGTGACCATCGATGCCGCGCGCACCCAGGCGCTGATCGCACTGAGCCAGCGGCATGGCGCCACGCTGTTCATGACCCTGCTCGCCGCCTGGGGCACGTTGCTGGCACGCCTGGCCGGCCAGAACCAAGTGGTCATCGGCACGCCGATCGCCCAGCGCACCCGCGCCGAGACCGCCGCGCTGATCGGCCTGTTCGTCAACACCCAGGCGCTGCAGATCGACCTGCGCGCCAACCCTTCGGTGGCCGAGCTGCTGGCCCAGGTGCGCCGCACCGCGCTGGCCGCCCAGGCACACCAGGAGCTGCCCTTCGAACAGTTGATCGAAGCGCTCAACCCGGTGCGCAGCCTGGCACATGCGCCGGTGTTCCAGGTGATGTTCACCTGGCAAAACACTCCGCAGGTGGCGTTGGCGCTCGCGGGCCTGCACAGCGAAGTCCTGCCCGGCCCCACCCGCGACGCCAAATACGATCTGGATCTGGAATTGCGCCAGGACGGTCAGTGCATCGTCGGCAGCCTGCGCTTTGCCACCGCCTTGTTCGATGCCGACACGATCCAGCGCCACTGGGACAGCTTCTGCGTGCTGCTCGATGGCCTGCTTGGCGATGCGCAGACACCGGTCAGTCGCTTGCCGCTGCTCGCTCCGACGCAACGGCAACCGTTGCACGCCTTGTATGCGGGCGATGCATCGGACGAGAGGCTCGCGGCCGCGCCAGGCGACGTGGTGCAGTGGTTCGCGCAGCAGGCCGCAGCCAGGCCGCAGTCGATTGCCCTGATGTGCGGCGATGCCACGCTGAGCTACCGGCAGCTCGACCGGCAGGCCAATCAGTTGGCACATCGGCTGCTCGCGCTGGGCGCGCGGCCGGATCGTTGCGTGGCACTGTGCCTGCCACGCGGCATCGCGCAACTGGTGGCCGTGCTGGCCGTGCTCAAGGCTGGCGCGGCCTACCTGCCGCTGGAGCCCGGCCAACCCGCCGAACGGATCGCCGCCGTCCTGGTCGATGCCCGCCCCGTGCTGGTGTTGGTGGACACGCCTGCCGACATCCCCTGCGCCGCCGATCTGGCCATCCCGGTGCAGGCCGTCGCCGCGCTGCAGGCCGCTGACGACGACGCGCCCGAGCACGCCCCGCCGCTGCCGCCGCCGCACCCACAGCAGTTGGCCTATGTGATCTACACCTCTGGCTCGACCGGCCAGCCCAAGGGCGTGATGGTCGCCCACCACGGTCTGCGCGCGCGCCTGGCTGCCCTGATCGATACCTACGGGCTCGGCCCGCAGGACCGCGTGCTGCAATTCGCCACGCTGGCCTTCGATGCCTCGGTCGAAGAAATCTTCGGTGCACTGTGCAGCGGTGCCACGTTGGTGTTGCGCGACGACGACTGGCTCGATACCGAACGCTTCTGGTCACGCTGCGCACAGGCGGGCATCAGCGTGGTCGATCTGCCGACCCGCTTCTGGGCACAGCTGTGTGCGCAGTCGCTGCAACTCCCCGACTGCGTACGCCAGGTCATCATCGGCGGCGAAGCGCTGACGCCAGCGATGCGGCACCGTTGGCTGCAGGGCACGCGCACGCCGTTGCTGGACACCTACGGCCCCACCGAAGCCATCGTGGTGGGCACCGTCCAGGCAGTGGCTGCCGACATGCCGACCGGTATCGGCCGTCCGCTTGCCAGTACGCAGGCGCATGTGCTGGATCGCCACACCCAGCCGTTGCCGGTCGGCGCGCGCGGCGAGCTGCATCTGGCCGGCACCGCACTGGCACGCGGTTATCTGGGCCGACCGGACCTGACCGCCGAACGCTTCGTGCCAGATCCCTTTGCCGCCACGCCGGGCACGCGCATGTATGCGACCGGCGACCTGGCCTGCTGGCGTGGCGATGGCAGCCTGAGCTTCCTCGGGCGCAATGATCGCCAACTGAAGCTGCGCGGCTTCCGTATCGAGCCCAGCGAGATCGAGACGGCATTACTGACTTGTCCCGATATTGAGGACGCCGTCGTACTGCCGCGCGAGAGGCCTTCCGGCGAGTTCGATCTGGTGGCCTACGTCGTGGGTGCACAGGTTGAGACAGCCGCATTACGCGACGACTTGCGCGGCGTGTTGCCGGACTACATGCTGCCAGCCGCCGTCGTACGCCTGGACGCACTGCCGTTGACGCCCAATGGCAAGCTGGATCGGCGTGCACTGCCGGCCCCCGACCACGATGCGCTTGACGCATCGACCTACGTTGTACCCGCGGGCGCGCTGGAAGTCCTG
>NZ_NSET01000062.1 GCF_009192945.1 Xanthomonas maliensis | reverse complement strand
GCCTTGGGCCATCGCGCATCAAACCCGACAGCGATGGCCCAAGGCTGCGCGGGAGTTGCAGGGCAGCGGCATGAGTGGGCCGGATGTCTGGACCGATACGCCATTGGCAGCGCGCAGGCGGTGTCAGTCTTGGCTGTCTTCGGCCAACCGTTGGCGCATCCAATCGGCCAGGCGCGGGAGGCGCGGGTCGGGATTGCGCCGCGCCGCACACAAGACCCAGCGCGCCCGCGTGGGGACAAAGCCCCACGGGGCCAGCAAGCGCCCAGCCGCCAGGTCGGCGCCAACCAAGGGCTGCGGTGCGATCGCCACGCCCAACCCGGCAGCCGCCGCCTCCAGCAAATAGACCAGATGCTCGAACGCGGTGCCGAAGCGCAGGCGCTCGACCGGCAAGCCATGGGCCTGCGCCCAGTCCGGCCAGGCTTGCGGGCGCGAGCGCGTTTGCAGCAGTGGTTCGCCGAGCAGCATCGCCGCGGGCGGCGACGCGGTCGCTGCCAGGCGATGCTGCGGTGCTATCACCGGGCCGATCCATTCCTCGCCGAGGGTATGCACTTGCCAATCGGCGGGAAACGGCGGCGTCTCCAGCAGTAAGACTGCATCCAATCCGGGCAAGTCCGGCCCAGGCGGTTGCTCGCTGGCCGACAGATGCAGACGCAGGTCGGGCAGCGCCTGTTGCAACTGCGGCAGGCGCGGAATCACCCAGCGCGCCAGCAGGCTGCCGGAGCAGCCCAACACCAGCGGGGTGTCGTTGCGGGGCTGCGCCAGTGCTGCCCAGGTGCGAGCGATGCGCGTGAATCCTTCGCTGGCGGCGTCGCGCAATTGCTCGCCAGCAGGCGTCAAGGCCAATCCACGTCCCTGCCGGCTGAACAGGGCGGCCCCGAGCGACTGCTCCAGGCTGCGGATATGCCGACTGACGGCGCCGTGGGTCACGTGCAGCTCGTCGGCAGCGCGGCTGACGCTCTGCAGGCGCGCGGCCGCCTCGAAGGCGCGCAACGCCGGCAGCGAGGGGAGAGAGTGATTCACGTGTGAGTCTGGGTCACATGTCAGGGCGATCTAATCGATGTATCACGCCCGCCTCCTGGGGTAAAGTGAGGCTTTCCAGCAATGCCGCCAACGGCGGAGGACGAGCCCATGTCGGCCCAGCCCATCAGTGACTTTCATGCCTATCCCGACGCTGCCGGCCACTTCGGTCGTTTCGGTGGCCGCTTCGTCGCCGAGACCTTGATCGGTCCGTTGCAGGAACTGTCGGCTGCCTACGACGCCGCGCGCCAGGATCCAGCGTTTATCGCCGCCTACGACAAGGACCTGGCCCATTACGTCGGCCGGCCCAGCCCCATCTACCATGCCGAACGGCTCAGTCGCGAAGTCGGCGGGGCGCAGATCCTGCTCAAGCGCGAGGACCTGAACCATACCGGCGCGCACAAGATCAACAACACCATCGGGCAGGCACTGCTGGCCAGCCGCATGGGCAAGACCCGCATCATCGCCGAGACCGGCGCCGGCCAGCACGGCGTGGCCAGTGCCACGGTGGCGGCGCGGCTGGGTCTGGAGTGCGTGGTCTACATGGGCGCCACCGACATCGAACGGCAGAAGATCAACGTCTACCGGATGAAGTTGCTCGGTGCCAGTGTGGTGCCGGTCACCAGCGGATCGGCCACGCTGAAGGATGCGCTCAACGAGGCGATGCGCGACTGGGTGACCAATGTGCGTGATACCTTCTACATCATCGGTACCGTTGCCGGGCCGGACCCGTACCCGCGCATGGTGCGCGACTTCAACGCCATCGTTGGCCGCGAAGCGCGTGCGCAGATGCTGCAGGACTACGGTCGGTTGCCGGATGCGATCAGCGCCTGCGTCGGTGGCGGCAGCAATGCGATCGGTTTGTTCCATGCCTTCCTCAACGATGCTTCGGTGAAGATCTACGGTGCCGAAGCCGCGGGCGACGGCATTGCCAGCGGTCGCCATGCCGCGTCGATCGCCGCTGGTCGTCCAGGGGTGTTGCATGGCAACCGCACCTATGTGATCTGCGACGACGATGGCCAGATCATCGAGACCCACTCGATCTCGGCCGGTCTGGACTATCCCGGCGTCGGTCCCGAGCATGCGTTCCTGTCCGACAGCGGCCGCGCCACCTACCAGGGCATTACCGACGACGAGGCGATGGCGGCCTTCCACCTGCTGGCGCACACCGAGGGCATTCTCGCCGCGCTGGAATCCAGTCACGCGGTCGCGCAGTCGATCAAGCTGGCGCGTGACCTGCCCAAGGATGCGCTGGTGCTGTGCAACCTGTCCGGCCGTGGCGACAAGGATGTGCATACCATCGCCGCGCGCGAAGGGATTGCGCTGTAGCCCATGCGAAAGCTGCGAGGCTGCATCGGCAACGCGCCGGGGCGCGGCAATGATCGAATGCATCACGCAATTTGTCGTCGAGTTGCTCTTGCAGGCGCTGACCGAGTTGTTGATCGAGGCCGGTTTGCATCACATGCGCCATTCGGGCCACGCGCGCCGCTCGCCCGACGCAGCGGTCGTCGGTTACGTGCTGTTGGGGGCGAGCATGGGCGGGATCAGTCTCTTGCTGCTGCCCAGGCATCTGACCACCGGCGAGGCAGCCCGGCTGGCGGTGCTGATCGGCGTTCCCGTGCTGGCAGGGGCGTTGATGGCGGTACTGGGTGGCTGGCGTGAGCGTCGCGGCGAGCAACGGCTGCGCCTGGACCGTTTCTCCTATGGGTATCTGTTCGCGCTGGGCTTCGCGTTGGTGCGCTTTTTCTTCGCCGACTGACGTAGTGCGGGCGGCCGATCCTTTCTCTTTCCTTCCTGGGTGAGCCCATGAGTCGTATCGCAACCTGTTTCGCCACGCTGCGCGCCGCCGGCCGCAAGGCCCTGATTCCGTTCATCACTGCCGGCGACCCATCGCTGGAAGCCACCGTGCCGGTGATGCACGCGCTGGTGCGTGCCGGTGCCGATGTCATCGAGCTGGGGGTACCGTTCTCCGATCCGATGGCCGACGGCCCCACCATCCAGCGCAGTTCCGAGCGTGCACTGGGCCGCGGCGCCGGCCTGGCCTATGTGTTGGAGGCGGTGCACGAATTCCGTCGCGAGGATCCCACCACGCCGGTGGTGTTGATGGGCTACCTCAACCCGATCGAGATCCATGGCACGCAGCGCTTTGCGCAAGCGGCGGTGGCCGCCGGTGTGGACGGCGTGCTGCTGGTCGACCTGCCGCCGGAGGAAGCGAGCGAAACTCGCGCGATCTTCGATGCTGCCGGTCTGGACCTGATTGCCTTGGCCTCGCCCACCACCAGCGAAGCGCGTCTGGACATGTTGTGCAGCACTGCCCAGGGCTATCTGTATTACGTCAGCTTCGCCGGCGTGACCGGGGCGTCCGATCGTCTCGACACCCAGGCGGCCAGCGACCGCCTGCGCCAGTTGCGCCAGCGCGCTGGTGCGCCGGTGGTGGCCGGATTCGGTATCAAGGATGCGGCCAGCGCGGCGGCCATGGCGGTGGATGCCGACGGCGTGGTGGTCGGTAGCGCGCTGGTGGCAGCGCTTGGCGAGGCTGGCGACAGCGCCGCGGCACGGCAGCGCGCCGAGGCGTTCCTGGGCCCGCTGCGGCAGGCATTGGACGCTGCCTGAGCGCTGCCGCGCGACCCATCGGTCGCGCGGTTGCTGACGGCGTTGGTCGCGCCCCTGGCCAATGCGCGGCTGGATGGGGCAAGGCGCAGCGGTCGCAGGGGAGGGCATCGCGCCCGCCGCCGTGGTGGTGGCGTGGCGGCATGACCTGGAGGATCTAGCTGAACGCGCCGGGGGCGTGGGCCCCGCAGCACGGTGGTGCACCTCCTTGCCGAGCCCCGGCCCAGATGCTTCCATGCGCCACCGTCCTGCACCCGGCGGGGCGCCGCGTTAGACTGTCGCCCCTCTGCGGCCTCCGGGCCGCCTTGCATGGATCGTCATACCCGCATGAGCTGGCTCAGCAAATTGATGCCCTCCGGCATCCGCACCGAGAACACCCCTGCCAAGAAGCGCAGCGTCCCCGAGGGCCTGTGGGAGAAGTGCAGCAACTGCGGCAGTGCGTTGTATCGGCCCGAGCTTGAAGAGAATCTCGAGGTGTGTCCCAAGTGCGGTCACCACATGGCGATCCGCGCGCGCGCGCGCCTGGCCGCGCTGTTCGATGCCGGCGCGCCCTGCACCGAGATCGCCGCCCAGCTCGGCCCGGTCGACGTGCTGAAGTTCAAGGACCAGAAGAAGTACGGCGAGCGCATCAAGGCCAGCCAGAAGAGCAGCGGCGAGTACGACGCGCTGATCGCCATGCGCGGTGTGCTCAAGGGCAATCCACTGGTCGCCGCTGCCTTCGATTTCGCTTTCATGGGAGGCTCGATGGGCTCGGTGGTCGGCGAGCGTTTCGCGCGCGCGGCCGAGGTGGCGCTGGAGCTGGGGTGCCCGTTCGTCTGCTTCTCCGCCAGCGGCGGCGCACGCATGCAGGAAGGCCTGTTCTCGCTGATGCAGATGGCCAAGACCTCCGCGGCGCTGGGTCGGTTGCGCGAGGCCGGGCTGCCGTACATCTCGGTGCTGACCCATCCCACCACCGGCGGCGTCTCGGCCTCGTTCGCGATGCTGGGCGACATCAACATCGCCGAGCCGCATGCGCTGATCGGCTTCGCCGGCCCGCGCGTCATCGAACAGACCGTGCGTGAGACGCTGCCGGAGGGGTTCCAGCGCTCGGAATTCCTGCTCGAGCATGGCGCCATCGATCAAATCTGCGACCGCCGCGAGTTGCGCGACCGCATCGCCGAGCTGACCGCACTGATGATGCGCCAACCGCGTCCGCTGGAGGCGGTGGCGTGAGGCGGCCGGTACCCGGGAGAAGCGTGGCTCGCTGTCGTTGGACGCCCGAGGACTGCTCCACCCGGGCCCCGGGTCCCGGGTCCCGGGTCCCGGCTCTTCGGGTCCCCGCTCCATGAGCGCCCGCAAATATTTCGGCACCGACGGCATTCGTGGTCGGGTCGGGCAAGGCGTCATTTCCGCCGATTTCGTGCTGCGCCTCGGCAACGCCTTGGGCCGCGTGCTCTCTGCCGGGCGGGTAAAGCGTCCGCTGGTGCTGATCGGCAAGGACACGCGTATTTCCGGCTACATGTTCGAAGCGGCGCTGGAAGCCGGATTGGTCGCGGCCGGTGCCGACGTGCAGTTGATCGGGCCGATGCCGACCCCGGCGATCGCCTTCCTGACCACCACGCTGCGCGCCGACGCCGGCGTGGTGATCAGTGCCTCGCACAATCCGCACTACGACAACGGCATCAAGTTCTTTTCCGCTGAAGGCGAAAAGCTCGACGACGCCACCGAAGCCGCGATCGAAGCCGCACTGGACGCGCCGTTCCATACTGTGGAGTCGGAGCGGCTGGGCAAGGCGATCCGCACGCGCGATGCGATCGGCCGCTATATCGAGTTCTGCAAGGCCAGCGTGTCGCGCGGCTTCACCCTGCGTGGTCTGAAGATGGTGCTGGACTGCGCGCATGGCGCGACCTATCACATCGCACCGATGCTGTTTCGCGAACTGGGCGCCGATGTTGTGGTGATCGGCGCCGCGCCGGATGGATTGAATATCAACGACGGCGTCGGCTCGACCCATATCGACAACCTGGCCGCCAAGGTGCGCGAGAGCGGTGCCCATCTGGGCATTGCCTTCGATGGCGACGGCGACCGTGTGCTGATGGCCGACGATCAGGGCAATCCGGTCGACGGCGACGATCTACTGTACGTATTGGCTCGGTCCTGGCAGGCCAGTGGCCGCTTGACCGGCACGGTGGTGGGCACGCTGATGACCAATTACGGTCTGGAGCGCGCGCTGGCGGCACTGGGCATTCCCTTCCAGCGCGCCAAGGTCGGCGATCGCCACGTCCATCAGGCGCTGGTGGAGGGCGGCGGCACGCTCGGCGGAGAGACCTCTGGCCACTTGCTGTGCCTGGATCGTGCCAGCACCGGCGACGGCGTGGTCAGCGCGTTGCAGGTGCTGGAGGCCCTGGGGCGCGATGGTCACAGCCTGCGGCAGGCGCTGGCCGGACTGTCCAAGGTGCCGCAGAAGACTGTCAACGTGCGGCTGGAGGGCGGCGCGGCCAAGGCCGTGGTCGCCGCGTCCTGCGTGCAGCAGGCGCTGCAGCAGGCGCAGGCCGCGGTGCACGGTCGCGGCCGCGCCTTCCTGCGCCCGTCCGGCACCGAGCCGGTGGTGCGCGTCACGGTGGAAGCCGACGATGCGGCGCTGATGCAAGACACCCTGGACCGGCTATCCGGAGCGGTGCGTGACGCGGCGTGAATCACTGATCATTGCCGTCTGCGTGGGCCTGGCCAAGGCCGCCACGTTCTATTTGCTGTACCGCCTGCTGTTCTGACGCAGGCGGCCTTCCTTCGATCCGACCAAGACATCCGTATGAGCGCTCGCATTCCCACCCTGGACATCACCCGCTTCGACAGCGATCGCGAGGCCTTCGTTGCCGAGCTGGGCGCTGCCTACCGTCAGTGGGGATTCGCCGGCATCCGCAACCATGGCATCGCCCAGGCCGACATCGATGCCGCCTACGACGTGTTCAAGGCGTTCTTCGCCTTGCCGGAAGAGGTCAAGCGGCGTTACCACGTCCCGGGCAGCGGTGGTGCCCGTGGCTACACCGCCTTTGGCGTGGAGACCGCCAAGGACTCCAAGCATTTCGACCTGAAGGAGTTCTGGCACATCGGTCGCGAGATTGCCGACGATTCGCCGTATCGCGCGGTGATGGCGCCCAACCTGTGGCCGGAGGAAGTTCCGGGCTTTCGCGAGCATGGCTATCGCTTGTACCAACAGCTCGATCAATTGGGCTCTCGGGTCCTGTCGGCGCTGGCCCTGCACATCGGCCTGCCGGTGGACTACTTCGCCGACAAGACCAATAGCGGCAACTCGATCCTCCGGCCGATCCATTACCCGCCGATCACCAGCGACGACATTCCCAATGTGCGTGCCGGCGCGCATGGCGACATCAACCTGATCACCTTGCTGGTCGGTGCGAGTGCGGCCGGTCTGGAGGTGCGTTCCCACGACGGTGAATGGGTACCGTTCACCGCCGACGCCGACACCATCGTGGTCAACATCGGCGACATGCTGCAGCGACTCACCAACCACGTGTATCCGTCGACCATCCATCGGGTGGTCAACCCGCCGGGAGACGAGGCACGCAAGCCGCGCTATTCGGTGCCGTTCTTCCTGCACCCCAATCCCGACTTCCTGATCGAGGTGTTGCCCTCCTGCATCACCGCCGACAATCCCAGCCGCTACCCACAGCCGATTACCGCCCACGGCTTTCTGGAAGAGCGTCTGCGCGAAATCAAGCTCAAGTAGAGCGCGTTCGATGTGCGGATGCGGAATCGATCCGCGTCCGCTCTGCGGGGGCATGGCTCCCATATTGTCGATGCGCGCGCAATTAAAGCTTGCGTTCACCTCGGCCGATACCCCAGTCTGATCGCTAGCGCGACGTCGGACTCGCCTGGCGTGCGCGGCCAGTGACGAGGGGCGGGGGTTATGCGGACGCAACGGTATCGACAGCTGGGCTTGCTGCTGACAGCGCTGGTGGGCGCCTCACAAGCGGCTGCCACCTCGCTGACGGTCAACGTCGGTGACGCCGCCGGTGCCCTGTCCGATGCGGTCGTCAGCCTGGAGCCCGCGCGGCCCGCCGCCGCGCCTGCGGCAGGCGCGAAGCCGGCGGTGATGGATCAGGTCAATTCGCAGTTCGTGCCGGCCGTTCTCCCGGTGCGCACCGGCACCCTGGTGAAATTTCCCAACAGCGACCAGATCCGCCATCAGGTCTACTCGTTCTCGCCGGCCAAACGCTTCGAGTTGCCGTTGTTCCAGGGCAGCACGGCCGCGCCGGTCCGCTTCGACAAGCCCGGCGTGGCGACCGTTGGCTGCAACATCCATGATTGGATGCTCGGCTATATCGTGGTGCTGGATACGCCGTATTTCGCCAAGACCGGTGCGGACGGCCGCGTGCAACTGGAAGCGCCCGCCGGCGACTACACCCTGCATGTCTGGCATCCGCGCCTCAATGGCCCGGCCACCTCCGAGGCCTTGGTGCTCGGTCGCGACGCCGTGCAACGACGGGTTCGCGTGCAGACCACCGGCCCGGCGCCGACCACTGCGCCGCCCGACGAGCGCATCCGTGCGCTGCAGGACAAGTTCCGCAACGCCGGCCAGAAGAAGCCCACTCCATGAGGGCGATGCGCCTGCACACCCGCATCGCGGTATTGCTGGTCCTGGTGCTGCTGGCGACGCAGGGGGCGACCTTCATCGCCGTGCAGGTTGCCACCGATCGGAGCGTCCGCGCCCAGCTCGACGAAGAGCTGGAGATCGGCGAGCGGGTCTGGCAACGCATCAATACCCGCCGCGACGAACAGCTGCTGCAGTCGGCCTCGGTATTGGCCGACGATTTCGGTTTCCGTGCGGCGGTGACCAGCGGCGATGTGCCGACGATGCAATCGGCGCTGCGCAACCACGCCGCCCGCATGTCGGCGCAGACCGCCCTGCTGTTGGCGCCCGACGGCGAGTTCCTGACCGGACTGGCGGATCTGCCGCAAGCTCAGCAACTGCGCGCGGTGCAGGCGCTGCTGCAACGCGCGCAGCGCGACGGTCGTGCGGTGGGTGTGGTTGCGCTGGAGGGGCAGATCGTCCGGCTGGCGGTGGTGCAGGTGCTGGCGCCGAACCGCGTCGGCTGGATCGCCATCGGCAACGAATCCGGCGACGGTCTGGCCCAGGATTTCCGTAGTACGACCGGCCTGGATGCGAGCTTCTTCATTGCTGGACGACCGGCCCAGGTACTGGCGTCCACGCTCGAGCCGGCCGCGCGCGCCCAATTCGCCCAGCAACTGTCACTTGCCACGCCGAGCGCTGCGGGCGCCATTCCATTCACCCTGGATGGCGCGCGTTACCTGGTGAAGCTGCAGGCGGTGCAGGGCGATGGCCAGGTCCGCGTCGCCTTGCAGGCATCGCTGGATCGTGCCATCGCACCCTATCAAGTCTTGAAGCTGCGCATCCTGCTATTGGCCGGGCTGGCCACCGCAGCGGCACTCGGTGTGGCGATCTTGCTGGCGCGCAGCATCAGCAAGCCGGTCGCACAACTGGTACAGGCAGCCCGGCGCATCCAGCGCGGCGACTACCACACCGCCTTGCAGGTGCCGCCAGGACGCGAGCTGGCCGAGCTGGCCAACAGTTTCGGCCACATGCAGCAACAGATTGCCAGCCGCGAGCAACGTATCCTGCATCAGGCCCGGCACGATGCATTGACGGGACTGCCCAACCGCAGCTGGTTGCTGGAACGGTTGCGGCAGGTGGTTGTGCAGACCGTGGCCAGCGGCGAGAGCGCGGCAGTGCTGATCCTGGATCTGGAGCGCTTCAAGGAACTCAACGATAGTCTCGGTCACGACTTCGCCGACCAGGTGCTGGTCGAGGTGGGACGGCGGCTGGCCGACGTGGTGCAGGAACCGCATCTGGTCGGGCGGCTGGGGAGCGACGAATTCATGGTGGTGATGGCCCAGGCCGATGCCGCCAGCGTGCAGCAGGATGCGCAGCGGCTGTTGCTGCAACTGCGTAACCCGTTGAGCTTGCCGCAGGCGCGCATCCAGCTGGAAGCACGCATCGGGATCGCGCTGGTTCCGGATCATGGCGACGATGCAGACACCTTGCTGCGGCGCGCGCACATCGCGCGGCGGCAGGCGGGCGAGACCGGCAGCGCCGCTAGCATCTATCGCATGGGCGAGGACGAACAACATCTGCGCCGACTGCGGCTGACCGGCGATCTGCGCCAGGCCATCGCCGGCAACGAACTGACCCTGCGGTTCCAGCCCAAGATCAGTCTGCGCAACGATCGCGTCGAACAGGTCGAAGTGCTGGTGCGCTGGCACCACCCGGTACTGGGGCCGATCGGGCCGGATGAGTTCATCCCGCTCGCCGAACATTCCGGGGTGATCCATGCGCTGACGCGCTTCGTGCTCGACGACGCCTTGCGCTGTCTGGCCCGCTGGCGCCGGCAAGGGCTGCAATTGGGCATGGCGATCAATCTGTCGGCGCTGGATCTGTCCGATCCGGGCTTGCCCGATTACGTCCGTGGCCGCCTGGAGCATCACGCCGTGCCCGCACGCCATGTCACCCTCGAGCTGACCGAAAGCGCGTTGATGCGCGACGTGGAGTTCGCGCTGCATATGCTGCACCAGCTGCGCAATGTCGGCGTGCGGCTGTCCATCGACGATTTCGGCACCGGCTACTCCTCGCTGGCTCAGCTCAAGCGGATGCCGGTGGACGAGTTGAAGATCGACAAGAGTTTCGTCATGCAACTGGCCGAGGCCACCGACGATGCCTTCATCGTGCGCAGCACGATTGATTTGGGGCACAACCTCGGTCTGAGCGTGATCGCCGAGGGGGTGGAGAATGCCGCGGCGGTAACGTTGCTGCGCGGCTGGGGCTGCGACATGGTGCAGGGCTATCTGTATTCGCCTCCGCTCGAGGAGGCTCCGTTGGTGGCGTGGTGCAAGCGGCAGCTCGAAGCGGCCACCACGGTCCAGGCAGGAGTTGCACAATGAACACGACGCGTTGTCTCTGCCTTCCCGCGGCGGTGTTGGCGCTGGCCGTGTTGCCGCAGACCGGCATCGCTGGCGATGGACGTCTGTTGGCGACGGGGGCGGTTTCAACCATCGAAGGCACGAGCGGTGGCGGCATCGTGCCGTGGGCCAGCTTGTCCGGTTACGGCACCCGCGATGAACTCGGGACGACGCTGTTCGCTACGCATGTGGATAGCGGCGACTACCGCCTGGATGTGCAGGGCGCTGCCTTTACTGTGGGAAACCGGCTGGAATTGTCGCTGGCGCGTCAGCGCCTGGACCTGGGCACCTTGCAGGACCGCCTGGGCTTGCCATGGAACGCGCTTGGCCAGGACGTGTTCGGCGCCAAGCTGCGCCTGCATGGCGACCTGGTCTACGGGCGCGCACCGCAGGTGAGTCTTGGAGTGCAATACAAGCGGCTGCGCGACGGCGCCTTGCCGCTGGCGATCGGTGCGCGTGACGACCATGGCACCGATGTCTATCTCAGTGCCTCGCGCCTGTTGTTGCAGGGCGCTGGCGGCTACCAGTTGCTGCTCAACGGTACCCTGCGCGCCACGCGCGCCAACCAGACCGGCTTGCTGGGCTTCGGCGGCGACCGTCGCAACGGTTACACGCTGGTGGGCGAACTGGCCGCGGCGGTGGTGCTGGCGCCGTCCTGGGTCGTGGGGGTGGAATATCGCGATAAGCCGAACAATCTGGGGTTTGCCCGCGAGCAGGCCTGGGGCGATGCCTTCGTGGCTTGGTTCCCCAGCAAACATGTCTCGCTGACCGCGGCCTGGGCCGAGTTGGGCGAGGTGGCGACGCTGCGCGCCCAGCGCGGCCCCTATCTTTCCTTGCAGGTGGCCTTGTGATGACGCGTGCCTTGCCCTGGGGGCTGTTGTGCGTGCTGGCGTTGACGGCGTGTGCGACCACGCCGCGGCAATCCCTGTATGACGAACTCGGGGGGCAGCCCGGCATCGAGGCCTTGGTGGAAACCATGCTCTCGCGGGTGGCCGACGATCCACGGATCGTCGACAAGTTCGCCCGCGTCAATATCGTGATGCTCAACCAGCGACTCGTGCAGAAGTTCTGCCATGTCAGCGATGGACCCTGCGCGGACACCGAAAAGTCCATGCACCAAGCGCATCAACCCCTCACCATCCGCGAAGCGGATTTCAATGCCCTGGTCGAGGATCTCACCTGGGCGATGGATCAGCGGCACATTCCGCGGCGCACGCAGAACCGCTTGCTGGCACGTCTGGCGGCGATGCAGGGCGACATCGTCAATCACTAACGCGTACGCAGCGGCTGGCGAGACTCCGACGTCCTGTCACTTGCCTGCGCTATTGCAGCGGTCGCACCCGATGCGAGCCGCGCGCCATCAGTCGCAGCGCCAGTGCATGCGGCAGTAGACGCAACAGCGTGTGCACCAGGCGATAGCGCCAACCCGGGATCGCCAGCACCTGGCCACGCTCGAGTGCGGCGATGCCGTACTCGGCCACTGCATCGGCCTGCAGCCAGGCCCAGCGCGGCAGGCTGGCCATCGCCTCACGCGTGCCGGTCACATCGTGAAATTCCGACCAGGCAAAGCCAGGGCATAGCGCACAGGCGCGCAGGCCGCAGTCGGCATTTTCCAGTGCCAACGATTCACTGAAGCGCAACATGAAGCTCTTGGCGGCGGCATACAGGGTTTGCCCATCGGCGCTCGGCGCCAGCGCCGCGAACGACGCCACGTTGAGGACGCGTCCCTGGCCGCTGGCACGCAACATCGGCAGCAGTCGCCAGGTCAGTTCGCAGACCGCGGTCACCATGACCTGCAGGAAGCGCGCGTGGGTCGTCCAGTCGTTTTGCTGGTAGCGGCCGGGCACCCCGTAGCCGGCATTGTTGACCAGGGTGCCGACCTGCCAGCCCTGTTCCTGGAGATGCTTCACCAGCGCCTGCACGGCCGCCGGCTCGGCCAGGTCCGCCGGCACGACCTCGACCCGGGTCTGCCCGGCCAGCTCGGCCGCCAAGGCCTGCAGACGATCGACCCGGCGCGCGGTGATGATCAGCGGCACGCCGCGGCGTGCATAGGCGCGGGCGATCTCACGGCCGATGCCGCTGGAGGCGCCGGTGACCAGCGCGAAGAC
Organism: Xanthomonas maliensis; assembly: GCF_009192945.1. GTDB lineage: Bacteria > Pseudomonadota > Gammaproteobacteria > Xanthomonadales > Xanthomonadaceae > Xanthomonas > Xanthomonas maliensis. The sequence continues at coordinate 98,459 of NZ_NSET01000062.1, read as the reverse complement.
AGGGGAAGTGGACATGCAGGTTCCGGGCAAGGGCAGGGCAGGACAGCGGATGTCCTCCAGTCTGCCAGGCGTGGACAGGGCTTGGGCTATCCTGTCGCTCATCCCCCCTCAGGAGCCTGCGCCTGATGCGTCGAAGAATCGTTGCCGGAAACTGGAAGCTGCATGGCAGCCGCGCCTTTGCTACCGAATTGCTTGCCCAGGTGGCGGCCCAGATGCCGATCGCCGGCGTGGAGGTGGTCGTGCTGCCGCCCTTGCCCTACCTGGGAGACCTGATCGAAGACTTCGAGGCCCACCAGCTGGTCTTCGGTGCGCAGGACGTCAGCAGCAACGAAAAGGGTGCCTACACTGGCGAGGTCTCGGCCTCGATGCTGGTCGACGTAGGCGCCCGCTACGGTTTGGTCGGGCACTCCGAACGCCGGCAGTACCATCAGGAATCCAGCGAGCTGGTCGCGCGCAAGTTCGCCGCTGCGCTGCATGCCGGGCTGACCCCGGTGCTGTGCGTGGGCGAATCGCTGCAGCAGCGCGAGGCCGGACAGACCGAAGCGGTGCTGCGGGCCCAGGTGGAGCCGGTGCTGGCGCTGGTGGGCAGCCAGGGCTTCGCCCAGGCCGTGCTTGCCTATGAGCCGATCTGGGCGATCGGCACTGGGCGGACCGCCACGCCGGAACAGGCCCAGGCCGTGCATGCCTTCCTGCGTGGCGAAGTCGCGAAGTCGGATGCTAGAATTGCCGATTCGTTGCCGATCCTGTACGGCGGCAGCGTCAAGCCCGACAATGCCGGCGAGCTGTTTGCGCAGCCCGATGTCGATGGCGGGCTGATCGGTGGCGCCTCCCTGGTGGCCGACGATTTCCTGGCCATCGCGCGTGCGGCGGTCGCGTGTTAACCCATTAAGTTTTGTCCGGGGACGGATTTTCGAATGTTGATGTTGATCCTCAATGTGGTCTACGTGCTGGTCGCGCTGGCGATGATTGCGCTGATCCTGATGCAGCGTGGCGCCGGTGCGGCGGCGGGCTCCGGTTTCGGCGCCGGTGCGTCGGGCACGGTATTCGGCTCGCAGGGCGCATCGAACTTCCTGTCCAAGACCACCAAGTGGTTGGCCGTGGTGTTCTTCAGCATCAGCCTGTTCATGGCCTGGTATGCCAGTCACGGCGCGCGCCCGACCGACCAGAACCTGGGTGTGATGTCGCAAGGTGCCGCGAGCACGCCAGCGCCCGCCGCAGGCGAGCTGGCCCAGCCGCTGCCGCAGGCTCCGGCCACGGGCGCTGTGCCGACCGCGCCGTCGCAGCCGGCTCCGGCCGCCGCCCCGGCCTCCGCGCCTGCAGCGGCCGCGCCACCGCAGGCGACGCCTGCGGCAGGCGAAGAAAACGCTTCAGAGCCAGCACAAAAACGCTGAAGCCGGTTACAATACGCTGCGCACTGGGAGATCCAGCGGCGCACCGTATGCCCAGGTGGCGGAATTGGTAGACGCACTACCTTGAGGTGGTAGCGACTTAGGTCGTAGGGGTTCGAGTCCCCTCTTGGGCACCATTGTTTGGCTGCAGTTCCTGTGCATCGCGGCGATGCCGGCGCAGGGTCTGCCTATACCCCATGCCGGCACGCGGCGCGTGCGGGCAGAGGCAAGAGAGAATCGCTGTGCTGGCCGAATATTTGCCGAGTCTGCTGTTTCTGATCGTCGCCACCGGCATCGGCATCGTGCTGATGCTGGTCGGTCGCTTCCTCGGTCCGCGTAGTCCGGACCCGCGCAAGCTCTCGCCGTACGAGTGCGGCTTCGAAGCCTTCGAAGACGCACGCATGAAGTTCGACGTGCGCTACTACCTGATCGCGATCCAGTTCATCGTCTTCGATCTGGAAATCATCTTCATCGTGCCGTGGACCCAGGTGTTCATGGAGATCGGCGCCCGTTCGCTGGTCACCATGGGCCTGTTCGTCGGCATGTTGTTCCTCGGCTTTATCTACGTGTGGAAGAAGGGAGCGCTGGAATGGGAGTGATTCAGACCCTGGATCGTCTGATGACCAACCCGATGCCGGAAGGCCGGGTGGAAGACATCCTGCGCCCGGAAGGCGAAAACCCGCTGCTGGAAAAGGGCTATGTGACCACCAGCGTCGACGCGCTGTTGAATTGGGCGCGTACCGGTTCGATGTGGCCAATGACCTTCGGTCTGGCCTGCTGCGCGGTGGAAATGATGCACGCCGGTGCGGCGCGTCTGGACCTGGACCGCTACGGCGTGGTGTTCCGGCCGTCGCCGCGTCAGTCCGACGTGATGATCGTCGCTGGCACCCTGGTCAACAAGATGGCCCCGGCGCTGCGCAAGGTCTACGACCAGATGCCCGACCCGAAGTGGGTCATCTCGATGGGGAGCTGCGCCAACGGCGGCGGTTACTACCATTACTCGTATTCGGTGGTGCGCGGTTGCGATCGCATCGTGCCGGTGGACATCTACGTCCCCGGCTGCCCGCCGACCGCCGAAGCGCTGGTCTACGGCATCCTGCAGCTGCAGAAGAAGATCTGGCGTACCCAGACGATCGCACGCTGACATCCGTCTTCTCCTACCGAGAGCAGCCAAGCCCCCATGGCAGAGCAAGCATCCTCCTTCACCGAACGGCTCGCGGCACACTTTGCCGGCGCGCAGGTCGTCGTGGCCCAGCCGCGCGGCGAAGTGACCCTGGAAGTGGCCGCCGCCGACTGGCATGCCACCTGCGTGGCGCTGCGCGACACGTTCGGCTTTGAACAATTGAGCGACCTGTGCGGCGTCGACTACCTCGGCTACGGCAGCGACGAGTGGGATACCTCCGATGTGTCGTCGCAGGGATTCAGCCGCGGTGTCGAAGGCAAGGCGGTCGGCCGTTTCGCATGGGGTGAATTCCCCAGCCAGGAATCGCCCGATGGCGCGCAGCCACAGCAATTGCCGCAGCAGCGTTTCGCGGTGGTCGCCCAGCTGATTTCCTACCAGCACAACCAGCGCCTGCGTGTGCGCTGCTATGCGCCCAACGACGCATTGCCGGTGGTGGCTTCGCTGACCGACGTGTGGCCGGGCGTGAACTGGTTCGAGCGCGAAGCCTTCGACCTGTTCGGCATCGTATTCGCCGGCCACCCGGACCTGCGCCGTATCCTGACCGACTATGGATTCGTCGGTCATCCGTTCCGCAAGGACTTCCCACTGATCGGCAACGTCGAAGTGCGCTACGACGATGAAAAGAAACGCGTTGTGTACGAGCCGGTGACCTCGGTGGAGCCGCGTGTCGGCGTGCCGCGGGTGATCCGCGACGACGCGCGCTACGCCACTGCCGCAGGTGAAGTGGGCAAGTCGGAGATCGCCAAGTGAGTGAGTTCCGCCAGGCAACCGATGCCTTCGCGAGCAATCCTGCCGAAAGCAAGCAGGAAATCCGCAATTACACGATGAACTTCGGCCCGCAGCATCCTGCGGCGCACGGTGTGCTGCGCCTGATCCTGGAAATGGATGGCGAGAACGTGGTACGTGCCGATCCGCATATCGGCCTGCTGCACCGTGGCACCGAGAAGCTGGCCGAGTCCAAGCCGTTCAACCAGTCGGTGCCGTACATGGACCGCCTGGACTACGTGTCGATGATGTGCAACGAGCACGCCTACGTGCGCGCGATCGAGACCCTGATGGGGATCGAGGCGCCTGAGCGTGCCCAGTACATCCGCACGATGTTCGACGAGATCACCCGCATCCTGAACCACCTGATGTGGGTTGGTTCCAACGCGCTCGACCTGGGCGCGATGGCGGTGATGCTGTACGCGTTCCGCGAGCGCGAAGAGTTGATGGACGTCTACGAGGCGGTCAGCGGCGCGCGCATGCACGCGGCGTACTACCGCCCGGGCGGCGTCTACCGCGATCTGCCGGACACGATGCCCAAGTACAAGGAATCGCGCTGGCACAAGGGTGGGGCGCTCAAGCGTCTCAACTCGGCACGTGAAGGCTCGATGCTGGACTTCCTCGAGTATTTCACCGACGAGTTCCCGGCGCGGGTGGACGAGTACGAGACGCTGCTGACCGACAACCGCATCTGGAAGCAGCGCACCGTCGACGTTGGCATCGTCACCCCCGACCTGGCGCGCGCTTGGGGCATGACCGGCCCGATGCTGCGTGGTTCGGGCATCGAATGGGATCTGCGCAAGAAGCAGCCCTACGCCAAGTACGACGCGGTGGATTTCGATATCCCAGTCGGCACCAATGGCGATTGCTACGACCGCTACCTGGTCCGCGTGGCAGAAATGCGCGAGTCCAACCGCATCATCAAGCAGTGCGTGAAGTGGCTCAAGGCCAATCCCGGCCCGGTCATGGTCACCAACTTCAAGGTCGCTCCGCCCAGCCGCGAAGGCATGAAGGACGACATGGAAGCGCTGATCCATCACTTCAAGTTGTTCAGTGAAGGCTATTGCGTGCCGGCCGGCGAAACCTACAGCGCGGTGGAAGCGCCCAAGGGCGAGTTCGGCTGCTACCTGTTGTCCGACGGCGCCAACAAGCCGTTCCGCGTGCACCTGCGCGCGCCGGGTTTTGCTCACCTGTCGTCGATGGACGCGGTGGTGCGTGGTTATCTGCTGGCCGACGTCGTGGCGATGATCGGTACTTACGATTTGGTTTTCGGTGAGGTTGACCGATGAAGGCGACGGGTAATTTCGAGGCGGCGCGCGACGTCGATCCGCTGGTGGTGCTGAGCGACAAGACGCGCGCGCACATCGATCATTGGCTGAGCAAGTTCCCGCCCGACCGCAAGCGTTCGGCGGTGCTGCAGGGCCTGCATGCCGCGCAGGAGCAGAACCAGGGCTGGCTGACCGACGAATTGATCGTCGGCGTGGCGAAGTATCTGGAACTGCCGCCGGTGTGGGCCTACGAGGTCGCCAGCTTCTATTCGATGTACGAGACCGAGAAGGTTGGCCGCCACAATGTGGCGTTCTGCACCAACATCAGCTGCTGGCTCAACGGCGCCGAGGATCTGCTCGCGCATGCCGAGAAGAAGCTGGGCTGCAAGCTGGGCCAGTCGACCGCCGACGGCCGCATCTACCTCAAGCGCGAGGAAGAGTGCCTGGCCGCCTGCTCGGCTGCGCCGATGATGGTGATCGACGGCCATTACCACGAGCACCTGACCAAGGAAAAGGTCGACGCGCTGCTGGACGGTCTGGAGTAAGACATGGCACATCATCACGCACCCACCGGCCCCGTCGGCCCGGCGCCGCAGCCGCACCAGGTCGTCTACACGACCCTGCATTACGACACTCCCTGGTCCTATGAGAGCTATCTCAAGACCGGCGGCTACGCTGCCCTGCGCAAGATCCTCGAAGAGAAGATCCCGCCGGAGCAGGTGATCGAGATGGTCAAGCAGTCCAATCTGCGTGGCCGTGGCGGTGCGGGCTTCCCGACTGGCCTAAAGTGGTCGTTCATGCCCAAGGGCACGATGCAGAAATACATCCTGTGCAACTCGGACGAGTCCGAGCCGGGAACCTGCAAGGACCGCGACATCCTGCGCTACAACCCGCATTCGGTGGTGGAGGGCATGGCGATCGCCTGCTATGCCACCGGCTCGACCGTGGGCTACAACTACCTGCGCGGCGAGTTCCACCACGAACCATTCGAAAACTTCGAGCAGGCCCTGGCCGATGCCTATGCCAATGGCTGGCTGGGCAAGAACATCCTCGGCAGCGGCGTGGACATCGACATCTACGGCGCGCTGGGCGCCGGCGCCTACATCTGCGGCGAAGAAACCGCCTTGATGGAATCGCTGGAAGGCAAGAAGGGGCAGCCGCGCTACAAGCCGCCGTTCCCGGCCAATTTCGGCCTGTACGGCAAGCCGACCACCATCAACAACACCGAGACCTACGCGTCGGTGCCGGCGATCATTCGCAATGGCCCGGAATGGTTCCTCGGCCTGAGCAAGACCAAGAACGGCGGCCCGAAGATTTTCTCGGTCTCTGGCTGCGTGCAGAAGGGCGGCAACTTCGAGGTACCGCTTGGCACCACCTTCGACGAGCTGCTGGAGATGGCCGGTGGCCTGCGTCCGGGCCGCAAGCTGAAGGCGGCCATCCCGGGTGGCGTGTCGATGCCGGTGCTGAAGGCCGAGCAGTTGGCCGGCCTGCAGATGGACTACGACACCCTGCGTGCGCTGGGCACCGGTCTGGGATCGGGTGCGATCGTCGTGCTGGATGACAGCGTCTGCTGCGTGCGCTTCGCCTGCCGCATCTCGCAGTTCTTCCACAAGGAATCCTGCGGCCAGTGCACTCCGTGCCGCGAGGGCACCGGCTGGATGCACCGCGTGCTCGAGCGCATCGTCGCCGGCAAGGCCACCCTGGAAGACCTGCACCAGCTGCGCACCGTCGCCGGTCAGATCGAAGGCCATACCATCTGCGCCTTCGGCGAAGCGGCGGCCTGGCCGATCCAGGGCTTCCTGCGCCAGTTCTGGGACGAGTTCGAGTACTACATCGTCAACGGTCGTTCGATCGTCGATACGCAAGTCGGAGTGGCTGCATGAGCGCCCAACCAGTGAACCCGAACGTGCCGCCGGATCATGTGACCGTCGAGATCGACGGCCAGAGCCTGGTCGTGCCGAAGGGCTCGATGATCATCCAGGCGGCCGACAAGGCCGGCATTCCGATCCCGCGCTTCTGCTATCACGAGAAGCTGCCGATCGCGGCCAACTGCCGTATGTGCCTGGTCGATGTCGAGAAGTCGCCCAAGCCGTCGCCGGCCTGCGCCACGCCGGTGATGGATGGCATGAAGATCACCACGCGCAGCGAAAAGGCGCTGAAGTACCAGCGCAGCGTGATGGAGTTCCTGCTGATCAACCACCCGCTGGATTGCCCGATCTGCGATCAGGGCGGCGAATGCGAGTTGCAGGACGTTTCGCTGGGCTATGGCCGTTCGGTCAGCCGCTTCAACGAGCGCAAGCGCGTGGTGCCTGACGAGGACATCGGTCCGCTGGTTGCCACCGAGATGACCCGCTGCATCCAGTGCACCCGCTGCGTGCGCTTTACCGCGGATATCGCCGGCACTTACGAGCTGGGCGGCATGTACCGCGGCGAGAACCTGCAGATCGGCACCTACGACGGCAAGCCGCTGACGACTGAGATTTCCGGCAACGTCATCGATGTCTGCCCGGTGGGCGCCTTGACCAACAAGGTGTTCCAGTTCCGCGCCCGTCCGTGGGAGCTGATGGCGCGCGAGTCGCTGGGCTACCACGACGCGATGGGCTCCAACTTGTTCCTGCATGTGCGTCGCGGCGAAGTGCTGCGCACCGTGCCGCGCGACAACGAGGCGGTCAACGAATGCTGGCTGTCCGACCGTGATCGCTATTCGCACCAGGGCCTGTATGCCGAAGACCGTGCGGTCAAGCCGCTGAAGAAAGTCAACGGCGAATGGACCGAGGTGAGCTGGACCGAAGGCTTGGCCGCGGCCACTCAGATCCTGCGCGACAATGCTGGCGATCAGCTGGGCGTGCTGGTGCATCCGGCCACGTCCAATGAAGAGGGCGCCTTGCTGGCGCGCCTGGCCGAAGGCCTGGGCAGCGGCAATCTCGACCATCGCTTGCTCAACCGTGATTTCTCCGACGCCGCCGTCGCCGAGGCGTTCGGCACGCCGCTGGCGGAGATCGAGCAGGCCGACATGGTGGTGCTGTTCGGCACCAATGTCCGCCATGAGCTGCCGTTGCTGCATGCGCGCCTGCGCAAGGCCAGCATCCAGAACGGGACCCGTATCCATTCGGTCAATCCGGTCGACTTCGATTTCGCTTTCACCCAGGCCAGCCGCACTGTGGTCGCACCGTCGCAGCTTGCTGCTGCGCTGGATGATGCCGCACTGCGCGATGCGGTCAGTGCCGCGCGCCGCGCGGTGATCGTGGTCGGCGCGTTGGCCGAGAATCACCCGCAGGCTGCCGCACTGCGTGCCGCCGCGCGTGCGTTCGCCGCCGCGACCGGCGCCTCGCTGTGCCGGATCCCGCAGGGCGCCAACGCCGTTGGTCTGGTCGCGCACGGTGTGCTGCCGAGCGCGCGCGATGTCGCCGGCATGCTGGCGCAGCCGCGTCAGGCCTATGTGCTGTACGGCATCGAGCCGGGTCTGGACTTCGCCGATGCCGCCGCTGCACGCAAGGCGCTGGCCGGCGCCAAGGTCGTGGCGTTCAGCCAGTTCGCCTGCGCTTCCACCCGTGACGTTGCCGATGTGATCCTGCCGATCGGCGCCTTGCCTGAAATCGAGGCGACCCTGACCAATCTCGACGGTCGCGTGCAGAGCGCGCGTGCCGCCGGTCGTCTGCCGGTCGAGGCGCGCGAAGGCTGGCGTGTGCTGCGTGCGCTGGGCGGCGAGCTCGGCCTGGCCGGTTTCGACTTCATCGATCTGGCCGGCCTGCGCGCCGGGCTGCAGCCGCGTACCGTAACGCCGGTGGCATCGGCGCAGCCGGCGGCGGCTAGCCAGGGACTGGAAGTGGCAGCGACGGCGGCGATCTATCGCACCGATGCGGTGGTGCGGCGTGCCGCCGCGCTGCAGGCGCATCCGCTCAACATCGCACCTTGCGTGACGATGCATCCGGAGCAGGCCACGCAACTGCAGGTCGCCGACGGACAGATGGTCAAGGTCGGTACCGACGCCGGGCAGGCGACGTTGCCGGTGGTATTGGACAAGCGCGTCGCACCGGGCACGGTGTGGATCGAGTCGGGCCACGGCGCAACTGCGCCGCTCGGTGCCGGTCGGGTAACGGTGGTGGCTGCATGAACGAGTTGCTGTTGAACGTGATCGGTCCGCTCCACCAGTGGTTCCTCGGCCTGGGGGATGGTGGCGTGGTGCTGTGGACGGTGCTGAAGATCTTGCTGATCGCCGTGCCGGTGATCGTCTCGGTCGCCTTCTACGTGGTCTGGGAGCGCAAGCTGATCGGCTGGATGCACGTGCGGCATGGGCCGATGTACGTCGGAATGGGCATTTTTCAGGCCTTCGCCGACGTGTTCAAGCTGCTGTTCAAGGAGATCGTGCAGCCGAGCAGCTCGCACAAGGCGATCTTCGTCATCGCGCCGTTGCTCACGCTGGCGCCGGCCTTCGCGGCCTGGGCAGTGGTGCCGTTCGATGCCAAGCTGGTGCTGTCCAATGCCAATGTCGGTCTGCTGTACCTGCTGGCGATGACCTCGCTGGGCGTGTACGGCATCATCCTGGCTGGCTGGGCGTCCAACTCCAAGTACGCCTTCCTCGGTGCGATGCGCTCGGCCGCGCAGGTGGTCAGTTACGAAATCGCGATGGGTTTCGCGCTGGTTGGCGTGATGATCGCCTCCGGCAGCGTGAATCTGAGCCAGATCGTGATGGCACAGGCAGGCAACTCCGGCCTGTTCGATTGGTTCCTGATCCCGCTGTTCCCGCTGTTCATCGTGTACTGGGTGTCCGGCGTCGCCGAGACCAACCGTGCGCCGTTCGACGTGGTGGAAGGCGAATCGGAAATCGTCGCCGGCCACATGGTGGAGTACTCGGGCGGTGCGTTCGCGCTGTTCTTCCTGGCCGAGTACGCCAACATGATCCTGGTCAGCTTCCTGATCTCGATCTTCTTCCTCGGCGGCTGGTTGAGCCCGATCCAGGGTTGGGTCAACGCGGACATTTCGCCGTGGATCGACTGGTTGTGGAAGGGTGGTTGGCCGTGGCTGCTGATGAAGGTCTTCTTCTTCGCCAGCGCCTACATCTGGTTCCGTGCCAGCTTCCCGCGCTATCGCTACGACCAGATCATGCGGCTGGGTTGGAAGGTGTTCATTCCGCTCACGATCGTCTGGATCGCGGTGACGGCATTGATGGTGTTCTACGGCGTGATCCAGAAGGGCGTGTAATTGATGAACAAGATCACCCACTACTTCAAGAGTCTGCTGCTGCTGGAGCTGCTCGGCGGCCTGTGGCTGACGTTGAAATACACGTTCAAGCCCAAGTACACCGTGCTGTATCCGATGGAGAAGTTCCCGCAGTCGCCGCGTTTCCGCGGCTTGCATGCGCTGCGCCGTTATCCCAACGGCGAAGAGCGCTGCATCGCCTGCAAGCTGTGCGAGGCGGTGTGCCCGGCGCTGGCGATCACCATCGACTCGGCCAAGCGCGAGGACGGCACCCGCCGGACCACGCGCTACGACATCGATCTGTTCAAGTGCATCTTCTGCGGTTTCTGCGAGGAAAGCTGCCCGGTGGACTCGATTGTCGAGACGCACATCCTCGAGTACCACTTCGAGAAGCGCGGCGAGAACATTGTCAACAAGCCGCAGCTGCTGGCGATCGGAGACCGGCTGGAAGCCGAGATCGCCGAGCGTCGCGCTGCCGATGCCGCCTTCCGTTGAGGTCATGATGGACTGGGTCAATATTGCTTTCTACGCCTTCGCCGCCATCGCGGTCGTCGCCGCCGGTGCGGTGATCAGCGTGCGCAACCCGGTGTACGCCGTGTTGTGCCTGATCCTCACCTTCTTCTCGATGGCCTGCATCTGGCTGCTGGTCGGTGCCGAGTTCCTCGGCGTGACCCTGGTGCTGGTCTACGTCGGCGCGGTGATGGTGTTGTTCCTGTTCGTGGTGATGATGCTGGACATCGATACCAGTCGCTTGCGCGAGGGCTGGGTCAAATACCTGCCGGTCGGCATCATCGTGGCGGTGGCGATGCTGGTGCAGATGGTCACCCTGATCGGGGTCAAGTCGCGCGGTGTGACGGCATTCCCGGCCGACAACGCGGCCGCGCAGGCAGCCGATACCTCCAACCTGACCTGGCTGGCCAAGAGCCTGTATACCCAGTTCCTGCTGCCGTTCGAGTTTGCTGCGGTCATCCTGACCGTGGCGGTGGTCGCGGCGGTGATGCTGACCCTGCGCAAGCGCACGGGGATCAAGCTGCAGGATGCCGCCGAGCAGGCGCGCGTGAAGTCCACCGACCGCCTGCGCATCGTCAAGATGGCGGTCGAAAAGCCAGTACAGCTCGCGCCGCGCACCGATGCGGCCGACGGACAGGAGGCGAAGTCTTGATTACCTTGGGCCACCTGCTGGGATTGGGCGCGGTGCTGTTCTGCATCTCCCTGGCCGGCATCTTCCTCAACCGCAAGAACGTCATCGTGTTGCTGATGTCGATCGAGCTGATGCTGTTGTCGGTCAATGTCAACTTCATCGCGTTCTCGCGCCAGCTCGGCGACACCGCGGGCCAGTTGTTCGTGTTCTTCATTCTGACCGTCGCCGCCGCTGAAGCCGCGATCGGCCTGGCGATCCTGGTGACACTGTTCCGTACCCGCCGCACGATCAATGTGGCCGAAGTCGATACGTTGAAGGGCTGACCCGTAGATGGAAATCACTCTCTCCAAGAGTCTGCTGATCGCCGTGGTGCTCGCACCGCTGCTCGGCAGCATCATCGCCGGCCTGTTCGGTCGCCAGGTGGGGCGTATCGGCGCCCAGTCGGTCACCATCCTCGGTGTCGCGGTCAGCTGCGCGCTGTCGTGCTGGACGCTGTACCAGCTGGTCGGGCAGGGCGCCAGTCCGTTCAACCAGAACCTCTACACCTTCTTCGATGTCGGCAATTACTCGGCTCACGTCGGTTTCATGGTCGATCGCCTCACCGCGATGATGATGGTGGTGGTGACTTTCGTCTCGCTGTTGGTGCACATCTACACCATTGGCTACATGGAAGAAGACCCCGGTTACCAGCGCTTCTTCAGCTACATCTCGCTGTTCACCTTCTCGATGCTCACCCTGGTGATGAGCAATAACTTCCTGCAGCTGTTCTTCGGCTGGGAAGCGGTGGGCCTTGTGTCGTATCTGCTGATCGGTTTCTGGTTCAAGCGCCCGACCGCCGTGTTCGCCAACATGAAGGCGTTCCTGGTCAATCGCGTGGGCGACTTTGGTTTCCTGCTCGGCATCGCCGGTGTGCTGCTGTGGTTCGGCTCGCTGGACTACGCCACCGTGTTCGCCAACGCGCCAACGCTGGCTGGTGCCAGCGTGCAGTTGTTCGCCGGCCATGCCTGGAGCGTGATGACGCTGATCTGCATCTGTCTGTTCATCGGTGCAATGGGCAAGTCGGCGCAGGTGCCGCTACACGTGTGGCTTCCGGATTCGATGGAAGGCCCGACCCCGATCTCGGCACTGATCCACGCCGCAACCATGGTCACCGCCGGCATCTTCATGGTGGCGCGCATGTCGCCGCTGTTCGAGCTGTCGCAGACCGCGTTGAACTTCATTCTGTTCGTCGGCGCGACCACGGCGTTCTTCACCGGCCTGATCGGCATCGTGCAGAACGACATCAAGCGCGTGGTCGCTTACTCGACGCTGTCCCAGCTCGGCTACATGACCGTGGCATTGGGCGTGTCGGCCTATTCGGCCGCGGTGTTCCACCTGATGACCCACGCCTTCTTCAAGGCGCTGCTGTTCCTGGCCGCCGGTTCGGTGATCATCGGCATGCATCACGAGCAGGACATGCGCAAGATGGGCGGCCTGCGCAAATACATGAAGGTCACCTATTGGACCAGCGTGATCGGGACCTTGGCGCTGGTTGGTACGCCGTTCTTTTCGGGCTTCTATTCCAAGGACACCATCATCGAGGCCGCGGCGCATCATGCGCACACCTCGCACAGCTGGGTGGCCACCTACGGCTACTGGGCGGTGCTGGGCGGCGTGCTGGTGACCAGCTTCTACAGCTTCCGTCTGCTGTTCCTGACCTTCCACGGCAAGGAGCGCTTCCGCGATGCGCATGCCCATGAGGTGCATGGCCATCACGACAGCGCGCATACCGACGCCGAGGCGCAGGTGCACGCACACGATAGCCACAGTCACGATGCCCATGGCCACGACGATCATGGCCACGACGATCATGGCCACGACGATCATGGCCATGGTCACCACGGTGCGCATGAGCCGCATGAGTCGAAGTGGGTGGTTACGCTGCCGCTGATCCTGCTGGCGATCCCGTCGATCGCGATCGGCTTCTTTACCATCGGTCCGATGCTGTTCGGCACCGATTGGCAGGGGCACCATGCCGAAAGCGCCGTCGGTGGCCAAGCCGTCTCGTTCTTCACCGGTATCGTCGATTTCTACGATCCGGCGCGCAATACCGTCGCTGCGCTGGCCGAGGAGTTTCGTGGTCCGGTGGCGTTCGCACTGCACGGAATGATGGCAGCGCCGTTCTTCCTGACCCTGGCCGGTTTGCTGCTGGCCGCGTTGTTCTACCTGTGGATGCCGGAGCTGGCGACCAAGTCGCGCAAGGCGTTCGCGCCGATCGTGTGGTTGCTGGAGAACAAATACGGTTTCGACAAGCTGTGGATCAATGGCTTCGCCGGCGGCGGCGTGGTCCTTGGCAAGGCCTCGCGCGCCATCGATACCCACGTGGTCGATGGGGCGGCGGTCAATGGTTCGGCCCGACTGATCGACCTGGCGGCCCATCTGCTGCGTCGCACGCAATCCGGTTTCCTCTATCACTACGCCTTCGCAATGATCATCGGTTTGATCGCCTTGTTGGCGGTACTGATGCATTTCTGGCGTTGACCTGTACGGAATAAGAAAACGTGTCGAACTGGCCTTTACTGTCTGTCCTGATCTGGCTGCCGATCGTCGGTGGCGCCCTGATCCTTGCCGTACGCAACGCCGAGACTGCCCGCTGGGCGTCGCTGGCGGTCGCGGTGGCAACCTTCGTGCTGAGTCTGCCGCTGTTGGGCTATGACACGGCCAACGACGCCTTGCAGTTCGTCGAGACGCGCGCCTGGATCCCGGCCTACAAGATCGGCTACAACCTCGGCGTGGACGGCATTGCGGTCGCGCTGATCGTGCTGACCACGCTGGTCACGGTGCTGGCGCTGATCGGTGCCTGGCGCTCGATCGACAAGCGGGTCAATCAGTACGTCGCCGCGTTCCTGATCCTCGAAGGCGTCACGGTCGGTATCTTCGCCGCCACCGACGCGATGTTGTTCTACGTCTTCTTCGAGGCGATGCTGATCCCGATGTTCCTGATCATCGGCGTCTGGGGCGGGCCGCGTCGCATCTATGCGGCGATGAAGTTCTTCCTCTACACCTTCCTCGGCTCGGTGCTGATGCTGGTGGGCCTGATCTACCTGTACCTGAAGGGCGGCAGCTTCCAGCTGGCGGACCTGTACGCCTTGCAGCTGACCGCCAAGGAGCAGACCTGGATCTTCTTCGCCTTCCTGATCGCCTTCGCGGTCAAGGTGCCGATGTTCCCGGTGCACACCTGGTTGCCCGATGCCCACGTGGAAGCACCGACAGCCGGTTCGGTGATCCTGGCGGCGATCGCGCTGAAGATCGGTGGTTACGGTTTCCTGCGCTTCAACTTGCCGATCGTGCCGGATGCCAGCCATGCGTTCGCCTGGTTGGTGATCGCGTTGTCGTTGATCGCGGTGATCTATGTCGGCCTGGTCGCCCTGGTGCAGGACGACATGAAGAAGCTGGTGGCCTACTCATCGATCGCTCACATGGGCTTCGTGACGCTGGGTACCTTCATCGCCTTCACGTTGGTGCGCGAATACGGCAGCACCGATGCGGCCCGGCTGGGTCTGCAAGGCGCGATGGTGCAGATGATCTCGCACGGTTTCGTGTCCGGTGCGATGTTCTCGTGCATCGGCGTGCTGTACGACCGCATGCACACCCGCCGCATCGCCGACTACGGCGGCGTGGTCAACGTGATGCCCTGGTTCGCCACCTTCGCCATGTTGTTCTTCATGGCCAATGCGGGCCTGCCGGGTACCAGCGGTTTCGTCGGCGAGTTCATGGTCATCCTGGCCAGCTTCCAGAAACATCCGTTGGTCGCCTTCGGCGCCGCCACCACGCTGGTGATTACCGCTGCCTACACGCTGTGGCTGTACAAGCGCGTGTTCTTCGGCGAGGTGGCCAACGCGCATGTGGCCGAATTGAAGGACATCAACGGTCGTGAGGCCTTCGTGCTGGGGGTGTTCGCCGCCGGCGTGCTGGCCCTGGGCCTGTACCCGAAGCCGCTGACCGACCTGATGGAGCCGTCGATCGCCAAGCTCGCGACCCAGATTGCCACGACCAAGCTGTAACGGCTTGCCGTCCGTACCGTTTTCCAGGATTTGATGATGACCACGCCAACGCTTGCGCCGTTGACCACCGCCGATCTGGCTCCGCTCGCTCCGGAGCTGGTGTTGATCGGCGGCGCCTTCGCTCTGTTGATGATCGACCTGTTCGTCAGCCAGCGGCAGAAGGTCTGGACCCACCTGATCTCCGTCGCCGTGCTGGCGGTGGTGCTGTTGATGCTGGCCACCGGGGTCGGCGGGCAGGGCGAAGCCTTCCATGGCATGTTCGTGCGCGACAACGCGGCCGACGTGATGAAGGCGGTGATCGTGCTGGTCAGCGGCTTGAGCCTGGTCTATGGCTGGAGCTATCTGCGCGAGCGCAATCTGTATCAAGGCGAGATCCCGGTGCTGGTGCTGTTCTCGACCGCCGGCATGATGCTGCTGGCGTCGGCGGGCAGCCTGTTGATGGTGTATCTGGGCCTGGAGCTGCTGGCGCTGTGCTCGTATGCGCTAGTCGCATCCAACCGCGACAGCGGGCTGTCCACCGAAGCGGCGATGAAGTACTTCGTGCTGGGCTCGCTGGCCTCCGGTCTGCTGCTGTATGGCATGTCGCTGGTCTACGGTGCGACCGGTACGCTGAGCCTGGCCGGCATCCATGACGCCATCGACGGCTCGGGCGAGCGCTTGCTGCTGTTGACCGGCACGGTGTTCATGATCGCCGGCGTGGCCTTCAAGCTCGGCGCCGCCCCGTTCCATATGTGGCTGCCGGACGTGTATCAAGGTGCACCGGCACCGATCGCGCTGTTCATCAGCTCGGCACCCAAGCTGGCGGCGTTCGGGATGACCTACCGTCTGCTGGAGGTCGGCATGGGGCCGCTGTCGCCGCAGTGGCATCTGCTGATCGGCGGGCTGGCGGCATTGTCGCTGGTCATCGGTAATCTGATGGCCATCGCGCAGAGCAATCTCAAGCGCATGCTGGCGTACTCCACGGTCTCTCACATCGGCTTCCTGCTGATGGGTGTGGCCGGCGGCGGCGAGCAGGGCTATACCGCCGCGATGTTCTACGCGGTCAGCTACGCCATCATGTCGACCGCCTCGTTCGGCGCCATCATCGCGCTGTCGCGCAATGGTTTCGAGGCCGAGAACATCGACGACTTCAAGGGCTTGAATGCGCGCAATCCGTGGATGGCGGGCCTGGTGCTGTGCATCATGGCGTCGCTAGCTGGCGTGCCGCCGTTCCTTGGCTTCTGGACCAAGCTCGCGGTGCTGGGCGCGGCGGTGAACGGCGACATGCTGTGGCTGGCCATCGTCGGTGTCCTCTGCGCGGTGATCGGTGCCTACTACTACCTGCGCGTCATCAAGGTGATGTACTTCGACGAGCCGGTGGGCGAGCCGTTGCCGGCCAACAACGACCGCGTGCTCGGTGTGGTGTTGGGCGTCAATGCGCTGGCCTTGCTGGCCCTGGGCATCAGTTGGAACCCGGTGATCGTGTGGTGCCAACGGGCCTTTGCAGGCTTGGCCTGAGCGCACTGATCGCAACGCTGCAGCACGCGCTGCAGCGTTATCGCTGTTTCGTTTTTGATTCAACGCGGTTATCATTGTCCGCGACGTTGAACACCTCGGTGTCCAACAGATGGAAAACTAGGGGCTTGCAACTTCGCTCAAAGTTCTTCATAATTCCGCTTCTGCTGCGGGGTGGAGCAGTCTGGCAGCTCGTCGGGCTCATAACCCGAAGGTCGCAGGTTCAAATCCTGCCCCCGCTACCAAGTTTTGGATTGTTGCCTCGGTGCAAGGATTCAGCTTCTTGGATCGCAAAGACGCTTGTTCCCGTCTTTGCGCCGACCCGGAGAGGTCGGGCTTTTTAGACGCAAGGGGCCCATTGGGCCCCTTGTTTTTTCCGGAACCGGAAAGTTTGCTGCCGGTTGCCGGGGTTCTACTGGCAATCTTCTGATCAGGGCAGTCTGTGAGCGAAAAAGCGAACGAAATCGCGACTCTGCTGGGACCGACGGTGCAAGCCCTTGGCCTCGAATTGCTGGGCGTGGAATATCTCCCCGCCCCGGGCAGCGCGACGCTGCGTCTGTACATCGATGTGCCGTTGGCCGAGCAGCCCGAGCGCATGGTCAACGTCGACGATTGCGAGCGCGTGAGCCGCGAGGTGTCGGCGCAGTTGGACGTCGAAGATCCGATCAGCGGCAATTACACGCTGGAGGTGTCCTCGCCGGGCGTGGATCGTCCGTTGTTCACGCTGGAACAATTCGCGCGTCACCTCGGCGAGTCGGCCAAGGTCACGCTGAAGCTGGCGCAGGACGGCCGGCGTCGCTTCCAGGGCCAGATCCAGCAAGTGATGGACGCCGCCAATGCGGTGGTGTTCGCCATCGATGGCAAGGACGTGCAGATCGGCTTCGACAATATCGACAAGGCGCGCATCGTCCCGGATTGGGTCGCACTGGGGCTGGCACCGCAGAAACCGAACAAGCCCGGCCCGAAGAAGCCGGGGCAGGGCAAGAAACCATCCAACGAGTCGGCGGCCGGCAAGCCGCGCGCGGAGTGACGAAATGAGCAAGGAACTTTTGCTGGTAGTGGACGCGGTCGCCAACGAAAAGGGCGTGCCGCGCGAGGTGATCTTCGAGGCGATCGAGGCCGCATTGGCATCGGCAGCCAAGAAGCGCTATCCCGACCAGGACGTGCTGACGCGCGTGACCATCGATCACAAGGACGGCACCTACGAAACCTATCGGCGCTGGGAAGTGGTGGCCGACGACGTCGTGATGGAATCGCCCGACCGCCAGATCCGCTTGATGGATGCGGTCGATGAGGCCGACGGCGTGGATGTGGGCGACTACATCGAAGAGCAGATCGAGAATCCGGACTTCGGCCGCATCGCCGCCCAGGCCGCCAAGCAGGTCATCGTCCAGCGCGTGCGCGAGGCCGAGCGCCAGCAGGTGGTGGATGCGTGGAAGGACCGCGTGGGCGAGCTGATCACCGGCGTGGTCAAGCGCGCCGAGCGCGGCAATATCTTCGTCGACCTGGGCGGCAATGCCGAAGCCTTCATTCCCAAGGACAAAGGCATTCCGCGCGATGTGCTGCGTCCGGGCGACCGCGTGCGCGGCTACCTGGCCGAAGTGCGTTCCGAGCCCCGTGGACCGCAGCTGTTCATCAGCCGCGCTGCTCCTGAATTCATGATCGAGCTGTTCAAGCTCGAAGTGCCGGAAGTGGGCCAGGGCCTGGTCGAGATCAAGGCCTGCGCACGTGATCCGGGCGACCGCGCCAAGATTGCCGTGATCGCGCACGACACCCGCACCGATCCCATCGGTGCCTGCATCGGCATGCGCGGCTCGCGCGTACAGGCGGTGTCCAACGAGCTCAATGGCGAGCGCGTGGATATCGTGCTGTGGAACGACAACCCGGCCAACTTCGTCATCAATGCGATGGCGCCGGCCGAGGTGCAGTCGATCATCGTCGACGAAGAAAAGCATTCGATGGACCTGGCGGTGGCCGAGGATCGGCTGGCGCAGGCCATCGGCAAGGGTGGCCAGAACGTGCGCCTGGCTAGCCGCCTGACCGGTTGGCAGCTCAATGTGATGACGGCCGACCAGGTGGCTGCCAAGTCCGAGGCTGAACAGGCATCGGCCCGTCAGCTGTTCATGGATCGCCTGGAAGTCGACGAAGAGATCGCCGCCATCCTGGTCTCCGAGGGCTTCAACACCGTCGAGGAAATCGCCTACGTCCCGGTCGGCGAGCTGCTGGCGGTGGAGGGCTTCGACGAGGACATCGTCGAGGAACTGCGCGCCCGCGCCCGCGACGCCCTGCTGAATGCGGCGCTGGCCGAGGAAGAGGGGCTGGAAGGCACCCAGCCCACCGAAGATCTGCTGGCGCTGGAAGGGATGGACGAGGAAACGGCCTTTGCTCTGGCCGAGCACGGCGTGCGTACCAGCGAGGACTTGTCCGACCTGGCAGCGGACGAGATCGTCGACTTCGGCATCGAGGGCATGACCCAGGAGCGCGCCGCGGCGCTGATCCTGGCCGCCCGCGCCGAGGAGATCGCCCGTTTGGAGCGCGGCGAATGAGCCGGCAATGAACCGCGCCCTGACCCCATCAGGGCTTAGAATCAGCGTATCCCTTGCTCTGGGCGAGGGGGCGCCAACCAGATCATAGGATCCGAATGTCGCAGCAAACCACCATCCGCAAGCTTGCCGAACTGGTCAATACGCCGGTCGATAAACTGCTGGTTCAACTGGCCGAGGCCGGGATGAAGTTCAGCGGTCCCGATCAGGTCGTGACCAGCACCGAGAAGATGAAACTGCTCGGCTTCCTGCGTCGCACGCATGGCAAGTCCGATGCGCCGGCAGAGGCCGCCAGCGAGGCGGCCCGCAAGATCACCCTCAACCGTCGCAAGCTGCAGGAAGTGACGGTGAGTGCCGGGCGCAGCAAGACCACGGTCAACGTCGAGGTGCGGCAGAAGCGTACCTACGTGAAGTCCGACGCCGAGAACAGCCGTACGCCGCTGAGCCCGGACGACGAGCGTGCTGACATCCTGCGCAAGCTCGAGGAATCGCGCCAGCGCAATCTTGCCGAGCAGCAGCGTCTGGCCGAAGCCGATCGTGCGCGTGACGAAGAATTGCGACGCAAGCGCGAGGAAGAGCAGGCCGAGCGCGATCGCATCGACGCCGAACGCAAGGCGGCCGAGCAGGCCGCAGCTGCGGCCAATGCACCGGCGCAGGCCGATGCCGACGCGCCGGCTGCGGCGCCTGTCGCACGCCAGCCCTCGGCTGCGCGTCCGGCTCGTCCGGCTGGTGCCGCGCCCGCCTCGCGTCCGGCTGCGCCGGCACGTGCCGACGATCGTTCCAATGCGTCCAAGCACAAGACCCGTGGCTCGCATGTCATGGTGTCCGGGGTCGAGGACGACGACGCGACCAAGCGCTTCGCCGGGCAGTTGCATCTGTCTGCCGCCGATCGTGCGCGTCGCTCCAATGTCCGCGGCAAGTCTGCCGGTCGCGCGGGGGCGTCCTCGCGTCGTGGCAACGATGGCGGTCGTGGCGGCAACCAGGGCGGCGGTGCGCATGGATTCGAGCGTCCGACCGCGCCGGTCGTGCGTGAAGTGTCGATCGGTGAAACCATCACCGTGGCCGACCTGGCGCAGAAGCTGGCGCTGAAGGGCGGCGACGTGGTCAAGGCGCTGTTCAAGATGGGCGTCATGGCGACCATCACCCAAAGCATCGATCACGACACCGCGGTGTTGGTGACCGAAGAGCTCGGCCACAAGGCCAGCCGTGCCGACAGCGCCGACTTCGAGGACGCGTTGCTGGCGCATGCCGAGGAGACGCAAGGCGACGCAACGCCGCGTCCGCCGGTCGTCACCATCATGGGTCACGTCGATCACGGCAAGACCTCGCTGCTGGACTACATCCGTCGCACCAAGATCGCCTCGGGCGAAGCCGGTGGCATCACCCAGCACATCGGTGCTTACCACGTCGAAACCGATCGCGGCGTCATCAGCTTCCTGGATACCCCGGGCCACGCAGCGTTCACCTCGATGCGTGCCCGCGGCGCCAAGATCACCGACATCGTGGTGCTGGTGGTCGCTGCCGACGATGGCGTGATGCCGCAGACCAAGGAAGCCGTGCAGCATGCGCGTGCCGCCGGTGTGCCGCTGATCGTGGCGGTCAACAAGATCGACAAGTCCGCCGCCGATCCGTTGCGGGTCAAGAACGAGCTGCTGGCCGAGAACGTGGTCGCCGAAGAATTCGGTGGCGACACCCAGTTCATCGAACTGTCGGCCAAGACCGGTCAGGGCGTGGATACGCTGCTGGATGCGATTTCCTTGCAGGCCGAAGTGCTCGAACTGAAGGCCGTGGCAGAAGGTCGCGCCAGCGGTACCGTGATCGAGTCCTCGTTGGACAAGGGCCGCGGTCCGGTCGCCACGGTGCTGGTGCAGCAGGGCTCGCTGAAGAAGGGCGATTACCTGGTGTGCGGCATCCAGTACGGCCGCGTGCGTGCGCTGTTCGATGAGACCGGTGCCCAGCCAAGCGCCGCCGGCCCGTCGATTCCGGTGCAGGTGCTCGGCCTGTCCGGTGTGCCGGAAGCCGGCGACGACTTCGTGGTCGTCGAGGACGAACGCCTGGCCAAGGACGTGGCGCAGCAGCGTGAGGCCAAGCGTCGCGAAACCCGCCTGGTCGCCTCGGCCGGCAACCGCATGGAAGACATCCTGGCCCAGATGGGCAAGGGCGAAGGCCAGCAGGTGCTGAACCTGGTGATCAAGGCCGACGTGCAGGGCTCGGTGGAAGCGCTCAAGCAGTCGCTGGTTGCGCTGTCCAACGAAGATATCCGCATCAACGTGATCCACTCCGGCGTGGGTGGCATCACCGAGTCGGACGCCAATTCTGCCGCCGCCTCCAAGGCCACGGTGATCGGCTTCAACGTACGTGCCGACGCATCGGCGCGCCGGATCATCGAGTCCAACGGCGTGGACCTGCGTTACTTCTCGATCATCTATGACGTGATCGACCAGGTGAAACAGGTGGCGTCGGGTCTGCTCGGCGTGGAGATCCGCGAAGAGATCATCGGCATCGCGCAGGTGCGCGACGTGTTCCGCAGTTCGAAGTTTGGCGCGGTCGCGGGTTGCATGATCATCGAGGGCGTGGTGAAGCGCAGCAAGCCGATCCGCGTGTTGCGCGACAGCGTGGTGGTGTTCGAAGGCGAGCTGGAATCGCTGCGCCGCTTCAAGGAAAACGTCGAGGAAGTGCGCAACGGTACCGAGTGCGGTATCGGCGTGAAGGCTTACAACGACGTCAAGGTGGGCGACCAGATCGAGTGCTTCGAGCGCATCGAAGTGGCGCGCACGCTGTAACGAAGACGGGACCGGGGACCCGGGGCCCGGGACCCGGGAGTAGCGAAGGCCACGGCTCTTGCTCTTCCGGGCCCCGGGCCCCAGGCCCCGGGGCCCGAACCAAAAGGTTCTCGACCATGCCTACCAAATCATTCCATCGCACCGACCGCGTCTCCGCACAGGTGCGCCGCGACCTCGGCACGATCGTGCACGCGGCCGTGCGTGAGCACGGATTGCCGTCGGTCAGCGTCTCCGATGTGGAAATCAGTCGCGACCTGGCGCATGCCAAGGTCTTTGTCACCGCGCTGCAGCAGGAGCGCTCGGCCGAAGCCGTCAAGGGATTGAAGGAAATCGCCGGACAGCTGCGCATGCAACTGGCGCGGGCGATGAAGCTGCGGCATGTGCCGGAGCTGCATTTCCATTACGACGACTCGGTCGATCGCGGTGAGCGCATCGACACCTTGCTGCGCGACGAAGCGGGTGCCGCGCCGGATGAGGATGCCGACGAGGACGCTGGTCGGCAGTGAGTGCCGATTGGTATCGCTGCGGCCGCCGTCTCCGCACGCAGGCTGCTATTCCGATCCGAGCGTTGACGATTTCGTGAATCCCCGTATTTCCTATCGGCCGTTGCACGGCATCCTGCTGCTCGACAAACCCGCCGGCCTCAGCTCCAACAATGCGTTGCAGGCGGCGCGCCGCTTGCTGCGTGCCGAAAAAGGCGGCCATACCGGTAGCCTGGATCCGCTCGCCACCGGCTTGTTGCCATTGTGCTTCGGCGAAGCCACCAAGATCGCCGGCCTGCTGCTGGGATCGGCCAAGGCCTACGATGCCGAGATCGTGTTGGGTGTGGACACCGATAGCGACGATGCCGACGGCGTGCCGTTGCGCGAGCGGCCAGTGCCGGATCTGGACGAAGCGACCTTGTCTGCGGCGGTGCAACCGTTCATCGGTCGCCTGCAGCAACGGGCGCCGATCTATTCGGCACTCAAGCAGGGTGGTGAGCCGCTCTATGCAAAGGCGCGTCGCGGTGAGGCGATCGACGCGCCGGTGCGCGAGGTGCAGGTGCACGCGATCACCGTGCTCGGCTACCAGGCGCCACGTCTGCGCCTGCGGGTGGCCTGTGGTTCGGGCACCTATATCCGCAGTCTGGCCCGCGATCTGGGCGAACGCCTGGGCTGCGGCGCCCACATCGCCGCGCTGCGCAGGTTATGGGTGGAGCCGTTCCGCGCCCCGCAGATGCTGACGCTGGAGGCGCTTGCCGCCAAGCTCGAGTCCGGTGCCGTTGCCGGCCAGCTATTGCTGCCGCTGCAGGATGGCCTGGCCGATTTTCCGCGCATTACCTTGGATGCGGCCCACGCCGCTCGCTTCCGGATGGGCCAGCGCTTGCGCGACGATGCCTTTCCGACAGGGCAGGTCGCGGTGTTCGGACCGGACGGCGTGCCTTCCGGGCTGGGCAGCGTGGACGTCCAGGGGCGACTGTCGCCGCAACGCCTGTTCAATGGGCTGGGCCGTGACGATAATTGTTAAGTTCTAGTCAACTTGTCCGCCGGCCCCCACGACGGTACAATTTCGCCGCCCCGCTCGGGGCATCTCCTGCGCCATCGCGCGCACTCAGCAAACGGCGAGTCCGACGGTGCGTCCCGTACGTTCCTGTCGACCACGCATCTATCGAGAAAAATCATGTCCGTAGACACCCAGAAGATCATTGAAGACAACAAGCGCAGCGCCCAGGACACCGGTTCGCCGGAAGTGCAGGTCGCGCTGCTGACCGCCCGCATCGAGCTGCTGACTGGCCACTTCAAGACCCACAAGAAGGACCACCACAGCCGCCGCGGTCTGCTGCAGATGGTCAACCGCCGTCGCAGCCTGCTCGACTACCTGAAGAAGAAGGATGGCGAGCGCTACAAGTCCCTGATCGAAAAGCTCGGCCTGCGCCGCTAATCGTTCCTACCGCCGCGGCGCAGCGATGCGCCGCGGTTTCGTTTTAGACGTTCCCGCATCATCCCGCATCACCCCATGGGCCGGAGCCTCCCGGCCGCCCGTTCTCGGCAAGGGTCGACGACGGTCCATCTGCAAAAGCATCACCAAGGAAACCCCCGTGGCAAAAATCACCAAAACCTTCCAGTACGGCAAGCACACCGTCACCCTGGAGACGGGCGAAGTCGCCCGCCAGGCGAGCGGCGCCGTCATCGTCAAGATGGACGACACCGTACTGCTGGTCACCGCCGTCGCCGCCAAGAGTGCGCGCGAAGGGCAGGACTTCTTTCCGCTGACGGTTGATTACCAGGAGAAGTTCTACGCCGGCGGCCGCATCCCGGGCGGCTTCTTCAAGCGCGAAGGGCGTGCGACCGAGAAGGAGACGCTGATCTCGCGCCTGATCGATCGTCCGATCCGTCCGCTATTTCCGGAGGACTACAAGAACGAAGTGCAGATCATCGCCACGGTGATGTCGATGAACCCGGACATCGACGGCGACATCGCCGCGTTGATCGGCGCCTCGGCCGCGTTGTCGCTGGCCGGCACCCCGTTCAACGGCCCGATCGGCGCCGCCAAGGTGGGCTACAAGAACGGCGAGTACATTCTCAACCCGACCGTCACCGACTTGAAGGATTCGCAGCTGGAGCTGGTCGTCGCCGGTACCGCCAATGCGGTGCTGATGGTGGAATCCGAAGCGGCGCTGCTGTCCGAGGACGTGATGCTGGGTGCGGTCACCTTCGGTCATCGTGAGATGCAGAAGGTCATCAACGCGATCAACGAGCTGACCGTCGAAGCCGGCACCAAGCCGAGCAGTTGGGTGGCCCCGGCCAAGAACACCGCGCTGATCGGCGCGCTGAAGGAAGCGGTCGGCACCCAGCTGGCTGGCGCTTTCCAGATCCGTGACAAGCTGCAGCGTCGCGACGCCATCGCCGCAATCAAGAAGGACGTGCTGGAGTCGTTGGCCGGCCGCGTTGCTGCCGAAGGCTGGAGCACCGCGGAGCTGTCGAAGGAATTCGGCGAGCTGGAATATCGCACCATGCGCGACTCGGTGCTGGACACCAAGGTGCGGATCGACGGCCGTGCGCTGGACACCGTGCGTCCGATCGCCGTGCAGGCCGGCGTGCTGCCGCGCACCCATGGCTCGGCGCTGTTCACCCGCGGCGAGACGCAGGCGATCGTGGTCACCACGCTGGGCACCGCCCGCGACGGCCAGGTGATTGATGCGGTCAGCGGCGAGTACAAGGAAAACTTCCTGTTCCATTACAACTTCCCTCCGTATTCGGTGGGCGAGTGCGGTCGTTTCGGTGCGCCGAAGCGTCGCGAAATCGGTCACGGCCGCCTGGCCAAGCGCGGCGTGCTGGCCGTGATGCCGAGCCTGGAAGAGTTCCCGTACACCATCCGCGTGGTCTCGGAAATCACCGAGTCCAACGGCTCCTCGTCGATGGCCTCGGTGTGCGGCTCCTCGCTCGCGCTGATGGATGCTGGCGTGCCGGTCAAGGCGCCGGTGGCAGGTATCGCCATGGGTCTGGTGAAGGAAGACGACCGTTTCGTGGTGCTGTCGGACATCCTGGGTGACGAAGATCACCTGGGCGACATGGACTTCAAGGTGGCCGGTACTGCCGACGGCGTGTCCGCGCTGCAGATGGACATCAAGATCGAAGGCATCACCGAAGAGATCATGAAGCAGGCGTTGCAGCAGGCCAAGGCCGGTCGTCTGCATATCCTGGGCGAGATGTCCAAGGCGCTGACCACCCCGCGTGCCGAGCTGTCGGACTACGCGCCGCGTCTGCTGACCATCAAGATCCATCCGGACAAGATCCGCGAAGTGATCGGCAAGGGTGGCTCGACCATCCAGGCGATCACCAAGGAGACCGGCACCCAGATCGACATCCAGGACGATGGCACCATCATCATCGCCTCGGTCAATGCGATCGCGGCACAGGCTGCCAAGTCGCGTATCGAGCAGATCACCTCGGACGTCGAGCCGGGCCGCATCTACGAAGGCAAGGTCGCCAAGATCATGGACTTCGGTGCGTTCGTGACCATCCTGCCGGGCAAGGACGGCCTGGTGCACGTGTCGCAGATCTCCAGCGAGCGCGTGGAAAAGGTCGGCGACAAGTTGAAGGAAGGCGATCTGGTCCGCGTCAAGGTGCTGGAAGTGGACAAGCAGGGCCGTATCCGTCTGTCGATCAAGGCTGTCGAAGAAGGCGAGGGCGTGCAGGGCGAGTAATCGCCATGCCATCGCGCTGCTGAAAAAGCGGGCTTCGGCCCGCTTTTTTTATGCGGTTTTATGCATCCGGGGTTGAGGCCTGTCGGCTGTTTGGCGATGTGGCGATCGCGGCTCGCCCGCTGTTGCGCTGATGCGTGCTGCCAGCAGACGCAGGCGATGGACTGTGGCGTTCGATGCCTTGATGAGCTTTCGCCGCGTACCACGGTGCGACGTCGTGCATGCATATGCCGCAGGCGCCATGTAGCGGCAGGCATCGTCGCAGCGCCGCAGTGACATTGTCTAAGCACCCGGCGCGCCGGGGTTGGCAGCGTCGCAGCGATGCACGGCGCTGCAGCCGCAAGCAAAGCGCACGCATGCGCGCAGACTCACTGCTGCTGCGAAGGCGCGCTGGCAGCCGGTTCGGTTTGCGGCGGGCTGGCCGGCTGCGGACGCGGCGGCACCACGCGCGGAAAGCCCGGTGGCATGGTCTGCGGCGGCTGCGGCTCCGATGCTGGAGTAGGCGCCGGCATCGTCGTCGTCGGCGGCGGCGGTGGTATCTGTGCTGCGGTATCGCGCAGCTTCAAGAGTGCCGCCCAGTCGCGACGGTTGAAGTCGCACAACTCCTCATGCGCTGGCGTGCACTCGTTGCTGCTGCCCAGGCCATCGTCGGACTCGCTTTCGGTCGCGCCGGATTGCGGAGCGGGCAGCAGTAGATGGCCGGCCCGATCCAGCCGCATCTTGCGCATCATCACCGTGTTGAACACATTGCCGCCGATCAGATACAGCGTGCGGTCGCCGCCGACATTGGCGGCCACGACGACATCGCAATGCGATTTCCACGGCATCGACCCATGTCCGCCCAGCGCGGCGCGCAGCCCCGCGTAACCCAAGGCGACCTCGCGTCCGCGCAGCAGGCATAGCAGATCGCCTGGCGCGGGCTTCTCTGCGGCAGGGTCGGTGAAGCGGTAGGGGCCGTTGCCGCTATCGGCATAGGCACTGCGGATGTAATCGAGATGGCGCGCCGAGCGTGAAAATCCGACCAGCCCGGCCTGTGTCATCACCCAGGAGACGAAGGCGGCGGACCATGGGGTGTCGATCAGGAAGGCGCGGCAATCGCTGGCGGTATAGCGGCTGCCATCCAGCGCCGCGCAACTGGAGGCGCCCGGGGTGCCGCTCATCTGCGCAAGGGTGCCGCTGTCGCGCCAATACATGGCGACGCGTTGCCAGGCGACCAGGCCGTGATCGGCAAGATAGGCCGATTCGGCCTCGGTCACGCCCAGGCTGGCGATTCGTCCATTGGCATCGATGAAGGGGCGTTGCCACAGGCGATGCTCATTGCAGGCGCTGCGGACGATGGCGGCGGCAACCGGGCTGGTGCCAAAACGCGGCGGGATGTCGCACACCTCGGCGGCCGCGGCGCTGCCGGCGCTTGCGGCCAGCAGTAGCCAGATCCATCGCCAGGGCGCAAGCCTCATTCCGAGTCCAATGTTCAACGATGTCCGCAGGCTGCCAGAGGCGGATGCGGGCAAGCGTGAAATCAGCGCGGTGCAGGCCCCAGCTTCAGGGACAGATCCACCGCCTGGACATGCTTGGTCAGCCCGCCGATGGAGATGCAATCCACGCCGTCCTCGGCGATCG
The DNA here is from genome assembly GCF_009192945.1 of Xanthomonas maliensis. Classification (GTDB taxonomy): domain Bacteria; phylum Pseudomonadota; class Gammaproteobacteria; order Xanthomonadales; family Xanthomonadaceae; genus Xanthomonas; species Xanthomonas maliensis. The sequence continues at coordinate 70,849 of NZ_NSET01000062.1, read as the reverse complement.
CGCGGATGCTGGCCAGATCGACACTGCCGGACACTTCCAGCGGAATCCGTCGCTCCGGTGGCAGCGCGGCGACGATGGTCACCGCCTGTCGACGCATCGTCTGGTCGAAGTCGTCGATCAGGATCCGTGTACAGCCGACCTGCAAGGCTTCCTGCAGCTGCGCCAGCGTCTCCACTTCCACCACCAGCGGCAACTGCGGCTGCTGCGTGCGCGCAGCGTGGACGGCCGCAGTGAGCGAGCCGGCGGCACGGATGTGGTTTTCCTTGAGCATCACCGTGTCGAACAAGCCGATGCGGTGGTTGTCGCCGCCGCCGCAGCGCACGGCGTACTTCTGCGCGGCGCGCAGGCCGGGCAGCGTCTTGCGGGTGTCCAGGATGCGCGCGCCGGTGCCGGCGACGGCAGCGACAAATGCGGCCGTGGTGGTCGCGGTGCCCGACAGGGTTTGCAGGAAATTGAGTGAGGTGCGCTCGGCGCTGACCAGTGAACGGCTACGCCCGTGCAGCAGCGCCAGCACCATGCCGGCGCGTATCTGGTCGCCGTCGCGCGCCTGCCACTGGATCTGGACCTGCGGATCGAGGGTGCGGTGGGTGGCGTCGAACCAGGCCTGGCCGGCCAGTACGGCGTCCTGCTTGCATAGCAGGTAAGCGCTGTCGGCCTGGTCGGGCAGCAGCGCGGCAGTGACGTCGCCGCTACCGATGTCCTCGGCCAAGGCCCGCGCGACATCGGCCTGGATGACCGCTGCCGCGGGCACTGGCGGCCGTGCCGTGCTCGAGGTGGTGCTCACTTGTCGGGGAAGTCGGCGATCTGTGCCGCGAGGATGGCCTCCTCGGCCAGCAACACCGGAATGCCGTCGTCGACGCGGAACAATTGCTTGCGGTCGCGGGTGATCAGGACCTCGCGCAGCGGCTGTTCCTGGCGGGTGCCGTCGACGCGTTGCACCTCGCCGGCGGCGATGGCGCGATTGAGCGCCTCCAGGCCCTTGCCGTCGAGCAGCGACAGCGGCTGGCGGGTGTCCGGTGAGCACAGCAGGTCGAGCAGTTTGCGATCCATCGAAGTCTTGTCTTGCGTGGAAGACGGCTAGAATACGTCTTTACCGCAGGGCAGGGCCATGACCTCGAACCATTCCGCGCCGCTGGTCGGCATCGTGATGGGCTCCCGTTCGGATTGGGAGACCATGCAACACGCAGCTCAGAAGCTGGATGCGCTGGGCGTGCCCTACGAAGTGAAGGTGGTTTCCGCGCACCGTACGCCGGATGTGCTGTTCGCCTATGCCGAGCAGGCTGATGCGCGCGGGTTGCGGGCGATCATCGCCGGTGCCGGCGGTGCGGCGCATCTGCCGGGCATGCTGGCGGCCAAGACGGCGGTGCCGGTGTTGGGCGTGCCGGTGCAGTCCAAGGCGCTCAATGGCATGGACTCGCTGCTGTCGATCGTGCAGATGCCGGCCGGTATCCCGGTGGCGACCTTCGCCATCGGTAACGCGGGCGCCGCCAATGCGGCGCTATTCGCCGCTGCCATGCTGGCGCCGACGCAGTCGCCGATCGGCCAGGCGCTGGCGCAGTTCCGCGCCCGCCAGACCGAGGACGTGATGGCCAGCGACGATCCGCGCCAATGAGCACGCTAGGTATTCTGGGAGGCGGACAACTGGCGCGCATGCTGGCACTGGCGGCGGCGCCGCTGGGCGTGCGTGTACGCGTCTACGACCCGGCCGCCGATGCCTGTGCAGGCCAGGTCGCACCGCTACAGGTCGGTGCGTTCGACGATGCCGCCGCACTGGCGGACTTTGCCGCGCAAGTGGATGTGCTCACCTTCGACTTCGAGAACGTCCCGGCCGGCAGCGCGCAGCAGTTGGCAGCGCAGTTGCCGGTCCACCCCGCGCCAAGCGCGCTGGCGGTGGCGCAAGACCGTTTGAGCGAGAAGACCTTGTTTCGCGAACTGGGCATTCCCGTGCCGGCGTTCTCCGCCATCGACGATCGTGCAGGCCTCGATGCGGCGCTGGCCACGATCGGCGCGCCCTGCGTGCTGAAGACGCGCCGCTTCGGCTACGACGGCAAGGGGCAGTTCCGTATCCGCTCGCTGGACGACGCGCACGCGGCCTGGGCCGCACTGGGCGCGCAGGCTGCCACGGTGGGATTGATCGTCGAAGCCTTCGTGCCGTTCCAGCGCGAGGTCAGTGTGGTGGCCGTGCGTGGTCGCGACGGCGAGTTTCGTGCCTGGCCGTTGACCGAGAACTGGCATGTGGATGGCGTGCTGTCTGCCAGTCTTGCGCCGGCCAGCGTGGACACGGCACTGCAGGCACTGGCCGAGCGGCATGCGCAAGCTGTCGCCGAGCGGCTGGATTATGTCGGCGTGTTCGCGCTGGAACTGTTCGTGCGCGACGGCGAACTGCTGGCCAACGAAATGGCGCCGCGTGTACACAACTCCGGGCACTGGACCATCGAAGGCGCCGAGACCTCGCAGTTCGAGAACCACGTGCGCGCCGTGCTCGGCCTGCCACTCGGCAGCACGGCCATGCGCGGCCATGCCTGCATGCTCAACTGGCTGGGTGCCATGCCCGATGCCGCCGCCTTTCTGGCCGTGCCGGGCGGCCACTGGCACGACTACGGCAAACAGCCGCGCGATGGTCGTAAGGTCGGTCACGCCAGCGTGCGCGCCGACCGTCCCGAAGTGTTGGCGCAGCGCCTGCAGCAGGCCGGACAGGTATTGCAGCGGCAGGAGCAGGTGGGCGCGGTCGTCGCCCGCTTGCAAGGCTGAGGCCGGCGGCAGTTCGGCGTGGTCAGGTCGCCGACGCGGCGGCCTGGCCACGCCGCTGCCGGTTCAGTTCAACCGGCTGGCGACGAACTCCCAGTTGACCAGTTTCCAGAACGCGTCCAGGTAACGCGCCCGGTCGTGCCGGTAATCCAGATAGTAGGCGTGTTCCCAGAGATCGCAGGCCAGTAGCGGCGTGTCGGGGCCGCTGAGCGGTGTGGAGGCGTTGCGGGTCGCGACCACTGCCAGACTGCCGTCCGGCCGCTGGACCAGCCATGCCCAGCCAGAGCCCGCCACGCCCAGCGCCAGCCGATTGAATTCCTGTTTGAACAGCGCGAAGTCGCCGAATGCGCGCGCGATGCCGTCGCCCAACCGGCCCAACGGCTCGCCGCCGCCGCGCGGCCGCAGGCATTGCCAGTAGAGATTGTGGTTGCACACCTGCGCGGCCAGATGAAACAACGTGCCTTGCGCCTGTGCCACCAGTTGTTCCAGCGTCAACTCGGCAAATTCGCTGTCAGCGATGATGGCGTTGAGGCGCTCCACGTCGCCGCGGTGAAGCATTCCGTGGTGCGCTTCAAGCGTTGCCGCCGACAGATGGGGTTCGAGCGCGGCGCGAGAGTAGGGCAGAGCAAGGTGTTCGATCGGCATGGGGCGGCGGGTGGCGGAGGGAGTCGGCGAGCGGACATGCAGAGGGCTTACAATGCGCGCCTTTGCGGAAGTCTATCCGACCTGGGGGTTGGGGCTCGCCGCGTCCTGTCAGGAGAGTCCAATGCCGGTGATGGAACGCATCCAGGCTGAAGTCGAACAACACCCGATCGTGCTGTTCATGAAAGGCACCCCGCAGTTTCCGATGTGCGGGTTTTCCAGTCGTGCGGTGCAGGCATTGATCGCCGCCGGCGCCGACCAGCTGCATACGGTCAATGTGCTGGAAGAGCCGGAGATCCGCGCCAACCTGCCGCGCTATTCCAATTGGCCGACCTTTCCGCAGTTGTTCATCCACGGCGAACTGATCGGCGGTTGCGACATCACCCTGGAATTGTTCGAGAGCGGCGAGCTCAAGCGCATCGTTGGCGAGGCCTACCAGCCGTGAGTGTGTCCGTGGCGCGGGCGGCCGCCGCACTGAGCGGGCGGGTGGTGCTGGTCAGCGGTGCCGGTGGTGGCCTTGGTGCCGCCGCGGCCCGTGCCTGCGCCGAGGCCGGCGCCACCGTCGTGCTGCTGGGGCGCAAGCTGCGTGCCCTGGAGCGCGTGTACGATGCGATGGCTGCACTGGGTGCAGAGCCGCTGCTGTATCCCTTGGATCTGGCAGGCGCAACGCCGGAGGACTACGCCGAGTTGGCGCAGCGACTGCGCAGCGAGCTGGGCGGTTTGCACGGACTGCTGCATTGCGCTGCTGATTTCCCCGGTTTGACGCCGATCGAGTTGGCCGCTCCGGAGGATGTCGCCCGCGTTGTGCACGTCAACCTGACCGCACGACTCTGGCTCACCCAGGCCTGCCTGCCGTTGCTGCGCGAGCAGCAGGACGCCGCGGTGGTGTTCGTGCTGGACGCGCCGGCGCGCGTCGGCCAGGCCTACTGGGGCGCCTACGGTGCCGCCCAGCATGCCCAACGCGGGGTGCTCGCCAGCCTGCATCACGAAACCGCCGCCGGGCCGGTGCGCGTGGCCGGCTTGCAGCCTGGCCCGATGCGGACCGCATTGCGCGCACGCGCCTTCCTGCATCAGGACGACACCGAGGCCGTTGCCCCGGCCCGCTACGCCCCGGCCTGTGTCACCTTGTTGTCCGCGGACGGCGCCGCCCATCGCGGTGCCATCTGGAGTCCCCACGCATGACCATCCTCTCAGCGGCGCTGCTGCTGTTTCTGATCCTCGATCCGCTGGGCAACATCCCGGTGTTCCTGAGCGTGCTCAAACCGTTGCCGGGGCCGCGCCAGCGCTTCGTGCTCGCCCGTGAACTGCTGATCGCGTTGGCGGTGCTGATGGGCTTTCTGTGGGGAGGCAAGTACGCGCTGGAGCTGATGCACCTGCGGCAGGAATCGGTGGCGATCGCCGGCGGCATCGTGTTGTTCCTGATCGGCATCCGCATGATCTTTCCGCGTCCAGAAGGCCTGATGGGAGAGATTCCCGATGGCGAGCCCTTCATCGTGCCGTTGGCCATCCCGTTGGTGGCAGGTCCATCCGGCATGGCCGCGGTGATGTTGATGGGCAGCAACGAGCCGGCGCGGCTATGGGACTGGAGCCTGGCGCTGATGATCGCCTGGGGCGCGACCTCGGCCATCCTGTTCTCGGCCACCCTGTTGTACCGCCTGCTGGGCCACCGCGCCCTGACTGCGCTGGAGCGCCTGATGGGCATGCTACTGGTGGCCATCTCGGTGCAGATGTTCCTCGACGGTATCGGTACGTATCTGAAGCTGCCGGTGTCGATTTGATCTGGGGCTGACCGCCGGGTAGCGGTCAGCGCGAGGCGGTGGTGCCGCGGCAACCCTTGCGCCTGGGGCATGTCATGGATGTGTCGCCGAACTGACGCATCCTGAGCCCCGAGCATCCGTCAGTGGATGTCGGGTGCGCCCGCCAGGTGGCGATCGACCTCGCTTGCCGCGCCATTACTGCAGCCTCGCCACCAAATCCGTGCCCGAGATCGCCACGGCCTTGCGAACATTGCCGCAATTGGGTGCTTGCCCGTGCCCAGGCAAATTCATGTTGCGTTGCGCGAAGTTTGTCACGTGGCCGTCACATCTAGGCCTTAGCGTGTTAATCTGTTGTTAACCGTTGCGGCGGCAACCAGTCGCGCGGCGAGGGAATCCAGATCATCGGCAGCCCACCTCCGGGAACGGTTGGGCTGACTGCGCTTTTTTGTCACTGCCCAACCTGTATCGAGGCTACCGAAATGACCCACCCCCGTTGTCTTCGCATGTCCAAGCTCACGCTTGGCCTCGTCGCCGCGCTTGCGACCGCTCCGGTGTTCGCGCAAAACACCTCTGCCGGCGTCGCTGGCGTGGTCACCGGCAGCAACGGGCAGCCGGTCCCCAATGCCGAAGTCACGATTACCCACGTCGAATCGGGCACGGTCAGCCGGGCCTCCACTGACGCCAGCGGCCGCTATACCGCGCGCGGCCTGCGCGTGGGTGGTCCGTACACCATCACCATCAATGCCGCCGGTTCGGGCAACACGACTCGCGAAGGCGTGTATCTGAACCTGGACAAGGTGAACCAGGTCGATGCGGCACTGGGCGGCGATCTCGCCACCATGGGCACCGTGCAGGCGATTGCCGCCAACTATGGCTCGGCGATCTTCAGCGCGAACAAGATGGGCACGGGCACCAATGTGACCCGCGAAGAAATCGAATCGTTGCCGTCGATCAACCGCAACCTGCAGGACTACGTCCGCCTGGATCCGCGCGTGTCGCAGACCGACAAGGCGCGTAACGAGATCTCCATCGCCGGCCAGAATCCGCGCTACAACGCGATCCGCGTCGACGGCATCAGCACCAATGACGCCTTCGGTCTGGAATCCAACAGCCTGCCGACGCCGCGTCAGCCGTTCTCGATGGACGTCATCGACGAAATTTCGGTGGACGTGGCCAATTACGACGTCACCATCACCGGCGGCACCGGCGGCGTGATCAATGCGGTCACCAAGTCCGGCACCAACGAGTTCCATGGTTCGGTCTACGGGACGTATCGCGATAACGACTGGTCCGGCAAGAACCAGAACGGCATCCGTCCGCAGCTGTTCGACAACGAAGCGACCTATGGCTTGACCCTGGGCGGCCCGATCGTCAAGGACAAGCTGTTTTTCTTCGCCAACTACGAAAAGTACAAGGGCAAGGGCGTTTTCACCGGTAACAGCGGCTATGGTCCTACAGGTTCCGGCGCCAGCAACATCGTGAACATCTCGCAGGCGCAGGTCGACCAGATCGTCGATATCTCGCGTAACGTCTACGGCTTCGATCCAGGCACGCTGGCGCTGCCTGCGTTGGATTCCGATTCCGAGGAGAAAGGCTTCAAGCTGGATTGGAACATCAGCGACAAGCACCGTGCTTCGTTCCGTTACGGCAAGTCCAAGCAGAACACAGCCAATCTCAATGGTTTCAGCAATAGCTCGCTTGCACTGAGTTCCTATCACTACGTGCGCGATTTCGACCTGGAAACCTACACCGCGCAGCTGTTCAGCGACTGGACTGATACCTTCTCAACCGAGGCCAAGGTGTCGTACCGCGACTATTCGGCTGTTCGTACGCCTCCCTCGCTATTGCCGGCGATCAACGTCCGGGTTGGCGCAAATTCCGTCAATCTCGGAACCGAGGCAAACACCCAGGCGAACGAGCTGCGCACCAAGACCTGGAATGGTTTCTTCGCCGGTAATCTGTTCCTCAACGACCACACGGTGAAGTTCGGCTTCGATTACGAAGACAACGATATTTTCAATCTGTACGGGCCGCGCGTGTTCGGCTCCTACAGCTTCGACTCGATTGCCGCATACCGTGCCAACCTTCCGGTGTCGTACCGGTACTCGTCGTCCAACAGCGGCAATATCGATGACATCGCGGCGAAGTGGGGCCTGCGCAACCTGGGTCTGTTCGTGCAGGATACCTGGGCCATCAATAGCAATCTGACCTTGACGTTCGGCGTGCGCTACGACAAGCAGATGGTTCCGGACAGCCCGCAGTTCAACCAGGCGGCGTTCAACGCCTTTGGCGTGCGGAACGACAACACGCTCGATGGCAACGACCTGTGGCAGCCGCGCTTCGGCTTCAATTACACCTTCGATGCCGACCGTCCGACGCAGCTGCGTGGTGGCGTCGGTCTCTTCCAGGGCGCAGCCGCATCCGTTTGGTTGTCAAATCCCTTCTCCAACACCGGCCTGGCGTATACGGACTACAACTTCCGCAATGCCACCGAGATCGCGCGTGGTGGCATTCGTTTCACTCCGGATGTCAACAATCAGCCGACCGGCACTACCGGTGGTGTGCAGTCGGTTGATTTCATCGACAAGGATCTCAGTCAGCCGTCGGTGTGGAAGGCAAATCTCGCGTTCGATACCGAGTTGCCCTGGTATGGCATCGTCGCGTCTTTGGAAGGCGTGGTTACCAAGGTCAACGAAGCCATTTACTACCAGCAGCTGAATCTTGGCGCTCCGACCGCGGTCGGCCAGGACGGTCGGGATATCTACTGGAATGCCGTCGGCCGCAATCGGGCAAACTGGGACAATCTGGGGCGTGTCAGTGGTAATGCGTTGGCACGCGCCAACAGCAACCAGAGCTTCAACGATGCCATCATTGCGCGCCCCACGGATAAGGGCGGAAGCCAGAGTTTCACCGTCGGCCTGAGCAAGCCGTTCAACGACAGCGATTGGTCGTGGAGCCTGGCGTACACCTACTCGAATGCCAAGGAAGTCAGTGCCTTGACCAGCTCGACCTCTGGTTCGCAGCTGTTGAACGTGGCGACCTTCCAGGCGAACGAGCAGGTCAACGCCACCTCGGCCTATCAGATCAGGGACAGCATCCTCGGTACGCTGCAGTGGAAGCATGCCTTCTTCGGTGATTACGCAACCAAGTTCGGCCTGGTCTACCAGGGGCGCAGCGGTCGTCCGTATAGCTATACCTTCGATAACGACGCCAATGGCGATGGCCGTGCCAACGATCTGCTCTACATCCCGGCAGGTCGTGGCGATGTGCTGTTCGGTAGCGCTGCGGAAGAAAATGCGTTCTGGAACTACGTGAACAACGACCAGTACCTGTCCACCCACAAGGGGCAGATCGCCGGGCGTAATGCGGTCCGCAATTCCTGGGTCAACCAGTTCGATCTGCATCTCGAGCAGGAGCTGCCTGGCTTCTTCGAGGGCAACAAGGCGCAGATCTGGCTCGACGTCATGAACGTTGGAAATCTGCTCAACAAGAAGTGGGGGCACGTGGATGAGTACGCGTTCCCGGGCTTCAAGGGCGTGGTGGAATACGGCGGTATCGATGCAGCGACGGGCAAGTATGTCTATCGCTTCAATGAGCCGGATACGTCCACCATCTACGACGACAAGGGCATCTCGCGCTGGGCTCTGCAGTTGGGCTTCCGCTATCAGTTCTGATTCTGATCGGATCAGTCTGTACCTCAGAAACGGCCGGGCTTCGCCCGGCCGTTTTCTTTTGGGCACGGGAGTGCGCTACAGTCCGGCGGTTGGCCAGAGGAGTAGGACATGGAACTGAGCAGTACGGCAGCGCGGGCGCTGCCGGTGGTGGATGCGCGGATCTACCCGCGCGGTGGCTTGGACGTGCTGTCCAAGGCCGAAGTGGCGCGCTTGCGCGATGCCTCCAGTGGCGGTCTGCACGAATTGCTGCGTCGCTGTGCGCTGGCGGTACTGACCAGCGGCAGCGCGTCCGACGATCCGCGCGCCGCGCGCGACCTGTATCCGGATTTCGACATCCAGGTGAACCAGCAGGATCGCGGCATCCGCATCGATCTGAGCAACGCCCCGGCGATGGCATTCGTCGATGGCGAGATCATCCATGGCGTGGCCGAACTGCTGTTCGCGGTGGTGCGCGATCTGGCCTATATGGCGATCGAGCTGGAAGCCCAGCGCGCCGACCTGGAGACCAGCGAGGGCATCACCAACGCGGTGTTCGGCCAGTTGCGCAATGCGCGCATCCTGCAGCCGTCCGACCCGAATCTGGTGGTGTGCTGGGGTGGCCATTCGATCTCCCGCGACGAATATCTCTACACCAAGCAGGTCGGCTATGAACTGGGCTTGCGCGGGCTGGACATCTGCACCGGCTGCGGCCCTGGCGCGATGAAGGGGCCGATGAAGGGCGCCACCATCGCCCATGCCAAGCAACGCAAGCACCACACCCGCTATATCGGCCTCACCGAACCGGGCATCATCGCCGCCGAGTCGCCCAACCCGATCGTCAACCACCTGGTGATCATGCCGGACATCGAGAAGCGCCTGGAGGCCTTCGTTCGTATCGGTCACGGCATCCTGGTCTTCCCAGGCGGCGTCGGCACCGCCGAGGAGATCCTGTATCTGCTCGGTATCCTGCTGCGCGAGGAAAACGCATCACTGCCGTTCCCGCTGGTGCTGACTGGGCCGACCATCGCCGCGCCGTACTTCGAACAGATCGACCGTTTCATCCGCCTGACCCTGGGCGATGCGGCGGCCTCGCGTTACGAAATCATCGTCGGCGATCCGGTGGCGGTTGCTCGCCGCATGTCGCAGGGGATCCAGCAGGTGCGCGCGCATCGCAAGGATCACAAGGACTCCTATTACTTCAACTGGTCGGTGCACATTCCGCTGGAGTACCAGCAGCCGTTCGTGCCCAGCCATGCCGCGATGGCCGCCCTGGACCTGCATCACGGCCGGCCGGCCCCCGCGCTGGCGGCCGACCTGCGGCGGGCCTTCTCGGGCATCGTCGCCGGCAACGTCAAGGAAGACGGCATGCGGCGCATCGAGGAGTTCGGCCCGTTCGAGATCCACGGCGACCCCGACATCATGGCCGCCCTGGACGCCCTGCTGCGCGCGTTCGTCGAGCAGCGGCGCATGAAGATCTCGGGCGACTACCGTCCGTGCTATCGGGTGGTGACCTAGACTGGAAAGGCGCGCCGTAGCCCGGCCGGGGTGGCCGGCGCTCGGGCCGGGGGCTGGTATCTGGCCCGGGGGTTACGCCGGTGCCCCCAAAACGACCGTTCGTCCCCTTGGCGCTTGTCGCCCGGGGGGCGGCCGTCGCATCTTGCACACGTCACGCTGGGGAGCGTTCAATGTCTTTTCGCCGATCTGCCGGCTTCACACTCGTGGAACTCATGATTGCGATCGCCGTCCTGGCGATCCTGCTCGCCATTGCATTTCCGAGCTTCCGAGGAACGCTTCGCTCCAATCAGGTGGCGAGCAGCACCAACGAGACCATCGGCCTGCTGTCGATTGCGCGCAGTGAGGCGATTCGTAATCGCCGTGGTGGCGGCGTCTGCGGCAGCGCGTCCGGGACGGCATGCGACAACAACTGGGGTGCAGGAATGCTGGCCTGGGCCGATACCGATGGCGATGGAGCGTTCAAGAGCGGCGATACGGTGTTGCGCTTCGTCTCGATCAACTCAGCGCTGACCAGCACAGGGCCGTCCGGTGCCGTGATCGCCTTCGACGGGCGAGGGCGCAGGGTCGCGTCCACCAATCAACAGATCACGCTGCAGCCGATGACGTGCGATGGGCAGGCGCTGCGGCGCACCTTGTTCGTCAATGCTGCCGGTCAGATTACGTCTCAGAAGAGCGCCTGCCAATGATGCGTCTCCGTCCCCTAGTTTCGTCCTCTCGCGCCAAGGGATTCAGTCTGCTTGAGGTGCTGATCGCCATCATCGTCCTCGCATTTGGCCTGCTCGGCTTTGCGCTATTGCAGACGACGAATGTGCGGTTCGTGCAAAGTTCCAATTACCGCACCCAGGCCACTAATCTGGCGTATGACCTGCTGGACCAGATGCGGAGCAATCGCTTCCAGTCGGCCTGGTATACGGATGCCACTTTCGCCGCCAATACGGTGACTGCTGCCAGCTGCACTCGGCCTATCGGGACTGTCTCCATCGCCGACAATATTGCGCGCTGGAAATGCCAGGTCGTGCGCGCATTGGGCGAGGGTGCCAGCGCGACGGTGCTCAATAACAACGGCCAAGTCACCGTTGGTATCAGTTGGGGGGATCAGCGCTGGGACGCCAGCAACCCCAACGCCCAGACCACCTTCACCCTGGTATCGCAGTTATGACGCAGCGGCTTTCCTCCAAGCGTTTCGCCGCTGGCATCAGCCTGATCGAGATGATGATCGCCATGGTGATCGGCCTGGTGCTGATGCTGGGCGTGATCCAGGTGTTTTCCGCGTCGCGTACCGCATCGATGTTGGCCGAAGGCAATGCGCGCGCACAGGAGAACGGTCGTTTCGCGCTGGATTTCCTGCAGCGCGACATTCGCATGGCCGGGCATTTTGGCTGTGTCAATGACCAGGCACATTTCGTGCGAGGTGAGGGCGACCCGGTGGTCACTACCGGTGCGACCAGTGGTTCGGGCCATCCGCTGGATTTCAGTATCAGCATTCAAGGTTACGAAGCGCCCAACACAAAGCCCACAACTCCTTCCAGCAGCCTGAAAATTGGAGAGAACTGGGCAGTGCCGGCTAATCTGCCAGCATCGATCACCAAGCTCAACCCGCGCGGCGGTAGCGATATCCTGGTTCTGCGCTTCCTGGCCCCGGAAGGCGTGCCGATCACAACGTTGACCACCGGCAGCAACAGTATTGTGGGTTTCAATGCCACCGCTGGATCACGTTTGACAGAAGGCGGGCAGACGGCACCGAACTTGTTCGGGGTTGCGGACTGTGCCCATGCCACGGTGTTCAAGGGGACCTATGCCAGCGGCCAGGTCACCGCTACCGGGACCAATCTGTCCAATTACTCCACCCGGCCCAGCGGCCAGGCGATGCTATATCGCGCAGAGTCGCTGGTGTATTACGTCGGTACATCGGCCACGTCGGGCGAGCCGGCGCTGATGCGTGCACGGTCCAACGGCGTCGACGATTACGGCATGCCGGAAGAGCTGGTCGAAGGGATCGAGAACATGCAGCTGCTATTCGGTCTCGATCAGACCGTGAACATGTCCAATACTTCGCCTCCGTTGGGGAATATCAGCACCCAGGCGATTGCGAGCGACGTGTCTACTGCGACGGATGCTACGGCGGCGGGGCAGTGGAGGCGGGTTGGGCAGGTTCAGGTTGGCATCCTGGCACGTAGTCCGGCGCCTGCCGCAGCAGAGCGGGCGACAAGTGCTGTGAGTTATCCCAGTGCGCTGGGCGTCTCTTTCACGCCGCCAGACAAGAACGATGGCCGCTACCGCATGACCTACGAATCCACGATCGCCTTGCGCAATCGCCTGTTCGGGAATTGACCCATGAATGCATTCGCTCGTCGCCGCCCGATGCCGTCCCGCCCCCGCGGTGCAGTGCTCTATGTTGCCTTGATCATGTTGATCCTGCTGGCATTGATCGGGATCGCCGGCATGCAGGTGGCCGGCATGCAGGAAAAAATGGCGTCCAATTATCTGGTCACCAATATTGCGTTCCAGAATGCCGAGGGCGTGACGCGCAGGAGCGAGCGGTCGATCGAAGCCATCGCCAATCGAAAGGCTGCTCCCAGCGACGCAACGGTGGTGGACACCGATATCCAGCAAAATTGCGATACCGTCTTCGATCCGCTGGCTTGGGCGCGCAGCAAGGCCACGTCGGTGAATCAGGCGGTCAATGTGCGGCGCATCGATTCGTGCATCATCGGCGGCGGTTCGCTCGCGATGGGCGATCCGGTCGACCCGGTGACCCCGGTCTATCAAATCACCACTTTCGCCAACGATGCGACGACGGATGCATCCTCGTCGGCGGCGATCGATTCCATTTTCAAGCTCTGAGGCCGTGAGCATGTCTCGTCGCACCGTTCGAACCGCCATCGCCTCCGTCGTCCTGCTTGTCGCGGTGGGTGGCTACTTCGTCTACAGCTTGATCGCGGCCCAGGGGCAGGGCGCTTTGGCGCAGGCTCCACTCAATAACGCGACCTCGATCCCGCCGGCATTCATTATTTCGGTGGATGATTCCAACTCGATGACGTTCGAGCGCATCTTCACCGGTGGTGATGGACGTCTGCAATGGACAGGCAGTAGTTTCTTCAGCTCTGCTGGTGTCTTCTACAATTCTAGCGAGGGGTGTGCAAATAACTCAGCCGATTGCTATGTATACCTGTATCCAAGCGACGGCTATAACGCCTCTTATTCGCCAGGTGATGCGATGCCGCCGCTTGATGCGTTCGGGTTTGCTAGATCACCAACCTATAACAAGAGCTACTACAATCCCGACGTACTCTACCAGCCATGGACGCCGCCCACACAAACGACGGCGACAGCTAATCTTTGGCCGGCAGCCACGTTCAGTCAGGCGCGCCTGGATCCGCGTAATCCAGCGGTTTACGGCACTGATTTCACCAAGGGGTACAACACTACCTACAATCTTGCCTATCGCGAGGGAAACGACGAGTCGTTCCAGTTCCTAACGGGAATGACGATACCGTCGGGGACGCGATATCGGTCGAGCAGTCGGTCGTGTAATACGACCAACAGTAATGGATTGCCTAGCAGTAACGGAATTTGGGCAACATTAGGTAGCACAGTTTCCATCATGGCCAATTGCCAGGTTCAGATCGGCTACGTCCCGGCAACGTTTTATCTGCCTGTGGGCGCTCCTGCGCCGACGGGCTATCTCACTAACGATGCCAATCGACCGATTATTGCCAATGCCTGTGGTCCAGGCTGCAATATGCGGCGCTATCAGATATTGGCAGCGAATTACGGCACCAATACCGCTGCCTATACCGCTGCGCAACAGAATTTTGCTAATTGGTTTCAATATAGTCGTAATCGAATTCTTTCGATCATCGGCTCCGCATCGCGCACTTTGGCCGATGTCGACAAGATGCGAGTTGGGTATTTCACGATTAATAACCGAACTAACGTGACCATGTACGACATGGATGACGACGCCTCGCGCACATCGCTATTCGGGCTGATCTACAGACTTAAGCCGAATGGCGGTACGCCGAACCGCGTCGCCATCGATTTCCTGGGTAAGCAGTTCAAGCGGACCGGAGATGGTGCACCGGTGGTGCGTGCCTGTCAGAAAAATGGCGGTATGCTGTTCACTGACGGCTATACGAATAGCAACAATGTTGCTACTGGATATGGCAATGCAGATTCGACCGGCACGGTGGATTTTCCGGCCTCTCCCTTTGCCGACAATTACAGCAATACGATCGCCGATATCACTGCCAGCTATTATTCTGGCGCGTCTACGCCGTTGGTAACCGGTCCAAGTTTTCCGACAGGCCTCGTGCCCGTGGACGATAAGTGCGCGACGCTCGACAAGACATCGGCGGATTGGAAGCGCTTGGACTGCCAGAAAGACCTGCATATGAATTTCTATGCAATCACTCTGGGTGCTCAAGGAAATATCTACGAGGTCAATCAGGCAGCTACCAATGATCCTTATGCCAATGCTCCCGACTGGAATAGCAATGGCGATCCGATTGCAGATGACGATGGCCGCGTCATCGACGAGCTCTGGCACGCCACGATCAATAGCCGCGGTCAGTTCATCAATGCCAAGAGCCCTGATGAAGTGACTGGCGCCATGCGTCGGGTGCTGTCGGCTGCCAGCGCTGCCAATTCACCATCGGGAACCTTGGCCTTGACGGGTGCGCGTATTGGCGCGGGCTCCTTGACCGTGACTCCCGAATACCAGATCAAGAACAACGGTACCGATTGGTCGAGTAAGTTGAAGGCCAATCAGGCCACGGTCGATCCGGATACGCGGGAGGCGCGCTTCACCCCGATCTGGGAAGCATCTGCGCAGATGCCCGCTGCCACTGCGCGCAATGTGTACTTCAACGATGGCACCAATGTACAGAAGTTCGATGGCACTACGATCAGTTTGAGTGGCTTGTGCGGTCTGTCCAAGACCTTGTATCCCAGTCAGACGCTCTGCTCGCAAACGGATCTGACCA
The DNA here is from genome assembly GCF_009192945.1 of Xanthomonas maliensis. Classification (GTDB taxonomy): domain Bacteria; phylum Pseudomonadota; class Gammaproteobacteria; order Xanthomonadales; family Xanthomonadaceae; genus Xanthomonas; species Xanthomonas maliensis. Next base: position 55,549 of record NZ_NSET01000062.1, on the reverse strand, counting down.
ACCTTGGGGCAACAGCCGTCACTGCAGCCAATTATCTGCTGGGTGATCGGAGCGGGGAAATTCAGCAGGGTGGCAAGTTCCGCGACCGAACCACGGTGCTGGGCGACATCATCAACTCCGCGCCGGTGATCAGTGCGCCGGTCGACGACTATGGGTATCGTGGTCTGGGTGGGACGCTTGGAACCAGCTATACCAACTACCTGAACAGCAAGCGTAGCAGTCAGGGCTATATGGTGTATGCGGGCGCCAACGACGGCATGCTGCATGCGTTCGATGGAGGCATGGACAGCGCCGGCGCTATCACTGGCAGCGGTGGACGCGAACGCTTTGCGTACGTGCCTGCGACGTCTTATGGCCATATGGGAAATCTGCTGCTGCCGTATCAAGCAAACAAGGGAAATGCCCAGCCGTTTGATCATCGCTACTTCGTCGATGGTCCGATTGCTGTGGGAGATACGTATTACAACAACACCTGGAAAACGACCCTGGTCGGCACCACAGGGGCAGGCGGTCGCGGTGTCTTCGCATTAGATGTCACTAATCCGGCGACCTTCGGTACGAGCAGCCGCCTCTGGGAGATCAACGACCTCAGTGGTGATGCCACCGTGCGCGCGAATATCGGCCATGTGCTCGGCAAGCCTGTCATCGTCCCGGTGCGCGCCGCCAATGGCACGGTCAGCTGGAAGGCGATCTTCGGCAATGGCTATGATAGTGCCAGCGGTAAGGCAGTGTTGTTCGTTGTTGATATCGGAACCAATGCCACTCCGACCGTCCGTATGATTGAGGCAACGGAGTCGGGAAGCACACTTAGCGGTCGCAACGGGCTCGGCAACATCGTTGTGCTGGACCGCATCGATAATGTGACGATCGACCCTGCGACCAATAAGCCTGCTCGGACGCGCGATGGTTACGCCGATACGGTCTATGCGGCCGACCTTCGCGGGGCGATCTGGAAGTTCGATCTCACCTCGACCGCAACCTCGGTCACCGTTCCGGCGTTGACAACGGGTACCTATGTCGACGGTGGTTTGACCTACCGGCAGCCGATTACCGGCGGCCTGCAGGCTGCGTCTGGGGAGAACGGTGGCGTACTGGTGCTGTTTGGAACCGGTAGTTTTTCGTTCAATGACGACAGCCTCCCGAGTTCGGCGCTCCAGACTCAGAGCTTGTATGGTTTCACCGATCAGGTCGACGGTGTGATCAGCACGACGCTGACCAGAGCGAACCTGACGCCATATTCTGTCGTTACCTCTGGTACTACCCGCTCACTGCAAATTGGGACCGCACCGGCAGGCTCGCTTGGCTGGTACGTGGATCTGCCCGCTGGCGAGCGATTTGTGGGCTATCCGGAACTCGTCTCTGGAATCTTGTTCATGCCGACGTATTCGCCACTCGCGATCAGCAGCGGATGTAGTACCGACGGTGTGAACTGGTTGTTTGGGTTGAATCCGCGCACGGGCGTCGGTGCCCTGTCCGGCGTGCGCATGGGGGGCATTGGTGGCTCCACGCTTGCTGGCGGTTCTGCGGGCATCTCGCTCAATACCGGTGGCAATGCGCCGGTCAAGGACGTGGGGGTGTCGGTGGTGCCCAGACTTGAGCCGAAGGTCAATCCGAAGGATGGTTCTGCGGCGCCCAACGTGCCGGCAGGTTCGGGCTGCTGGATGATCGTCAGTGTGGCTGGTGCCCCGCCCATGTATGTTCCTTATCCTTGCGGTCGCCAGTCCTGGCGCCAGCTTCAGTAACGGAGGTTGCCAATGTCTTCAGGCTTGTCGCAGTCCGTGTCTCGTCACCTCCGTCAGCGTGCTGGTGCCAACGGCTTCACCTTGATCGAACTGATGATCGTCGTGGCGGTCGTCGGCATCCTGGCAGCGGTTGCCTACCCGTCGTATAGCGACCATATCCGCAAGTCTCGCCGCGCCCAGGCCAAGGCCGACCTGGTCGAGTACTCGCAGTTGTTGGAACGCTCGCATACCACCAACAACACCTATGCCAATTTCAAGTTCGGAAATGGCTCGACGACTATCCAGTCGCCGCGTGAAGGTGGTACGGCGCAATACAACATCACGCTCGCGACCAGTCAGTCCACCTTTACCTTGACCGCAACGCCGCAGGGTGGTCAGGCCAAAGACAGGTGCGGCACCCTGACTTTGAATCAGGCAGGGGTGAAGACGCCGAGCGCGACCACCACTTCAGGCTGCTGGTAGCCAGTCTGCGAGGTGTTGCGCTGCTGCAAGCTTGCGTCTAGAATACGCCTCCCCGCCCGAATAGCTCAGCCGGTTAGAGCACTTGACTGTTAATCAGGGGGTCGTTGGTTCGAGTCCAACTTCGGGCGCCAAAGTTGCAGGAAGGCCGCGAGCGATCGCGGCCTTCGTCTTTTTCAGCCGTTGGGATGTGGGCAGGGCGGTGGATCGCGATAGCGCAAGGTACGTGTCCTGCCCGCGTTGTTGACCACGACATCGGCCAGTCGACGCGCACCCGCACACAGGCTGATGGTCGCGTTGGTGCCGCGGCTGCGGCCATCGGGAAGGAAGCGAATCACCGCTCTGCCGATGCTGGTCTTGATGATCGGCTTGCTTGCGCTGGTGCGTTGTTCGGCGCGCAGGATCGCCGCTGGCCCAGTCGGAGTGCCGGTCCGTTCGCGGTCCTCGAACAGAATCCATCCGTCGCTCCAGTCTTGATCCTGGCGGCAGCTGACTCCATCTTTGGAGGGGCAGGCGCTGACTGGCTGTCGACGTGTCACCGCGGCATTGCGCGCCATCGCCAGGTGGGCGGTCAGCTGGTGCAGGCTGGCCGCCACTTGTTGTCGTTCGAACGTCGCGCGGAAGCCCGGCAAGGCAATGCTGGCGAAGATTGCCACTGCCGCCATCACGATTAGCAGTTGGACCGCCGTGTAACCTCGGACATGCAGGCGATTGAGCGTATGCATCGGGGTTGCCCTTGAGGACGATGCATCCAGTCTCTACGTCGTTGGGATGGCCGGTAATGCCCGGTGGGCCCAATGGAGCGTCAGAATTTCTCTCGTGTTGTTGTCCGGCGTCTCATACCGTCTTTGTTCCGAGAACCATCCATGACCGACCGCTTTCAACTCGTCTCCCCCTATGCTCCCGCTGGCGACCAGCCGGCCGCCATCGAGAAGTTGGTCGCCAACTTCGAGGCTGGCTTGGCCAAGCAGACGCTGTTGGGCGTGACCGGTTCGGGCAAGACCTACACCATCGCCAATGTTGTCCAGCAGGTACAAAAACCGACCTTGGTGATGGCGCCGAACAAGACCCTGGCGGCGCAGTTGTATGGCGAGTTCAAGTCGTTCTTTCCGCATAACGCGGTGGAGTACTTCGTCAGCTACTACGACTACTACCAGCCGGAAGCCTACGTGCCGTCGTCGGATACCTTCATCGAGAAGGATAGTTCGATCAACGAGCACATCGAGCAGATGCGGCTGGCAGCGACCAAGACTCTGCTGTCGCGGCCCGATGCGCTGGTGGTGGCGACCGTCTCGGCGATCTACGGCCTGGGCGCGCCGGAGGACTATCTGTCGCTGCGCTTGATCCTGTCGGTGGGCGAGCATATCGATCAGCGTCAGCTGATCCGTCATCTCACCGATCTGCAGTACACGCGCAATGAGTTCGAGCTGACCCGCGGCGCGTTCCGTGTTCGTGGCGAAGTGCTGGATGTGTTTCCGGCCGAGTCCGACAGCGAGGCGCTGCGGATCGAGCTGTTCGATGGCGATATCGAACAGTTGACCCTGTTCGATCCGCTGACCGGCGAGACCTTGCGCAAGCTGCAGCGCTATACCGTCTACCCGAAGACCCATTACGCCACCACGCGCGAGCGCACGCTCAGCGCGGTCGATACAATCAAGGAAGAGCTCAAGGAGCGACTTGAGCAGCTCTATGCGCAGAACAAGCTGGTGGAGGCGCAGCGCCTGGCGCAGCGAACCCAGTTCGATCTGGAGATGATGGCCGAGGTCGGCTTCTGCAATGGCATCGAGAACTACTCACGCCATCTCACCGGCAAGGCGCCTGGCGAGCCGCCGCCGACGCTGTTCGACTATCTGCCGCCCGATGCCTTGCTGGTGATCGACGAGTCGCACGTGACCATTCCGCAGATCGGCGCCATGTTCAAGGGCGACCGCTCGCGCAAGGAAACCCTGGTCGAGTTCGGTTTTCGCCTGCCGTCGGCGCTGGACAATCGGCCGTTGCGTTTCGAAGAGTGGGAGGCGCGCTCGCCGCGCAGCATTTATGTGTCGGCCACGCCAGGTCCGTACGAGCTGCGCGAGTCGGGTGAGGAAATCACCGAGCTGGTGGTGCGCCCCACCGGTCTGATCGATCCGGTGGTGGAGATTCGTCCGGTTGCCACCCAGGTCGACGACTTGATGTCGGAGGTCAACGAGCGGATCAAGCTGGGCGATCGTGTGCTGGTCACCACGCTCACCAAGCGCATGGCCGAGAACCTGACCGAGTACCTGGGCGAGCATGGCATCCGCGTCCGTTATCTGCATTCGGACATCGATACGGTCGAGCGGGTGGAAATCATCCGCGATCTGCGCTTGGGCAAGTTCGACGTGTTGGTCGGCATCAACCTGCTGCGCGAAGGCCTGGACATGCCGGAGGTATCCCTGGTCGCCATTCTCGATGCCGACAAGGAGGGTTTTCTGCGTTCGACCGGCTCGTTGATCCAGACCATTGGCCGCGCTGCGCGCAATCTGCGCGGCAAGGCGATTCTCTATGCCGACAACATGACCCGTTCGATGAAGTCGGCGATCGAGGAGACCGACCGGCGCCGACAGAAGCAGGTCGAGTACAACCTCGAGCATGGCATCACCCCGAAGTCGGTCGCGCGGCCGATCTCCGACATTCTGGAGGGCGCACGCGAAGAGGCGGGCGAGAAGAAGTCCGGCAAGGGGCGCTCGAAGGCGCGGCAAGTGGCCGAGGAGCCGGCCGACTATCGGGCGCTGGGCCCGGCGGAGCTTGCCAGCAAGCTCAAGGCGCTGGAGCAGCAGATGTACCAGCACGCCAAGGACCTGGAATTCGAGGCCGCGGCGCAACTGCGCGACAAGATCCAGAAGCTCAAGGCTGCCAGCCTGGCCTAGTGGGGCCAGGGCAGGCGGCTGGACGGCGGCGCTGGGCGCAGGGCTTGTGGCAACGCAAACCCTGCGCTAGAATGCGCGCCCTGCACAACGCAACGTTGCTGCAGCAAGACGGGCGGTTAGCTCAGCGGTAGAGCACTACCTTGACATGGTAGGGGTCACAGGTTCGAACCCTGTACCGCCCACCACTCGAAACCCAGGCATAGCGCGGTTTCGGTGGATCCTGCATCACCTCGCACTTCCTCGACTGACCCCGAACTAACCCCAGGGGGACGCAGTCGGGATGTCGCGCTTGCTCCTCTAAGAACTCCGGCCGCTTCGCGTGCGCCTGGCAGCGGTCGCATCGAAGCGCGCAATGGTGTTAGGCCCGGGTGGCCGCCGCGATCTTCGTCCCGAGGATACGCCGCTCCATGTCCACGACGGTGGCGGCGCATCGCGGCCCAATCGGTCCCCGCCGTGTCTACCCAACATCGATGACCAGAGTCTGCAGGCCGAGCACGCGTCAGTGCTTGTCGCCGCGCGGCGTGCCATGAATACGTATGCGCGCGCACGCCGCGACGCGCAGCTGCCGCTACGCTAATGCTCTTGGTTGGGTGCCCACTTGGCGCTCTCTTGCCCGGGAGGGGCGCACATGTCGCAGACACCGTGGTGGCGCGGGGCCGTCATCTATCAGATCTATCCACGCAGTTTCCTCGACTCCAACGGCGATGGCGTTGGCGATCTGCCCGGCATCGTGGCCAAGCTGGACCATATCGCCGATCTGGGCGTGGATGCGATCTGGATTTCTCCCTTCTTCAAGTCGCCGATGGCCGATTACGGTTACGACATCGCCGACTATCGCGCGGTCGATCCCCTGTTCGGCACGCTGGCCGACTTCGATCGCCTGCTCGACAAGGCGCATGCGCTGGGTCTGAAGGTGATGATCGATCAGGTACTCAGCCATACCTCTATCGCGCATGCGTGGTTCCAGGAAAGCCGGCAGGACCGCCGCAACCCCAAGGCCGACTGGTACGTCTGGGCCGATCCGCGCGAGGACGGCACGCCGCCCAATAACTGGCTCTCGTTGTTCGGTGGCGTCGCCTGGCAGTGGGAGCCGCGCCGCGAGCAGTACTACCTGCACAATTTCCTGGTCGATCAGCCCGATCTCAACTTCCATCATCCCGAGGTCCAGCAGGCGACACTGGACAATGTGCGTTTCTGGCTGGATCGGGGAGTCGACGGTTTCCGGCTGGACGCGATCAATTTCTGTTTCCACGATGCGCAACTGCGCGACAACCCGCCCAAGCCGGCGGACAAGCGCGTCGGTCGCGGCTTCAGCGCGGATAATCCGTACGCGTATCAGTACCACTATTACAACAACACCCAGCCGGAGAATCTGGCCTTCCTGGAGCGTTTGCGTGCGCTGCTGGACCGTTATCCCAACGCCGTGAGCCTGGGCGAGATTTCCTCGGAGGACTCGCTGGCCACCACCGCCGAATACACCGCGGCCGGTCGCCTGCATATGGGCTACAGCTTCGAGTTGCTGGTGCAGGATTACAGCGCGGCCTACATCCGCGACACGGTAAGCCGCCTGGAAGCGACGATGCTGGAAGGGTGGCCTTGCTGGGCGATCTCCAATCACGACGTGGTGCGTGCGGTGACCCGTTGGGGGGGCGCGCAGGCGTCGCCGACGTTCGCACGGATGGTGGTGGCGCTGTTGTGCTCGCTGCGCGGTTCGATCTGCCTATACCAGGGCGAGGAGCTGGGGCTGGCGGAAGCCGACGTGGCCTTCGAGGACCTGCGCGATCCCTATGGCATTACCTTCTGGCCCACCTTCAAAGGGCGCGATGGCTGCCGCACGCCCATGCCCTGGACTGATGCTCCTTCGGCGGGCTTCACCAGCGGAACGCCGTGGTTGCCGCTGGGCGCCGACCACCGTGCCAATGCGGTCAGCGTGCAGCAGGCAGACCCGACATCGGTCTTACATGCCGTGCAGGCGTTCCTGGCCTGGCGTAAACAGCATCCCGCCTTGCGCGAGGGCAGTATCCGGTTCGCGCAGACCGCCGAGCCGGTGCTGATGTTCGAGCGCGCACATGCTGGCCAGACCTTGCTACTGGCATTCAATCTGTCTGCCGTGCCTGCGATGGCCAGTTTGCCTGCGGGCAAGTGGCAAGCCTACACGGTCCCCGGAGTCTTGCAGGGAACGCTGCAGGATGGTCAGGTGCAGTTGCCGGGACATGCGGTCGTGTGCGCATTGGCGATCGATTGATCGCAGGATGGGGTAACGCAGGGCAGGGGAGCCGCACACGGTCGAGCGCCGCTGCGTGTGCGGTGATGGCATGGACGGTGCTCCCTGTGCAGAACTGGCCGGTGTGGACGGTGCGCCCAGTACGCGAACGCTGGCGTCGTCCCGAGCGCCTGCCGGCATCCGAAGCCGCGCGTAAGGCGTAGACGCCTCGCCGCAGACATCAGACAGCGCATGCGGGGCAGTGCCAGCAAGCGGCTCTGCACGCGTGTACCCGCAATAGACAATGTTGCTTGCCACCGCAGACATGGACTCGGCGGCACCGGTTGCCGGAGCTGGCTCGAAACGCATCCAACGCCAGCAAAAGAAACGCCCGCCAGCAGATGCCGACGGGCGTCGCCATCACGGCCGTACTCAGAACTTGTAGTTCACGCCAAGCAGCAAGGTGCGGCCCCATTCGGTGTATTCCAACGGGCGATCCTTGCTCTGGGCATAGGTCTTGTACGGCGTATTGCCCAGGTTGCTCGCCTGCAGGAGAACCGTCAGTCCGTCGAGACTGCCGCTGCCGAAGGTGTAGCTGATCTGCGCATCGGTGACGTTCTCGCCGACCACATAGCGCAAGGTACGGTTACCGTTGAAGTTACCTATCTCGCCGATGAAGTCCGAGCGTCGCCGCTGGCTGACGCGCGCCTCGAAACCACTGCGTTCGTAATAGGCAGTCAGGTTGTATACCCGCTTCGAAAGGCCCGGCAGGCTGATGTCGCCATCGCCGACGCTGTCCTTGCTCTCAGGATCGCGAATCTTGATGTCGCTGTCGTTGAAGGTGGCGCTGGCCTGGATGCCGAAGCCCTGCAGCGGTGCCCACAGCAGGTCCAGCGGGATCGAGGCGGTCAGCTCCAGGCCCTTGAGCATGCCGCCGTCGTTGTTCTCCGGGCCGGTGAAGGTGCCGGTGGTCTGGGCCGGCGGCTGGCCTGGTTGCGGGACGTAGTTGGCCACGAAGGCGGAGAAGTCGTAGCCGTCCTGGGTACGGGTGTAGATGTAGCTCTTGAGGTCCTTGTAGAAGAATGCCGCAGCGACATAGGCGCGCTCGGCGAAATACTTTTCATAGGACACATCGAGCGCGTTGGCACGCCACGGGTTGAGTTCCGGGTTGCCGCCGGACGCGCCAGGGCGCCCCGTGGTGGTGTCCACGCCAAAGTCGACGCCGGCGCGCAACTGATCCACGCGCGCACGTGCCAGTTGCTTGGCTGCAGCAAAGCGCACGGTCTGCTCGTGCGGCAGCATGAAAACCAGGTTCAAGCTGGGCAGCCAGTCGTTATAGGTCTTGCCGCCAGTGATCGGCTGCACTTCCTGTCCGGCCGGGCGCGTCGCATCGAAGTAATTCGAGCTGGAGGACTGGTCGGTGCGCTGCATCTGCACGCCGATGTTGCCGCGCAGAGTCACGTTGTCGCCCAGCGCGGTGTCCAGGTTGGCGCGCAGCCATGCAGTGGTGATCTTCTCTTCCACCGTCCATGCCTTGGGAATCAGGTAGGAGAGGTTATCTACCGGCTGGAAGCTCATGTAGCGAGAGACCGCCGCCGGCACGTTCCAGGCGGGAATGTAGCCGACGCCGGCGAATCCCAGGTTGACCGGCGCGTATTGCAGATCGCTGGCGATGGTGGTGTCGCCTTGTGCGCCAACCAGGATATTGCCCTCCGGCTGGGTCTTGTTCTTGCGACGGTCGGCGTAGTTGACGCCGATATCCAGATCCGAGATCCAGCCCACCGCTTCGGACATCGGAATGCTGGCCTGCAGGCGTGCACTCTTCAGCCGATCCTCCACACTGGGCACCTTGCCATAGCCGGACGCGTAGATAGTGTCGGTGAGGAACAGCGTATCGGGGTTGGAATAATCGCGGCCGGGGATCAGCTGCGAAAAGCCATTGCTACGGTAGCGTAGCTGCACGTCGTCCAGTTGCGGTTTGGGCGTCTGCTGTGTGTTGTTTTCCAGGTTCAACTCGTCGCGCGTGGCCTTGGAGTAGCTCAGATCGGCATTGAGGCGCACGCCGGACTCGAAGCTGAACTCGTTGTTCCAGCCAAAGGCATCGATCTTGTCCTCGCGCTTGTTGTACATGCCGCGGACCAGCGGGTAGACATTGTTGGCAGTGCCGCCGGTCATACTGTTGTTGCCGTTGACCTGCGGATCGCTGATGACCACCGTCGGCGTGTAGCCGCCATTCCAGCCGCTGAGGTTGACCTCGAACTGGTTGGCGGTATCGATCTGCTCGGCCTCGGTGTGAAAGGCGTCGAGCGTGCTGGTCCAGGCATTGGACGGGCGGTACTGCAGCGTCATCATGTAGCCGTCGCGCTTGTTGTTGCCGGTGCGACGCAGCGCCTTGATGCCGTCGCTGTAGTAGGTGCCAGCCGGCACGTTGGGGCGCGCGCCTGTGTCGGTGTCCTTGGTGCTCCAGGGTTCGTACAGGCCGACCTGATTCTCCTGGATCGGCATGTCGGTGTGGGCGTAGCCGATGGTCAGGCCGATGGTGCGATCGGCAAACTGATCGATGTAGCTGGCATTGAAGCGATTGCCATAGGGGTCGACATCGGCCGCCTTGCCCAGCGAGTTGCGCTGGTAGCGGCCGCCGACGGCGATCACGCGCTGGTCGAAACTCAGCGGGCGCGCAGTCTGTAGATCCACGGTGCCGGACAGGCCCTGGCCGACCAGGCCAGCATCGGGAGTTTTGTAGACGGTGACGCCACTGACCAGCTCGGACGGGTACTGGTCGAACTCCACGCTGCGGTTGTCGCCGGTGCTGACGACCTCGCGGCCGTTGAGCAGGGTGGTGGAGAAGTCCGGCGACAGGCCGCGCACGCTGATGACCTGCGCACGGCCGGCGACGCGCTGCGCCGCCAAGCCGGGCAGGCGTGCCAGCGATTCGGCGATGCTTACATCGGGCAGTCGGCCAATGTCTTCGGCGGAAATCGCCTCGACGATCGAGGTCGCGTCGCGCTTGACCGAGATGGCGCCCTCAATCGCGCGGCGCAAGCCGGTGACCTGCACCTTGTCCAAGTCGGTGACCTCGCCGCTGGCTTGCGTGCCAACGGCGTCCTGTTCCGGCGATGCCGTCTGTGCGGTCGCCCATGTCGGTGCCATGGCGAGCGCCAAGGCGATACTTAGCGCAGAGCGCTTGTGGTTCAACATTTTCCCCTCCCAGGTACATGTTGTTTCTTTGATGTGCCGATCCGGCAAACGCCTGGATGCGATGGAGCGCGCGCCATGACGGCGATCACGACTGCAACGTATGGTAGACAGCGCGCCCACATGGCAACGCGGGCTGCATACGTATTCAACGCGGGCGGATGCATTGGAATCGATTCCAAGCCGCAGCCATCCTCCCCATGACGGATAGCAGTGGCGTGCGGCAGTGCAGCGAAGATCGTCGCCGCTGGCGCCGCTTTTCTCGATGCTGGCCACGCATCGGCGCCCGCACGCGATCGCTCATTCTGCCGCGCGTGCGGACGCTGTGCCGTCATTGGTGCCCGACGGCATCGAGCGGAACAAAGCGGATCGCCTGTCCCCCGCCGGGCGCCAGCCGCAGGTCCAGGGTCTGACTGCTGCTTACCTCGCGTTCCTCGCGGACGAAGGCGAAGGGATTGCGCTGGTAGTCGGCGTCGTCGCCGTCGCGATAGATCTCGGCGCGATAGCGCACGCCGGGGTCGAGAAAGCCCAGCGGCACCTGCAGCAGGCGACCGTTCTCATCAGTGATGCTGCCCAGGAACCAGTCGCGTCCGCCGCGTTGCTTGCGGGCGATGGTGACGTAGTCGCCGACCTCGCCATTGAGCGCCCGGGTCTGCTCCCAATCCACGGCCACGTCCTCGATGAAGCGAAACGCTTCGCGATGTTGCAGATAGTGCTCGGGCAGGTCGGCGGCCATCTGGATCGGGCTGTAGAGCGCGACATAGAGCGCCAGCTGCCGTGCGAGCGTGCTGGGAATGGCCTGGCCATCGCGGCCCTTCAGGCTGAGGATGCCGGGGGTGTAGTCCATCGGTCCGGCCAGCATGCGAGTAAAGACCAGGTTGACCTCGTGCTCGGGCGGGTTCGGTGGCTGCCCCCAAGCGTTATATTCCATGCCACGCGCGCCCTCGCGCGACATCCAGTTGGGGTAGGTGCGGCGTAGCCCGGTGTCCTTGATTGGCTCGTGCGCGTTGATGGCGATATGACGACGTGCTGCCTCGCGTACCACGTGCAGATGATGGCGTGCCATCCACTGTCCATCGTGCCACTCGCGTAGGGCCTCGCCGCCGGCTGGATTGCGCCGTTCTACCTGGCCATCGTCGCAGACATAGCCGGTCTTGACGACATCCACACCGTTGCGGGCATACAGGTCCAGTGCCTGCGCGAGCTGATCTTCGTAGTGGTCCACCGCGCAGCCGGTTTCGTGGTGGCCGATCAGGTGGACGCCCTTGGCGGCTGCATAACGGCTCAGCGCCGGCAGGTCGAAATCGACGGTCGCGCGGGTGAAATCGAAGCTGCCGCCATTGCCGAACCACTCGCCATTCCAGCCGGGATTCCAACCTTCGACCAGCACGCCGCGGAAGCCGTGCGCAGCCGCAAAGTCGATGTAGCGCTTGGTGTTGGCGGTCGTCGCGGCGTGTCGCGGACCGGTTGCCCAGGTTTGTTGGTTGAGATGCATCGACCACCACACGCCCACGTACTTCGACGGCCTGACCCAACTCACATCGCCCAAGGCATTGGGCTCATTGAGGTTGAGGATCAGATTCGACTCGACCAACCCGGTGGCCTGGTCGGCGATCTGCAGCGTGCGCCAGGGGGTGTCGAACGGAAGCGTGCGGCGCACTTTCCAGCCTTCGGCCGCCGGCGAGAGTTGCGCGCGCAGGCGCTGGCCGTCGGTGCGACGCACCCACATGCCGGCATAGTCGACCAAGGCCGCTTCGTGCAGGGCGATATGCAGGCCGCCCTCGCTGCGCAGCGTCAGCGGCGTATGCGCCAGCGACACCTGGTTCAATGGCGTGCGGCGATACAGGTATTCGTAATGGATTGGCTCGCCGGCCGGGATCCACCATGCCTCGGCGGGTGCGGCAATGGCGAACTCGGTGAGTTCGTCGTCGATGATGGCCTCGCGCATGCCGACTTGTTGCGGGAACGCATAGCGAAAACCCACTCCATCGTCATAGACGCGGAACACCACGTCCAGCCGCCGTCGCTTGCCGCCGTGCTCGCCTAGCTGTACGCGCAGCTCGTTGTAATGATTGCCGATCCAGCGGGTTTCGCCCCACGGCTGTTCCCAGGTGTCGTCGGCCTCGCGCCGGCTTTGTCCAAGCACGATCAGGTCGCGGTCCAGGCGGCCGTCGCGTAGCTGGAAACCAAGCTTGGAGCGTTCGATCACCGATTGTCCCAGGCGCTGCACCCGGTAATACGGCGTGCCGCCATCGAGTTCCAGCGTCACCTGCAGAATGTTGCCGGGCGATGCGACATCGATGCTGGAGGATGCGGCGTGCACAGCGAAACTGCCACTGCCCAGCGCGATCAGGGCCAGCAGCCAGGCGATCCACCTGACAGAGCGTGTCGAGCGCGCTCGAGCGGAAAACAGCGGCATATCCCCTCCCAGGGCGATTCCAAGTGCCGGTGACTATGCCGCCGAGCGGGGTGGCTGCGTCGTGCCGGCATCGGCGCCCAGCGATGAATACGTATGCAGGGATGCCGCGTCAGCGGATGCCCGTCTACCATGGCATCACGGTACCTGGGAGGGGCCGCGGCCGTGGCCTGCGCCACGCATCACAACGCGTGCAATGAGGGAGGACGGCCGACCGCCGCAAGCCGGTGGGCCGCGTCGATGCTGAAAATGATCTGCATGGCTGCCACGCTGGGCATGGCGGCGAATTCGTCGGCACTCGCCGACACCATCGAATTTCAAGGGCGCCGCGCACAGGCGCAGGCGCTGCCGGATGGAGGCTTCGTGCTGCAGTCGCCGCAGGGCGAACGGCGTATTCCAGCGCAGGCCTTGCGCAGCCACACCGCCAGCCCGTTGTTCGATGCCTTGTTCGCCTTGGCGCAGCAGGAGCTGGCCGATGATCGCGTCGAGGCCATTCGTGACCCGGCCTTCAATCATGGCCAGCCGGTGCCCTGCGTTTGCTTCGAGACCGGAGAGCGCTGGCCTTACGTGTGGACGCGTGATCTCAGCTTCGCTGCCGATCTGGCGTTGGCGCGGCTGGAGCCGGAGCGCACGCGCACGGCGCTGCGGTTCAAGCTGTCGCAGGCGCGCGATGGCCATACACCTGGTCTGTTTGTGGCCCAGGACACCGGGTCGGGCGGCAGTTGGCCGATCAGCAGCGACCGGGTGGTGTGGTTTCTCGCCGCACGCGGTCTGCTCGACGACGATGCGTTCGCTACCGAGGTGTGGCAAGCGCTGCAGGCGACGTTGGCGCAGGATCGCGATGCGGTGTTCGATCCGCGGATGGGGCTGTATCGCGGCGAAACCTCGTTCCTGGACTGGCGCGAGCAGACCTATCCGGCGTGGACGCAGCAGGACGTGGTCTTCATCGGCGAATCGTTTGCCTTATCCACCAATGTGCTGCACTACCAAGCCTTGCGCCTGGCCGAGACGCTGGCGCGTCAGCGCGGCGATGCACGCGCGGGCAAGTACGCGCAGTGGGCCGACGCGCTGCGGCGCTCCATCGATGCGCGCTTCTGGGATGCACGCAATGGTCAATATGTCAGCTATCTCGGTCCTGCCGCCCATCCGGTGCGCGTGGCCAAGGTCGACCTACTGGGCCTGGCGCTGGGCGTCCTGGCCGAGGTGTTTCCTGCTGAGCGGGCGCGGCGGGCGCTGCAGCACTATCCAACCGTCGCCGGCGGCAGCCCGGTAGTGTGGCCACAGGAGGCGGCGCAGCCGATCTACCACAACCGCGCGGTGTGGCCATTCGTCAGTGCCTACAGCCTGCGCGCCGCGCGCGCGCTCGACGACGCGCCGCGCATCGCACTGGAGCTGGAATCGCTGATACGCGGTAGCGCATTGGCGGGCTCCAACATGGAAAACTATGAAATGCAGAGCCTGGCCGTGCATGTGGAGGAGGGTGCGCTCAGTGGCCCGGTGGTGAACTCCCCGCGTCAGTTGTGGTCGGTGGCCGGTTATTTGTCGGCGGTGCTCGAGGGGGTGTTCGGACTGCAGGCCGATGGGCAGATTGCGCCCAAGCTGCCGCGTCGCCTGCTGCCTTTGTTGTTCGGCGATACCGAGCAGATCGAGCTGAGCGATGGCCAGCAGCGCTGGGTATTGCGGCGGCCGCGCGAGACCGGTGGCACGCTGTTGGTCGCCGGCGATATCCGGAGGCAGGGTCAGACCACGGTCGTACAGCTGGTGGCGCGTGCTGGCGATGACACCCCGCCTGCGCGGCCAAGCCACATGTTCGCGCCGCAGACGCCGGAAGCACCGGTCGCTACCCCGCATGCCGATGGACATCGCATCGCGATCCCGTCGGGCACCACGCTATTCGTCGATGGTCGCGAGCAGGACGCGCGCGTCGTCTTCGAGCTGCCCGACGACGGCCGCTTGCATATGCTCAGCTTGGTGCGTCGTGCCAACGGGCTGGAATCGCTACCTAGCCCGCTGGTGTGGGTGGGGCCGCAGCAGGTGCTGCCCGGCGCCGAGCACTGGGACTGGTGGCCGACGCACAGCGGGCGACACCGCGTGGCCTTGCGCTATCGCAACGACAACGGACCGATCAATACCGGTGTGACGGCGGCGGTCAAACAGCTGGTACTGGAGTGCCCAGGGCGTGCGCCGCAGGTCACGACCGTGGTGATGCCGCACAGCGTTGGCGTGCAGGTGTCCACCCAGGTGAGCGTGGAGGCCGCGGCGGGACAGGCCTGTCGGTTCCATCTACAGCAGGGTTTCAACATGAGTGCACTGGCGCATTTCGCTCAATACACCGGCGGTCGCGGCGGTCGCGACGGCGTGCGCAACCAGGCCGATGTCGAGGCCTTGCTGGTTGGTCCAGCCAGCGATGCGGAGGCGGCGCCATGACCGCCAAGCCGCGTCTGCATTTCTGGCAGATCTGGAACATGTGCTTCGGCTTTCTCGGCATCCAGTTCGGATTCGCGCTGCAAAACGCCAATGCCAGCCGCATTTTTCAGACACTGGGCGCCCAGGTCGATGACGTGCCCGGCCTGTGGATCGCCGCGCCGCTGACCGGACTCATCGTGCAGCCCATCATCGGCTATCTGTCCGATCGGACCTGGACCCGCTGGGGGCGCCGGCGTCCGTACTTCATGCTCGGTGCGGTCTTCACCACGCTGGCCTTGTTGGTGATGCCCAACGCGCCGGTGCTGTGGATCGCAGCGGGCACGCTGTGGGTGCTGGATGCCTCGATCAACATCTCGATGGAGCCCTTCCGCGCGCTGGTCGGCGATCAACTGCCGCCGGTGCAGCGGCCGACCGGCTATGCGATGCAAAGCTTCTTCATCGGCGTCGGCGCGATCGTGGCCAGCTTGTTGCCGTGGCTGCTGGCGCACTGGGGCGTGGCCAATACCGCCGCTGCCGGGCAGCTGCCCGATAGCGTGCGCTATGCGTTCTATCTCGGCGCGGCAGTGCTGTTTCTGTCGATCGCCTGGACCGTCCTGCGCACGCGCGAGTACATTCCCGCCGAATTGGCAGCGTTCGACGATGTGCATCCACCCGCAGCCGCGGTGGCCAAGACCAGCACGTTGCCGCCACTGACGACCAGCCTGTGCTGGTGCGCGATGGGACTGGCGTTGGCGGCGACCATCGCCTGGCAGCAAGGCGATCGCATGCTCTACGTGCTGGCCGGCCTGTGCCTGGCCTATGGCGGGTTGCTGGCATTGGCACGAGTGACGTCTGCGAACGGCATGCTGGTCGCGATCGTGCAGGATCTGCGACAGATGCCGCTAGCCATGCGGCGGCTGGCCTGGGTGCAGTTCTTCTCCTGGTTCGCGCTGTTCGCAATGTGGATCTACACCACCGCGGCGGTAACGCAGTTGCACTTCGGCACCACCGATCCGGGCTCGGCGGCCTACAACGACGGCGCCAACTGGGTGGGCGTGCTGTTTGGCGCCTACAACGGGTTTGCGGCATTGGCGGCGGTGGTCATTCCACTGCTGGTACGGGTGATCGGCGTGCGCTGGAGCCATCTGTGCAATCTGTGGTTGGGCGCGGCCGGCTTGCTGTCGATGCGCTGGATCGACGATCCGCACTGGTTGTTGCTGTCGATGCTGGGCGTCGGCTTCGCCTGGGCCTCGATCCTGTCGCTGCCCTATGCATTGCTATCCGGTAGCGTGCCTGCCACCAAGATGGGCGTGTACATGGGGATCTTCAATTTCTTTATCGTGATTCCGCAGTTGGTCGCCGCCAGTGCGTTGGGCTTCGTGCTCCGCGCGTGGCTGGGCGGGCAACCGATCCATGCGCTGGCGATCGGCGGGCTCAGCCTGCTGCTTGCCGGGGTCTGCGTCCTGCGGGTGCCAGCGGCGGTGGAGGCCAGCAATGCGTAAGGTGATGGCGGCCGCGATCGCGGCATGGGTGGGAATGGCGCAGGCGGCGGAGCCGGGGGATTACTACGGAACGCTGGAGCCGTTCGCGTCCGAAGCGGTGTACTTCGTGGTCACCGACCGCTTCGTCAATGGCGATCCGGGCAACGATCAGCGCGACCAGGGCGGTGCACACCCTACCTTCGATGTGCCCACCCCGTGCGCCGATGGCAGCGAGGACAACATCGGTTACCTCGGTGGCGACTTCAAGGGCATCGTCGATCACGCCGACTACATTCGCGACCTGGGCTTTGGGGCGGTCTGGATCACGCCCATCGTCGACAATCCCGACCAGGCATTCACCGGTGGCAGACCGATCACGTGCGGCAGTACGTTGAGCGACCACGGCAAGACCGGCTATCACGGCTACTGGGGCGTCAACTTCTACAAGCTCGACGAGCATCTGCCCAGCCCGGGCCTGGACTTTGCCGGCTTCACTCGCGCCATGCACGCACAGCAGCTGAAGGTCGTGCTGGATATCGTTGGCAACCATGGGTCGCCGGCCTACACCATGCCGACCGCGCAGCCGATGTTCGGCCAGTTGTACGACGCCCAGGGCCGGCTGGTGGCCGATCACCAGAACCTGCCGCCGGACAAGCTCGACCCGCAGCACAATCCGCTGCACGCCTTCTACAACACCGGTGGCGGGCTGGCGGAGCTGTCCGATCTCAACGAAAACAATCCGGCGGTGCTGGACTATCTGGCCGGCGCCTACCTGCAGTGGCTGGAGCAGGGCGCC
Source organism: Xanthomonas maliensis (assembly GCF_009192945.1). Taxonomy (GTDB): domain Bacteria; phylum Pseudomonadota; class Gammaproteobacteria; order Xanthomonadales; family Xanthomonadaceae; genus Xanthomonas; species Xanthomonas maliensis. The sequence goes on along the minus strand of NZ_NSET01000062.1, from coordinate 37,963 downwards.
GACGCCTTTCGTATCGATACCATCGGCTGGATGCCCGACCGCTTCTGGCATGCCTTCGTGGCGCGGATCCGGCAACGCCATCCAGGCTTGTTCATGTTCGGCGAAGCATTCGACTACGACCCCGGCAAGATCGCCGGCCATACCTGGGCCCGCAATGCCGGGGTCAGCGTGCTGGATTTCCCGCTCAAGCAGCAGCTTGCCGCGGTGTTCGGCCATGCGCAGTCCGGCTATGAAGCCTTGCAGCAGCCGCTGTTCCTGCGCCAGGGCCCGTATGCCAATCCCTACGATTTGATGAGTTTCTACGACAACCACGACATGGCGCGGCTGGATGCCAGCGATAGCGGTTTCATCGACGCGCACAACTGGTTGTTCACCGCTCGCGGGATCCCGGTGATCTACTACGGCTCGGAGATCGGTTTTATGCGCGGAAGGGCCGAGCATGCCGGCAACCGCAACTACCTCGGGGCCGAGCGTATCGCTGCCGCTCCGCGTAGCCCGATCTTCGCGCCGCTGCGTGCCATCGCACGCCTGCGCAGCCAGACGCCGGCCCTGCAGCGCGGCCTGCAGGTGGATCTACGGCTACAGGGCACACAAGCCGCCTTTCTGCGCGTCTACCAGCATGCCGGTATCCGCCAGACCGCGCTGGTGCTGCTCAACAAGGGCGATCAACCGGCCACCATCACCGTCGAGCGCTTCCTGCAGCCGGGCCACTGGCGCGATGCGCTTGCTGGCGGTACGGTCGACGTGCAGGGCCGCTTGGCGGCCGAGGTGCCGGCGCACGGCGTGCGCGTGCTGCTGTCGGACGCTCCCATCGACGATCGCGCGCTGCGCCGTCAACTGGATGCGCAAATGGCCGAACAGGCCGCGCGCGATGCCCGCAATCGCGGCCGCTGAAGCGCGTGTGTGATGCGCGTCTAGCGGGTCGTGCGGGTCTTGCCGGGGCTGCATTCGGCCGGGGCGAGGTGCTCGCTGGCGGTGGGTCGCCAGCCTAGTGGCGGTTGCAGGCCATCGCTGCGGGTGGATTCGCGCACGGCCAGGCGGACCGGAATGGTGCGGCTCTGTGCCGGCTCGCCACGGATCAGCGCAACCAGGCTTTCCACCAGCAGGGTTCCGGCCTGCTTGGTGTCCTGTTGCACGGTCGACAGCGATGGTGCCACCGAGGCCGCCAGCGCGATGTCGTCGAACCCGCTGACCGCCACGTCCTGCGGCACCCGCAGGCCGCGCTCGCGCAGGGCCCGCATCGCCCCGATGGCGATCAGGTCGCTGGCGGCGCACACCGCATCGAAGGCTTGCCCTGAGTCCAGCAGCGCCTGGCAGGCGGCATATCCGGACGACTCGGTGGTGATGGCGTCGAACTGCAGTGACGGCTCGGCCGCCAGTGCGTGCTGTGCCAGCGCGGTGGCATGCCCGCGGTAGCGCTCCTCGAACTCAGGGTAATGGTTGGAGGCGTGGCCGAGGAAGGCAATGCGGCGGCAACCTTGCGCCAGCAGGTGGGCGGTGATGTCCAGGCCGCCCCGATAGTTGTCGCTGCCGATGGAAATGCCTGGCTGGCCGGGCAGGGCGGCGCCCCAGCGCACGAAGTGGGTGCCTTGTTCGACCAGCAATTGCAGGCGCTGCCGCGATTCCTGGTAATCGCCATAGCCGAGCAGAATGATGCCGTCGGCCTTGTTGCTGTCCTCGTAATCGGCCTGCCAGTCCTTGGACAGCTGCTGGAAGGACACCAGCAAGTCGTAGCCCTGCAGCGCGCAGGCGCGGGTGATCGAACCCAGCATGGCGTGGAAGAACGGGTTGATCAGCGAGTCGTCGGCGGTCGGGTCCTCGAAGAACAGCAGGGCCAGCGTGCCGGCATTGCGCAGGCGCAGTGCCGAGGCATTCTTGTCGACCTTGTAGTTCAGCTCGCGGGCGATCCGCAGGATGCGCTTGCGGGTTTCCTCGTTGACCATCGGGCTGCCGCGCAAGGCGCGCGAGACGGTGGGCTGCGAGACGCCGGCCAGGTAGGCGATGTCCAGGGAGGTGGCTTTACCCTTGATGGTCATGGGCGGCAGTGGCAGGGCAGGTGGCCGGCATCATGCCATGCGCCCGCCGCGCCCGTGCCGGCCTGCGCATTGGCGGGCTGATTGGTTTACCATGCGCGGCAGACACACTTGCGAGAAGGTGGCCCGCGCCCCAGCGCCGGCCGAGCGTGCGACATGAGCACTACCATCGCCCACCGCTGAGCCCTCCCGGCGCCGCTCCGCAAGGCGCCCGCCCGGCGCTTTTTTTTCGCCCGGCGCTTGCCGGCATCCCTTCCGATCCCATGTTGCCGTCGGCCCTCGTCAGGTCACCGACCGCTGCCCTCGACCTCTATCGTTGCCCATGATCACCATTACGCTCCCCGACGGCAGCCGCCGCGAATTCGAATCCCCCGTCTCGGTCATGCAGGTCGCCCAGTCGATCGGCGCCGGTCTGGCCAAGGCGACCATCGCCGGTCAGGTCGACGACCGCCTGGTCGACGCCAGCGACGTCATCGACCATGACGCCCGCCTGCGCATCATCACCGCCAAGGATGTCGAAGGCGTGGAGATCATCCGCCACTCCTGCGCCCACCTGGTCGGGCATGCGGTCAAGCAGCTGTATCCGGACGTCAAGATGGTCATCGGCCCGGTCATCGCCGAAGGCTTCTACTACGACATCTACAGCGAGCGCCCGTTTACGCCCGAGGACATGGCCGCGATCGAGGCGCGCATGCAGGAGCTGATCGCGCAGGACTACGACGTGATCAAGAAGGTCACCCCGCGCGCCGAGGTGATCGAGGTGTTCCGCCAGCGTGGCGAGGACTACAAGCTGCGCTTGATCGAGGACATGGGCGAGGACGTCACCGCCATGGGCCTGTACTACCACCAGGAATACGTGGACATGTGCCGCGGCCCGCACGTGCCCAACACCCGCTTCCTCAAGGCATTCAAGCTGACCCGCATCTCCGGCGCGTATTGGCGCGGCGACGCCAAGAACGAGCAGCTGCAGCGGATCTACGGCACCGCCTGGGCCGACAAGAAGCAGCTGGACGCCTACATCCTGCGGATGGAAGAGGCCGACAAGCGCGACCATCGCAAGATCGGCAAGGCCCAGGACCTGTTCCACCTGCAGGAAGAGGGGCCTGGCCTGGTGTTCTGGCATCCCAAGGGCTGGTCGATCTGGCAGGTGGTCGAGCAGTACATGCGCAAGGTGTATCGCGACAGCGGCTACGGCGAGGTGCGCTGCCCGCAGATCCTGGACGTGTCGCTGTGGCAGAAATCCGGCCACTGGGACAACTACCAGGAGAACATGTTCTTCACCGAGTCGGAGAAGCGCACCTACGCGGTCAAGCCGATGAACTGCCCCGGCCATGTGCAGGTGTTCAATCAAGGCCTGCACAGCTACCGCGACCTGCCGATCCGCTATGGCGAATTCGGCGCCTGCCATCGCAACGAGCCCTCCGGTGCGCTGCACGGCATCCTGCGCGTGCGTGGCTTCACCCAGGACGACGGGCACATCTTCTGCACCGAAGAGCAGATCGAATCGGAAGTCACTGCTTTCCACCAGCAGGCACTGAAGGTCTATACCGACTTCGGTTTCGACGACATCCAGATCAAGATCGCGCTGCGCCCGGAAAAGCGCCTCGGCGACGACGCCACCTGGGACAAGGCCGAGGCCGCCTTGCGGGCCGCGCTGGGTGCCTGTGGGGTGGAGTGGCAGGAGCTGCCCGGCGAGGGCGCCTTCTATGGGCCGAAGATCGAATACCACCTCAAGGACGCCATCGGCCGCACCTGGCAGCTGGGCACGATGCAGGTGGATTTCATGATGCCCGGCCGTCTGGGCGCCGAATACGTGGACGAACACAGTCAGAAGAAGCATCCGGTGATGCTGCACCGGGCCATCGTCGGCTCGATGGAGCGCTTCATCGGCATCCTGATCGAACATCATGCCGGCGCCTTCCCGGCCTGGCTGGCTCCGGTCCAGGTCGTTGTCGCCAATATCACTGACGCCCAGGCAGATTATGTCGACTCGGTTCGGAAAACCCTTGCAAATCAAGGCTTCCGTGTCAGCGCCGATTTGCGTAACGAGAAGATCGGTTATAAGATTCGTGAGCATACGCTGCAACGCGTGCCGTATCTGCTCGTGGTCGGCGACCGCGAGAAGGAAAACGGCGCGGTCGCCGTGCGAACTCGCGCTGGTGAGGATCTGGGAACCATGTCGGTCCAGGCCTTCGTCGAGCGCCTGCAGGCAGAGCGGGCAGCGTGAGCCAACCCCGGCCAGTCTGGATGATCCGGAAGAGCCGGTTCGATACCTCTGGGAGATTGCAATATCAGTACCCCTGACAACAAACAGAACCGCAAGAACCAAGAAATCCGTGTGCCGCGCGTCCGCGTGATCGGCAGCGACGGAGAGATGGTCGGCGTGTTGTCGCGCGACGAAGCGCTCGCCAAGGCCGAGGATGAAGGCCTGGATCTGGTCGAAATCCAGCCGCAGGCCGATCCGCCGGTCTGCAAGATCATGGACTTCGGCAAGTTCAAGTTCGAGCAGCAGAAGAAGGCCAACGAGGCCAAGAAGAAGACCAAGCAGGTCGAGATCAAGGAACTCAAGTTCCGCCCGGTCACCGACGAAGGCGACTACCAGATCAAGCTGCGCAACATGCGCCGCTTCCTGGAAGAGGGCGACAAGGTCAAGGTCAACATCCGTTTCCGTGGCCGTGAAATGAGCCACCAGGAACTTGGGCGCGAGATGGCGGCCCGGATCGAGGCCGACCTGGGTGACGACATCGTCATCGAATCCCGTCCGCGCCTGGAAGGGCGGCAGATGGTGATGATGATCGCTCCCAAGAAGAAGGTCTGAGTCTCGGCCTGCGCGCGGTGGCCGGCCCCTGACGGGGCGGTTGCCGCGGCGATGTTTCAGGTTTGCAACACGTTCCGACTCCGGGCATACTATGCGGCCCGGATTTCCGGGGAGCCGCGTGAGCGGTCTCAGGACCTGCCCCAACTCGTTTCCGATCAGGGGCTTACAAGCAGGCAAGGGCAAGGATGGAAAGTGCAGCCGCAAGGGTGCCGCCCGTGTCAGTGACAAAACATCATCAAGGACATAGCAATGCCCAAGATCAAGACCAACCGGGCGGCGGCCAAGCGTTTCCGCAAGACCGCCTCCGGCAAGTACAAGGCTGGCCACGCCAACCGTAGCCACATCCTCACCAAGAAAGCGACCAAGCGGAAGCGCAACCTGCGGCAGACGAACCACGTCCGCGCAGAAGACGCAGGCCGTCTGGACCGCATGCTTCCCTACCTCTGAGGACTGACACATGGCACGAGTTAAGCGTGGCGTACAGGCGCGTCGCCGCCACAAGAAGATTCTGACCCTGGCGAAGGGCTATTACAATGCCCGCCGCAAGGTCTTCCGCGTCGCCAAGCAGGCGGTCATCAAGGCACAGCAGTACGCCTACATCGGCCGCAAGCAGAAGAAGCGCAATTTCCGTTCGCTGTGGATCACCCGCATCAATGCGGCTGCCCGCATCAATGGCCTGAGCTACAGCCGTTTCATGAACGGTCTGCTGAAGGCTGGCATCACCCTGGATCGCAAGGTGCTGGCGGACATCGCCGTGCACGACGCCGCCGGCTTTGCCGCGCTGGCCGAAAAGGCGAAGGGCGCGCTGGCTGCGTAAGTGCGAGGCCCTCGCGAGAGTCCGCGCATGCATGTGCGGGCTTTTGAAGGGGGAGGTCATCGGCGGCGAGCGCATGGTCGTGCGCCTGTTCGGTGAGTAACACGCAGATATGCAGAGGGGAAGGGCGCAAGTCCTTCCCCTTTTGCGTTTGGGGCGATCGCTGCATTGTGGCGATGATCGCCAGGTGAGCAAGGCGGCCCGGTACGACCGGGAGAACGTTCGGTGGAGCAGTCGAGGCGCAAGTGCAATGAGTGAGATCCAAACCCTGACCGCGCGCGCGCTGGCCGATGTCGCCGCCGCGCAGACGCCGGAGCAACTGGAATCCCTGCGGGTGGCGCTACTGGGCAAGAGCGGCAGCATTACCGCCCAGCTCAAACAATTGGGTGCGCTGCCGGCCGAGCAGCGCAAGGCCGCCGGCGAGGCGATCAACCTGGCGCGCGATGCGGTAACCGCGGCGCTGGGGCAGCGCAAGCAGGTCGTCGAGGGTGCGGCGCTGGACGCGCGCCTGGCCGGCGAGCGCATCGACGTCACCCTGCCGGGCCGGCGCAGTGAGCGTGGCGGTCTGCATCCGGTCACGCGCACGCTGGAGCGGATCGTCGAGATCTTCGCGCGGCTGGGCTATGAGTTGTCCGACGGCCCGGAAATCGAGGACGACTGGCACAACTTCGAGGCGCTGAACTTCCCGCCGCACCATCCGGCGCGTGCAATGCACGACACGTTCTATTTCGGCGATGGTCGCTTGTTGCGTACCCATACCTCCGGCGTGCAGGTGCGGTATATGGATCAGCACGCGCCGCCGCTGCGCATGATTGCCGCTGGCAAGGTCTATCGCTCCGATTCGGATCAGACGCATTCGCCGATGTTCCATCAGGTCGAAGGTCTGCTGGTGGACGAACATTCCACCTTCGCCGATCTGAAGGGCACGTTGTCCGAGTTCGTGCGCGCGTTCTTCGAGCGCGATTTCGACATGCGTTTCCGTCCCAGCTATTTCCCCTTCGTCGAGCCTGGCGCGGAGGTGGATATCGCCTGGCAACAGCCCGATGGCAGCACCCGTTGGCTGGAAGTGCTCGGCTGCGGCATGGTGCATCCGAATGTGTTGCGTGCAGTCGGCGTCGATCCGGAGCGCTACACCGGCTTCGCGTTCGGTCTGGGCGTGGAGCGCTTCGCAATGCTGCGCTACGGTGTCAACGACCTGCGTGCCTTTTTCGAAAACGACGTGCGGTTCCTCCGGCAGTTCGCTTGAGGTTGGGTATGGGGGATGCGGCGGCAGGGATCGGCACCACTGTTCTTGTCCTGCGCAAACCCGGCAACCTGGCTCCGACGACTCTCACATCCCGAATCACGAATCCCGGCTCTCCATGAAATTCTCTGAAAACTGGCTGCGCAGCCATGTGCCCACGCAGGCGACCCGCGACGAGCTGGCCGCCACCCTGACCGCGATCGGCCTGGAAGTCGAGGAGGTCACATCGCTGGGCGATGCGCTCGGGCAAGTGGTGGTGGCGCGGATCGTCGAGGCCGTCCGCCATCCGGAGGCCGATCGTTTGCAGGTGTGCAGCGTCGATGCCGGGCAGGGCGAGTTGCTGCAGATCGTTTGCGGCGCCCCCAACGCGCGGCCGGGATTGGTCGCTCCTCTGGCACTGGTGGGCGCGCAGATCGGCACCTTGACCATCAAGGCGGCGAAGCTGCGCGGAGTGGCCTCCAACGGCATGCTCTGCTCGGCCAAGGAGCTGGGCCTGGATAGCGATGCGTCCGGGTTGTTCGAATTGCCGGACGATGCGCCGGTCGGGCAGCCGCTGGCGGACTATCTCGGCCTGCCGGATGCAAGCATCGAGATCAAGCTGACGCCGAATCGCGCCGATTGCTTCAGCGTGCGCGGCATTGCGTTCGACGTCGCCGCCGCCTTCGCCAGTGCGGTAGTGCCGTTCGAAACCGCCGCCGTGGCGCCGGTGTCCACCCGAACCTTGGCGGTCGAACTACAGGCAGGAGCCGAGGCGCCGCGCTACTGCGGGCGCGTCATCGAAGGCATCGACCCGGCAGCGCGTACGCCGGTCTGGATGGCCGAACGCCTGCGCCGCAGCGGTGTGCGGCCGCTGTCCCTGTTGGTGGATATCACCCAGTACGTGATGCTGGAACTCGGACAACCGATGCATGCCTTCGATCTGGACACCTTGCAGGGGCCGATCGGCGTGCGGCGCTCGCGCGGCGGGGAGCAGCTGTCACTGCTGGATGGTCGCCAGGTCGTGCTCGACGACAGCTTCCTGACCATCACCGATGGCGATCGTCCGGTGGCACTGGCCGGCCTGATGGGCGGGCTGGACACACGGGTCACCGACAGCACCCGCAACGTCTTCCTGGAGTCGGCGTATTTCGCGCCGGCGGCCATCATGGGCCGTGGCCGTAAGTTGGGGCTGCATACCGATGCCGGCCATCGCTTCGAACGCGGTGTGGATCCCGCATTGGCGCCGCAGGCCATCGAAGTGGCGACCCGGCTGGTGCTGGAGCTGGCTGGAGGCGTGCCCGGTCCGGTGGTGCATGCCGAGCTATCCGAGCACCTGCCGTTGCCGGCGGCGATCGCGCTGCGTCGTGCACGCATCGCGCGCGTGCTCGGCATCCAGATCGACGATGCCGAGGTCGAGCGCATCCTGACTGCGCTGGGCATGGAGGTGACGCCGTCGGCCGACGGCTGGCGCGTCATTGCGCCGTCGCGTCGCTTCGATATCGCCATCGAGGAGGATCTGATCGAGGAGCTGGCGCGTATCCACGGTTACGACCGCGTGCCGACGACGCTGCCGGGCGGCGCGAGCCGCATCGCCATGCCGAGCGAAACCCAGCTGGACGAGCTCAGCGTGCGTCGCCAGTTGGTCGCGCGCGACCTGCAGGAGACCATCAACTACGCCTTCGTCGATGCCGCGCTGTTGGAGCGGTGGCAGCTGAGCGCGGGTGTGGTGCCGTTGGCCAACCCGCTCAGTGCCGAATTGGCGGTAATGCGGCCGCGGCTGCTGCCCGGCATCGTGGCTGCGCTGGGGCGCAACGTCGCCCGACAGGCCGGGCGGGTGCGGCTGTTCGAATTGGGCAAGGTCTTCGGTGCACCGGTTGTCGAAGGCGATGCGCCGGGGGAGGCCCAGCACCTGGCAGCTGCCGTCTGCGGCGACGCGCTCGCCGTGCAATGGGGCGAGCCGGCGCGCAAGGTCGACTTTCACGATCTGAAGGGCGACCTGCTGTCGCTGGCGGCCGCCAGCGGCGCACTGCTGGAGTTCCGTCCATCGTCCCAGCCATTCGGGCACCCGGGGCGGTCTGCCGACATCTTCCGCGATGACGCCTGCATCGGCTGGATCGGCCAGCTGCACCCCGGCCTGGCCAAGGCGCTGGAAATCGATGTGGACGTGATTGCGCTGGAAGTGCACTTGCCGCCGCTGGTGCAACGGGCGCTGCCGCGGGCGGCGGAGGTGTCGCGCTTCCCCTCGGTTCGCCGCGATCTCGCCTTTGTGGTGCCGGAGCAGGTCAGCTGGGCCGCGTTGGCGCACAGCGTGCGTACCGCGGTCGGCCCAATGTTGCGGGATGTGCAGTTGTTCGACCGCTATGTGGGCACAGGGGTCGAGGCAGGATGCAAGAGTCTGGCTATGGGCTTGATTTTGCAGGATAACTCGCGCACTCTCACCGACCGGGACGTGGAAGGTGTGGTCGCCGAGGTGGTGGCCACGATCGCGCGCGAGCATGGCGCACGGATCCGGAGTTGAGGCGGTAGCCAGGGGAAAGCGATGGCGTTGACGAAAGCGGAGATGGCCGAACGTCTGTTCGACGAAGTCGGCCTGAACAAGCGCGAGGCGAAGGAATTCGTCGACGCGTTCTTCGACGTGCTGCGCGATGCCTTGGAGCAGGGACGTCAGGTCAAGCTGTCCGGCTTCGGCAACTTCGACCTGCGCTGCAAGAACCAACGGCCGGGGCGCAATCCCAAGACCGGCGAGGAAATTCCCATCTCGGCCCGCACGGTGGTCACCTTCCGGCCTGGCCAGAAACTCAAGGAGCGGGTGGAAGCCTATGCTGGATCCGGGCAGTAATCGCGAACTACCGCCGATTCCGGCCAAGCGCTACTTCACCATCGGTGAAGTCAGCGAGCTGTGCGACGTCAAGCCGCACGTGCTGCGTTATTGGGAAACCGAATTTCCGAGTCTGGAGCCGGTCAAGCGGCGCGGCAACCGCCGTTACTACCAGCGCCACGACGTGTTGATGGTGCGCCAGATCCGCGGCCTGCTCTACGAGCAGGGCTACACCATCGGTGGTGCACGCCTGCGGTTGGAAGGCGATGGTGCCAAGCGTGAGTCGGCACTGAGCAATCAGATCATCAAGCAGGTGCGCATGGAGCTGGAAGAAGTTCTGCACCTGCTGCGCCGCTAGGAAAACGCGACGCAAAGCCGCTATAATCGCGGGCCGCCCTCACCGGCGGATGCAATCTCTTCGGGGTATAGCGCAGCCTGGTAGCGCACTAGTCTGGGGGACTAGTGGTCGTCGGTTCGAATCCGGCTACCCCGACCAATTCGAAGGCCCATGTCGCTCGACATGGGCCTTTTTCGTTGCGGTGCAGCAATAGGGCGGACCGTGCCAGCGCTCCCTTGGGGCCATTTGTAGGGTCCGCTTGAACTTGTGGCGGCTGGCGGCTGCGTGAACTGTCGTGTTTGCTTCTAACATGTCGCCAAGATGACGACTTCGCCGCACAGATTGCGCAAAAACGTCGAGAAGTTCGTGGTAGCGATATCACTATAACGGACTTGGATCACAGTCTCTTAACGCCGAAACGACGAACTTGAATCAATAGGCCAACGCCGTCAAAAAAATGACGAGGCCTTGATTTCGGCGCGATCGATCTATGCCATAGTGCACTGCAACACGCGACCGGATCGTTGTCACGGTCACCGAAAGCACTCCCTGTCGTACGTTCCAGTTGGTGTTGGTTGCCAGGTGGGATAGCGCGCGGGGCCCGCCACATCCAACAGAGGCAGCCAGCCCCTGCATGAAAAAAATGATCGAACGTCTCTGCCAAGGCCTCAGCCTGGCTCTGATCTGCTCGATAGGGCTCGGTGCGTGCAGCACCGGCAAGAACATGGCCAGTTCGCTGCCGCACCCGGATCCGCTTGCGCTGTCGACGGTACAACCGGAGTACCGGCTGTCCCCTGGCGACCTGCTGCTGGTCAAAGTGTTCCAGATCGATGACCTGGAGCGCCAGGTCCGGATCGATCAGAACGGGCACATCTCGCTGCCACTGATCGGTGACGTCAATGCAGCGGGCTTGGGCGTCGGCGAGCTGGAAAAAATGGTGGCCGAGCGCTACCGCAGTGGTTATCTGCAGGACCCGCAAGTCTCGGTCTTCGTGCAGGAGGCCAACGGCCGGCGGGTGACCGTCAGTGGTGCCGTCGACGAACCGGGCACCTATCCGATCATCGGCGCCAACCTGACATTGCAGCAGGCAGTGGCGCAGGCCAAGGGTGTCAGCCAAGTGGCTAGCCGCCGCAACGTGGTGGTGTTCCGCACCGTCAACGGGCAGAAGATGCTGGCGCGTTTCGACCTGGCCGCCATCGAGAAGGGCGAAAACCCGGATCCGGAGATCTACGGTGGCGACATCGTCGTCGTCTATCGCTCCGACGCGCGGGTGCTACTGCGCACCATGCTGGAACTGACTCCCTTCGTGATGGTGTGGCGCGCTTACCGATGAGCATGAACTCCGACAACCGTTCTTCTTCCGCGCCTCGCCACGGGCATCTCGAGTTGGCCGACGTCAACCTGCTCGATTACTGGCGCGCGCTGGTCTCGCAGCGCTGGCTGATCGTCATGATCGTTGTGGGCACCGTGCTGCTTGCGCTGATCGTCACGCTGCTGATGCCGGTCAAGTACCGCGCCACCAGCACGCTGCAGATCGAGCGCGATTCGCTCAACGTGGTGAACGTCGAAAATCTGATGCCGGTGGAGTCTCCGCAGGATCGCGACTTCTATCAGACGCAGTACCAGCTGCTGCAGAGTCGCTCGTTGGCCCGTGCGGTGATCCGCGAAGCCAAGCTCGATCAGGAGCCGGCCTTCAAGCAGGTGGTCGACGATGCGCTCGCCGACGCGGCAGAGAAAAATCCTGAGGCAGGCAAGTCGCTGAGTTCCCGCCAGGCCATCGTCGAGCGCGCACTGACCGACACACTATTGGCTGGGCTGGTCATCGAGCCGATTCTCAATTCGCGCCTGGTTTACGTGAACTACGACTCGCCCGATCCGGCGTTGTCGGCCAAGATCGCCAACGCTTACTCGCACGAGTTCATCGTCAGCACGCAGCAGCGTCGTCTGAAAGCGTCCTCCTTTGCGACCAAGTATCTGGGTGAGCGACTGGCGCAGTTGCGTTCCAAGGTCGAGGAGTCGGAGAAGAATCTTGTCGACTACTCCACCGATCAGCAAATCGTCTCGGTGGGCGAAGACAAACCATCGTTGCCGGCCCAGAACCTCAGTGAGCTGAATGCACTGCTGGCCACCGCGCAGGATTCCCGTATCAAGGCCGAGGCCGCCTGGCGCCAGGCCAGCAGCGGCGACCCGATGTCGATGCCGCAGGTGCTCAGCAATCCGCTGATCCAGAACCTGCGGGGCGAGCAGATCCGCTTGACCACCGAGTACCAGCAGAAGCTGTCCACCTTCAAGCCTCAGTATCCGGAAATGCAGCGTTTGAAGTCGCAGATTGAAGAGTCGCGTCGGCAGATCAATGGCGAGGTGGTCAATATCCGCCAGTCGCTGAAAGCCGAGTACGACGCGGCGGCTCGCCAGGAGCAATTGTTGAACGACCGGATCGCCGGTTTGCGCAATGACGAGCTCGACCTGCAGAACCGCAGCATTCGTTACAACATGCTCAAGCGCGAAGTGGATACAAATCGTCAGCTCTACGATGCGCTGTTGCAGCGGTACAAGGAAATCGGTGTGGCCGGTAACGTCGGCGCGAATAACGTGACCATCGTCGATACCGCGGACGTGCCTACGTCGAAGGCCTCACCAAAACTCAAGCTGAATCTCGCGCTTGGATTTATTTTCGGTGTATTCCTAGCGCTGGCTGTTGCATTGGTGCGGTATTTCCTCCGTGGACCGGAGCCCGAACCACGTCTGCGCTGACATCATGATGTTGCAAAACAGTGGTTAATTGACGTGATAACCGATTCAGCGTGTAACGCGGCAGATGCCGTATGTTCCGAGCTCCACCGTTTGACAGTTCGTCTCTGTTGAAACAAATGGCTGTTGGGTGATCTGGGGTCGGCGATAGTGCCGCGGTGATTGCTCAACGGATGATTGAGAGCCTGTATGTGTCCGCATGTTCCCCCGCATGCGCCGCATCTGGTCTGGAGGACATCCCCATGCTTTTGGCAGATCTGAGTAGCGCGACCTACACCACTTCCTCGCCGCGATTGTTGTCCAAGTATTCGGCCGCTGCCGATTTGATGCTGCGCGTCTTCGACCTGACGATGGTCGTCGTCTCCGGCCTGGTCGCGTACCGCATCGTGTTCGGTAACTGGGTGCCCGCCGCGCCGTATCGTGTCGCGATCGGCACCACACTGCTGTACTCGGTGATTTGCTTTGCGTTGTTTCCGCTCTATCGCAGCTGGCGCGGGCGTGGCCTGCTCAGCGAGTTGATGGTGCTGGGTGGCGCCTTCGGTGGCGTGTTCGCCTTGTTCGCCGTGCATGCCTTGATCGTGCAGGTCGGTCAGCAGGTTTCGCGCGGTTGGGTGGGGCTGTGGTTCGTCGGTGGCCTGGTGTCGCTGGTCGCAGCGCGTACGCTGCTGCGTGGGTTCCTCAACCATTTGCGTGCGCAGGGCGTGGACGTGCAGCGCGTAGTGGTGGTGGGACTGCGTCACCCGGTGATGAAAATCAATCATTACCTGAGCCGCAATTCCTGGGTCGGTATGAACCTGGTCGGCTACTTCCGTACGCCTTACGACATTTCGTTGACCGAGCAACGGCAGACGCTGCCGTGCCTGGGGGAGCCGGATGAGTTGATCGAATATCTGCGCAACAACCAGGTCGAGCAGGTATGGATCTCGCTGCCACTGGGCGAGCGCGATCACATCAAGCAGCTGCTGCAGCGCCTGGATCGGTACCCGATCAACGTCAAGCTGGTGCCTGATCTGTTCGACTTCGGCCTGCTCAACCAATCGGGCGAGCAGATCGGCAATACGCCGGTGATCAACCTGCGCCAGGGCGGCGTGGACCGCGACAATTACTTCGTGGTGGCCAAGGCGCTGCAGGACAAGATCGTGGCCGTGGCGGCGCTGCTGGTGTTGTGGCCGCTGATGCTGGCCATCGCCGTGGGCGTCAAGCTGAGCTCCCCGGGGCCGGTGTTCTTCCGCCAGCGCCGAAATGGCTTGGGCGGTCGTGAGTTCTACATGATGAAGTTCCGCTCGATGCGCGTGCACAACGACAATGGTGCGTCGATCAAGCAGGCGACCAAGAACGACGCCCGCATTACCCGCTTCGGTGGCTTCCTGCGTCGCACCAGCCTGGATGAACTGCCGCAGATCTTCAATGTGTTGGGCGGCAGCATGTCCATCGTCGGGCCGCGTCCGCATGCAGCCCAGCACAACACGCACTACGAAAAGCTGATCAATCACTATATGCAGCGTCACTACGTCAAACCGGGTATCACCGGTTGGGCGCAGGTCAACGGCTTCCGCGGCGAGACCCCGGAGCTGCGGACGATGAAGAAGCGCATCCAGTACGACCTCGACTACATCCGTCGTTGGTCGCTGTGGCTGGATATCCGCATCATCGTTCTGACAGCGGTGCGCGTGCTCGGTCAGAAGACCGCTTACTGATGATGCTGGTAGGTAGGTACGTGGGCGCCTCATGCGCCGCGGGCGGCTGCGTCGCAGCCGCCCTTTCCATGCCGGGGGGCGCATGCTGATCCAGATGAGCGAGCAGACGCGCGTGCGGCTGCACAACTTGCTGATCGAGGTGGTGTTGCTGGTCGGGGTGGGCTACAACCTGCCACTGGCGGTGGTCAACGCCAACGTGTTTACCGTGCGGCCTGCGGTGACCTACGCGGTCGAATTCATGGTGTACGCAGGATGCTTCCTGCTCGGCCTTGGATCGATGAGTCGTAAGCGCATCGCGCTGGTCGTCAGCGGCTTGGGCTTCATCGTCACCTTGATGTTCGTGCGTTTCCTGGTCAACTGGGATGTCGACCCCAAGTTCTTCCGCGACGCCCTGGTCGTTTTTGCATTCGTGGTGCTGGGCTCGGCCTATACCGGCTCGCTGCCCAAGCTGTTCCTGCGGATGACGCTGATCATCTCGTTGGTGGCGGCGTTCGAGCTGGCATTGCCGACCCATTACGGCGACTTGGTCAATCCGAAAAGCTTCTTCGTCAACGCGCGTGGCATGAGCGCCGAGGGTTTCTGGAACCAGGACAGCAACCTGTTCCTCAGCGCGACCCGCCCAGGCGAGCGCAACTTCCTGCCCGGTTCCAATCTGCCGCGCGCTTCCTCGATCTTCATCGAACCGGTGACGATGGGGAACTACATCTGCTTCTTCACTGCGATCCTGCTGACGTTCTGGCGCTGGATGCGCCCATGGGCGTTGGTCCTCGCGGTCGGCTTGATCGGCTTTCTGATCGTGGCATCGGACGGACGCCTGGCAGCCGGTACCTGCGTGCTGATGGTGTTGCTGTCGCCACTGCTGAAACGGCTGGATCAGCGACTCGCGTTCCTGGTATTTCTGCTGGTCATCGCGTCGGCTTGGCTATTGATCTGGGTCACCGGTATCACCGCCTATCAGGACACCACGCTCGGCCGCGTGTTCTTTACGGTCGATTCGATGAACAACCTGTCCTTCGAAAGTTGGCTGGGGCTGGATTACGAACAGGCCTACCGTTACTTCGATAGCGGAATTTCCTACTTCATTGCCTCGCAATCGGTGGTGGGAGTGCTCGCCTTCCTGTTGGCGTATTCGTTCCTGATGTTGATGCCGAGCAAGGAAGGACAGTTGTTCAAGAACCTGGCGATCTTCGCGTTCGCCTTGAGCTTGCTGGTCTCCAACGGTTATTTCTCGATCAAGACCTCGGCGCTGTGGTGGTTCGTTTGCGGAGCGCTATGGCATCTGCAGCCGACCTGGGCGGCAGCGAAGCCTGCGCATCTGGCGCGTGTTGCCGAGGAGGACGCAGCGACGGGCGCCTGGCCGTCTCCCGCGGGAGGCGCGCGATGATGACGGCACTGGCGGCGCCCGCAACGGTGTCGGCGCGTTCGGTGCCCGCCACGGCAACGGCAGTCGTGGCCGGCCGGCAGCGCGATCCGCGCATCGATGCCACCAAGGCGATCGCCATCCTGCTGGTGGCGTTCTGCCACGCCAAGGGCGTGCCGCATGGCATGACGCTGTTTGCCTACAGTTTCCATGTGCCGCTGTTCTTTCTCGTGTCGGGCTGGCTTGCAGCGGGCTATGCCTCGCGTAGCAGCGGCGTGCTCCAGACCCTGCGCAAGCAGGCACGTGGTCTGTTGCTTCCGTATGTCATCTTCTATTTGCTGGGATATGCCTACTGGCTGCTGACGCGCAACATCGGCGAGAAGGCTGCTCGCTGGGGTAGCCACCCGTGGTGGGAGCCACTGGTTGCGATGTTTACCGGTGTGGGTCCGGATCTGTACGTCCAGCCTCCCTTGTGGTTCCTGCCGGTGATGCTGGTGACGGTGGTCGCGTACGTGGTGTTGCGCCGCTGGATGACGCCGCTGGTGATCGCGGTGGCGTCGCTGGTGCTGGCGTGGTGGTGGATGGGGTGGTTCCCGCAGCAAGGCGTGCGATTGTTCTTTGGCCTGGACGTGTTGCCGGTGTCCTTGTGCTTCTATGCGCTTGGAGCGTTGTTGGTGCATGTATCGGGCCGGTTGCCGACCTCGCTGCCTGCCAGCTTGGTCGCAACTGCCGTACTTGCGGGGGCGGTGGCGTGGCTGTCCGAACGCAATGGCCGCATCGACGTCAACATGCTCACGTTCGGGCAGAACCATGCGCTGTTCCTACTGAGCGCGCTGCTGGGCTCGTTGATGGTGATCTGCGCTGCGCGCGTCGTGCAGGGCTGGGCCTGGGTGCAGTGGATCGGGCGCAATACCCTGCTGATCCTGTGCACGCACATGCTGGTGTTCTTCGTGCTCTCCGGTGTTGCCGCGATCGTTGGCGGCTTCGGGGCGACCGGCCCCGGACTGGGCTGGGCCGTGTTCGTGACGGCATTCGCGCTGGCTGCCTGTGTGCCGATGCAGTGGTTCTTTCAGCACTTCGCGCCCTGGGCGATCGGCGCACGCCCGGTGACGGCATGAGCGGCATATCGGCCAGCGTGGGCGTGGATCGTCATGTGGCTGAAGCTGCCGTCGGCAGCGTGCCTGTGGCGTCGCGCGATCTGCAAATCGACGTTGCCAAGGCGCTGGCCATCGTGCTGGTGGCGTTGGGGCATGCCAGTGGCATGCCGCCGGCCTACAAATTGTTCGCCTACAGCTTTCATGTGCCGCTGTTCTTCCTGTTGTCCGGCTGGGTCAGCGAGCGCTTCGGGCGCCGCTCGCTCAATGGCGCAACCTTGGCGAAGTTGGCAAGGACGCTGCTGGTGCCGTATCTGGCGTTTTTTCTGGTGGCCTACGCCTATTGGATGCTGACAGCATTCGTCAACGGCGCTGCGCAGCAGTGGAACGGCCATGCGTGGTGGCATCCCTTGCTGGGGGTAGTGTGGGCCAACGGCTCCAGTCTCTACGTGCTGCCGGCGCTGTGGTTCCTGCCAGCGCTGTTCGTTGCCACGCTGGGGTACCTGGCGCTGCGCACGCGCTTGGGTGTTGCCGCTGCTGCCGCGGTGAGCCTGCCAGTTGCGCTGGCATGGTGCGCCTGGTTTCCGGCCCTGCATCTGCGGTTGCCACTCGCACTGGATGTACTGCCGGTGGCGCTGTTCTTCATTGCCGTCGGCGCCTGGTTGTCGACCCACGCGGCGCCATTGCAGAGCAAGCCTGTGTTCTGGATCGTCGCTCTGCCGGTGTTCGCCGTGTGTTGGGCGGTGCTGGCGTCGATGAACGGGCAGGTCGATGTCAACAACCTGCAGTTTGGGCACTCGGTCGCGCTGTTCCTGCTGGTCAGCCTGCTTGGCACCGGGTTGACACTGTGTGTGGCCTACTTGGTCCAGCAATGGCGCTGGTTGCAGTGGATCGGCAGCAACACCTTGTTGATCCTGTGCACGCACACCCTGGTGTTTCTGGTGGTGACCAGCGTTGTGACCCGGACCGGATTGATCGATCGTCACTTGATCGGAACGCCCGGGTGGGCAATGGGCTTGTGTGCGGTCGCCATCCTCGCCAGCGTGCCGATGCGCGCAGTGTTGATCCGCGTTGCGCCGTGGATGCTGGGATTGCAGCGTCCGCGCCGAAGTGGCCGCGGCATCGGTCGACGCAATCGCGATTTGCACGGCGCCGGTACAGGAGAGTGACGTAATGAAAGTGGTGCATGTGGTCCGCCAGTTCCATCCTTCGATTGGCGGAATGGAGGAGGTCGTGCTGAACGTGGCGCGTCAGCACCAGGCGACCAGTGACGACTCGGTCGAGGTCGTCACCCTGGACCGTGTTTTTACCAATCCGACCGCGCAGCTGGCCGCCGAGGAAACTTATCGTGGCCTTCCGATCCGTCGGATCGGATATCGCGGATCGTCACGCTACCCATTTGCACCATCTGTGCTCGCTGCGATCCGTTCGGCCGATCTGGTGCACCTGCATGGCATCGATTTCTTCTACGACTATCTGGCATTGACCAAGCCGCTGCACCGTAAGCCGATGGTGGTATCCACGCATGGCGGGTTCTTCCATACCGCTTATGCGTCACGCATGAAGCAGATCTGGTTCCAGACACTGACCCGCACCTCCGCGCTCGCCTATGCGCGAGTGATTGCCACCAGCGAAAACGATGGCCAGCTGTTTGCCAAGGTGGTTGCGCCCTCGCGCCTGCGGGTGATCGAGAATGGCGTGGATGTGGAGAAATATGCCGGCCAGGGGGCGCAGTCACCTGGCCGGACCATGCTGTACTTCGGGCGCTGGTCGGTGAACAAGGGGCTGGTCGAAACCTTGGACCTTCTGCAGGCGGCGCTGGTGCGCGATCCGCAATGGCAGTTGATCATCGCCGGACGCGAGTACGATCTGAACGAGGCCGACCTACGCAAGGAGATCGCTGCGCGAGGATTGCAGGATAAGGTCACCTTGCACATGTCGCCGTCCGAGGAAGCCCTGCGCGCATTGATGCGGCAGGCCCAGTTCTTCGTCTGCCTGTCGCGCCACGAGGGCTTCGGCATCGCCGCCGTCGAAGCCATGAGCGCTGGGCTGATTCCGATTCTCAGCGATATCCCGCCGTTCGTGCGGCTGGCGGGCGAGTCCAGGCAAGGCGTCATCGTCAATCGCGAGCGCATCGAGGCAGCGGCCGAGCAGGTGCAGGCGCTGGCGCTGCAGGCCGACCAGGATTTCGCCGCGCGTCGTGCGGCAGCGATGGCCTACGTCGGCCGGTATGACTGGCGACACGTGGTCGGCCGCTATGTCGACGAGTATCACGCGGCGTTGGGAAGCGTGCGTCCGGCGGGTCAGGTGGTGCGATGAGCGCAGTGACCTCCGCTCCGGTCGCGCCGAGTGGCGCCCGCCCGCCGATCACCGTGCTGTTCTCTACCGAGCGCCCAGGCAGCAACACCAATCCGTATCTCACCCAGTTGTACGATGCCTTGCCCGATGCGGTGAGCGTGCGCTTCTTCTCGATGCGCGAGGCGCTGTTGTCGCGGTACGACGTCTTGCATCTGCATTGGCCGGAGTATCTGCTGCGTCACCCCAGCACGCTGGGGACGTTGGCCAAACAGGCGTGCGCGGTCCTGTTGCTGTTGAAGCTGCAACTGACGGGCATACCGATCGTACGCACGCTGCACAATCTGGCGCCGCACGAGGATCGCGGTTGGCGCGAGCGCGCGCTGCTCGGGTGGATCGACCGTCTGACCCGCCGCTGGATCCGCATCAATGCGACCACGCCTCCGCGGCCGCCGTTCACCGATACCATCCTGCACGGCCACTACCGTGATTGGTTCGCGCCGATGGAGCGGGGCGCCGTCGTGCCTGGGCGCCTGCTGCACTTCGGGCTGATTCGCCCATACAAAGGTGTTGAGACGCTGCTCGACGTCATGCAGCAGGTACGCGATCCCCGCTTGAGCCTGCGCATCGTCGGCAACCCGGCCACCGCGCAAATGCGCACGTTGGTGGAGACGGCCTGCCATGAGGATCCGCGCATCAGTGCGCACCTCGCCTATGTGGAGGAGCCTGTGCTGGCGCGCGAGGTCAGCGAAGCGGAGCTGGTGGTGCTGCCGTATCGGCAGATGCACAACTCCGGCACCTTGTTGCTGGCCTTGTCGCTGGCGCGGCCGGTGCTGGCGCCGTGGAGCGAGTCGAATGCGGCCATCGCCGAGGAAGTCGGGCCAGGCTGGGTTTTCCTCTATGAGGGCGACTTCGATGCGGCGCTGCTGGGCGGCATGCTTGACACCGTCCGCGCGGCGCAGCGTGGTGCTGCGCCCGATCTTTCCCAACGCGACTGGCCGCGGATTGGCCAGCTGCATTACCGCACGTATCTGGAAGCGCTCGGCAAGGATGGAGGTCCGGCGCTGTGACCGTAGAGACTTCGACGATGACATCCGCTCCGCCACCTCCCCAGCGCAGCCTCGGTTCACGCGCCGCCGGCGGCGCAGCGGTCACGATGATCGGCCAATCGGCCAAGATGGTGGTGCAGTTCGGCGGCATCGTGCTGCTGGCGCGCCTGCTGACGCCTTATGACTACGGTCTGATGGCAATGGTGACTGCGATCGTCGGCGCGGCCGAGATCCTGCGCGACTTCGGTCTGTCGGCCGCAGCCGTGCAGGCCAAACATGTCAGTCGCGAACAACGCGACAACCTGTTCTGGATCAACAGCGGCATTGGGTTGCTGTTGTCGATCGTGGTCTTCGCATCGGCCCACCTGATCGCCAATTTCTACAAGGAACCGGCGCTGGTGACGATCTCCCAGGCGCTGGCGTTGACCTTTCTGCTCAACGGCATGACCACGCAATACCGCGCGCACCTGAGCCGGGCACTGCGCTTTGGCCAGGTGGCACTCAGCGACGTCGGCGCCCAGGTGCTGGGACTGGTGGCGGCCGTCGCCGCTGCGCTGGCGGGGTGGGGCTATTGGGCGCTGGTGGTGCAGCAGGTGGTGCAGGCCTTGGTCAACTTGGCCATCGCCGTTGGCTGTGCCCGCTGGCTGCCGCGTGGCTACCGCCGCGATGCGCCGATGGCTGCCTTCATGAGCTTCGGTTGGAACCTGATGGCGGCGCAGTTGCTCGGCTATGCCAGCCGTAACGTCGGTCAGGTGATCATCGGGTGGCGCACCGGCCCGGATGCGCTGGGTCTCTACAACCGCGCATTCCAGTTGTTGATGATGCCGTTGAACCAGATCAATGCGCCGGCCACCAGTGTCGCCTTGCCGGTGCTGTCGCAGCTGCAGGACGACCGCGAACGGTTTAGCGCCTTCCTGCTGCGCGGTCAGACGGTGATGGTGCATTTGATCGTCGCCTTGTTCTCGTTTGCCTGTGCGCTCGCCTTTCCACTGATCGTGCTGGTGCTGGGCAAGCAGTGGCGGGCCGCGGTGCCGTTGTTTCAGGTGCTCACCCTGGGTGGCATCTTCCAGACCGCGGCCTATGCGACCTATTGGGTCTTCCTCGCCAAGGGCTTGATGCGCGAGCAATTGGTCTACTCCCTGGTCGGTCGCGTCCTGCTGATCGCCTGCATCTTTGCCGGCTCGCAATGGGGCGCCATGGGCGTGTCGGTCGGTTACACGATCGGTCTGTTCTTGATCTGGCCGTTGTCGCTGATCTGGATCGGTCGCATTACCGATGTGCCAGTCATGCCGTTGTTCCACAATGCCATGCGCGCGATCGTCGCCTATGGTCTTGCGGGCGCGGCCGCCTACGCCGCTTCAGTCCGCATCGGCGGTCCGCTGTGGGAGCAGTTGGGAGTCGGTGCCGCAGCGATGGCGCTGAGTTGCCTGTTGTTGCTGGTGTGGCCGGCATTCCGTCGCGACGTCGTGTCCATCATCAGCATCCGCAAGCTGCTGATGCAGGCGCGGGCACGGCGGTGAGCACCACATGGTCTTCGCCTGCCTTCGGGCATGCTTTCCTTCATACGTCATAGGACTCGGCACATGAGCGATACGTCTGCTGCCCCTGCCACCGGCATCCGTCGGCCTTGCTATCTGGTCTTGTCCGCGCACGATTACCGGACGCCGCGCCGCGCCAATATCCATTTCATCACCGATCAGCTGGCGTTGCGTGGTACCACGCGCTTCTTCTCGTTGCGCTATAGCCGGCTGTCGCGCATGAAGGGCGACATGCGACTGCCGCTGGATCACACCGCCAATACCGTGGTGTCGCACAAGGGCGTGGATTGCTTCCTGTGGCGGACCACCGTGCATCCGTTCAATACGCGGCGCGCCTGGTTGCGTCCGGTCGAGGATCTGATGTTCCGTTGGTACGCGGCGCATCCGCCGCGGCAGTTGCTCGACTGGATGCGCGAGGCCGATGTGATCGTGATCGAGAGTGGCATCGCGGTTGCGTTCATTGAGCTGGCCAAGCGCGTCAATCCGAAGGCGAAGCTGGTCTATCGCGCGTCCGACGGCTTGAGCACGATCAATGTCGCCTCCTATATCGAGCGCGAGTTCGACCGCGTCGCGCCGATGCTCGATGTCATCGCGCTGGTATCCCCGGCGATGGCGGCCGAGGTGGCCAGTCGCGACAATGTCTATCACGTCGGCCACGGGGTGGATCACAACCTGGATCAACTTGGCGATCCGTCGCCGTATGGCGAAGGTATTCACGCGGTGGCGGTCGGTTCGATGCTGTTCGATCCGGAGTTCTTCGTTGTCGCCAGCAAGGCCTTCCCGCAGGTGACCTTTCATGTCATCGGCTCGGGGATGGGGCGCCATCCCGGTTACGGCGACAATGTGGTGGTCTATGGCGAGATGAAGCATGCCGAGACGATTGCATACATCAAGCATGCACGCTTTGGCATTGCGCCGTATGCGTCCGAGCAGGTGCCGGTCTACTTGGCCGACAGCTCGATGAAACTGCTGCAGTACGATTTCTTTGGGTTGCCGGCGGTGTGCCCCAATGTCGTCGTTGGGCCGTACCAGTCGCGCTTCGGCTACACGCCGGGCGATGCCGATTCGATCGTTGCCGCCATCGGGCGCGCCTTGGAGGCGCCGCGTGTGCGTTATCGACAGTGCCTGAATTGGTCCGACACCACCGACCGCGTACTGGATCCTGCCGCCTATCCCGAAACCCGTCTGTACCCCCAGCAGCGTGGCGCAGCCATGGCTGCGCCCGCGGAGACCGCATTTGCGCCTTGATCGGCGCGCTCATTGCTTTGAAGGAGACCTCTTGTTATGGCCAACGCCTTGCTGCAGAAATGGATAGAACATGCCGAACGACGCGCACTGTTCTGGTGGCAGCCGAAAAACAAGGGAGTCAACATGGGCGATCACCTGTCCAAGGTGATCGTGTCATGTGTGTTGTCGATGCAGGACAAGACGCTGATCGAAAAGCGCGATCTGAGCAAGAAGCTGATCGCGATCGGTTCGGTGCTGCACTTCGCCAAGGACGGAGATACCGTCTGGGGCAGTGGCATCAACGGTAAGATTCCGTCCGAGCGCAACACCTTCAGCACGCTCGATGTCCGCGCGGTGCGTGGGCCGAAGACCCGTCAGTTCCTGCTCGATCGCGGCATTGCCGTGCCCGAGGTCTATGGCGATCCGGGCCTGCTCACGCCGCGCTTCTTCCCGGCCGATGCGCTGGGGCCGATCGAGAAGCGACCGTTCGCCATCGTTCCGCATTTCAATGAGCCGGTAGAAAAGTACAGCGCCTTCGCCGACCACCTGGTGTTCCCCAACGTCAAGCCTGCGACCTTCATGAGTGCCTTGCTCGGTGCCGAGCTGGTGATCAGCAGCTCGCTGCACGGGCTGATCCTGGCCGAAGCCTATGGCATCCCAGCGGTCTATCTGGACTGGGGCAATGGCGAGGACCGCTTCAAGTACGACGACTATTATTTCGGCACTGGTCGTCAGCAGTGGCATGCCGGACACAGTGTGGAAGAGTGCCTTGCCCTGGGTGGCAACGGCGATTTCGACCTCGCCCGCCTGCAGGCCGGATTGTTGGCGGCCTTCCCCTACGATCTTTGGTGAGGTGGCCATGCACGGTCAGCAAGCGCATACCGGCACAGCCGAGATCACGGTGACGCCGCCGCCGCAGGGCGTGATCATTCCGCTGGGAGGCATGCCGGTGCTGTCCACGACGCAGGACGTGTTTGCACTGGAGCTGTTCCACGCCTTGGCCGCTGGCCAGCGGCGGCGGGTGTTCTTCGCCAATACCAACTTCATCGTGCAGTGCCAGGGTTTGCGCCAGCGGATGCGTGAGCCGAGCGTGCGCATCGTCAACGACGGCATCGGTATGGATCTAGCGGCGCGTCTGATCCATGGGCGGCGCTTTGCAGGCAACCTCAACGGCACCGATCTGATCCCTTATCTGTGCCGCGAGGCCGCCCAGCCGCTGAAGTTCTTCTTGTTGGGCGGGCGCCCTGGTGTGGCGCAGACGGCGGCCAAGACCTTGACCGAGACGCTGGGGCAGCAAGTGGTCGGCCTGTGCGATGGTTACGGCGAATTCGCTGCCGCCGGCGAAGGCTTGAGCGAGCGGATCAACCAGTCCGGTGCGGATGTCCTGCTGGTCGCGTTCGGCAATCCCTTGCAGGAGCGTTGGATTCTCGATCATAGCCAGGCGCTGCAGGTGCCGTTGGTGTTCGGCGTCGGTGCCTTGTTGGATTTCCTGTCCGGTACCGCGCAGCGGGCGCCGCAGTGGGTGCGGCGCCTGCACATGGAGTGGATGTACCGCTTGCTGCGCGAGCCGCGTCGCCTGTTCAAGCGGTATAGCTGGGACTTGTTGGTGTTCTTCCGCACCTGCCTGCGTGCGGGAAAGCATCTGTCCTGACGCAGTGCGGGACGCCCGGCGCCGAAGACGGCCAGGGGACAAGCCAGTGGCCGGAAGCGCGACGACGCAAGCGTGTCGGCGCAGTCTCACGGACTGTCTCCCTGCATCTGACACGTTCTAGGATGACGGCATGCATCCGATTGCCGCCGACCTGATTCGCTCGCTTGAGCTCTCTCCCCATCCGGAGGGTGGGCACTTCCGACGGATCTATGCATCCACCCACCAGGTCAGCGACGGCGTTCGTCTGCGCCCGGCATTGACCGCAATCCGCTTCCTGCTCGCTGCGGGCGAATGCAGTGCCTGGCATCGGGTCGACGCGGAAGAAAGCTGGCATTGGCAGCAGGGTGCGGCGCTCGAACTGTCGCTCTACGATGAGGTCTCCGGGCAGCTGCGCCGCCGGATTCTGGATGCCGCCGAGCGTGGCGGCGAGCCGATGCACGTAGTGCCTGCCGGGCACTGGCAGGCGGCCCGCTCGCTGGGCGATTTCACCCTGGTGGGCTGTACGGTGTCGCCAGGCTTCGTCTGGGAAGGGTTCATGCTGCTCGACCCGCAATCCCCGCTGGCCGCGCATCTGGCAGCGCTCGCTCCGCGCTGAGGCGACGCCGCTGGCGGCAAACGCTTCCCTAACGCAGCGGCGGTCCGCTTGGCATAGTGTGCGCGTCAAACAGGGAGCGTGTGTGATGCGATACAGGGGAGTGCTTTGCGGAGCCGGTTTGATGCTGGTCGCGCTGATGGCCACTGCCGGGGAGACTCCACCTTCGGCCGTCACTGCGCCACCGCCAGTGGTCGACCTGGAGGCGATGGTCGTGCGTGGCGTGCAGCCAGGACCAGGCCTGTGGAAGGTCAGCAAGGGCGATCACGTGTTGTGGATCCTGGGCACCGTGTCGCCTCTGCCAAAGCGGCTGCAATGGCAGTCCGCCGAGGTGGAGGCCATCATTGGCCGGTCGCAGCAGGTCTTGGAGGCGCCCAGCGTCAAGTTGGATGCGGACATCGGCTTCTTCGGCAAGCTGACCTTGCTGCCTTCGGCGATGAAGGCGATGAAGAACGAGGATGGGCGCGAACTGCGCGAGATCCTGCCGGCCGACGTGTATGCGCGTTGGCTGGTCGCCAAGGCGCGTTACATCGGTCGCGATGGGGGCGTGGAACGCAAGCGCCCGATGGTGGCTGCCGGGGAGTTGTACGAGGCGGCCGTCAAACGATCCGGTCTGGCGCGTTCGCCAGTGGTCTGGCCGGTGGTGGAACGGGCGGCCAAACGCGCAGGTCTCAAGCCGACATCCACGGCGCTGGATTACACGATCAAGGACCCGCGGCAGGCGCTGAAGGAGTTCCGCGCCGGCGGCATGGACGATGTCGGCTGTTTCCGCAGCATCCTGGCGGCGGTGGAACGCGATCTTCCCACCATGGTCGAGCGCGCCAATGCCTGGTCGGTCGGCGACATCGACACCCTGCGCCAGTTGCCGCGCGAAGATCCGCAGGCTGCCTGCATGCAAGCGATTGCCAGCTCCGAAGCGATCAGGAAACGTGGGATCGACGATCTTGACCGCCGCATGCGCGAACACTGGCTCGCCATCGCCACCGGTGCGCTGCAACGCAACCGCAGTACCTTCGCGGTGTTGCCCATCAGCCGTTTGACTGCGCCGGATGGCTATGTGGCGCGCTTGCAGGCGCTGGGCTACGCCGTCGAAGCACCGTGAGCTACTCGTTGGCTTGCCACAGACAGAGCCATGCCGGCGACGCGCGCCGCAATGACGTCCACGCGCTGAAGCACGCATACGACTGACGGCACGCAATGGACCAGGCAGCCGACGTTAAACCCCTGCAACGACGCCATGTCGCGTCGCTGCAGTAGCCCTCCGGTGCCGTACTCAGCCAGCGGCGGCGTTGAGTGCGGGAAGCGGGCTGCCGGCCAATTGTGGCCAACGCTTGAGCACCGCGGCCTGGATGCCGGCTTGATCGATGCCGGCTTCGGCCAGCAGATCCTCACGGCTGGCGTGGTGCTGGAAGCTATCGGGCAGGCCGAGGTGCAACATCGGCATGACCACCGCCTCGGCATTGAGCAATTCGGCCACGCCCGAGCCGGCGCCACCGGCGACCACGTTGTCCTCGATGGTGACCATGCCTTCGTGGTTGCGTGCCAGTTCCAGCAACAAGGCCTTGTCCAGCGGTTTGACGAAACGCATGTTGACCACGGTCAGGCCCAGTGCCTGGCCGACGGCCTCGGCGGCACCGAGGGTCGCGCCGAAGGCGAGCAGGGCGATGCGCTGGCCATGGCGGCGCAGCTGCGCCTTGCCGATCGGCAAGGTCTCCAGCGCGCTACCGGGCGCGATTCCCGGTCCAGTGCCGCGCGGATAGCGCACCGCGGCCGGGCCGGCATGCCGCAGGCCGGTGGTCAGCATCTGCCGGCACTCGGCCTCGTCGGCCGGCGCCATCACCACCATGTGCGGCACGCAGCGCAGGAAGCTCAGATCCAGGTTGCCGGCATGGGTGGCGCCGTCCGGGCCGACCACGCCGCCGCGATCGATCGCGAACAGCACATCCAACTGCTGCACAGCCACGTCATGGACCAACTGGTCGTAGCCGCGCTGCAGGAAGGTGGAATAGATCGCCACCACCGGTTTGGCGCCCTGGGTGGCCATGCCGGCGGCCAGCGTCACTGCGTGCTGCTCGGCGATCGCGACGTCGAAGTAGCGCTGCGGATAGTCCTTGCTGAAGCGGACCAGGCCCGATCCCTCGCGCATTGCCGGGGTGATCGCCAGCAGCGCCGGTTCGGCGGCGGCCATGTCGCAGATCCAGTCGCTGAAGACATCGGTGTAGGTGGGCTTCTTGGCGCCGGCCTTGGTCACCAGCCCCTTGCTGGGGTCGAACGGACCGACCGCGTGGTAACCGATCTGGTCGCCCTCGGCCAGTTCATAGCCCTTGCCCTTGGTGGTAATGACGTGCAGCAGCTGTGGGCCCTTGAGCGTCTTCAAGGTCTTCAGCGCACCGATCAGACCGGGCAAGTCGTGGCCATCGATCGGGCCGGTGTAATGGAAGCCCATTTCCTCGAACAGGGTGGATGGCACGAACATGCCCTTCCAGTGTTCTTCCCAACGGCGCACGAAGCGCGCGGTCGGGTTGTTCTTCTTGTCGCCGAGGATCTTCTTGCCGCCCTCGCGGATGGCATTGAGGGTGCGGCTGCCGCTGGCACGACCGAGCATCTTGGTCAGCCCGCCCACCGCCTCGGAGATCGACATGCGGTTGTCGTTGAGGATCACCAGCAGGTTGGGTTCCGGGTCCATGCCGCCGGCGTGGTTGAGCGCCTCGTAGACCATGCCGGCCGTCATCGCGCCATCGCCGATCACCGCCACCACCTTGCGCTCATCGCCGTTGCGCTGGGCGGCGATCGCCATGCCCAGTGCGGCGGAGATCGAGGTCGACGAATGGCCGACACCAAAGGTGTCGTAGACGCTTTCCTCGCGCTTGGGAAACGGCGCGACGCCGTCCTTCTGCTTGACCGTGTGGATCTGGTCGCGGCGGCCGGTCAGGATCTTGTGCGGGTAGGTCTGATGCCCGACGTCCCACACTAGTTGGTCGACCGGGGTCTGGTAGAGATAGTGCAGGGCGACGGTGAGTTCGATGACGCCCAGCCCGGCAGCGAAGTGGCCGCCGCTCTTGCCCACCGATTCGATCAGATAGGAGCGCAATTCCGAAGCGACGGCCGTCAGGTCGGCTTCATCGAAGCGGCGCAGGTCGTCGGGGGTCTGGATGCGCGACAGGCGCGGATAGCGGGTGGAGTCGATCATCATCGTGTCAATGTGCTGAGCCCATATTGTCCTCCCCATCCGAAGGCCCGGCAAGCAAACCGGTTCATGCGTCAGTGCGAAGTGAGGGCGCAGCGCCACGCGCCGCAAGGGCGGCGCAGCACCATGGGCAGGGTGCGTCGATCTGTCGCAGGCAGCGCGCGCGGTCGCGGCGGCTTGCCGTCGCTCAGCGCGAGAGCTTGGAGCGCTTGGGCAGCTGCGCCTTGAGGAAGGCCATCTGGTCGGACAGGATGTTGCGATTGGACAGGATCAGGTGCTCGATCCAGCTGGGCCGGTATGGCACCGCCAGCAGCGGCATGTGCGCCTGCTGCGGCGTGCGATTGGCCTTGCGCGAGTTGCACTGGAAACAGGCGGTCACCACGTTTTCCCAGATGTCGCGGCCGCCCTTGGACACCGGCACCACGTGGTCGCGGGTCAGGTGCGGGCGGCTGAAGTGCTCGCCGCAGTAAAGGCACAGCTGCGAATCGCGCGCGAACAGCGCCGTATTGCTCAGCGTGGGCGTGGGGTCCAGCGCCCGCGAGCGCGCATGCCCGCGGGCGGCGATGATCGGATGCAGCTCCAACAGGCTGCGTTCGCCGGTACGGCGCGAGATGCCGCCATGAATCTGCATGCAGGGTTCGCCCAGCGTCCACGACACCGCGTCGCGGGCATACAGGCAGGCGGCGTCCTGCCAGTTGATCCAGTCGAGCACGCGGCCATGCGCATCAAGCGACAACAGCCGCACGCTGGGAAGAGGCGAGGGAATGGCGACAGCGATGCCCGCGACCGGAGCAGTGATGCCTCCGGGGACGATCACACCACCTACGTGCGTGTCTGTCTCCATCGGGAAAACAGCTTATACCCGATCGTTGACAGTTTGTGTATCGCAAGTGTCGGCGTGCGACCAGATGCGTCGTGCCGGCAACGCCTTGGAGCCTGGCCAGGCCTGCACAGGCTCTGCCGCCGGTGCCCAGACCGGGTCCGATGGCCAGGCATCGGACCTGCGCTAGATCGCGCCGCGGGCAGTGGGCCGTGCGTTTGCTGCCCGCAGCGGGAGGGTCACGGTGCGCCGAACAGCGCGGCGTCCAGCGTCATCAGCGGCGCGGCACCGCTGCGGACGGCCGCCGCGTGGGTCAGGGTGCGTGGCAGGATGCGCGCGAAGTAGAAGCGCGCGGTCTCGCGCTTGGCGCGCTTGAAGTCTTCGCCATGGCTGGAGGCGTCCGCCGCTGCCACCGCGCGTGCCCACCAATAGGCCAGAACGACATAGCCTGAATAAAACAGATAGTCGTAGCTGGCCGCGCCCAGCTCGTCGGGATTGCGGGGCGCGCGGTCCAGTACGTCGCGGGTCAGCATGGCCCACTCGCTGGCCTTGTCGCGCAAGGGCACGAGGAACTCGGCCAGGGCGGCGTTGCCTTCCTGCGCCTTGGCGAAACGTTCGACGTCGGCCAGGAACAGCTTCAGGCCGGCGGCCTGGCTGGCGGCGGTCTTGCGGCCGATCAGGTCCAGCGCCTGGATACCGGTCGTGCCTTCGTAGATGGTGGTGATGCGTGCGTCGCGGGCCAGCTGTTCCATGCCGTATTCGTGGATATAGCCGTGGCCGCCGAAGCACTGCAGCGCATGGTAGGTGTTCTCGATCGACCACTCGGTCTGGCAGGCCTTGGAGATCGGGGTGAGGAAGCTCACCAGCGTGTCGGCATCGGCGCGCTCCTGTTCGCTGGCGCCGCGATGGGCGACGTCGACCAGGCTGGCCGCATGCAGGGCCAGCAGCCGACTGCCTTCGGTCAGCGCCTTGATGGTCAGCAGCATGCGGCGCACGTCGGCGTGCACGATGATCGGGTCGGCCGGCTTGTCCGGGGCCTTGGGGCCGCTGAGCGCACGCGATTGCAGTCGCTCGCGCGCGTAGCGCAAGGCGTTCTGGTAGGCCCGCTCGGACAGTCCCACGCCTTGCAGGCCAACGCCCAGGCGCGCGGTGTTCATCATGGTGAACATCGCTTGCAGGCCCTTGTGCGGCTGACCGACCAGATAGCCTTGCGCGCCCTCGAAATTCATCACGCAGGTGACCGAGCCCTTGATGCCCATCTTGTGCTCGATCGACCCGCACTGCAGCGCGTTGCGCTCGCCCACCGTGCCATCGCGGTCCACCTTGAACTTGGGGGTGACGAACAGCGAAATGCCCTTGGCGCCGGCCGGTGCGTCCGGCAGCTTGGCCAGCACCAGGTGCACGATGTTGTCGGTGAGGTCGTGCTCGCCGGCGGTGATGAAGATCTTGGTGCCGCTGATGGCGTAGCTGCCGTCGGCATTGGGTTCGGCGCGGGTCTTCAACAAGCCCAGGTCGGTGCCGCAGTGCGGTTCGGTCAGGCACATGGTGCCGGTCCAGCGGCCCTCGACCAGCGGCTTGAGGAAGACCTCCTGCTGCCACGACTCGCCGTGCTGGCGCAGGGCTTCCATGGCACCGTGCGACAGTAAGGGGAAGTTGCCCCAGGCCAGGTTGGCCGCATAGATCATTTCGCTCAACGGCACACCGAGCGCATGCGGCATGCCTTGGCCGCCGAATTGGGATTCGGCGGTGAGGCCGGTCCAGCCGCCTTCGACGTACTGTGCGTAGGCCTCGCGGAAGCCCGGCGGGGTGGTGACTGCGTGGTTGCTCTTATCGAGTACGCAGCCGATTTCGTCGCCGACGCTGTTCAACGGCGCCAGCACCTGCGCGGTGAAGCGGCCAGCCTCTTCGAGCACGGCGTCGATGATGTCGGCGCTGGCCTGGTCGTAGCCGAGCCGGGCGAACAGCGCTTCTGCACCCAGCACGTCATGCAGGGCAAAACGGAAATCGGTCACGGGGGCGGTGTAGCTGCTCATGCGAGCTCCTGCGGATCGAGGAAGGGCGGTGTCAGCGCAGCACGCCGGGCAGGCCGGGTGCGGGGCTGAGCGTATTGCGCGCGTCGATGGCGAAGTCGCGCTGTTTCTTGTCCTGCGGCGTTGCCCACACGGCGCCTTTGAGCGCGTAGGGCAGCGAGCGGCCGCTGGCCAGCACGTCGGCCACGGTCAGTCGGCCCAGCGAGGTCGGTTGCACGGTGACCGAGACCACGTCGGCCGTCTCCGGCCCGATCGAGATGCCGACGGTCTGGTCCACCGCACCGACCAGCGACTCGCCGCTGAGGATCTGCAAGCTCACCCGTTCGAACTGCATCGGGATACTGCTGTAGTTCTGCAGCCGCAGCTCGACCGCCCAGGCGCCATCGGCACGCACGCTCAGTTGCTGGATGCTGGCGGCCGGCTCCGACACCCGGCGTACCGGGCCACCGCCGCAGGCGCTCAACAACAGTCCACAGGCCAGCAGGACGAGCAGAAGGTGGAGGCGATGACGCATGGACGGGTTCCTTGGCGGATCTGGCGGCGCCAAGAATACTACGCAGTACGGTCGTTGCCGGTAGCTGCGCGGGCGGTCACTGCAGCGGTGCGGCGACGATCAAGGCGGACAGGTCGTAGCCCATGCGGCTGGCGTGCGCCTTGATCTGCTCGAACTGTGCACGCTCCATCTGCGGCGAGCGCGACAGGATCCACAGATACTTGCGGCTGGGTTCGCCGACCAGCGCCCATTGATAGTCCGGGTCCAGCGCGATCACCCAATAGTCGGCCCAGACCCAGGGCAGCCACGCCAGCCAATCCGGCGCGAAGCGCACCTGCAGCTGGCCTGGTTGCCCTGGCACCGGACGCGCGACGCCGTCGGCCGCGGCCAGCGTACCGTCGCCGGTGCGGCAACTGTTGCGCACGCCGATCAGGCCATCGTCGCGCAGCGTGTAGCTGGCGGTGATGTCGCCGCGGCACTTCTTCTGGAACGACACCGGCAGGTGGGCGATCTCGTGCCATTGCCCGGCGTAGCGCGAGACATCCAATTGCGGTACTGCCCGTACCGGGCTCTGTACCAGCGCGACGCCGGGCAAGGGCAGCAACGACAGCAACACGAACAGCAGGTGGCGAAGGCGCATGCGACTCTCCCGGACGGACGCGCGCAGGCTAGGCCACAGCGGGCATGCGGTGGCGTGAACGGGCGCAAGAAACCCGACGCTGGCGGCCATCCCAACAAAAAGCCTGGCCAAGGCTTGCCCAAAGGGCGCGTGGTCGTTATGATGCGCGTCCTCGCAACGCAGGTAGTTTGTTGCGGCAGTGGCCGAGTAGCTCAGTTGGTAGAGCAGGGGATTGAAAATCCCCGTGTCGGCGGTTCGATTCCGTCCTCGGCCACCATTTTCAAGCATTGCAGCGCGGGCATTCGCCCCTCTCTCTCTACGCTGCCCCCGACACCTCCCCATGCGTTCGATCGGTTTGGCGCCAGGTGCAGCCGGGACGAATGTCTGGCGTGTGGACGGGAGAACGCCGCGGTCGCGATGGAATGCGCGATGACAATGGCCTCACCGGCGCTGGCTAAACTGACTTCGCGGGAACAGGCCCGCGGGAGACGATTTTGAACCAGTCCGGTGACGGTGCGCCACATCAGCCGCCTTTCGATCAATACCAACGCCTGCGCAATCAGTCCCATCGCGCCGATATCTTTTTCGCCGCCGTGGAGACCACGCGCATGCCGATGACGGTGACCGATCCGCACCTGCCCGACAATCCCATCGTGTTCGCCAATCGGGCGTTTCTCGAGATGACCGGCTATTCGGCCGAAGAAATCATCGGCAATAACTGTCGCTTCCTGCAGGGGCCGGAGACCGATCGCCAGAGCGTGGCGGAAGTACGCGAGGCCATCGAACACCGTCGCGAGTTCGCGACCGAGGTGCTGAACTACCGCAAGGACGGTTCAAGCTTCTGGAATGCCTTGTTCGTCTCGCCGGTGTTCGACGATGAAGGGAATCTGATCTATTTCTTCGGGTCGCAGCTGGATGTCAGCCGCCGCCGCGATGCCGAGGATGCACTGCGCCAGGCGCAAAAAATGGAGGCGCTGGGGCAGCTGACCGGCGGTATCGCGCACGATTTCAATAATCTCCTGCAGGTGATGTCCGGCCATCTGGAAATGATCCAGATGCTGGTCTCCAAGGATGGCAGCAGCACACGGATCGCAACCAGCGCCGAGCATGCGGCAGCGGCCGCTGCGAGGGCTGCCACGCTGACCCAGCAATTGCTGGCGTTCTCGCGCAAGCAGAAGTTGCGGGGCCGCGTGGTCAACCTCAACGGGCTGGTCGCGGGCATGAACAATATGGCCGAGCGCGCGCTGGGAGGTGGCATCACGCTGCGGCAATCGCTGGAAGAGGGGCTGTGGAACTGCCAGATCGATCCCACCCAGGCGGAAGTGGCGCTGTTGAACGTGTTGATCAATGCACGCGATGCGATGGCCCATGCCGAGCGCAAGGAAGTGCTGGTGCAGACCCAGAACGTGGAGATCACCAGCAACGATCTGGCGCTGTATCACCAGCTTGCGCCTGGGCGCTACGTCAGCATCGCGGTCAGCGATACCGGCTCGGGCATGCCGCCGGAGGTGGTGAGCCGGGTGATGGAACCGTTCTTCACCACCAAGGAAGAGGGGCAGGGAACCGGTCTGGGGCTGTCGATGGTCTATGGCTTCGTCAAGCAGTCTGGCGGTACGGTGCGCATCTATAGCGAAGTCGGCGAGGGCACGACCGTGCGGTTGTACTTCCCGGCCTCGGACAAGTACGAGAACACGCTGCCGGGGAACAAGAACCGTGCGATGGACAAAGGCGGCAACGAAACCATCCTGGTCGTGGAAGACAAGGAAGACGTGGCGGTGGTGGCGAAGATGTTCCTGGAGGGCGCTGGCTATCGCACCTTGTCGGCATCGAGCGGGCGCGAGGCGCTCGATCTGCTGGCGCAACACGCCGACGTGGATGCGGTGTTCACCGACCTGATCATGCCCGGAGGCATGAATGGAGTGGTACTGGCGCGCGAAGCGCGACGGATGCTGCCGAAGATCAAGGTGTTGTTGACCACCGGCTACGCCGACGCGAGCATCCAGCGCACCGATGCCGGCGGGGCAGAGTTCGATGTGGTCACCAAGCCGTACACGCAGAAGGAATTGCTCAAGCGCATGCGTATCCTGCTGGATGGGCCAACCGGCGTCGGCTGAGTCGCCGGTCGGTCAGCTGTGATGCCGGCCAGGCTGGCGCAGCCTTCATGGTGCGCATGCGGTGGCCCCTGTGTCAGCGGCAAGTGAGCGCGCGCGCCCGCGGCTGCCGGGCGTTCAGATGCGGACGACGGCACCGGGCGCAGGATCAGGGACATGACGGCGAGGTGGCCCATGTTCAAATGCGCTGGTGTTGTGCTCTGTGTCCTGGTGCTGTTGACGGCCTGCGCGAGCGTGCGTCTCTCCGATGTCGAGCGCGCGCAGCTGTACCGCACGCAGGCGGGCGAGCCGGTGAAGGCGTTTCGCTACCAGGGGACATTGACCGGTTGGACCGCGCTGGGCGACAGCGCGCTGGCGGTCTGGACCCGTCCTAACGAGGCCTATCTGCTGGAATTGCGCGGCAATTGCCCGGAGCTGCCATATGCGCAGGCCATCGCGGTGACCCAGCGGTTCGGCCAGGTAAGCGCGCGTCTGGACGATGTCATCGTGTTGGGGCGGCCGACGGTGGTGCGCTTGCCGTGTCGGATCGAGACGATCCGGCCGCTGGATGCCAAGGCGATCCGCCAGGCCGAACAACAGCGACGTGCAGTCAGCCTGCGGGAGCGTCGGAGCGAAGATGGCGACTGAGGTTGCTGAATTGAATGTCGCCGGCAGGTGGGTGCGGCGCACAGGAACCGGAGTCTGCGCGGGCTCCGTGAGGAGTCCGGGCACCGGCTGCGCCGGCATGGCAGTAACCTCGCCGTTTTGTTGGCTGCGCTTAGAACGTGAATAACACGCTCTAGTCTTGCTCGCCTGGGGAGACATAGCCCTGCGGCTTGTCCGCAGTGCGCTCGAACAGAAACTTCTGCAGTTCGGCCTCCAGGAAAGCGCGGTGCTTGGGATCGCGCGGCGATAGACGATTCTCGTTGATCAGCATGGTTTGGTGTGCCAGCCAGGCCTGCCAACCGGCCTTGCCGATCTGCGCGAAGATCCGTTGGCCGAGTTCGCCCGGATACGGCACGAAGTCCAGGCCGTCGGTATCGCATTGCTGGTACTGGCAGAACACGGTGCGGGACATGCGGCTTCCTCGTCAGTGCGCGCTATAGCGCGTCGAGCAGTTTACGAATGGGGGCGGGCAGGCCCAGCGTTGCGAGATCGGCGCGGGCGACCCAGCGCAGCGCGTCATTGTCGCGCACGCCCGCACGCAACGCGACCTTGCGCAAACGCAGTGGCTGCAGGTGCAGGCGGTAATGGCTGAAGGTGTGCACGATGGGCGGCAGCGGTTCGGCGCGATCGTAGTGCCCATCGACATTGGCATCGAACCAGGCCTGCAACGCACTGTCGGTATCGGCCTGCGGCAGCGTCCACAGGCCGGCCCAGATGCCGGTCGGCGGTCGCCGCTGCAGCAACAGCGCGCCATCGGCGTTTTCCAGCAGCAGCGCGCTGGCTTCGCGCTCGGGCAGTTGCTTGCCGGGCTTGGGCGTGGGCAGTGCTTCCACCAATCCGTCGCGGCGCGCCACGCAACGCTCCTGCAGCGGGCAGAGCACGCAGGCAGGCCGGGCACGCGTGCACAGGGTGGCCCCGAAATCCATCTGCGCCTGGGTGTAATCGGCCATGCGCCCCGCGGGCACCTGAGCGACATGCGCCTCGGCCAACTGCCAGAGCTGTTTTTCGACCGCCGGCAAGCCGGGATACCCGGCGATGCCGTGGACGCGGGTCAGCACGCGCTTGACGTTGCCGTCCATGATGGCGAAGCGATCGTTCCAGGCCTGGCTGAGGATCGCGCCGGCCGTGCTGCGGCCGATGCCGGGCAGCGCGAGCAGGGCATCGAAGTCGCGCGGCAAGTCGCCGCCATGCAGCTCCACGCAGCGTTTGGCGGCCGCATGCAGATTGCGTGCGCGTGCGTAGTAGCCCAGCCCGGCCCAGTGCGCCATCACCGCATCGTTGTCGGCGGTGGCCAGGTCGGCCAGGGTGGGAAAGCGGGCGATGAATTTCTGGAAATACGGAATGACCACCGCAACCTGGGTCTGTTGCAGCATGATCTCCGACAGCCACACGCGATACGGCGCGCGCGGATGCTGCCAGGGCAGGTCGTGGCGGCCATGACCGTCGAACCAGTGCAGCAGGGGATCGACGAAGCGGTCGGCAGTGGAAACGGGGCGGTCGGCGGGCATACGGTCTGCTGGCGAAGGGGCGGGCGCAGTGGCCAGCGGGCAGCCGCTGGCGTGCAGCGGGTCAGTGCAGCGGAAAGGTGAGGCCAACCAGGCAAGGTTCGCAGAAGAAGCCTTCGTCGCCTGGCCAATGCGGGCTGGCTGGGACGCGGTAGTAAGCCAGGTCGGGATTGCGGCGGCCCTGGTTGCGCAGGGCGGCGGGCAAGGGCTGGGAGAACGCCACCATGCGCCTGGCCCGCGACGCCTGCGACACGTCGCGCACGTGGCAACCGGCTTGCAGCGCCTGCACGCACAAGGGCTGCAGATGCGGGCAGGCAGCGATCACTCAGCCGCCCAGCGCTTCCGGCAACAACGCGTCCACGAACGCTTCCGGATCGAACACGCGCAGATCTTCCGGCCGTTCGCCGATGCCGGCGTAGCGGATCGGAATGCCGAACTCGCGCGCCAGCGCGAACACCACGCCACCCTTGGCAGTACCGTCGAGCTTGGTCACCACCAGGCCAGTCACCCCGACCGCGGCATGGAACTGCCGCAACTGCGAAATCGCGTTCTGGCCGGTGGTGCCGTCGATCACCATCAGCACCTCGTGCGGCGCGGCGGCGTCGATCTTGCCGAGCACGCGGCGGATTTTGCCCAGTTCGTTCATCAGGCCGGTCTGGGTGTGCAGGCGCCCGGCGGTATCGGCGATCAGCACCTGGGTGCCGCGTGCCTTGGCAGCTTGCAGTGCGTCGAACGCCACCGAGGCGGCGTCTGCGTTCTGGCCCTGTGCGATGACGCTGACGCCGTTGCGCTCGCCCCAGGCTTGCAACTGCGCCACGGCCGCAGCGCGGAAGGTGTCGCCGGCGGCGAGCATCAGGCTATGGCCGTCGTCCTTGAAGCGCTTGGCGAGCTTGCCGATGGTGGTGGTCTTGCCGACGCCGTTGACGCCGACGGTCAGCACCACGAACGGCTTGCAGTCGCGGTCGATGACCAGTGGGCGCGACACCGGCAGCAGCAGCGCGATCAGGTCGGCGCGCAAGGCCCGCAGCAGCGCCTGCGCATCGACGAATTCGCGCGCCTTCATGCGCTTGCGCAGGCCTTCGATCAAGGCAGTGGTCGCGCCGATGCCGACATCGGCGGTGAGCAGGGCGGTCTCGATTTCGTCCAGCAGGTCGTCGTCGAGTCGCGGGTTGCGCGAAAACAATCCGCCGAAGCTACGGGCGAAACTGCTGTTGCGCAGGCGCTCGCGCCAGCCGGGCTTGCCGGCCGGTGCCGCCG
>NZ_NSET01000061.1 GCF_009192945.1 Xanthomonas maliensis | reverse complement strand
TGATCGCCGTGCTCGGCAGCGTCAATGCGCCGGTGGCACTCAACGACAGCGCACTGTTGCTGTCCAGGCTCAACGTGCCGATCGACAGATTGCCCGCGGCGTTCACGGCAATGCCGTTGCCGCTGGCGCTGAACAGGCCACCGAAGGTGTTGCTGCCATTGGTCAGCGAAAGCGCGCTGCCAGATTGCAGGAATTGGCTGGTGCCCGTCACCGCCAGCGAACCGGATTGGGACAACGCGACCGTGTTGGTCAGGCTGAGGTTGCCGCCTACGTCCAGGTTGCCGAGACCGCTGATCTTGTTGGCCCCGCTGAAGGTGGCATTGCCACCGATAAACCCACCCACACTGCCGGCAGTGTAGACGC
Source organism: Xanthomonas maliensis (assembly GCF_009192945.1). Lineage (GTDB taxonomy): Bacteria > Pseudomonadota > Gammaproteobacteria > Xanthomonadales > Xanthomonadaceae > Xanthomonas > Xanthomonas maliensis. The sequence goes on along the minus strand of NZ_NSET01000061.1, from coordinate 34,919 downwards.
CGCTCTGTTGCACGGCGCGACCGGTCGTCAGGGTGATCGACCCGGTGCCGGCATCGATGCTGCCGCTGCCGGCGATATCGACGCTACCAGCGCCGAAGGCGGTAAGCGACACGCTGCCGTCGGGGCCGTTGGTGAGCGACGACGCACGGATGGTGCCGCTGTTGTTGATGAGCCGATCGAAGACGCCTTGCGCGGCACGCGCCTGCAGCTGGATGGTGCCGCCTGGCGCGCTCAAGGTGCCGGAATTGTCCACCGCTTCGCTCGCCAGAGCCAGCTGCAGCGGCTTGTCGATCACCACAGCAAAGCCACCGCTTTCGAAAGAGAGCGTGGCCGCATCGGCGCCGGCGAGGGTGATGTTGCCGGCGTTGGCAGTGATGGTGCCGCTATTGGACGCCCGGCCGCCGATCAACACGGCCGACCCGGCAGCGGCGTTGATGGTGCCGCTGTTGGAGACCAGCGCCACCGTGGTGCCACCAGCATCCAGGCTGTAGTCGCCGCTCATGAACTTGGACACGGTGGTGCCCAGCGTACTGACCACCAACCCGCCCACATTGATGTTGGCAGTGCTGCCGAACAGCACACCATTGCTGTTGAGCAGGAACACCTGCCCATTTGCATTGAGGTTGCCGTAGATCTGCGTCGGGTTGCCGCCCTGTACCAGGTTGAGCACCACAGCATTGGTGCTGGGCTGGTTGAAGATCATCGTCGCCGCCGAGCCGATGTCGAACCCCGACCAGGTCAGCGCCATGCGCGAGGAGGTCTGGTTCACGGTCTGGCTGCTGCCGTTGGCGGCGTTGATGGTGCCGGTGCCGCCGGCGATGCTGCCGCCGGTGGGCAGCTGGTTGGCCGCCACCTGGGCCAGGCCGCTGACCGGCATGGCCAGCAGGGCCGCTGCCAGCGCAACGGCCAGCGGGCAGTGACGCAACGGGAGCGTGCGCGGCGACTTCGCGGTATGGACGGTGGCGTGCATGCGCAGATCCCTCAGAAAGTGAAGCCGAAACGCGTGTAGATGCGAGCGTCGTCGCGTCCGTCGGACGCAACGCGCGCACCGGTCGGAAGCGCGGCGCTGATGCGCCATTCGAAGTTGGCGTACTGCGGTAAACGGAAGGTCAGGCCCACACCGGCGGCATCGAACGTGGCCGGGGCCAGGCGGCCATTGGCCGCGAACACGCGGGCGTGGTCGGCGAAGACATCCAGCTCCAGCAATTCGCGCCAGGGTCGGCCATTGAACGGCGATGCGGCGTCGGCAAAACCGGGCGCATCGACGTGGTATTCGAGCGCGGCGTAGTACCCGCGGTCGCCCAACGCATCGGAGACCGGATAGGCGCGCACGCTATCCGGCCCACCGACGGCGAACTGCTCCATCGGAGTCAACGTGTCGTTGCTGTATTGGCCATTGAACTTGAAATACAGCCGCTGCGTGCGGGTGAGGTATTGCAGCCGCGTGTAGGCCAATCGCGCAATGGTGAAATAGCTATCGCGACCGGGGCTGATCTGGTCCACCGGGGCCGAGCGGTCGCGCAGGGATTGGCGCGCGCTCACCTGCAGTAGATCCACACCGCGCCAGCGCAGGTCGGTACGCCGCAACGACAAGCCCAGTTCGGCGACATCGAACTGCTGATCGGACAATTGAATGCCCACCGCGCTGAGCCTGGATTGCTCGCGCAAATAGCGCGCCGAGCCCTGCAGCTGCAGCGTCTCGCTGTTGACGAATTTCCAGTCGGCGCCGGTGTAGACGATGGAGGTGGGCCCCTTCAGGCCAAGCCGGGCGAACACCCCGGTACGCACTTCCAGTTCGCTGCGGCTGGCGCCGACCACCGCGCTCAAGCCGGACACGCTGCCGACCGGCAGGCCATAGGACAGCGCGCCAATCTGGCTCTGCCGCGGCGCCAGCGAATAGGCGTAGTTGGCGGCGAACACATCGCCCAGACCGAGCGGGCTATTCCAGGTGATGCCGGCCTGGGCACGATAGCGGCCGGTCAGCTCGGTGCCGTAATTGTTGCCGCCCAGGGTGATCACATACGGGCGGGCGGCCTCGCTGGCGACCAGCACCACGTCGGTCTCGCCTTCTTTCTGGCCTGGCTGCAGCACCGACGACACCGACACGCCGGGCAGATCGCGCGCATACAGCAGCGCGGTGTCCACGTCCTGCTTGCGGAGCGGCCGGCCTTGCAGCTGGCGCAGCGGTGCCGACAAGGCGTTGCCGCGGTAGCGTGCGGCGCCCTGCACGGTGATCTGGCCGATGCGGCCTTCGAGTACGCGGATCTCGATGATCTGATCCGGGCCGGGCGTCTGTGCAGGCAGGTACGCGGTGCTGACGATGAAGCCGGCCTGTCGGTAGGCGCGAGTGATCGCGTCAGCCACCGCCTGCAGTTGATCGAAGCGCAGCGCCACCACTGGCAGGCCGTGCGCCAGCTCGGCGAATTGCGCATCGGCCAGCGCCTGCACCCGCGCCGGGTCGATCCCGGCCTCCGGATGCTGGCCGACGTCGCTGACGCGAAAACCGCGCACCGGCAAGGTGATCTGCGCATCGCTGCGCTCCTTGACCGCGGGCAACGCGGCCGCCTGGGTCGCTTGCGTCGTCTCCGGCAGCTGCTGCTGCGCCCACGCTGGCAACGCCAGCGGCAGGCACGCGGCAAGTGCCACGGCCAGACCCGTCATCCGCATCACAGCTTGTCCCCTAGAACCATCCGTTGTTGTGGGTGGACGACCTGGCCGGCGGCCGTCCTCAACTGGGTGAGGTGGCCCGCGCTGCCGTGGAGCTCGCCACTTCCTGAACGCCGATCCAACCCAGGCGTACCTTTAGTGAATATTAGCAAAACAAATGCGAGGGTGATCACAGTTAGGACAATTACCGTGCCCCACCAGCGCCAAGACCGCACGAGCGTCCCCCGCCCCAGCGAGCCCGGCTTCGCTGCAGTGGGAGCGCGTGGGCTGCGCTGGGTCACCGCGCCTTGCGCGTGCCGTGCCGCCTGCAGCACGTCGCGACGGCGCGCGCGGTACTGCGCGCGATCCAGCTGACCCCGCTGATGCGCATCCGCCAGCACCTGCAGCTGGGCATTGGCTGGGTGCAGACCACCGCTCATGGCAGCTCCCGCAGCACGCGCAGGCCCACGTCCGGTTGCGCGGCGCCGTTGTCGGCGCGGCTGGCGTTCACGGTGCAATCGGACCAGTAGCTGGCGAAGCTGCCGCCGCGGGTCTGCACGCCAGCACCGTGACTCACCCACTCCCAGACGTTGCCGGTGAGATTGATCAGCCCCCAGGGATTGGGCGCGCGCCCACGCACCGAGACCGGCGCGCGCACGCTGTCGCCGGCATTGGCGGTCGGCGGCACGCAGTTGCTGTCTTCGGCCTGTTGCCAGCCGCTGTCGGCCTGCGCTGCGTGCAGCCATTCGGCATCGCTGGGCAGCCGGTAGCGCCAGCCACCGCTGCGAATGGTCAGCCAGCGCAGGTAGCTGCGCGCCTGCAACAGGCTGATGTTGCGCACCGGCGCGCGCGCCTGCTCGGGCGTGGTCGCGGCTTGCGCGGTGCAACGCCCGGTGGCCTCGCAGAACAGGTTGAAATCGGCCACTGCGACCTCGCCGCGCGACAGCGCGTACGGCTTGCCGCCGTCGCGGCCAGGAATCACCACCAGCATCGGCCCACGGGTGTCGCCGAGCATGTCGAAACAGGCCGCGCCGCGTCCGGGCAGGCCGGCGCCGCCGCAGGGATCCGGGCCGCTGGGTACCGGCGGCAACGCCGCTTCGTCAGCGTCCCCCGCGCTGGACGGAGTCGCCGCAGCACGCCCACGTGCCGGATCGGGGGCGACGGCCGGCTTGGCGACAGGCGCACCGCGTGCCAGCCTGGGCGCCGGTGCAGACGCTGCCGGCGCATTGCTGGGGGCGAGCGCATCCGCGGCCGCGGCGTCGGCGACAGAGGGGCGCGCCAACCGCGCCGCCAGCGAGCCTTCCGGCAAGCGGCCGGCTGCCTTCAGCTGCGCTTCCAGCTGTGCCAACGCTGCCGCATCGCGATGCGCCAGCGCCTGCAGCTGTTGCCCCAGCCGCTGGCGCTCGCCAGCCGGCAACGTGTCGGCCGCCATCACCGCCGCAACCAGTGTATACAGCGTCTGCGCAGTGCGTAGCTCCGGCCGCGGCCCCAAGGTTTTCACGCCCTGCGCGAGCAAGTCTGCCGCCTGTGCGTAGCGCGCTTGCGCAAGCGCATCGGCGGCGTTGTTGCGATACACCTGCGAGAGCAACTGCGGACCTTCGCTGCGCAGCAGCGGATGCTCCGGCTGCAGCGTGCGGATCCGTGCCAAGGCATCGCGGGTCTTGGCCAGATCGTTGGCAGCGGCAGCGCGCCGCAGCGACTCCACCCGGCCAGCCAGCTCGGCCTCGGCGCCTTCGCGCGCCAAGGCCTGCTGCAGCTGCGCCTGCAAGGCCTGCAAACGCTGCTGCTGCGCCTGCAGCTCGGGCGACTGCGGTAGCAGCGCCAGGCCGGTGTCGACCAAGGCCTGTGCGCCGGGCAATGCAGCCGGATCGCTTTGCGCCGCCACCGCGGCAACCAGCGCGGCAGCCACCTCGGCGCGCGCACCGGCACGCTCGCTGGACGGCAGCGCCTGCATGGCGGCGGCCACCCGTTCGCGCCAGGCCGGATCGCTGGACGGCGTGGCCAGCGCCGTTGCCAGCACCTGCCGTGCCTGTGCGGCATCGCGCAGCGGCTGCGCCACCGGCGTGCGGATGGCGTGCTGTTCGGCCAGCGCCACCTCGGCACCGCGCAATTGCAGCCGCAGCGATTGCGGGAAGGCCGCACGCGCCTGCGCCAGTTCGGCGCGTGCGGTGGCCAGTTGGTCGGCGGCGATCGTCTGCGCGATGGCATCGTCCAGCCGCAGTTCCAGCGCTGGATGCCGCAACAAGCTGCTGTCCGGATCGATACGCCGCACCCGCGCCAGCGTGGCCAGCGCGCTGTCGCCGCGGGTGCCGAACAAGTGCCCCGCCTCCAGTTGGCGATTGAGCGCGGTGTCCAGCGCATTGAGCCGCTCGTTCTTTTCGCGCTCGATTGCCTGACGTCGGGCATCCAGCGCCGGCGAATACAGCCGGAGCCGATCGCGCAGCGCGAACACCTGCAAGGCGCCGCGGTAGTCGTCGCGGCCGTCGGCCGGATTCCATAGCGCGTCCAGCCGACGCAGCAGGAAATCCTCGATCAGGTCGCTTCGATCGGTGAGCAAGCGGCGGCGATCGTCCGGCGCCAGGCTGGAGAGCGCCTGCATGGCCTGGGCCTCATCGCGATAACGCTGCGGGTCCTGCGCACCGAAGCGGGCGATCACCTCCGCCACGTGCTGGCGATGCAGATAACGCTGCACGCCCCAACCGCCGGCGCCGGCCACCGCCAGCGCGGCGACACCGTAGCCGAGCAGCGGGAGCGCGCGCTCGCGCAAGCGTCGTGGCCGCAGGCCATCGAGCAACTGCTGCACGCGCTGCAGCCGCTGCGCGGCCGGGAACGCCACGGCTGCACACAGCGCGTGGGCCTGGCGCCGGGTCAGGCCAGGCACTGCCGGCGGGCGTCGGCCTTCGCGCAATGCCACCTCGGCGCTGAGCTTGGCGAAAGGGTGCTTGCCGGTCAGCAACTCGAAGCACACGCAGCCCAGCGCGTAGAGATCGTCGGCCGGTGTCGGCGCCTGACCGCGCAGCATTTCCAGGCTGGCGTAGGCCGGCGTCAGCGCGCCCAGGGTGGCGGCGTCGAACACCGTCTGCTCGCCGGCCGCATCGGCGGCGTGCTTGCCGGCGCGCGCAATGCCGAAGTCGAACACCTTGGCCACGCCATCGCGGGTGACCATCACGTTGCCGGGCTTGAAGTCCGAATGCACCACGCCGGCGGCATGCGCGCGGATCAGTGCCTGCCCCATGCCTTCGATCAGCGGCCAGGCCTGTTTGAGCGGCATGCCGGCATAGGCTTGCTCGCGGATCAGCGTCTTCAGATCGCAGCCGTCGATGTACTCCATGGTCATGAAGACCAGGGTGCGGTCCTTGTCGAAGTCGTAGACGCGCACGATGTTGTCGTGGGCCAGCTTCTGCGAGCGGCGCGCCTCGCGTTGCAGGGCCACCAGCGCATCCGGATGGCGGCGAAACTCGTCGCTGAGCACCTTCAGCGCCAACCAGGGATCGCGGTCGCGCGCTTCCACCTTGCGTTCGTCGCGCGCCAGGTAGACCACCCCCATGCCGCCGCGTCCGAGCTCGCGTTCGAGCAGGAAGCGGCCCTTGAGCAGGCTCCCGACGCTGGCATGCTCGCCGCCGGCGGCATCGGCCAGCTGCTGCCAGCTGGACAAACTTGCGGTGCCGGCGGTGCCGGTGCCGGTACCGGTGCCGGTGTGCGTGTCCAGTCCCATGCCGGTCAGGCTGGAGGTCTCGCCCGGCAGCGGTTGTGCCGGCTGCACGCGGGTGATGTCGGCATCGATCACCGGCGGGCTGCTGGGTCGCGGCATCACCACGGTGGCATCGTCGTCCGGCGTGGCGTCGGCGCTGCCGCGGCGCAGTGCGTCCAGTCGCGCGAGCAGCGTTGCAGCGCCGGCATCGTCGAGCAGCTGGTCGCGGCGCAGCGTCCACAGCGTCTCTACGCCATCGCGATACTCGGCCTCGGCCAGGCCATCGCGGCGCGCCAACGCCGCGAGCACGGCGTCCAGGTTCAAGCGGCCTTGGCGTATGGCGGTGACCAGTTCGGTCACGGTGGCGGTGTCTTCGTGCATGCCTTTACTCCTGCAGGCGCACGACGACGGCGGTGACGTTGTCGCGCGCCGCCCTCCCCATCGCCAGTTCGAACAGCCGCGTCAGCAAGGCGCGTGGCTCACCGTGGCGCTGGCACTCCAGGTCCAGCTCCGGATCGGGGATTTCCTTGTTGATCCCGTCGCTGCACAGCAGGAACTGCATGCCGGGCAGGCTGGGGGCCAGTACCCAATCGACGAACAGCGGTTCCTGCGCGCCCACCGCGCGGGTCAGCACGCCGGGCGGCATCGCCGCAGCGGCGCCGCCGAAGTGGGTCTGATCCTCGCGCACGCCGTGCACATGGTCGCGGGTGAGCTGGCGGAAGGCGCCGCGATGCTGGGCGTAGATGCGGCTGTCGCCGACCCAGCCGCACAGCATGAAGTCCGGATCGTGCACCAGCACCACCACGGTGGTGGCGATCATGTCGACCTGGCGCGTGCGTGCGCATTGCAGCAGCTCATGGTTGATCTGCGCCAGGGTGTCGTCGATGGCGTCGAGGAAGTCGCACAGCTCCGCCGGCCGCTGCAGCACCGCCAGCCGCTGCACCAGCAGTTGGCTGGCGTAGTCGCCGGCGCTATGACCGCCCAGCCCGTCGGCCACCACCCACAGGCCGATGTCCTCGCGCACCAGCAAGGCATCCTCGTTGAGCCGGCGCACCTTGCCGGTCTCGGTGTGTCCCGCCGAGTGGTAGGCCAGCGTCATCCGGTCACCTCGGTGATGTCCTGTCCGGCCAGCAGCCAGTCCAGATACTGGTCGGGCGTCGGCAAGCCGCTGATCGCCTGCGGTGCAGCGCCCGGGCGCCACCACAGCGTCAGTCCCGGCGCCAGCAATGGCACCGCGCGGGTCGCCGGTGGCAGCGCGGCGCTGGCGTGGGCAGCGGTCTCCAGCGCCGTTTCCAGCAGTGCCACGTCGGCACGTGCGCGAAGTGCCTGCCCCAGGCAGGCGCAGACATCGCCGAACCAGGCCGGCGACGGCAGCGACGAGGCGGCCAGCGGCAGCGCAACGACCAGGGGAAAGCAACGGCCGACCCGATCCTCGCCCGGCGCGATCGCACCGGCCCAGGCCTGCGGGCCGCATACGCCTGCACCCAGCACGAAGGCACGCACGCCGCTGCCGCGATACGCCGCCGGCCAGGCCGCATCCAGCGCATTGCGTGCGGTGTCCAGGCAGCGGGCGAAGTGCGCATCCCACGCCAGCACGAACTCGGCCGGCAGGCGGCGCTGCACGAAGTCGCCCACGCCCGGCAGCTTGCCGTAGAAACCAAGGGACGGATGCAGCGCCATCCTCAACTGCCGCACGCGAACTGCTGGACATCGCGGTCCAGGAAGGGATGGCGCAGATTGCCGGCGCGCAGGGGGATCTGCACCGTGTGGCTACCGAGCGCGAAGCTGGCGACGAAACGCACATCGTCGGCCTGTTGCAGCTGCCCGGCCTGCAGCGCGCGGAACAGGGCCCACTCGCCCTGGTAGTCGAGCGTGCCCAGCGCGGTGCCGTCGGCACCGAAGGCGGCGATGGACACATGCCCCGGCACCGGGCCGGGCCAGGTCATCGGCATGCTCTGCGCCGCACCGACCTGGTAGTCGTAGCGCTGACCCTCGATGTCCAGGGTGACCCGCGCCACGCCCTCGCCCAGCGTCGGCGCCAATACGGTGAAGCCGACCTGCGGCGTCGGGCCGCCATGGAAATATTTCTGCCGAATGCGTTCGGCCAATTGCAGTTGCCCCGGCAGCGCAGGCGCGCCGACCACGGCCTCCGGACCATCCTTCCAGCGCCACTGCGCGGCCCGGGTGTCCAGCAGCGGCCGCACCGTGCCGGTGTAGAGCGCATCCAGCCGACCGCCACTGCCGAACAGTTCGCCGAAATTCTGCAGCGGGATCTCCGCGTGCGCGGCTGGATCGAACGGATAGCGCCCGCGCACGAACTCACTGCAGACCGCGCCCACCGACTGCTGGACCTGCAGATCCAGCGCGGTGCGCGCGCCCTGCGTCATCAACAACGCGCTGCTGCCGGCCAGGCCTTGCAACCAGCCGGCCACCGGCGGCGGCAACTGCGCCAGCTGCTGGCGGGCCAGCGCCAGCTGTGCATTGGCGGCGGCCGGGTCGCCACTGCCGTCGGCCACCACGAGCAATTGTTTGCCGAGCTGGTCGAGCACACCGAGCAACTGGTCCAGTGGCGTACTGCCCGGCGCACCGGCAGCCAGCGCATTGAGCGGTGCGAAATGCGCATCGACGGCCGCCCCCACCACTGGCGCTGCAGCAACAGCCGGGGCAGTGCCCGCCAGCGCCGCCGACAATGCCGCACCGCCGGGCGCCACCGCGCCCGCCTTGGCCGCCAGCTTGCCTGCCGCCGCGCTGGCTGCGGTGGCGCGTTCGCGTGCATCGGTCGGCGGTGCGCGGTCCATCGCCTGGGTGTGCTCGCCGACCACGCCCAGCAACAAGCGCAGCGGCGAGGTCGGTCCGGCCAGCTTGGCGGCAGTGGCGCTCGCCGTGGCCAGGTCGCTGGCCGGCTGCAATTGCAGGTCGGCCAGCAGCGCGTCCCAGTAGCGGATGTAGTCGGCTTCGTAACGCTGGCCGACCACGGTGATCAGCCGCTGCTGCGCAGCCGCGTCCAGCGGCGTGGCCCCGAAGACCCAATCGTCGCGGCCGAAACGCTGCACCGCCTGGGCAATGCCCTCGCGCTGCAAGCTGGCGAACACCGGTTGGGTGTATAGCGCCGGGATCGGCGCCGCCAGTGCGGTGCCGCTGCGCCGTTCGAAGGTGTTGGCGAGCAGGCCCAGCGCCTGGTCCAGCCGCAGGGGACTGCCGGCCGGTGGGGTCAACAGCAGGTTGCCGTAGATCAGCGTGGCCAGGTCGGCTGCACGCAGGCTGGCGCGCGCCTGGGCGATGCGTGCCTGATCCAGCGACAACGCACGCAGCTGCGCCGGATGCTCCCACAAGGCCTGCAGATGGCGATCCATCAGCGTCTGCAGGTGGCGATCCTGCGGAAACAGCGTGCGTGCCTGCAGCATTGCCAACGCACGCAACTGGGCGGTCTCCAGATGCTGCGGTTGCCCCAGCATCAGATAGCCCTTGAGGGTGTAGTACAGCGCCTGCGGTGCCTGCGCGTTATCGGCCAGGCCGCTGCGCAGGCGCAGCGCCAAGGCCGGCAGCAGGCTGGCGTTGAGCTGGCGCAGATAGCCGGCTTGCACCGCCTGGCCCAGGGCGTGGCCCTGGAACAATCCCATCCGCATCGACCACGGTGCGCCGTGTTGATATTGCTGCGCCACCTGGACCACTGCGGCGTTGGCCTCGGCCTGCCGCAGGCCGCGCGCCACATAGTCCGGCAGCGTCGTGGCGGCGTTGGGATCGGCCAGCGACGGCCGCGCCTGCAAGGCCGCGTGCACCTGCGCCAGATAGGCGCGGTTGCCCAGGTAGCTGGCGCCCACGCCCGCCAACAGCGCAGCGGTCAGCACCGCGATCCCTGCATAGCCGGCTGCCTGCAACCACACCGCGCGGCGCGGCATGCGCACGCTGTTGACCAATCCCGACTCGTGCAGCACCACCTCGCGCAGCAGCCGCTCGACGAAGAAGGTGCGTCGCTGCGCACCGGGCGTCTGCACGCGCGCGGCATCCACCCCGAAGGTGCGGGCCAGCGCGCCCAGCATGCGATCGATCGGCATGCCTTCCTGGGTTCCGGAGGTCAGGTAGACGCCGCGCAACAGCGTCGGTGCGGCGTACGCGGTGCCGGCGAACGCATCCTCCACGAACTGGCGTGCGCGTTCGCCCAGCGCCGCCAGCTGCTGCGGAAACGACAGGATGGACGCCCGCCGCAGGCGGTCGCGCTCCAGTTGCAGGCGTTCGAACACGCGCGCCCCCAAGGACTGCTGCAGCACGCCGAACTCCTCGGCGAACTGGCGCGCTGCGCTGCCATCGCGGGTGTGTGCCAGCGGAAAGGACACGCCCCAGACCTGGTTGCGCTGGCTCGGGCTCAAGTCCTCGAAGAACTCGCTGAAGCCGGCGATCAGATCGCATTTGGTGAAGATCAGATAGACCGGCACGCCAGCCTGCAGATGCTCGGCCAATTCGTCCAGGCGGCGGCGGATCGCCTGTGCGTGTGCTTGCCGCGCGTCGGCGTCCAGCAACAGCAGGTCGGACATGCTCATGGTCACCAGCACGCCGTTGAGCGGCCGGCGGGGGCGATGGCGCCGCAGCAGGCGCAGGAAGTCGCCCCAGCCGGAGGCATCGATGCGCTGATCCGATTCCTGGGTGGTGTAGCGGCCGGCGGTATCCAGGAACACCGCCTCGTCGGTGAACCACCACTCGCAGTCGCGCGTGCCGCCCACCCCACGCAAGGCCTGGTCGCCGAGCCGGTTGGCCAGCGGAAAATGCAAGCCCGAATGCTGCAACAAGGTGCTCTTGCCCGATCCCGGCGGGCCGATCAACGCATACCACGGCAGCCGATACAGATCGCTGCCGCCGCGCCGGCGACGCAGCAAGGCGATGGCCTGCTGGAAGCGCGCCTGCAGCTGCGCGCGCTCCTGGCCGCTGCGCAGGGCGTAGTCGTCCTCGCGTCCGGGCGCGGACAAGGCCTTGGACAAGGCACCAGCGCGCCGCCATGCCCGCCAGCGGCGCCACGCCAGCACGCCTGCCCACAGCACGACCAGCAACACGATCGCCAGCAACCGCGCCGCCACTCCGCGCAAGGGGCTCCAGCCAGCGAGTGCCAGGTACGGCCCGCCCACCCACAGCAACAGCGCCAGCAGGCCCAGCGCCAGCACGCTCACCACCCAGCCCGCATGCGCACGCGCGTTCGCCAGTTTCATGCTCATTCCCCCGGCTGGAACAGGATGTCCACGCGGCGATTGCGCGCGCGGTTGGCCGGCAGTTGCACCGGCATGGCGATCGGTTGCGAGTCGCCAGCGCCCAGCGATTCCACCCGCGCCGGTTGCAGCAGCCGTGCGCGCAGCAGCTGTGCGACCGCCGCTGCGCGCGCGGTGGAGAGCGCGTAGTTGTCTTCGTAGCGCAGCGACCGCACCGGCACGTCGTCGGTATGACCGACCACGATCACCCGCCCGGGCAGGCGGTCGAGCGCGGCAGCGACCTGCGCCAGCACGCCGCGCGCAGTCGGCGTCACCTCCACGTCGCCAGAGGCGAACATGCTGGCATTGGCCAGCCGCACGCGGGTCTGCCCGTCGGCCAGTTCGTCGAGCTGCAACAGGCCCGCGCGTGCCGGTGCGGCCAGCAGTTGCGCCAGGCGCAGCGATGGCGGCGGGGGTGGGGCTGGGTCCGGTGGCGTGGCCGGCGCCAGGCCCCATTGCGCGACCTGCGCGCCGATCGGCGCCGCCAGGCCATTCAACCGCGCCTGGCACCAGGCGAAGGTCAGCACCAACGCACTCAGCGCCAGCAGCGCGGCTGCCCACACCGGCAGGTAGCGGCCCAGCCGGCCACGCGCATCGACGCCGCGCCAACGCGGCGCCAGCACCTCGGGCGCGGCCCCGCGAGCGGCGCGAATGCGCCGGTACAGGTCGTCCTGCAGTTCGCCCAGCCGTGCCTGGCCGCCCGCCTCGATCTGATACCGGCCGGCAAAACCCAACGCCATGCACAGATACATCAGTTCGAGCAGGTCCAGATGGCGCGGAACGTCGGCGCACAGCCGCTCGAGAATCTGAAAGAACTTGGCCCCGCCATAGCTCTCGCCATGGAAGATCACCAGCAAGGTCTTCTGCGCCCAGCCGCTGCGCTCGCCCCAGGGCGCGTTGAGCACCGCTTCGTCCAGCAGCGCGCACAACACGTAGCGCGCCGCGGTCACCGCTTCGACCGGCGCACCGCCGTGCTGGGCGCGCTGCTCGAAGCGCCGCAGTTGCGCCATGACCTGCTCGCGCAAACGCGTCACTTCCGGCAACTGCGCGCTGTGGCGCAATTGCACCGCCAGCAGCAACAGCGGCGTGGCGGCCTGCACCAGCGGATTGACGCTGCGCCCCAGCAGCTCGCTGATGTCGGTGTGGGCATCGCCAGCGTCCACCGCGGCGGGCGACGGCGGCAATGCAGCGGAAGCGATCGGCGGGGCCACGGACGAATGCATGCGCTCAGCTCCGGATGGCCCACAGCTGCAGATCCAACCCGGCGAACTCGCTGCCGAAATGGAAGGCGATGCCGCCGGAGCCCTTCAACGTGCGCCACAACGGCGCGGCCTTGTCGAATTCGAAGTACAGATAGCCGGCGTGATAGGGAATCTGTCGCGGCGCCACCGGCATCGGCACGGCGGCGATGCCGGGCAATTGCAGATTGACCAGGTCGCGGATCTGTTCGACCGGGCCGATCTTGGCGTGCGCTGGCAACTGCCGGCGCAACTCCTCGCTGGGCATGTCGGCCTTGGCCGCCAACACGAAGGCGGCGCTGTCGAGCAGGCTGGGATCGGGTACCGTGGCTACCCACACGCCAAACTTGCGCGCCTGCACCGGCAGCGGCGTGGCGGTCTGCTCCAGCACCGCACTCAAGCTGCCGCGCAACGCGGCGATCACCGGCTCGAAGCAGGCTTGTTGCGCCTCGTGGCGATAGCTCGGCCAGGCGGCCGGGCGCTTGCCCGGGGCGGTGAAGGTGCTCAACTCGCCGGCCAGGCCGACCAGCGCGCGATACAAGTCCTCCGGATGCGCCAGCGGTGCCGCCGCCCAGTGCGCGATCTGCGGCTGCCAGCGATTGACCAGCTGCAGCAGCAGGAAATCGGCGATGTCGGCCGCGCCGCCGCGGTCGGTCAGGGTCACGCGCGCGGCCAAGGCTTCGCCGCGCTGATGCAACAGGCCGAGCAGTTCGGTCAGGAAGGTGCTCAGGCGCGGCGCCGCCTGGCACACCATCGCAGTGGGCACGAACTGCGGATCCAGGATCACCTGGCGGTCGGCACGCACTTCGACGATGCGTGCCAGCGCGATGCGGTCCAGTCCTTCCAGCGGCTGGCTGGCCGGCAGCAGCCGGGTGCACAGCCCGCCGACTTCCATCAATACGGCCTCGCTGCTGCTGCCGGAGACATCGCCGCTTTCGGTTTCACGTACGCGGTAGCGGAACAACTGGTCCGGCGGCGATTCCGGCCGTCCCAGCTCGGCCTGCGCCGGCACCCGCAGCGGGACGGTGAGGTAGACGATTTGATCGCGGCAGTTGGGTTCGACGTCCAGCGCCACCGGCAGTGGATCATCGCCAGGCATCGCGAACGGCGTGCCGTCGGCGAACACACCACGCACCCGCCGCAGGCCCAACCGGCCCACCGCCAACAGATCGGTTTCCCATTCCAGCTCGCTGACGCCCCAGGCATGCGGACGCAGCCGCGCCGCGCGCAGGTCGACGTAACGCTCCAGATAGCGTTCCTGTTGCTGCAGATGCTGGGGCCGCAGGAACAAGCCCTCGCTCCACACGACCTTGTTGTTGTGCATGATCCACCTGCGCTGAAGGGACCGGCCGTCACTGCAGGCGGTGCGTGCTGCCTACGTGGCAGTGCCCGCCGTCCTGGCATGCGCCAGTGACCGAATCGATGGCGCCAGTTTGCGTGTCGACCACAGGGCCGACCCGACGAAACGTCTCAGCACCGCAGGTGCCTGGGAGGGCATCGGGCGCCGCCACGTGGCGTGCTGCGACGTCGCGTCAGGCGCAGGCCTGCGATGCCAAGCCACGGGCGCTGGGGACCCGGGCAAGCGAGGTCCAAGGCGCGGCACGCAGGGTTTGTCGACCATGTCAGCAAGCGCGCGGCGCGACCGCAGAGGGTGGGGACAGCGACGCGCGCTCAGCGCGATGAGGGCGCTCGCCGTGCCGACTTCAAGCGCGCCAGTTGCGCCTCGTAGGCGCGGGCGAATTCGTCGCCGAACAGGCGGCGGAAGCAGTCTTCCGGATCGGCACGCAGCTGCTCGAAGCTGTCGCGATAGCGCTCCCAGTAGCGGCCCTTGCCGCCGAAACCCAGGCGCTTGCCGGCGGCGTCGACGTCCTGTTCGAGGCGGTCGGGGCTGAAGTGGAACAGCATCGCGTCGAACGCCGCACGCATGCCGGCCAACATCGCCATCTGATGGCAGCGGATGTCGTCGAAGGCATCCTCGAACGCCGGTACGCCGGACAGGAACGCGGGACTGGCCGGGCCGAGCAGTTTGGGTAGCGCCTCCTCGGCGGTGGCGGCGAACTTCAGCGGATTGTTCTCCGAGCGCTGGATCACCGTGACCGGCAAGCGAAAGGTGTTCTTGATTTCCGCGCGTGCGCGCAGCACGTCCATCACTCCATCGACCACGATGGCGAAAATCCGCTGCAGCTCCGGTGTCAGCTCCGCGACATTGCCGGCCGGCGGCGGTACCGTCGCTGTTGCCGGCGCGCCCGGCGCACGCGGGCGGTCGCTGGTGGACGCGGCGAAATCGCCCAGCGTCATGTCCCAGTTCTCCGGCAAGGTGGCGCGCGCCTGCACCGATCCGGGCGGGCGGAAGTGATCCTGGCCGGCAGCGCTATGCGTCCAGGCGCCGGTATCGCGCAGCGGTGGCGGCGGCGGCACGGGGTCGAGCAGGCGGAGTGGATCGAGTTCGCGCGGCGCGCCCTGCCCCAATAGTCCCTCCAGCACCGCATGCGGCGGCGCGGCCGCGCCGATCGGCGTGGCGAACTCCAGCAAGTCCAGCGCATCCTCACCGGACAATGGCTGGGGCAAGGCGAGGTGCGATGGCGGCGGCGTCACGAACGCGGCCGGCGGGGCCACCTGCGTGCGATCCTCCAACGGGTCCAGCAGCGGATCGACAGCCGCGGGCGCGGCGGCCGCCACACTCTGCACCTGCACCTGAATTTCGAAGTGATCCAGCTGCAGGCGATCGCCGTCGCCGAGCGCCGCCGGCTCGGCGCGGGTCAGCGCGCGGCCGTTGAGCGACATGCCATTGGTGCTGCGGTCCTCGATGAAGTACAGGCCGTTGAGAAAGCGCACCACCGCATGCGTGCGCGACACGCCCGGCGCGGCCAGCACCCAGTCGCTGTCGTCGGAACGGCCGATGCTGCCGCCGCTGCCGGCAAAACGCATCTGCGCTTGAGCGCCGAACTGGCCGGCCTGGGCGCCGCCGACAGTGAGGATCAAATGCGGGCTGGACACGAGGGCGATTCCTTCGGGCAGTGGATAGCACAGAACGCGACACAGGGGCTGATCACGCGCGTCCGCTCGCCAGCAGGTCCAGCGCATGCGCGACATAGCCGCCACGGCGCGCGGCGAGCTGGGCGGGCACACGGGCGGCCAGCAGGGTGAGTGCGGCGGCCACCGCGCAGGCGGTCAGGTGGTCGGGCGGCGGCACGGGTGTGGCCTGCTCGGGTGGCGCCAGGCTGCCACCGGACCAGGCCACCGCTGCCGCCAGCCACGCACCTAGCGAGGCATGCTCTCCCGCCTGGGCGAAGGCCTGCGCAGCGCGCCGATGCGGTTCGTTGGGCGCGCGCACCCATTGTTCAGCCAGCGCGGCGCCGGCGCGGTCTTCCTCGTCCAGTGCTTCGTCGCGGACGCACTGGCATAGCCAGGCCACCGCGTAGCGCTTGGGCAGCAGCCGCGCCAACAGACGGATCGCATCGGCATCGTGGCCATGCGCCAACAAGCTGGCCACCGCTGCCTGCGGCGCCATCGCCGGCTGCACCAGCGCGCGTGCCGGCGCCGACAGTTGCATCTGCGCGCAGGCCTGCAGCAGCGGGAGCGCGCCTGTGCTCATCCGATGGTGATCAGGCTGCCGCTGACCTGCACCAGCGCATCGGCCTTGACGCTGACCAACGGGGCCTTGAGCGTGGCGGTGGCGCCGCCTTCGGCGGCGAGCATGCCGCTGGAGGCGAGCTTGAGCGACCCCTCGCCCACTACTTCGGTGGTCGGCGCGCTGGCCTTCAGCTGTGCATCGGCCACCAGCTTGATGGTGGCCGACGTCGTCTTCGCTTCGGCACTGGCGTCGATCAGGATATTCACGCCACGCAGCACGATATCGCCGTTCTGCTTCATCAGCAGCCTGGCCTGGCCAGTGACCAGTTCGATTTCCTCGCCGGCCTTGAGCAACAGTTTCTTGCCCACATCCACGCTGTCGTTGTTGTCGATGCGGGCGCTGCGATCGTGCTTGACTGTGCTGGTGCGGTCGTTGTCGACGGTGCTGAGGTGGTCGTGTTGCACCTGCTCGCGCAGGTCGCGTTGGGCGCGCAAATAGACTTCCTCGCTGCCGGCCTTGTCGTCGAAGCGCAGCTCGTTGAAGTCGGCGCTACCGCCGAGCAGGCTGCGGCTGCGGATGCCGCTCTGGGTCTTGTCGTTGGGCAACGCAAACGGAAGTGCGTGGTCGGCGTTGTACACGCTGCCGACGATCAAGGGTTGGTCGGGGTCGCCTTCGAGAAAGCTGACCACCACTTCCTGGCCGACCCGCGGCAGGCTCATCGCCCCCCAGCCCTTGCCGGCCCACATCGAAGCCACGCGTACCCAGCACGAGGGTGCGCTATGCGGGCGGGCCGAGGTGGACCAATGGAAGGTCACTTGCACGCGGCCCTGCGCGTCGACGGCGATATCCTCGTCGGTATCGCCGCTGACCACGGCAGTTTGCAGCCCGGCGATGCACGGCCGCGGCGTGCGCAAGGGGCTGCGGAAGGGCAGCTTGCTCTCCAGCAGCTGCAGCTGGCTGCGAAAGGCCACCGCGTCGCGGGCGGTTTCCGGTGCCTGCAGTTCGGTCTGCGCAGCCACCACCAGGTATTCCTGATCGCAGTCGGGGCGTGGATGGCCGTACAAGGTGAACAACGCGCCCACCGCCAGCCCGCAGGCGGTGCTGTCGGCGCGATGGCAGGCCCGTTGCGCATTGCAGGCCTCGCTGTGGACCTGGGCATAGCGCGCACCCTCGCCCTGGCTCAGCTGCGGGCCGGGATAGTCGAACACTGCCAGCCCATCGATTGCATGCAGGTCCGCGCCGCTGGCCTGTTCTTCGGCGGCCAGCGAGGCACGTGGCTGCTGCGGATCGTAGCCGGTGCTGCCATGGCGGGTGGGGTGCAGGCTGCGCGCATTGCGCCAGCGGCTGAGCAGCGCCGGCAGCAGCTGGCGGTCGGCCTGCTCCGGCGCGACATAGGGCAGACGCGCCAGCCCGGGGCTGCTGGCGTGCGCGCTCAGGCCATCGGCCAGCACCAGCGTATGTGCGCTGCGGCTGTGGGTGAAGTAGTAATAGATGCCCTCCTGCTCGAGCAGGCGGCTGATGAAGCTGAAGTCGTCCTCGCGGTACTGCACGCAATACGTGCGCTTGGGGTATTGCCCGCTGAGGCGCTGCTGCACATCGCCATAGCCGATCTCGCTCAGCACGCTGGCGACGATCTCCGGCACGCTCTGATCCTGGTAGATCCGGCAGTCGCGGCGTTGGGTCAACAGCCAGGGCTTGGGAACCACCTGCAGCTCGAGCCGGGTGTAGGCGATCGCATCGATCACGCTCTCACCGGTCTGTGCGCAGCTGGCGATGATGCCGTGGTAGTACCGCCCCGCCCCACGCGCGTCGGCCAGCTCCACGGCCAATGGCGTGCCCAGCAGGCGGCGCAGGTCCGGTGCTGCCTGCGTGCACAGGGCATCGATGCGAACGTCGAACAGCTGACCCAGCGCCTCGCTGGCCTGCATGCATTGCAGCCGCAGGGCATCGCCAAGGTCGGAGTGCAAGCTGATCGTGCGCGACATCGCAAGGTCCACGGAAGAGGCGTGCGGCACGCCAGCGAAGATGGGTGCCGTGGCGACGCGCGATGCATGGCATGTCGCGACGCCCGGCCTTGATCCATGCTCACATGGGTGCGACGGGCGAAGCCGACATTTCGTCTCAGCCCGGCAGCGGTGCGCGTGCGGTCGTCACCCAGCCATCGACCGGCTGGCCGCGTTCGCTGCGCAGCACCTGGCGCGTCAGCGCGATCGGTTGCAGGCCGGCGGCATCCAGGGCGGTCAACACGTGCGCGCGGCTATGCCGATAGCGGCCGCTGGCGTCCAGCTGCACGGTCGCTTCGGCGAGGTCCAGCGCTTCGACGGTGAAGCCGAGCACCCCGCCAGGCCGCAGCGCGGTCGCCGCCGCAGCCAGGACCGCATGCAGATCGCCGAAATACACCAGGGTGTCGGCCGAAGCGATCACATCCCAGCAGGCGGCCTGCGCCTGCAGATAAGCAGTGAGCTCGGCGACGTCCAGGCGGTCGTAGCCGCCACGTTGCTGTGCCTTGGCGATCATGCCGGGCGACAGGTCCACGCCGAGCAGCTGGCGCGCATGCGGGCGCAGCAGCGGCGCACACAGCCCGGTGCCGCAGCCGGCATCGAGGATGTCCAGCCGTGCCGCCGCTGGCGGCAGGCAGGTGGCCAGCGCGTCCGCCAATCGCTGCGGCGCACAGTAGTCCAGATGGCACAACAACTGCTCGTCGAAGCTGTCGGCGAAGCCATCGAACAGGTGCTGCACATAGCGGTCGTCGGCGCGCGCCGGCGCGCTGCTGCCGCCACACGCGGCGAGCATGTGCGCTGCCACGGCATTGTTCGGATCGTGCGCCAGCCAGTCTCGATAGACCGCCTGTGCCTGGGTCTGCTCGCCCAGCAAGTACAGCGTGGTCGCCAATGCCTCGCGCGCGGGCAGATGGCTCGCATCGAGCGCGCAGGCCTGTCGCAGGCAGGCCACGGCCTGATGCAGATGATCGATGTGCTGGGCGTTGTCACGCAGGAACAGGCCGAGCCGGTGATGTGCCAAGGCCGACTGCGGATGCCGCTGCAGCAAGGCGACATAGGTGACGAAAGCCTCTTCGGTGTGCTGCTGCGCGGCCAGCACGGCCGCCAGGTTGGCCAGCGCGTCGGCATGGCCGGGCGCCAGCGCCAGCGCACGCCGGTAGCACTGCTCGGCCTCGGCCAGGCGGCCGCATTCGCGATGCACGTTGCCGAGGTTGTTGCAGGCTTCCGGCTGCGCTGGCGCCAGTTCCAGCGCACGGCCGATCGCCGCCACCGCCGCACCGCTGTCGCCGCGTTGGTGCAGCAACACGCCCTGGTAGTGCAGGGCCTGCGGATCGGCCGGGGTCTGGGCCAACACCGCGGCATAGGCGTGCGCGGCCTGCTGCCAGTGACCGGCGCGGTGGGCGGCGATGGCGTCCTGCAGGGCGGCGCTGGCGGTGTGGGCGGTCGTGGGCATCGCGGTCTCCTGTCTCGCGGAGGGATGGGCGGGCGATCAGCCGATCAGCACGGTGAAGCAGCCCAGGGTGATCACCCCACCATGGGCGGTGGAATCGCCCAGGCGCGCGGCCGGACGGCCGGCGATCAGCACCGTCGGCGCACCGACGACGATGCTGTCCGGTGGGCCGACACAGACCGCGGCATCGCCGATGCGCGCGGCGGGCAGGCCGCCGATCAGCACCGTCGGTGCGCCTGGGCCGGCGATAGGTCCGCCAACATGCGGCACCACGCCAGTGACCATCGGGCAGACGTGCAGATCGGTCAGGCGCGCGGCAGGTTGCATGCGGGCACACGGGGCGGCGGTGCGTGCAGCATCGTCCGCGCAGGCGGTGGCAACCCGACGATTCGTCTCAGCGGGCGGCGGTGGTGGTCAGCGGCGCGACGGTCGGCGCCGCCGCCTCGGCCGACGCCAGGGTGTGCCGCGCCGCGCGCAGCGGTGCGTCGGCATCGCCATAGATCGTGGTCAGGATCTGCACTGCCTCGGTCGCATGCGCACGTGCGGCCGGTAACCGCCCCAGTGCGCGCTCGGCCTCGGACATGCCGCGCAGAATTTCGGCGGTCTGTTGATGGTTGCGCCCCAGCACGCGCAGCGCCGCGGCCAATGCGGCCGTCTGCTCGGCCAGCGCGGCCTCGGCCTGGCCGTCGTCCAGTAACCAGAATGCGTGGTTGCTGCGGAAGGTGATGGTGCGCGGTGCGTCTTCGCCAAACACCACGCGCGCCCGCTGCCAGGCCGCGCGGTAGTACGGCCCGGCGGCGGCGATCTTGCCCTGTTGCCGCAGCGCGCCGGCCAGATTGCCTTCCACCATCAAGGTGTCGAGCGCATCGTCGCCGTAGAGCTTGCGGGTGATGCGCAGCAACGGCGTCAGCTCCGCTTCGGCGGCGGCGAAGTCGCGTTGCAGCAGCAGCGACACCGCCAGACTGTTGCGCAGCGACAACACCGCCGGATGATCCGGCCCCTGCAGCGCGGTGCGCGTGCGCAGCAGGCTGCGTTGCAGGGCGATCGCCGGGGCCAGTTGGCCGCTGTCGGCCAGCATCGCGGCGTAGGCGCTGCCGGCCTCCAGGCGTTGTTCCTGGGTGGTGGTGGCCTTGGCCAGTGCGTCCACATATGCATGCCGGCTCTCGGCCAGCGCCTCATGCGCGCGGCTCTGCTCGCGCAGCACCCAGGCCAGGCGTGCGCGCATGCTGATGCCCAGGCCTTGCTGCGCAGCGCCGCCGCCGGCGGCCTGGGCGATGCCGGCACGCAACACCTGCTCGGCCTGCGCCAGTTGCCCGGCACCGGCCAACGCCTCGCCCAGCAGACGCGTGGCCTGCAGGTCCGCGCTGCTGCCGACGCCCGCGCTGCGCTGTGCCAACGTCCGCGCGGTACGCAGATGCTGCACCGCCTTGGCGTAATCGGCCAACGCGATCAGCGTGCGCCCCAGGGTCAGCTCGACCTCGGCCCGGGCGTCGGGCTGGTCCGCCAGTTCGCGTGCGGCACGCAGCGACGCCTGTTCGAGCACGCGCAGCATCAGGGTTTTGTCCAGGTCGGCGGCGATCGCCGGGTCGACGCTGGACAGCACCGAGCTCATGAAGGCGCCGGTGACCTGGGCGCGCTGCGCATCGCGTGCGGCCTGCTGCAATGACCAGGCGGTGGCGCCGAGCCCACCGATCAGCGCCACCAGCGTCAGCGCGCCGGCCAGCATGCCGCTGCGATGACGCCTGGCGAACTTGCGCAGGCGCAGCAGCCGACCGGCCTGCAGCGCGCGCGGGGGATACCCGTCCAGCCAGCGATGCAGATCGTCCAGCATGGCCGAGACCGAGGCGTAGCGCGCCGTGCGATCGGGCGCCAGCGCGCGCAACACGATCGCATCCAGTCCATCGCGCAAGCGCTGCTGCAGCCGCGTGGGCGTGGTGGCGCGCGCCTGGCAGATGCGCATGCGCGCTTCGGCCGGGACCGCGGCCATCCGCTGCGACGGCGGCTGCGGCAGGCCGCTGGCAGCGGTCACCGGCGCCAGCCCGCAACTGAGTTCGTAGAACATCGCGCCGAGCGCGTAGATGTCGCTGCGCGCATCCACGTCCGACGCCCCGCTGGCCTGCTCCGGGCTCATGTAGCCCGGCGTGCCGCGCCCATGTCCGGCGCCCGGGCCGGGATCGGCCGCCTGCATGGCGATGCCGAAGTCGATCACGCCCGGCATCGGCCGGCCATCGACGGCACTGACCAGCACATTGCTGGGCTTGAGGTCGCGATGGATCACACCCTTCTGGTGGGCGTGCTGCACCGCCTCGCCCACCCGCAGCATCAGCAACACGCGCGCATGCAGCGACAGACGGTGCGCATCGCACCACCAGGTGATCGGGTCGCCGCGCAGGTACTCCATCACCAGATAGGGGCGGCCCACTGCATCGGTGCCGACGTCGTGCACCTGGGCGATCGAGGGGTGCACCATCTGCGCCAGCAGTCGGCATTCGAACTCGAACAGCGCGCGGCCCTGCGCGTCCATCGCGTCGGCGGCGACCAGCTTGATCGCCACCTGCCGCTCGTAGGCACCATCGGCGCGGTGGCCCAGATAGACCTGGCCCATGCCACCGGCACCGAGCAGGCGGTCGATCGCCCAGGCGCCGAAGCGGGTGCCGGCCGGCAATTCCGGCAAGGGCGCGCGCAAGGCGGCAGCGGCCTGGCGCAGCGGTGCGCGCACCCGCAAGGTCGCCTGCGCCTCCACCGCCAGCATCGCCAGCACCTGGTCGCGCAATACCACATCGGCGCCGGCCTGCGCGCGCGCATAGGCCTCGCGCTGGTCCGCCGGCAACTGGCAGGCCTGGTGGAACAGCGCTTCCAGCCGCTGCCAGGCGGTGGCCGCCACGCTCATAGCTGGGCGGCCAACCAGACCCGCGCAAAGCGCAGGTCGCGCTCCAGGGTGGGCACCGACACCTCCAGCTGGGCGGCGGCCTCGGCCACACTGAAGCCGACCAGCTCGGTCAAGGCGAAGGCCTTGGCCTTGCGTTCGTCCACCCGCGCCAATTGATCGAAGGCATCGGCCACCAGCAGCAGCGCCTCCGGTCGCGGCGCGCCATCGGACAGGCTGATGGTCAGCGTGACCGCCTGGCCCTGCCGCTTGGCGCTGGCCTGCTGCCGGGCCAGGTCCACCAGCAGGTGCCGCATCTGCAACGCCGCCACCGCATAGAAATGCGCGCGCGACTGGAACGCCTGCTGCCCTTGATCCAGCCGCATCCACGCTTCATGCACCAGCTCGGTCGCCTGCAAGCCGCCGCGCGCATCGCGGCGCAGTACCTGCAGCGCGGTCTGCCGCAGCACCGTGTAGACCTGGTCGGCCAGCCGATCCCCTGCCCCGGGCACATCGCGCTGCCAGGCCTGCAACAAGTCGGTGATCGGGAGCTCGGACATGCCGCCCATCTCGGCTGCGAGAAGACCCAGTATCCCGCATCCACGCCGGGGCGGAACACGCATGCCATAACGGTTTAGCTCCCCGGCCGCCGCACGGGCGGCGGACCCGGCCGGCTGCCGCACCGCAGCAGCCGGTGGCGGACATCGCGGGGAACGATGCGCCGGTCCTTGGATTGCGGCAGGCGGCCCATCTGGCCTCAGGCAGCTTGCCAATCACTCGCCCTGCACGGCGGCCAGGGGCTGCCGGAACGGCAGCGGATCGCCCGCAGCGTCGCATCGGCAAGCGCAGCGGATCGGCGCCTGCGTGGTTGCCGCCCGGTCGTCCGCAGCGACCGCGTCACCAATACGTCATACGACGCCGCTAGCCTGCGCCCCTCCACAGGGCGGGAGGTTCGGGTGTCCGCACATCCCAAGCGTGCCTGGGCACGTCTGTTCGCCGAGCATGGTCCGGTGCTGCGCGGCTTCTTCGTGCGCCGCGGAGCCAATGAAGATGCCGAAGATCTGGTGCAGGAAACCTATCTGCGCCTGCTGCGAGCGCATCAGCAGCCGGGCCAGGCCATCGCCAATCCGGAAGCCTATCTCTACACCGTGGCGGTCAACCTGGCGCGCGAGCAGGCGGCGCGACGCAAGCAGGCACCGCTGCGCATCGAGGACATGGAACAGTTCGCGCAACGGCTGGTGGCCGGCGACGATCTCGAGGACAGCGCCCAGCGGCAACAGCGCCAGCAACGCCTGCAGACCGTGCTGGCCGGGCTGCCCGAACGCGTCCGCGCGGTATTGGTGATGCAATACCGCGATGGCCTGAGCTACAAGCAGATCGCCGAACGTCTGGGTGTGTCCTCGCACATGGTCAAGAAATACGTGGTGCGCGGTCTGTCGGCCTGTCGACAGGCCTTGGCCGACGAGGGAGCGCACTGGTGATGAGCGCATCGCCGTTGGGGGCACACCGCCTGACCGAGGAAGCGGCGCAATGGCATGCGCTGCAGCGCATGCAGCCGTTGGATGCCGATCAGCAGGCGCGCTTCATGGACTGGCTGACCGCTTCGCCAGCACATGTGCGCGAATATCTGGCAATCGCGCAGGTCGCCGGTGCGCTCGGCGAGGCGCTGGGCGCCATGGCATTGGATGTCGACACGCTGCTGCAGGCCGATCACCAACGCGACGCTGTGCCGGCACGCAACGTGATCGCACTGCCGTTACCGCCGCAACGCGCAGCGGACACGACGACGCCCGTCCGTCGCTCACGATCGGCGGCACGCCGGCCGCACTGGCAAGTCGGCCTGGCGGCGATGCTCGCCCTGTTGACCGTCGTCGGCGGCTGGGCCTGGCCGCGCACCACGACGTATACGACCGCGCATGGCGAGCAGCGCCGTGTGCAGCTGGCCGACCACAGCGTGGTGTCGCTCAACGCCGAGACGCAGATCCAGGCGACCATGACGCCCTGGTCGCGCCGCCTGCAATTGCTGCGCGGCCAGGCGAGCTTCGACGTCGCACCGGACCGGCGTCCGCTGCAGGTGCGGGCGCTGGACCTGCGCGTGGAAGACATCGGTACCACCTTCGACATCGCCCTGCATGGACAGCAGGCACGGATCGATGTGTCCGCCGGCCGCGTGCATGTCTGGCGCGCCGACCGCCCGGCACAGCCGATGCTGGCCAATCTTGGCGCAGGGCAAAGCGTGCGCATCGATGGCAGCGGTCAGGTCGAACTGAGCAGCGAGGACGTCGCTTCCATGCAGGCGTGGCAGCAACGGCGCATCGTCTTCCGCGACGAGCCGTTGCGCAACGTGGCCGAGGACTTCAACCGCCTCAATCGCGTCCAGCTGCGTATCGACGACGAGCGCGCCGGCGGCATGCGCCTGACCGGCAATCTGCGCAGCGACGATCTTGCCGGCCTACGGGCGTTTCTCGCCCAGCAGCCCAGCCTGCGCTTGCAACAGCAGGCCGATGCGCTGCACGTCGTCAGTCGCGCATCCCCGGCAACTGGCACGCGCTAGCGCAGGCCGCCAGCGGCGACGCTATCGCAGCAGACCACGCGCCCTCGCCGCGCGCAGCACGCCGGCGCGCCCCCTTGCTGCTCCGCCACGCGGATCTCTCGTGAGACCGTACCGCGCGTGCGCGTGCTGCATCGTGCGGCGCTGGCCGCAACAAGCGCGATCGGCAACTGCCGGTAGTGGTTTTTTTTACACGCAATCGTTGGCGTGCGCGCAACCAACGGCATGAACGATCCACTGCCCCTGCACGTGTCACAGAAAATTCATCGAAAAACGGTGCCCGACTTGGCTCCTCGCGCCTCGTAGAAGGGGTAGTCGCTGCAGCGATCCGCATGGACCGGTGCGGCGCTCCTTCTCCCTCTCCCTGGAACTACTGATGCGTCGCTGCCTGTTTCTGTCCATCGCCCTCGCCCTGCATGCCGGCGCCGCGGGCGCCCAAACGCCGACCGTCGCGGTCGATGCCATTCCCGCGCAACCGCTGGCCCGCGCGCTCAATACGCTGTCGCGCCAGACCGGCCTGCAGTTCGTATATGCGGCCAGCGTCGGCAGCACGCAGCAGAGTCGCGGCACCAACGCCGGCGCCGCGCCCGAGCAGGCCTTGCAGCAACTGCTGCAAGGGACCGGATTGCGCTATCGCTATCTGACACCGACCACGGTGACCATCGAGCCGGCCGAGACGGTAAGCGATACGCCCGCAGCAACGCCGCCTGCCGCAGCCGCCACCGCCACCCCCGCCGCCAGCGGCGCACCAGTGCGCGAACTGGACAGCATCCAGGTGCTGGGCAGCTATGCCGGCAGTCTCAGCGCCGCGCTGCGCGAGAAGCGCTATGCCGACAGCGTGGTGGACGTGATCGCCGCCGAAGACATCGGCAAGCTGCCGGCGCAGAACGTGGCCGAAGCCTTGCAGCGCGTACCCGGCGTGTCGATCGTGCGCGACCGCGGCGAAGGTGTGTACGTACGCGTGCGCGGCCTGGGCCCCAACTTTCAGGTGACCACGCTCAATGGCCAGACCATGGCGGTCAACGAGAACGTACGCACCTCCGGCCAGACCGGCCGCCAGTTTCGCTACGACACCTTGCCGGCGGAACTGGTCTCCGGCCTGGACGTGATCAAGAGCCCCACCGCCGATCTGGACGAAGGCGCCATCGGCGGCATCGTCAACGTGCGCACCTTCCGCCCGCTGGAATTGGGCAAGACCTTGCTCAACACCTCGCTGGAATCCAGCCAGGCCCAACGCACGCATGCCAACGACCCGCGCGTGTCCGGCCTGTTCAACTGGGTCAATGCCGAGGGCACCTTCGGCATGCTGGTGTCCGGCGCGTATGCCCAGCGCAGCCTGCGCCAGGACCGCGTCAACGAAGTGAGCTGGGATTACTACCCCAATGGCGTGCCCGGTGCGCCGGGTGCGTCTTACCTGCCCACTGGCCTGCGCCCGACGCTGGAACTGGAGCAGCGCGAGCGCACCGGCGTGGCCGCCTCGTTGCAATGGCGCCCCAGCGCCGCCTGGGAAACCAATCTGGACCTGCTGTATGCCAAGCAGACCGTGCACTACGACGAATACAGCCTGGGCGTGGGCTTCGACGGCGTTGCCAAGATGAGCAACCTGCAAGTGGACCACGGTGGCGTCACCGGCTTCGACTATCGCAATGGTCAGGTGCAGGTCTCGCGCGAAACTTCCGGCATCACCGACGACAACCGCAGCGCGCGCCTGTCCAGCACCTGGAATGGCGATGTGTGGACACTCGGTGCGGTGGCCTTCCATTCGCAAGCACACAGCTACGACTCCGACCCGATCCGCCGCACGCGGCTGCGCAGCAGCACCAACCTGTCGATGCGGGTGGAAATGCCGCAGGCCGACGACGACAACGTGCCGAACTGGAGCTTCACCAATGGCTTCGATCCGACCAACCCCGCCAGCGTCAGCGGGCGCCGGCTGGAATGGCGCGAGATCGATGCGCGCGACAAGGAAGACGCGCTGCAGCTGGACGCCAAGCGCACGCTCGGCGATGGCTGGCTGCGCGACATCAAGTTCGGCGCCAAGTACCGCGAGCGCTCGCGCACCTACGATCGTGCCGACCTGCTGCTCAACCGCATCGCCGGCGTGCGCTTTCCAGGCAGCTATTTCACCGCGCTGCCGGCGAGCGACATGCTGGTCGACGGCAAGGGCCAGCTGCCACGGCAGTGGCTGGCGCCGATCGAGGCGCCGTTCTGGGGCGACTGGCCGACCGCCGCCGACCTCAGCGGCACGCCCAATAGCGCCGACCTGCAGAATTCCTACGAGGTCCGCGAGAAGATCGGCTCGGCGTATGCGATGACCGACTTCGGCGGCGCGCTGGCCGGACGCGACCTGCGCGGCAATCTCGGCGTGCGCTTGGTGCGGACCGAGCAAACCACCGACGGCCATGCCGATCTCAACGGCGCCGCCCAGCCGGTACATTTCGAGCGCAGCTATACCAATGCCCTGCCTTCGTTCAACGCCGCCTGGGACGTGCGCGATGACATGGTGTTGCGGACCTCCGCAGCCAAGGTGATCACCCGCCCGGATCTCACCGACCTCTCGTCCAAACTCACCTTCAACTCCAGCGGCGAAGTGCTGACCGCCAGCGGCGGCAATCCGGCGCTGCGTCCGTTCGAGGCCTGGCAATACGATCTGACCTTCGAGTGGTACATCGACGGCACCTCGGCGCTGACCGGCGGTGTGTTCTACAAGGACATCTCCAGTTTCATCCAGACCCAGCTGTCCTACCTGGATTACCAGGGCCAGACCTACCTGCTCTCGTCCAAGACCAATGGCAGCCAGGCCAGCGTTAAGGGCGTGGAGCTGGCCTACCAGCAGGTGTTCACCGGCCTGCCGGCGCCGCTGGACGGTTTGGGCATGCAGCTCAACTACACCTTTACCGACAGCCAGGCGAGCTACCGCGACGGCACGCGCCGCTTCACCGACAGCCTGGAAGGCGTGGCCAAGAACACCTACAACGCCGTGCTGTTCTACGAGAAGGGCCCGCTGATGGCGCGCGCCAGCTACAGCTGGAGCGACAACATCGTCAACGCGGTGGGCACGGCCAATGTCGCCACGCTCAACAGCGATGCCTTCGGCAGCCTGGATGCCAATGTCGCCTGGAAGGTCAACGACACCCTATCGGTGTTCGTCAACGCCATCAATCTCACCGGCCAGGTGCAACGGCAATACGTGGGCGATCACCTGTTCGGCGGCTACACCGACTACGGCCGGACCTGGTCGCTGGGTCTGCGCGCGCGGTTCTAAGCGCGCCTGCACACCCGGTGGCGGTCATTGCGCTCGCGCACGGCCGCCACTGTGCTGCGCCGTTCGTTTCGTCCCACCGTTTCATTCGCACTGGATTTGCCGATGCTTCTGCGCTTCTGCCGCCGCGCTGCCGCCCTGCTCGGGCTCGCGCTCGTACCCCTCTGCCCCGCACACGCCACCGACGCGGCGCCCGACACGCTGGAAAAGGTGGTGATTCTCAAGCGCCATGGCGTGCGTGCGGCGATGTCCAGCCCGGAACAGCTAGGCCGCTATTCGCTGCGCCCATGGCCGCATTTTGCGGTGCCGGCCGGTCATCTCACCGCCAACGGCGCGCAGCTAGAGCGCCTGTTCGGCGGCTATTACCGCGATCGCTACACCGCGCTTGGCCTGTTTGACGGTGCTGGCTGCAACCAGGCCTATTACTGGGCCAACCGCACCCAACGCACCATTGCCTCGGCGCAAGCGCTGGCCAGCACATTGACGCCTGGTTGTGCCAACCCGGTGCACAGCGTGCCCACTGCCAGCTCCGATGTGTTGTTCGACGGCACCGCCGCGCTGCGTCGACCCGAAGCGCGTGCGCGCATGCAGGCGGCCATCGCCGGACGCATCGGCGGCGATGCGCAGGCCTGGAATGCCACCCAGGCCGATGCGATCGACACGCTCGAACAGCTGCTGCTGCAATGCGCGCAACGACCGTGTCCCGCGCAGGCCGCACCCGGCAAGCTGCGCCTGGCCACGGTGCCGGCCGGGCTGGACGATGCCGGGCCGTCGATTCCCGGCATCGATGGCCCGGCCGCGGCCGCCTCGGGCATCACCGAAAGCCTGCTGATGGGCTGGGCCGATGGGCAGGATTTCGCCGCGCTGGGATGGCAAGGCGTGGACGAAGCCACGCTGCTGCGCGTGTTCGCCCCGCACCAGGCCGAGTTCGCGCTGCGGTTGCGCGCGCCGACCGTCGCCCGCCTGGCCAGCACCCCGCTGGCCGCACGCCTGCTGGCGACCCTGCAGCAAGGCAGCGATGCAGCTGCCTCTGCCCAGGCCATCGGCGGCGATGCGCGCCTGGTGGTGGTGTCCGGCCACGACGGCACCCTGACCCTGCTGGCCGGCATGCTCGATCTGCACTGGCAGTTGCCCGGCTACCAACCGGACCAGACCGTGCCCGGTGGCGCGCTGGTGTTCGAGCGCTGGCGGCGTGCCGACGGTGAGCGCGTCATCCGCCTGCGCTACACCGCGCAGAGCCTGACGCAGCTGCGCCAACGAGCGCCATTGACGCTGCAGGCACCGCCGCCGAGCGCGGCCATCTTCATTCCCGGCTGCAGCACTGCGACGCCGGCGTACGACTGCCCACTGCCGCAATTCGCCCGCATCGTCCAGGCCGCACTCGACCCGCTCGCCATGGACCACTGAGCCCCTCCACGCGACGCGCTGGGCCCAACGCGTCGCGTCCATCCGCTGTTCCCCAATCGCACGAGGTCATCATGCTTCAGCATCTTCGTTCTCTGCTCAGCGTCGGAATCGGTCTGACCCTGGCCTGCGCCGGTGTCGCCCACGCCCAATCCAGCGTCGGCGTCCTCGACGTGCTCACCTACAACGTCGCTGGCCTGCCCGAAGGCATCTCCAGCAGCAACCCTGCCACCAACACGCCGCTGCTGGCACCGAAGCTGGCGCCGTATGCGCTGGTCCACGTGCAGGAAGACTTCAACTACCACGCGGCGCTCTACGCCGGCGACAACCATCCCTACCGCACGCCCACCAGTGGCGGCGCCGCCATCGGCGATGGCCTCAACACGCTGAGCAACTATCCCTTCAACGACTTCACCCGGGTCAAATGGGACAAGTGCAACGGCACCGACTGCCTGACGCCGAAGGGCTTCAGCTATATGCAGGTGCGGCTGGACAATGGCGTGCTGCTGGACGTCTACAACGCCCATCCCAATGCCGGTGACGCAAGCGCCGACCTGGCCGCCCGCCGCGCCAACATCAGCCAGCTGTCGCAGTTCATCAACACCTGGTCGGCCGGTAACGCGGTGCTGGTGATGATGGATTCCAACACCCGTTACACCCGCAGCGAAGACAACATCCGCGAGCTGATCGCCAGCAACAACCTGATCGACCCATGGGTGGAACTGATCAAGGGCACCGCCCCGGCCGCCGGCGCCGCACCATTGCTGTGCGGCACGCCGCCGACCAACACCTGCGAGGTGGTGGACAAGATTTTGTACCGCGCCGCGCCCCAGCTGACCCTCGCCGCCAACCGCTACCAGCTCGATCCGGGCAACTTCTACGACAGCGCCGGCAAGCCGCTGTCGGATCACTTTCCGCTGTACACGCAGTTCGGTTGGGCGGTAGGCACCGACGTGCGCACCAGCGACACCTTCGGCGGACCGCATGGCGTACCGTTCAACGACGTGGCCGGCGGTGCCCACCAGCGCCAACTGCGCAGCGTCACCCTGCGCGGTGCCGAGCGCCTGGATGCGGTGGCCGCCAGCCTCGACAACGGCGCCACGCTCGCTCACGGCGGCAGCGGCGGCACCGCCACCACCCTGGCCCTGCGCAGCGGCGAAACGCTGACCGCGGCCACCCTCACGCTCGGTCAGTACAACGGCCGTACCCGGCTGTTCTCGCTCAGCCTGAGCACCAACCAGGGCCGCAGCATCGCCGCCGGCACCCCGACCAGCGAGCGCTATACCGTCACCGCTCCCAGCGGCTGGCATATCGCCGGCTTCACCGGCCGCGCCGGCGATGAAATCGACAAGCTGGGTGTGATCTACCGGAAGGATTGAGCGCAGCGTATCGCAGCTTCACCGCTGTCAGGCGACACCACGGCATGGCATGCCGTGGTGTCTGCGCGCTTGGCGACGCCTGGACGCTGGCCATTGCGCGTCGACCGACCGGAGTCGAGTATGGCGCGGGTTTCGGTCTCCATTGGAGCGTGTCATGTCCTTTGAGGTGAGTGCGACGCGTCCTGTGGCGCGTCGAGACAAGGCGTGCGGCTTGCCTTGGCGCCAGCCAAGCCAGCGCCACGCAGCACCCGCGCCGCACCGCTGATGGCCAACGCATCTCATCTCAACATGCATCACACGCTCTAGCCATCGCGATCGGGCAGCGGCGGCTCGGCGCCGCGCAGCGGTACCTGCAGGCAGACCTGCGTTCCCTGGCCCGGTGCGCTCTGGATCGACAGCGACGCGCCGACCTTCTGCGCGCGCAACTGCATGCCGCTCAGTCCGCGCCCATCACGCTGTTGCCGCCGTTGATCGAAACCGCAGCCGTTGTCGGCAACCCGGATCAGCACCCCATCACCCTTGGGCAGCACTGCCAGCGAGATCTCGCTGGGATCGGCATGTCGCAAGGCATTGTTGATCGATTCCTGCACGATCCGCAGGATCGCCAGCGCCCTGGCCGGACTCAGTGCGTCGAACGCCGGGACGGACTGCACGTCCCAACGCAAGGCGATGCCCATCGCCGCCAGCCCGGGCTGCAAACGGAAACGCAGGTTGCCCAGCAGCGGCAGCACGTCGCCTTGCGCGACATCCAGCGAATCGATGATCAGCCGCAGATCCTGCAGCGATTCGTCGATCACCCGCACCAGCTCCTCGCGTTCGACGTCCGGCCGCAGTGCCAGGCGCTTGGCAGTGATCAGCTGCGCCCCCATGCCATCGTGCATGTCCTGCAGGATGCGCGCGCGCTCGACGGCGATCGCGTCACGCTGGCGATGGGCAGCGTGCTCCCGGTCCAGCACCAGCTGCTCGCCCAGGAACAGCAACAGCATCACGCTGCACGGCAGCGATCCGGCCGAACTGTAGCGAAAGCTGTCCCACGGCAACCAATCCCACGGCAGGATAAAGGACTGGATCGCTGTACCGACCCAGGCGATCGCCGACAACGCCAGCAGCAGCTGCCAGAGCGCGCGCAAACGCCAGGCCTGCTGGAGCAGCACGGTACAGGCCACCACCAACGCCGCTGACAGCGGCAGCAGCAGGATCCAGCCATGGTCGCCCACCCAGCCCAGACCGACCAGAATGCCATGGACGACGAGCGTGCCGACCCACAGCGCATCGAGCAGGCGCGCCGCGGTGGCATTGCGCACACTGACCAGACGCAGACCACCGCGGCTCAGCAGCCACAGCAGCGACGCAAACACCACGATGCGCAACGCATGGCGTTCGCCCGGCGACGGCAGAAACGCTGGCAGCAGGTCCAACACCACCGCGATCAGCCCGAGCGCCAGGCCGATCACCAACTGCAGCAGCTGGCGCCTGCGCTGCGCGTACGCATAGGCCAGACAGAGGGTGGTGCCCAACAGGATGATCTGCAGGTATGGCAGCACGACCTGCAGGACCTGCTGCCGTTGCCAGACCGGCGCGATCGCCGCCACCGGGCCCAGCCGCGGAGCCGAAAGCCCGCTGCGGACCTGCGCATCGCCACGCAGCAAGATGGTCAAGGTATTGCGCCCCACGCGAAACGCACTGGACGGCAGCACCACGTACACGGGCACGTCGCGACTTTGTACCGCCTGCTGATCGGGCGATGCCAAGGGCACATACGGGCTCAACAACGCGCCGTTGAGCCATAGCCTGCCGGCCAGCGCCAGCCGCGGCAGGTATAGCGCCTGCGGCGTGGCCGGCACCGCGTCCAGCGCGAACGCGATGCGATACCAGGCCAGCCCGCTCGCGGTAGGCCGCCGGCTGCGCCAGCTGTCCGGAAGCGTGATGTCCTGCCAGCCGTGTGCCGGCGGCTGCGCCGAGGCGCTCTGCACGAACTGCGCGTGGGTCAGCAGGCGCGCACCGGCAATGCGGCTCGGCGGCCGCATCGGATCGAACCAGGCCAGTGCCAGCGTCGCCGCCAACATCAGCACCGCCAGTGCCACCGCGCGAATCATCGGATCAAGCTACGCAGGCGCGCCTGGTTCACTGCCTGCACCCGATTGCTGACCGACAGCTTGCTATAGATATTCTTGATGTGGGTCGATGCTGTATGCGCGGAGATCTGCAGGTGCTCGGCGGTCTCGCTCACGGTGAAGCCTTGCGCGATGCGCGTGAGGATATCCGTCTCCCGCGCGGTGAGCGCATCCAACACAGGTGCCGGCCTTGTCGGCGTGGTCGCCGGCGCGAGGCGTGCGAGCAGGTGCTTGGCGATGTGCGGCGACAACGGCGCGCCGCCCTCGTGCACCAGCGCGATCGCGCGCACGAACTAGTCCGCAGGACTGTCCTTCAGCAGATACCCGCGCGCACCGGCCTCGATCGCACGGATCACATGCGCCTCGTCGCCGAAGATGGTGGCCACCAGCGTCGCCACCGGCGGATGCCGCTGGGCGCATTCGGCGATCAGCGCGCTGCCGTCGCCATCGGGCAGGCCCAGATCCACCACCACCACGTCCGGTTGCGTGCGCGCCAGCAACGCGCGCGCATCGGCCAACGAGCTGGCACCGCCCACCCAGCGCAAGGCGGCGTGCGCACAGGCCATCCGCTCGAACTCGGCCAGCAGATGCGCGTCGTCCTCCACCACCACCAGGCGAATCGGTTCGGACATCGTGCGTAGCCTTGGCAGAGCCGCCCTGCGGCAGCAGTGGAGAAGCGGATCGAAGCGGCAGTGTGGCATGCCGCATGACGCGGCAAGCGGCCCATTCTAGCCATGCGCAATCCCTCATACCTCCCGTGTTTGCGGTAGGCACGCGCCGCCGCGTTCCTACCGCAAACACGGTATGCGCCGACGCACGCGGCTGCCTAATCTTTGCTCCCGCGCCCACACCATCGCGCGGCGTCGCAATCGACGGCGGCCACCCGCCCGCTCCAGGGGATTCCGATGACACAACCCGACAGCCCGTCCGCGCTGGCGCACCCGCTGCATGCGCGCCTGCTGGCCTATGTGCAGGCCAACCTGCACGAGCCGACACTGGGGCCCGCCTCGTTGCAGGCCACCTTCGGTCTCTCGCGTGCCACCGTCTATCGCGTCTTTCACCAGCTGGGCGGCCTGCAGCACTACATCCGCAGCTGCCGCCTGGATGCGGCGCGCCAGCGTAAGCTCCCCCGATCCGCAGACACCGCATAAGTAGATCTTTCTGGCATCGTTCCCAAGTCAGGAGGTTCCATGCGCACATCGAAGTTCACCGAGACACAGATCATCGCCACGCTCAAGCAGGCCGAAGC
Source organism: Xanthomonas maliensis (assembly GCF_009192945.1). Taxonomy (GTDB): domain Bacteria; phylum Pseudomonadota; class Gammaproteobacteria; order Xanthomonadales; family Xanthomonadaceae; genus Xanthomonas; species Xanthomonas maliensis. The sequence continues at coordinate 261 of NZ_NSET01000061.1, read as the reverse complement.
AGGCGTTCCAGTCAAAGACATCTGTCGCCAAGTCGGCATCAGCACGGCGACCTATTACCAGTGGAAGAGCAAGTACGGCGGCTTGGAGGCGTCCGAGCTGCGGCGGGTCAAGGAGCTCGAGGCCGAGAACGCCCAGCTCAAACGGGTGTACGCCGAGTTGGCGCTCGACAACGCGGCAATGAAGGACCTGATCGCAAAAAAAATCTAGGGCCGGCGCGTAAACGCGAGGCGGGGCGGTTCCCACTTGAGGAACCCGCGCGG
>NZ_NSET01000060.1 GCF_009192945.1 Xanthomonas maliensis | reverse complement strand
CGAAGGGCGGATGGGGGCGCTACCTCGGCACATGGGCGTGCTTGCGAACGCAGATCAAACCGCCGGCCCTCATCCGGCGCTGCGCGCCACCTTCTCCCGTGAGCGGGAGAAGGGATGGTCTTGCCTTTCTCGCTTGCGGGGAAGAGATGGTGTTTGCCTTCCCCCGCCTGCGGGGGAAGGTGCCCGAAGGGCGGATGGGGGGCGCTACCGCACCGCGCTAAGCCTGCCGCAGCACCTGATACGCCTGCAGGTGCACGTTGGCGGCCATCAGCAGCGGCGCATTTCGGCCGGTCTCGCGCACCCGCGCCAGCATGTCGCCGACGATCTGTGCCGCTTCTACATCCTGGCCGGCCTCCAGGTCGCGCAGCATCGAGGCCTTCAGCGGCGAATCCACCTGCAGCAAGGCCTGCAAGGCCTTGTTGCGCGCGGCCTCGGGGATCGGCTCACCCGCGGCATCGGCGGCCCACAGGCATTCGTTGTACAGGCCATTGATCAACGCGCGGCCATCGTCGGTGGCGACGATGGCGCCAACCGGCGCACGCATCAAACAGGTGGCGGCTGCCAGTGCAGTGAGGAAGCTGTACTTGATCCACTGTTCCTGCGCGATCTGCTCGCTCGCCACATGGGTGATATCGGCCTGCGCGCAGGCGGCTGCCAATGCCTGCACCCGCGCCGAGTGCGTCGGGCCGCTGCGCTCGCCGAAGGTCATCGCCGCCGGCTTGCCCAAGTGCAGGATCTCGCCCTGCGCGCCCTTGGTGGCGCTGATGAAGCACAGCCCACCCAGTACGCGTGCGGCACCGAAGCGCTCGTCCAGTGCCGCGTAATGGCGTAGCCCGTTGAGGATCGGCAACACGGTGGTGTGCTCGCCTACCGCCGGCGCAATCGCCTCGATCGCGCTGTCCAGGTCGTAGGCCTTGCAGCTGAGGATCACCAGATCGAACGGCTGCTGCTCCACCACCGCCGGCAAGCTCTGCGCGGTGACATGCGCCACCTGCAGATCGGCATCGCCTAGCGGGCTGCGGATGCGCAGACCATCGGCCTGCAGCTGCGCTGCGCGCGCATCGCGCACCAGGAAGGTGACGTCGACGCCCGCCTGGGCCAGGCGTCCGCCGAAATAACCGCCGGTCCCGCCGGCGCCGAGGATCAGGATGCGCATGCAGGTGATTCCTTGTCGTGAGGGGAGGGAAGATGCGGCCAGGCAGCGTCCATCCGCCGCGCACTCGCACATGCGAACCAACGCGCTGGCCGTGCGTGCTGCCGTCGATGCAGCGGCCCGGCGGTGGCGGGTCGTGCGATGTGGCTCGCCGTGGCGCCGTCGACTGCGGACAGGCCGAGCGGCAAGGGTGCGTCGGCCAGCTCCATCAGCTCCGCAAGCCCACGCCGCGCTTTAGCAGCCACAACGCCAGTGCGCTGAGCACCGCCACAAAGCCCAGCATCAGCGCGTACGCTACCCAGATCGGCACGTCCGAGCTGCCCAACAGGCCATAGCGGAAGGCGTTGACCATATAGAAGATCGGGTTGGCATGCGTGGCGGCTTCGGCCCAGGTGGGCAACAGCTTCACCGAATAGAACACGCCACCCAGATAGGTCAGCGGGGTCAGGATGAAGGTCGGCACGATCGCCACGTCGTCGAACTTCTTGGCATAGACCGCGTTGACGAAGCCGGCCAGCGAGAAGATGGTCGCACCCAGCAGCACGGTGCTCAGGGTCACCAGCGGATGCGGGACGCGCACCGGGGTGAAGAACATGGCGATCACCAGCACGATCGCGCCGACCATCACCCCGCGCAGCACCGCACCGGCCACGTAGCCCCACAGGATCACCCAGTTGGGCATCGGGCTGACCAGCAGTTCCTCGACGTGGCGGCCGAACTTGGCGCCGAAGAAGCTCGAGGAGATATTGCCGTAGCTGTTCTGGATCACGCTCATCATCACCAGGCCGGGCACGATGAACTGCATGTAGCTGTAGCCGCCCATGTCGCCCACGCGCGAGCCGATCAGCCCGCCGAAGATCAGGAAGTACAGCGTCATGGTGATCGCCGGCGGCACCAGGGTCTGGCCCCAGATGCGCAGGATGCGCTGCACCTCGCGGCGTACGATGGTGCCCAGCGCGGTCCAGTTGCGGCGGGTGCTGCTCGGTTCGGTCACGTCGGTGCTCTCGTGGGTCGTCATGGCTGTCCTCCCTGGCCCGCTGCAGGCGTTGCGTCGGCCGGTCCGGTCAGGCGCACGAACAGCTCCTCGAGTCGGTTGCTCTTGGTGCGCATCGAGCGGATGCGGATGCCGGCGTCGCCCAGCGCGGCGAACACGCGGTTGAGGTCCATCGCCCGCGGCATGTCCAGATCCAGCGTATGGCCGTCGATGGCGGTCATGGTGGTGCCTTCGATCGCCGGCAACTGCGCCGGCAACTCGCCGTCGATATCGAACAGGAAGCCTTCCACGTCCAGCTTGGCCAGCAGGGCGCGCATCGGCCCCTGCTCGACGATGCGGCCATGGTTGATGATGGCCAGGTTGCGGCACAGGTGCTCGGCTTCTTCCAGGTAGTGGGTGGTCAGGATGATCGTGGTGCCGGCGGCATTGATCTCCTTGAGCACGCGCCACATGTCGCGGCGGATTTCGATGTCCACGCCAGCGGTGGGTTCGTCCAGGATCAGCAGGCGCGGACGGGTCATCATCGCGCGGGCGATCATCAGGCGCCGCTTCATGCCGCCGGAGAGCGTGCGGCTCATCACTTGCGCCTTCTCCCACAGGTGCGCGCGGCGCAGCTCCGCTTCGGCCAGGCGGCCGGCCTCCGCGCGCGGCATGCCATAGAAGCCGGCATAGTTGACCAGGATGTCGAACGGCTTTTCGAACAGGTTGAAGTTGATTTCCTGCGGCACCAGGCCGATCAGCCGCATGGCCTCGCTGCGATGCCGGCTCAGGTTGGTGCCGAACACCTCCACCTCGCCCTGGCTCAGGTTGACCAGCGAGCTGATGATGCCGATCAGGGTGGACTTGCCGGCGCCGTTGGGGCCGAGCAGGGCGAAGAAGTCGCCCGGCGCCACGTCCAGCGAGACGCCCTGGAGCGCCTGGACGCCGTTGTCGTAGGTCTTGCGGAGGTCGCGCACGCGCAGGGCGGGTGCCGTGGTCGGGGAATCGGGAGTCAAGAGGGTCCTTCGCGCCAGCGTGACGGCGCAGCGAATCGCAGCCGTTATTATAGAAGCCCCGGTGGGGTTGCCCCGATCACAGACTGTCCCAAATCCGTTCGTGCCCGTTCAATTTCCCCTCAAGCTCGTCGACCGGCGCATGCTCGCGCCTACCGTCGCCCACTGCCAGTTCCTGCGCGATGACGGCCAGCCGCTGGATTTCCAGCCCGGCCAGTTCATCCAGATCCACTTCCAGACCGCCGATGGCACGCCGGTCAAGCGCAGCTATTCGCTGGCCACCCTCCATGACCACGCGCTGGGGCCAGGCGAGGCGGTCGATATCGCGGTCAGCTTCGTGCCAGGCGGCACCGCGACCGCGTTGTTCGAGGGCCTGCAGATCGGCGACCAGCTGCAGGCCAGCGGTCCGTACGGACGTTTCTGCCTGCAGGCCGGCGATCACAACCGCCGCTACGTGTTGATCGCCACCGGCACCGGGGTGACCCCGTACCGGTCGATGCTGCCGCTGCTGGCCGAGGCGATCGCCAGCCGCGGGGTGCAGGTGCTGTTGCTGCAGGGCGCGCGTTCGCCGGCCGAGCTGTTGTATGGCGATGACTTCCGCGCCTTTGCCGATGCCCATCCGCAGTTCCGCTACGTGCCCTGTCTGTCGCGCGAGTTGCCCGAGCAGCCGCATCCGGACGTGCGCCACGGCTACGTGCAGCAGCAGCTGGCCGAGTTTCAGCCCGATCCGGCCGGCGACATCGCCTATCTGTGCGGCAATCCGGACATGGTGGACAGCTGTGCGGCCGCGCTGCGCGAGGCCGGCCTGCCGAATGCGCAGATCCGCCGCGAGAAGTACGTCAGCTCGGCACCCGCCAAACCGGCCGCATAAGGCCACCGGCCAGCGCCGTGGGTGCCGGCCTCAGCGGGTGGTCGGCTCCAGCGTCAGCAGGACCACATCGTTGCTGCGCATCGGCAGCTGGATCTCGGCCAGCCCGTCCTTGCCGACCCGCAGCCTCCTGTCCTGTTCCGGGGCATCGGCGGTGGCCTGCTGCAGCTGGGCCAGTTGCGCCGGCGTCAGCTGCGCCGGCCTGCCCATGTCCAGGTACAGCGACAACGCATCGTTGCGCCGGTAGCCGGTCCGTTGCACCTGCAGCCGGTAGCGGCCGCTGGGCAGATTGCGCAGGCGGACGCTGATCGGCGGGCGATCGGTGCTGGGCAGCTGCTTGCTGTAGAACGGCCGGTTGCTGACCGCCTGCACCGGCTGCTGCCAATCCCAGGCCACTACGGCGATGCGTCGTCCGTCCACCGTGGCGAGCGCCTGTGGATCGGGTGAGGGCAGCTCGCGTCCTTGCAGGGCATGCAGATACTTGTAAGCGAACCAGGCCGGCTTGCGGATGCCTTCGCGGTTCATCAGCCCGAAGCCGCCATGGAACGGCGTGGGGGGAGGGCCGGGCTCTTCGAACAGGTCGGTGTACGTCCAGTAACTCATCGCTTGCGCGAACCCGCGGGTCTGCGCGAGCTTGCTGAGGATGTAGGGCGCGCTGATATAGCTGTCGTGCACCGCATCGCGCGGGGTGTAGCTGGTACTCCACTCGGTGAAGTACAGCGGCAGGTCGGGAAAGGCCGAGGCCTGGATCTGCGCGCGCACGCGTCGCACATCGCCGATGATCGCATCCGGCGAAGCCGACAGCTTGGTGTCCTGCTTGCCGTCTTCGTCGAGGAAGCCACCATCCACGCCATAGCTGTGGGTGGTGACGAAGTCCACCGGCAACCCCTGTGCGGCCGCGTAGGCGAGGAATTCCGGCACCCACGCCGCGCCGGCCGTGGAGGGACCGCCGACACGCAGTCGCGGGTCGATCGCCTTGAGCGTGCGTGCGGTATCGGCGTAGAGGGTGAAATACGCCTGCTGATCGGCATTCTCCCAAAAGCCGGCCAGGTTGGGCTCGTTCCAGACCTCGAAGTACCACTGACGCACTTCGTCCACGCCGTAGCGCGCACGCATGTGCTGCAGATAGGCGGTGATCAACGCCCGCCATTTGTCCCGTTGTGGGTGGGAGGTGTTGCCCTTCCAATAGAAGATGGTCTGCTCGGAACTCTTCAGCGCGCCCGGGGTGAAGCCCAGTTCGACGAAAGGGCGGATGCGTTTGGCCAATAACGCATCGTACAACTGGTCAAGCTTGGTCCAGTCGTAGACGAGCTTGCCGTCGACCTCGGTGACGGTTCCGAGCACATCGTGGAAGACGTCGTGGAAGCGCAGATAGCGGAATCCGAGCTCGTCCACGGTTGTCGCCAGTTGCGCCTGGCTATCGTCGCGGATCAACGTGCCCGGATAATCCGAGCCGACCGACAGGTCGTAAAAGCGATCGATCGGCGCCTGCGCGGCCGCGACGTCCAAGGTGATCTCGCGTGCGGTGGCCGGCAGCATCAGGCTCGCCGCCATCGTTGTGGCCAACAGGATAGGCAATCGCATCGTCACTTCCGCCGGGGTCAGGACCACGAGCCTAGCGCAACGCATTGCGCGCCGCCGACCCACCTGCGAGCTCGACCAGGTGCATGTTGATCGTTACGTCATTACATGCGCGGCAACGCGCTTTGCAATGGCGATGCATCGCCTCGTGCGTGTGCGATCAGTGGCGACTGCAATCGTCAGACCGCACCAGCCTGGTTCCTAGAGGCGTGTTGCACAGCAGCTCGCAGTGGAGCTGTGAATGCGATCGTGGGTGAGGTCGCCATCGTCTTTGGGCGTGCGAGTGCCGGGCGGCTTCGCCGAGACGGCATCTGTGGCCAGCGCTAGGCGGACGGCCGCGCGTCAGCGGCATCGGTTGCATGATCGCGTTGCGGTCTGCCATCGCGTGCTGACGGTGGGTGTTCCTCGTAGGCGATACCCGCTGACTGGCGGCCGCGGCCTGAGATTGCCCAGTGCCGCAACCGGGTGCGCCGTCCGCGCAAAAACGAGGTGTAAAGCAGGCTTGACAGCCGGGCGGAACAGGCGCATCTTGGCTGTCAAGGTTGCTTGACAGTCATCGCAGGTACTGGGGATCGCGCTCATGAGGGGATGCAGACGTAACGCCGGCCTGCTGCTGGGTCTGGGGATGGTGTCGTTGTCGATCGCTGCCGTGCACCAGTGGCTGCCGTTCCAGTTGAGTTCCTATCTGCTGGGCGTGCTGGTCGGGGTGGGCATCGGCGGGTTGTTCGGCGCGCTGATGCTCTGGCTGATGCCGGGCGATCTGAACGATAGCGCGCCGCGCGCACTGATCCGGCGCTACTACCGCGAATTCTTCCCGCCGATGTTTGCCTATGTGGTGGTCATGCTGGGCTGGCACCGGTTGCTGCAGCTGGTGCCGCCGGGGTGGCCGCGTGTGCTGGTGGCCTTGTTGCCGGCCGGCTTGTTGCTGTTGGTGATACGCGCGGTGGCGCGCTACGTGCGCGATTCGGACGAATTGCAACGGCGCATCGAACTGGAAGCCATTGCGATCGCCACCGGATTGGTCTGCGGTGCGTACATGACTGGTGGATTTCTGCAGGCGGCACAGTTGATCGACGTGCCGGCGGCCGCGGCGATGTTGTGGGTATTTCCCGCGCTGTGCGCGACCTATGGCATTACCAAGGGGCTGACTGCCCGGCGTTACCAATGAATAGCCGCGTGCGCGAATTGCGCGAGGCCAGCGGTTGGTCGCAAGGCGAACTCGCAGAGCGACTGGGCGTCTCGCGACAGACGATCAATGCGCTGGAGACCGGCAAATACGATCCCAGCCTGCCACTGGCATTCCGGATTGCGCGCTTGTTCGGCGAGTCGATCGAGCAGGTGTTTCTGTACGACGAGCGGTCGGCATGACGACCACACGCCGCTGGGTGCGGCGTCCCATGCACAAGGAACCGGAGAAGGCGAAGGTGGAAATGACAAAACATTCCTGGATCGCGCTGGCGCTGCTGATGGCAGCGACGGTGGCCGGATGCCAGCGCAGCGATCAGGCACTTGCGGCCGACAGCGTCGCTGCGCACGACCCGCAGGCCGCACCCGAAGGCAGCACGCGCTACGGCCGTCTGGATTTCAGCCCGTGCACGCTGAGCTCGGGCGGTGCGGCCGGCAACATCGAGGCGCAGTGCGCCCACATGACCGTGCCCGAAAATCCTGCTGCCCCGCAGGGGCGCAGCCTGTCGCTGAAGATCGCCTGGCTGGAGAGCGATGCCGGCGCCCGCAGCCAACCCGATCCGGTGTTCTTCATCGCTGGTGGCCCCGGACAGTCGGCCACGCAGGTGGCCGCCATCGTCGACATGGGCCTGCGCGAAGCACGCAAGCAACGCGACGTCTTCCTGGTCGACCAGCGCGGCACTGGCGGTTCGCATCCGCTGGAATGTCGCGACAGCGCCGGCCGACCCTTGCCGATGCCGAGTGATAACGCGACCAGCGTCGAGCAGCTGGTGGATTACGCGCGTCGCTGCGCCGAGGGCCTGCGCCACGATGCCGATCCGCGCTACTTCACCACCCGCCAGGCGATCGAGGATCTGGATGCGGTGCGCGCAGCGCTCGATGTGCAGACCATCAACCTGATCGGCGGCTCCTACGGCACCCGCGTCGCCCAACAGTATGCGATGCGCTATCCGCAGCACACGCGCACGGTGGTGCTCGATGGCGTGGCGCCGAACGATCTGGTGATCGGTGGCGAATTCGCGCGCACCTTCGAGGATGCGATCGCGTTGCAGGCCGCGCAGTGCCGCAAGCAGCCTGCCTGTGCCAAGCGCTTTCCGGTCGACACCCGCAGCCAGCTGCGGCAGGTCGTCGAGCGCCTGCGCCAGGCGCCGCAAGCGGTGGACTACCGCGATCCGCGCACTGGTGAGTTGCGGCATGAGCAGGTCACCGGCGATACCGTCGTGGGCCTGGCGTTCGGCTTCTCGTATGCACCGGAAACCGCATCGCTGCTGCCGCTGGTGCTGGACGAAGCCGCTGCCGGCCGCTACGCCTCGTTGATGGCGTTGTCGCAGATCAGCGCCTCGGACATGGCCGACCATATGAATCGGCCGATGCAATGGTCGGTGTTGTGCAGCGAAGATGCTCCGCGCTATGTCGCTCCCGCCGGCAAGGACGACACCTTGCTGGGCAAGGAAGTCGCGCAGATGTTCTTCGCGCCCTGCCAGGTGTGGCCGAGCCAGCCGGCGCCGGCAAGCCAGACCGCGCCGTTCCACTCCACGCTGCCGGTGCTGTTGCTGTCCGGGCAGCTGGATCCGGTCACTCCGCCGCGCTACGCCGAACGGGTCTTGCGCGGTCTGCCCAACGGACGCCACCTGATCGCGCCCGGGCAGGGCCACGGCGTGTTCCGCCTCGGTTGCATGCCCAAGGTGCTGGCGCAATTCCTGCGCAGCGCCGATGCCAAGGCGCTGGATGCCCGCTGCGTCGACCATCTCAACGACGTGCCGGCCTTTACCTCGTTCAACGGATGGGAACCATGAGCCGCTTCGACCACGCCACGGAGGCGCACGCATGATCGTCGTCGATAATCTGCACAAGGCGTTCAAGACCAAGACCGGAGTGGTCAAGGCCGTCGAGGGCGTCAGCTTCCAGGCCGCCGACGGCCAGATCACCGGCCTGCTCGGTCCCAACGGCGCCGGCAAGACCACCACCTTGCGCATGCTCTACACCTTGATGACGCCAGACCAAGGCAGCGTGCGTGTGGACGGCATCGATGTCGCCGACGATCCGGTGGCGGTGCGTCGCGCGCTCGGTGTGCTGCCGGATGCGCGCGGGGTCTACAAGCGCTTGAGCGCGCGCGAGAACATCGCTTACTTCGGCGAGCTGCACGGGCTGTCGCGTGCGCGCATCGCCGAGCGCACCCGGCTGTTGTCCTCGGCGCTGGACATGGACGACATCCTCGATCGACAGACCGAAGGCTTCAGCCAGGGTCAACGCACCAAGACCGCGATTGCGCGTGCGCTGGTGCACGACCCGCGCAATGTCATCCTCGACGAGCCCACCAATGGACTGGACGTGATGACCACGCGCGCGCTGCGCGGCTTTCTGCAGCAGCTGCGTGCCGAAGGCCGCTGCGTGATCTTCTCCAGCCACATCATGCAGGAGGTGGCGGCGCTGTGCGATCGCATCGTCATCATCGCCAAGGGCACGGTGGTGGCCGCCGGCAGCGCGGATGAGCTGCGCGCAGCCACTGGCAAAGACAACCTGGAAGACGCCTTCGTCAAGGCGATCGGATCGGACGAGGGCTTGCACGCATGAGCGCACGATCGTTGTTTCCTGCACTGTTGACCGTCTTGCGCAAGGAACTGCGCGATATCGGCCGCGACCGCCGGACCTTGGCGCTGGCCTTGCTGTTGTCGCCCCTGATGTATCCGGTGTTGATCCTGGGCATGGGCGCGCTGAGCGAGAGCCGGGTGCGCACCCAGATCGACAAGCCGCTGGACATTCCCACCCTCGGTCGGGCCAACGCCCCCAATCTGGTGCGCTTCCTGGCCGCGCAGGGACTGAACGCAGTGGATCCGCCCGCCGATCTCACCGCCGCCATCCGCAATCAGGATGTCGACGTGGCACTGCGCATCAGCGAGACCTATGCCGAGGACTGGCGCGCCGGCCGGCCGGCATTGGTGGAGATCCTCAAGGACAGCACCCGCCGCGAGGCCGATGTGCCCAGCATGCGCCTGCAGGCGGCCCTGAGCGGCTACAGCCAGCAGGTCGGTGCACTGCGCCTGCTGGCGCGTGGCATCGATGCGCAGGTGGCCAGGCCGCTGGAGATCGCTGCGCAGGACCTGGCCACCGCCGAAGCCAAGCGCGGGGCGATGATGGCGATGTTGCTGCCGGTGTTGCTGGTGATCACCTCGTTCCTGGGTGGCGCCTCGCTGATCCTCGATGCCACCGCCGGCGAACGCGAGCGGCAGTCGCTGGAGCCGCTGCTGGCCACCCCGGCGCCGCGCAGCGCCATCGTCAGTGGCAAGATCGCCGCCGCCTGCGTTGTCGGCATGGTGTCGTTGATCCTTACCTTGCTGGCCTTCAAGCTCAGCGCGCAGCTGTCCACCTCCAGCCTGGGGCGCCAGCTCAACGTCGGTGTCGTGCCGATGCTGCAGATGCTGTTCATCCTGGTGCCGATGCTGTTCGTGGGCACCTCGCTGCTGACCTATCTGGCCGCCGCCGCCAAGAGCATGAAGGAGGCGCAGGCGCATATGACCTGGTTGCTGCTGTTGCCGATGCTGCCTGGCTATGCGTTGATGGCCTATCCGCTCAAGACTCAGCTGTGGCATTTCGCGGTGCCGTTCCTGGCGCAGAACCAGTTGCTGCTCAAGGTCATTCGCCATGAATCGATCAGTGCGCAGATCTGGGCGGTGTATCTGCTGTCGGGCTTCGGCGTGGCCGGACTGCTGTGGTATGCCGCGCTGCGTCGCTACCAGCAGGAGCGCCTGGCGATTTCCGGCTGACGCGGCCGGAGCATGTCGGGCACGCGCGCAGTGGTCGATGCTGCGCGCGTCCGAGGATGACAGGCGGCCTGCCGGTGACGGTGGGCCGCGGTCGTGATGAGCAGGCTGCGATGGGGGCGTGACACGCCTGGGCGCGCGCATCGAAGTCGAGGCATTGCATCGTTCGGGGGACTGCCGAGGCCTCGGCGACAGCTACCGACAGGCCGCACGAACAGCGGTGCACGGTCGCCGACGGCGTGGTCCATGACAACGCGCACGCAATCCAGGTACTGCGAACGAGGAGCGGTTGCGCGCAGTCTGGATGCGCCAGCGCGCAGACTGCGCGGCAGCAGCGATCGCCGCTGTGCATCTGCAGCGGTCGCCTGGCCCAAACAGCGCGCGCTCCTTGCGGATCGTGCCGGCTGCCGCCAACGGGTCACGACGAGAGCGTGTGATGCACGTTGAGATGAGATCCGTTGGCCGTCAGCGGTGCGGAGCGTGTGCTGGGTGGCGCGGGCAAGCGGCGCGGCTCACGCCTTGTCTCGACGCGCCGCAAGACGCTCCGCACTCACCTCAAACTGCATTACACGCTCCAGACACCGTCGTCGTCATCTGCGGCGTGTTGCTCGCTCTTGCGACAAGGCGTGTGCGTGTTGTGCGCGCCACAAGGCACGGTCGTGCACGGGCCGCTCTTGCGAGCGGCTGGGTGAAGGGCGGCACAAACGACGACGCCCGCATTGCTGCGGGCGTCGTGGTCGTACCGATGATCCGCGCTCGCGGTGGACTCAGCCGCCCGGGTTGAACGACAGCGTGCGGCGGGTGGTCACCGGCGCTGCGACCGGTTCGAAGCGCCAGCGCTTGACTGCATTGAGCGCCTCGCGATCGAACACGCGCGGCGGCGTGGCGCGCAGCACGCGCGAGGCGGTGACCGAGCCGTCGGTGCCGACGGTGATCTCCACCAGCACTTCGCCGGAGGTGCCGGCACGCAGCGCCTCGGGCGGGTAGCGCGGCGCCGGCGTGCTGATGGCGCGCAGCGACTGTGCCGCGGCCGGAGCCGCCGCCGCAGGCGCGGCCGTCGCGGGACGCTGGGTGGCCGCCGGCTGCTCGCTCTGGCGGCGTGCGGCGGCCTGACGCTCGGCTTCGGCAGCCTGTTGGCGTGCTGCTTCCTGCTGGGCCGCGATCTGCTGGGCCGCGGCGGCTTCACGCTGCTGCTGATCGGCCAGACGCTTTTGCTCGGCGGCCTGCTTGGTCTTTTCCTCGGCCTGCTTCTTGGCCTGCTGGGCATCCTGCTCGGACCGGTTGGCGGCAGTCTTCATGCCGCTTTCCAGGCCGGTCTTCAATCGCGGCAGCGCCGGTGCCTTCGGGTCGACCTTCTCGATCAGCGCGATCAGGCGCTGCGCTTCGGGAAATTCCTCGCGGCTGATGCTTTGCTCGGCCGCGATCAGCGTATAGGGCATCAGGTCGGTCAGCGCGCTGTTGACGGTGGCATCCTGCGGCTGCTTTTCGCGCAGCGCCAGGTAGTACTCGACGGCGTTGTTACCGGCCGGCGCGTACATGCGGTTCTCCTGCAGTGCCTTGGTCGCGGCTTCGCGCAGCTGCTCGGTTGCCATCGACTGCACCTGCGGCGATACCGCGGTGGCCGGAGTCGCTGCCGGCGCGGCGGCTGGCGCGGCGGCGGTGCCGTCGGCCGCCGGCGTGGTGGCGGCTTTATCTTCCTGCTTGGAGCAGGCGGCCAGGCCGATCAGCAAAACGATCGGCGCGATCCGGCGTGCCATACGGCCCTGTGTCAGATCCAACATGCGTCCCCCTTACCCCGAGTGCGAAAGATACCGTGTTGCGGCGAGTGCCGCCCCCTGTTCCCGCAGGCGACGGCGATGCAGCAATCTAGCATTGCTGGGGCGGTCTAGGCCAAGGGGACGTGCAACGATGGTGGCGGTCACGCCGTCGGGCTGGCCAGCCGGGACGCTGTGGCCGGGGGGGCGGCGGTCACCGGCACCGGAGCGGGGCAATAGCGGCGCAGGAAATCGGCATGGCTGGGCAGCCGTGCCACGGTGGCCTCCACCCGTTGCCGCAGCCCTTCCAGGAACTGGGCCAGCTCGCTGTCGCCCATCAGGTCGGCCACTGGGTGGTGCTGCTGCGGCATCACGCCCTGGCCCAGCAGCACCTGGATCCAGGAGTTCTCGGCGAACAGCTCGTTGGCCTGGTGGAACACCCGTCCACTCTGGCGGAACAGCTCGACCCGGTGGCGCAGGCTGTCGGGGATGGCCATCGCCGCGCAGTCGCGCCAGAACGGCGTGTCGCGCCGATCGGTGGCGTGGTAGTGCAGGATGACGAAATCGCGGATGTGGGCGATCTCCGCGGCGGCCTGGCGGTTGTATTCGGCGATGTCGGCCTCGGCGATGACCTGCGGGAAGGTCTGCATCAGGCGGATGATGCCGCGCTGGATCAGGTGAATGTTGGTCGACTCCAGCGGCTCCAGAAAGCCACTGGCCAGGCCCAGTGCCACGCAGTTCTTCTCCCACACCCGATGGCGCTGGTTGGGGATGAAGCGCAGCGGGCGTGGCTCGGTCAGCACCTCCCCTTGCAGGTGGCTTTGCAGCACCTGCCAGGCGGCCTCCTGGTCCAGGTAGCGGCTGGCGTAGACCATGCCGTTGCCGACCCGGTGCTGCAGCGGGATGCGCCACATCCAGCCGGCCCGGTCGGCGCGCGAGCGGGTGTATGGCACCGGCGCCCCGACCGAGGTGGTCTGTACCGCCAGCGCACTGTCGGCGAACAGCCAATGCGACCAGTCGTCGTAGTCCACGCCCAGGGTCTGGCCGATCAGCAGTGCGCGGAAGCCGGTGCAGTCCAGGAACAGATCGCCTTCGAGCTGGCGCCCGTCTTCCAGCGTCAGGGCGGTGAGATACCCGCTATGCGGATCGGTCTGCACCTGCGCGACGCGCCCTTCGACCCGCTGCACGCCATAGCCTTCGCTGAAACGGCGCAGGAAGCGCGCGTACAGGCCGGCATCCAGGTGGTAGGCGTAGTTCAGGCCGTTCTGCGGCAGGTGGGCGAAGCGGCCTTCCTGGGCGGCGCGCAGTTCCAGGCAGTAGTCGCCGAAGGCGCGCGCCAGGCCGCGCGTCCGGCCCTTGAGCCAGAAGTGCTGGAAGCCGGCGGTCCAGTGATCGGTGCCGGTCTGGCCGAAGGAGTGGATGTAGTGCTGGTCGACATCGCGCCAATGCTCGAAGCCGATGCCGAGCTTGATGGTGGCCTGGGTGGCGGCCATGAACGCGGCCTCGTCGATCTCCAGCAGGCGATGGAAGGTCACCAGGCTGGGGATGGTCGCCTCGCCGACGCCGACGGTGCCGATCTCGTCGGACTCCACCAGGGTGATCTGCAGTTGTCGGCCCAGCACCTTGGACAGCGCCGCGGCCGCCATCCAGCCGGCGGTGCCGCCACCGGCGATCACGACCCGGCGCACCGGGCGTTGGCGTGGATCGGTGGGCACGGTGTCGGTCATGCGGGGCCTCAGCGGTTCAGGCGTTGCAGCAGGCGGGCGCGCAAACGGCGGGCGCGGGCGTCGTCCATCGGCGCCAGCGCGCCGCGCGCGGCCTCGGGCATGTGCGCGGCGGTGTTGTCGTCGGCAGCGAAGACATAGTGGTCGAACACGTCGCGCCAGATCGCTCGCTGCGGTGGCGGCAGGTCGCGGACGGTGAGCAGCGCCAGCATCAGCGCGTTCATCGGCGAATCCATATGCGCCGGGCTTTGCCGCCACCAGAAATTGACCAGCACGTTGAAGCCCTCCAGGGCCTGCACGTGATGCCACCACATGCTGGGGATGAACAGCGCATCGCCCGGCTCCAGTTCGGCGACCAGCGCGTGTTCCAGCGCCTGCGCATAGCGTGGGAAGCGCGCCAGGTCCGGCGCGGTCATGTCCACCAGGCTGATCGGCTGGCCGGCCGGGGTGAGATCGAGCGGGCCGATGTACAGGTTGGGCAGCTGCGCCGGCGGGAACAGGGTGAAGCGGCGTCGGCCGGCGGTCACGCAGGCCAGGTTGTCGGGCAGGTCCTGGTGGGCGGCGATGCGGGTGCGGTTGCCGATCCAGATGCTGCCCAGCGGTGCCTGTGTCGGCAGCGCCACCGGTGCTTGCTCGCGCAGTCCGGGCAGGTAGGTCTCCAGCGTGGTGGAGCCGACATAGATCGCTGGCGGCTGCGGGTTGGACAGTTCGCGCAGCAAGGTCTCCAGCACCACCGTCAGCGGCACGCGCTCGGGACGGAAATTGAAGCCGCTCAGGTCGTCGTTGTAGAAGAAGCGCCCGCCGATGTCCGGCGGACCGACCTGGGCGATGACCGGCTCGCCGCGGTCGAAACCGCGCAGATGGTCGACGGTGGCGTGCGCGCCACTCAGGCCGGCCTGGGTCAACGGCCAGTCGCGCACCAGTCCGCGCAGCACCAACGGCGTGCTGCCACGGAGCAGGGCCGGATCCAGGTGCTGTGCATGCAGTCCGTGCAGTTCGGCGATGGCGCCGGGCTCAGTCGGCATGACGGCGGTTCAGGCGATCCAGCAGGTGCCGGAACTGGGCGATCGAGGCGACCGCCATGTACAGCGGTTCCAGATCGCCGTGGTGGTGCAGCTCGGCCACGGTCGCGGCATCGAGGCTGCGCAGGCGTTCCTCATGCACGGTATACAGCCCGGCCAGTCGGCAGGCCACGCCGCTTTCCAGCGTTGCCTCGAACGTGAAGGGTTCCAGCAGGCCATGCGCGCTGATGCGTGCGACGAAGGCCTGGGTGGCCAGCAGGCCATCATGCAGCGTGCGCAGCACCTGGCTGATGTGATCCAGGAAGTCGCTGGTGCCGCCATGCTCGCGGAACAGCGGCTCGCCTTCGCTGGTACTGACCCGCGGGCTGTCCAGGTCCAGATGCACCATCGGGCCCTCGGCCTGCTGGCCGATCAGGAACGGTTGCCGCTGGAGCGCCAGCGGCACATACGGCGCATCCCAGCGCATGCCATCCAGCAACAGGTTCTCGCCCAAGCGCAGGCCCAACAGCGCCAACGGCTGGAAGCCCTGTTCGCCCTGGTGGAAGACGATCGGCGATTGCGCCTGGATCTGGCGGAATTCCTGCGGAAAGGTCGCCACCGACATCACGTTGTCGCCATAGGCGGCACCGCGGGAGGTGATCACGCGCAGGTGGCGGTGATCCAGGTTGTTCAACAACACGGCATTGGTCATAGCGGGGGTGGGCACTGCACGCAGGGCGCGTGGCCCATGCTTCAACAAAACGCCTCGCGGCGGCAAGCGGCGGCCGGGCGGCCGCCGTTGGCGTGAGCGGACCCGTCCGGCAGCAGCGCCGCCGGACGGGTCGGTCGATCATCGGAACCGGTAGCGCAGGCCCAGCATGTAGCGTGGGCCGGTCTGGGTGGCGTAGATGATCTCGTTGCGCTGGCGACCGTGCTGGCGCTGCACCGCATCGTTGAGGTTGATCGCCTCCAGGCTCAGCGACAGGTTCTCGGTCCACTGGTAGCCGATGTTCAGATCCAACTGACCATAGGCCTCGGTATAGACCGGGTTGGGCAGGCCGCTGCCGTCGAAGCGTGCGGCCAGGAACTTGTCGCGCCAGTTGTAGGCCGCACGGATCTGCCACTGTCCCTTGTCGTAGAAGCCGACCAGGTTGGCCGAATCGCTGAGACCTTCCAGTGCGAACTGCTCGCCGATCACGTAGTTGTTGTAGGTCAGCCCGGAATCGACCTTGGTGTAGTTGGCCGACACGCCGAAGCCGCTCTGACCGAACATGTGCTGCACGTTGAATTCCCAACCATCCAACGAGGCCGAGCGCTGGTTGGCCGGCGCGGTGATGGAGAAGTTGGCGATCGGGTCGCCCGGCTGCCCGCTGATCACACCGGTGGCATTGCCATTGGTGTCGTCGGTTCCGCGGACCACGCCCGGCTGGCCGGCGAAGTTGCGGAAGATGTAGTTGCGGATGCAGGTCAGGTCGGCGGTGGCGCAGCCGTTGGCCAGCGCCTGGTTCCAGTAAGCGCCGCCCACCGGCGTGTGCAGGCCGAGCGAGGTGTCGTTGCGGGTGGTCACACCGACGTAGTTGTCGATGTTCTTGCGGAAGAAGCCCACCGAGGCGTAGCTCGCTTCGCCGTAGTACCACTCCAGCGACAGGTCGATGTTGTGCGACAGCAGCGGCTTGAGGCCGGGGTTGCCTTCCTGGCCGGTACCGCCTTCGATGCGGCCGATCTGGTTGAGCGTCTGCCCGCCCTGGATGTCGCCCCAGCCGGGCCGGCCGATGGTCTCGCCATAGCTGCCGCGCAGCACCAGGTCTTCGCGTAGCTTGAAGCTCAGGTCCAGGCTGGGCAGCCAGTATTCGTACTTGCCGCTGCCACCGGAGAACGCCGAGTTGGCCAGCCGGATCGGCAGCTCGTTGTTGGCGACCCAGTCGATGCCCACGGCCACCGGTACCAGTGCCTGCGCTTGGACCTTGGTTTCCTCGTAGCGCACGCCGGCGGCCAGGCTGATCGGCACGCGCAGATCGTCCCAGCTATTGCCCCACTGCAGGTAGGCGCTCTTGGACTTCTCGGTCACGCGGCGGTCGGTGGTATAGACCGAGGAGGGGCGATACAGCGCATCGTCCCCGGCCACGCGTGCGGCGGCCTGGCGGACGCGCTCGAAGTCGAACAGGTACAGCTGGTTGAACTGCGCCGGATTGCCGCTGCCGTCGATGGCGTCGAAATAGCGGGTGAAGCTGGAGGGGATCCACAGATCGTCCGGATAGTCGGCCGCGGTACCGGCGCCGCCCCAGGTATCGCGTTGCACGTTGGAGAACGCCGAGCGGTTCTTGACCTCGGTGCTGCCGACGCCGAACTTCAACTGCGAGTAGTTCTCGAAGGTGAAATCGCCATTGACCTGCGCCTGGTCGATTTCCGACTTCATGTAGCTGTTGCGGAAGGCCGAGCCGGTGACCAGGGTGCGCGACGGATCCAGCCCGGTCAGGCCGAAGCCCAACTGCTGCTGCAGCACCGGGAAATCCTTGCTGAAATCCACCACCGAGGTGCCGCGGTAGAAGCCGGACACGCCCAGCGAGTTGCTCGACCCGTACGGGCCGTCCGGGCCGGATTCGGCGGTGGAGTGGTGGATGTCGAAGTTGACCTTCAACTGGTCGTTGACCGCCCAATCCACGTTGAAGCCCAGCGACTTGTTCTGGTTACGCGTGGCGGCGTTGGAGCCGGCGGTCGCCAGATCGCTGGTCGGCGGATTGACGATTTCCGAATACGTCACCGGGCCTGCCACTGGACCATCGGTCCAGGCGCTGGCCGACGGGCCGTAGTTGAACCACACCGACATCTCGTTGCGCTGCTGGTGGATCTTGTTTTCCGAATAGGTGTAATCCAGCGTGGTGGTGACGTTGTCCACCGGCTTGTACTGCAGCGTCAGCTGGCCGTTGGTGCGCTTGCGCTCCACCCCGACCACGCGGTAGTTGAGGTTCTGCGGCACCGAATAGATGTCATCGGCGCCGGGGCGATTGACGATGTTCTCCGAGCCCGGTGCGCCAGGCTGGGGAATGGTGCCGTAGGCGGTGGAATCGCCGCGGAACGCGCGCCAGCCATTGGGCACGCCGACCTGGCTGTAGCCGAAGTCGCGTTCCTGGTAGCTGCCGCTCACCGCCACGCCAAAGCGGCCATCGGCCGACGTGGTGCTGAAGATGCCGGAGACTTCCGGAGTCAGCGCATCGCCCTGCAACCGGCCGGGCAGGTTTTCGTTGGAGGTGTCGTGCACGCCCTTGATGCCAACGTTGGCATGCAGGCCGGGGTTGTCCAGCGGGCGCGTGGTCTTGATGTTGATGGTCGCGCCGATACCGCCGGTGGGCGTGCTGGCGCGGCTGGTCTTGAACACCTCGATGCCGGAGATCGACTCGGAGGCCAGATTGGCGAAGTCGAACGCCCGCGAATTGGAGACGTTGGATTCCTCGATGCTGGAGCCCGGCATCTGCCGGCCGTTCAACAGCACCAGGTTGAAGTCGGGGCCAACGCCGCGCACGGTCACGCGCGAGCCCTCGCCCAACGAGCGGTCGATCGACACGCCGCTGATGCGTTGCAGCGACTCGGCCAAGTTGGTATCGGGGAACTTGCCGATGTCCTCGGCGACGATGCCATCGACGATGCCCTGCGCGTCGCGCTTGACGTTCATCGACGAGGTCAGGCTGCCGCGGATACCGGTGACCTGCACCGCATCGAGCGTGGCCGGATCGGATTGGCTGGAGCCGGGGACCGTGGAGGCCGGTTGCGGATCGGGGACGGTCTGCGCGGCGAGCGGGGTGGACAGGGCGAACAGCAGGGCAGACGTCAAGCGCCGCATGCGCGGCAGGGGGCGTGGCTCTCTCACGACGTGTATTTCCCAAAAAGGACTTAGGACACCCCAAGGCAGGTAGGGTGAAGGACGTTCAGCAACCATGCATTTGTTATGGAAACATTAACGAAGTCAATTTGCGGTGCAGCATCGGACCCGGCCTGACCGCACCACACAGCGTTCCACCCCCGCAGCGCCCGGGCGCAGATGCGTGGTCCCGCTTGCCCGTACCATCGTCCGGTGCACGCCATGGCGTGCCGCCCCCCGTCACTGGAGCGCGCGATGATCGACCTGTATTACTGGCCTACCCCCAACGGCCACAAAGTCACCCTGTTCCTGGAAGAGGCCGGGCTGGACTACACGCTCAAGCCGGTCAACATCGGCAAGGGCGAGCAGTTCTCGCCGGAGTTCCTGCAGATCTCGCCCAACAACAAGATGCCGGCCATCGTCGACCACACACCGGCCGACGGCGGCGGCCCGCAGAGCGTGTTCGAGTCCGGTGCGATCCTGCTCTATCTGGCCGAGAAGACCGGCCGTTTCCTGCCGCGCGATGCGCGCGGCCGCATCGCCGCGCTGGAGTGGCTGTTCTGGCAAATGGGCGGGCTGGGGCCGATGAGCGGACAGATGGGGCACTTCAACGTCTATGCGCCGGAGAAGATTCCCTACGCCATCGAGCGCTACAACGCCGAAGTGCGCCGCCTGCATGGCGTCCTCGACAAGCGTCTGGCCGCGTATGCCTTTCTGGCCGGTGCCGACTACGGCATCGCCGATATGGCCAGCTACCCATGGCTCGAGGTCTATGCCGATATCCGGCCCGACTATGCCGCCTTGCCGCATCTCAAGCGCTGGCATGAGGCGATTGCCGCACGCCCGGCCACCCAGCGGGCCTATGCGCTCAAGCAGCAGGTCAATCCGGACGCGGGCAAGCCGCTCAGCGACGAAGAGCGCAAGCACCTGTTCGGCAAGCGCTGAGCTCGCAGCCTCTGCCTCCCGGGCGCGACATCCTGCGCCCGGGCATTGCCCGTCGGTAGCATGCATCCTGCGGCTGCCGCTTCCCTGCCCCACGTCCCGTCATGCCCTTGCGTTCCCTCGACGTCCATCCGCTCACGCTGGAGGCCATCACCGGCCAGCGCCCGTTGTCCGGTCCGAGTCTGTTGAAGCCGCAGATCGCCCCGGATGGCGCGCGCGTCACCTTTCTGCGCGGCAAGGACAGCGACCGCAACCAGCTGGATCTGTGGGAGTACGTCATCGCCAGCGGCCAGACCCGGCGGCTGGTGGACGCCCAGCAGCTGCGGGCGGGCAGCGAGCCGGTGAGCGCGGACGAGCAGGCTCGCCGCGAACGCCAGCGCATCGCCGCCTATACCGGCATCGTCGACTACCACTGGGCACCGGATGCGCGCGCGCTGCTGTTTCCGCTCGGCGGCGAACTGTACTACTACGATCTGGCTGCATCCGGCCCTGCCGCACTGCGCCAGCTGACGCGTGGCGACGGCGTTGCGATCGACCCCAAGGTGTCGCCACGAGGCCGCTATGTGAGCTTCGTGCGCCAGCGCGATCTGTGGGTGATCGATCTGCTCGATGGGCAGACGTCCCGGCTGACCCACGATGGCAGCGATACCATCGGCAATGGCGTGGCCGAGTTCGTCGCCGACGAGGAGATGGATCGCCACACCGGCTACTGGTGGGCGCCGGACGACTCGGCGATCGCCTTTGCGCGGATCGACGAATCGGCCGTCCCGCTGCAGCGCCGTCTGGAGGTGCATGCCGAGCGCACCGACGTGGTCGCGCAACGCTATCCGCAGGCTGGCCAGGCCAACGTGGCGGTGCGCCTGGGCGTGATCGCTCCGCATGCCGGTGCGCAGCCGCAATGGATCGATCTGGGTGACGAGGCGGACATCTACCTGGCGCGGGTGCAGTGGCGCGATCGGCAACGGCTGAGCTTTCAGCGTCAGGCGCGCGACCAGCAGACCCTGGACGTGATCGAAACCGACTTGCGTGATGGCCGCCAGCGCGTGCTGGTCCGCGAGACCTCGCCGACCTGGGTGCCGCTGCACAACGACCTGCGCTTTCTCGCCGACGGCCGTTTTCTGTGGAGCTCCGAGCGCAGCGGCTACCGCCATCTGTATCTGGCCAACGAAGACGGCAGCACGCTAACGCCGCTGACTGCCGGCGACTGGGTGGTGGATGCCTTGCTCGCGGTCGATGAGCCGCGTGGCATGGTCTACTTTTCCGGCAGCAAGGACGGCCCGACCCAGACCCACGTCTATGCGGTGCCGCTTGCCGGTGGCGGCATCGAACGGCGTTCGACCGCCAACGGCACCCATGCCGCCAGCTTCGCCGGCGATGCCAGCGTCTACGTGGATAGCTGGTCCAATACCACCACGCCGCCGCAGATCGAACTGTTTCGTGCCAGTGGCGAAAGAATCGCCACTCTGTTGCGCAACGATCTGTCCGACCCGCAGCATCCGTACGCGCGCTACCGCGCTGCGCATCGTCCGGTGGAGTTCGGCACGCTGACCGCGGCCGACGGCATCACGCCACTGCATTACCGGCTGATCTTGCCGCACGGCTTCGATCCGACCCGGCGCTATCCGGTGATGGTCTATATCTACGGCGGCCCGGCCGCGCAGACCGTGCTCGATGCCTGGCCCAGCCGCGGCGATGCGTTGTTCGACCAGTATCTGGCGCAGCAAGGCTATGTGGTGTTTTCGCTGGACAACCGCGGCACGCCGCGCCGCGGCCGCGCGTTCGGCGGCGCGTTGTACCGCCATCAGGGCACGGTGGAACTGGACGATCAGCTGCAGGGCGTGGCCTGGCTAAAGGCACAATCGTGGGTGGATCCGGCACGCATCGGCGTGCAGGGCTGGTCCAATGGCGGCTATCTGACCTTGATGCTGTTGGCCAGGCACAGCGACGTGTTCGCCTGCGGCGTGGCCGGCGCGCCGGTCACCGATTGGGCCTGGTACGACAGCCACTACACCGAGCGCTACATGGACCTGCCGGCCCGCAATCCCGACGGCTATCGCCAGGCACGCGTGGCGACCCATGTGCAAGGGCTGCGTGCCCGGCTGCTGTTGCTCCACGGCATGGCCGACGACAACGTGCTGTTCGGCCATTCGACCGCGTTGATGAGTGCCTTGCAGCAGCATGGCACGCCGTTCGAGCTGATGACCTATCCCGGTGCCAAGCACGCGCTGTCCGGCAGCAGCGCCTTGCACCGTTACCAGACTGCCGCGGCCTTCATCGAGCGCTGCCTGCGCTGACGGCGCGTGGCGGCGGGCGAGCGTACATGACCTTAGGGCGTGTTAACACA
>NZ_NSET01000006.1 GCF_009192945.1 Xanthomonas maliensis | reverse complement strand
CCGCCGGCGATCAGCATCGAACGGCCCTTGTCCATGGCGACGTTGGCCGCCGCATAGGCGGTCGCGCCGCGGGTGCGCTGCCGCTCGGCATAGGCATTGATCGCGTCCTGCCAGTTTTGGGTCGCCGGGGCGGCCTGCTGCATCAGCACCTTGAGTGCAGCGTCGGCCTGGTTGTTCATGCCAAGATCCAGCACCTTCTGGTTGACGATGCGGGCCTTCTCGCGCGTTTCGTCGATCCGCCGGCGCATCTCGGCGCCGGCGGCATCGGATGCCGGCACCGCATACAGCGTGTCGTGTGCCTGGTCGTAGCGCTGGCGCTGCTCCTGGATGATCTTGGCGAAGCCGATATTCTCCTCCTGCGTGGTCGGCAGCACGATGTTGCGCAGCTGGACGGCGATGGCCGAGCTGGCAGCGCGCATTTCGCTGGTGTAGGTGAGGAAGCTCATGTTGCGCTTGACGATCGAGTCCATGCGCTCGCGTGCCTGCGCCAGGGTCATCAGGCCTGCGACGACCAGGCCGCAGGACAACAGAATAAGAAGGCCGAACGCGGCGGAAAGGCGCGTGCCGACGTTGTAGCGCTGGAGAAATCCGATCATCGGGACACCTGGTAGCAAAGGAGAGGACATGGGCGGTCGAGCGCAAGCGACGGCAGCCGGACATCGCGAGCGGACGCCTGGCGAGCACTTGGGCATATGGGATATGCGCGCCTCGCCTGGATTCCGCGGCCTGTAACGGCGTCCTTGCGGCTTCCTTGAGTCCGCTTTTCACGAAGCGTTGGGGATCGCCTCATGGATGTGCAGCGGGCGAGAAGGCCCGGATGGAGTCGCACGCACGTCCTCGATCGACAAAACTCTGCCAAATCAACGGTCGGGGTCGAAGATGCGCCTCCAGCCGACGCGGTGTGGGGCTTGTGTGGGGTGGAGCACGCTTTGCGTCGAACCCCGATCCCGTTATCGGGAAATTCCTGACGTGCCGTCGCGCGTTGGAGGTGTCCCGGATAGACGGCAGACCCCGGCGGGTCGGCTGGCGGCTAGGCAGGGTGTTCCGAACAGCCGTCGCCTGATCAGGCGGTGGTCGTCATCAGCCGAGGCCATCGCCCGGCGGGCGATGCCTGACGCTGGTGTCGGTCGACGCGCCGCGGCCCGGAAGGGGCGCAGCAATTGGCGCGTGGGCCGGTTCTACTGGTTGGCGAGGCCGACGTTACGGCACCGCAGCACCAGTACTGCAGGCATCGGTGGGCAGCGCCCACCGATGCCCTCCTGCTGGATCAGAACTCTTCCCAGCTGGTGTCGCTGCCGGCCGATGCGACCGCACGTGGCTTGGCGGCGGCGCTGGCGCTACGGCCAACCGCAGCCAGCTTGGCGCGCACCGGGGCGGTGACCTTGGGCGCCGGTGCCGCACGCACGCTGGTGCTGGCGTTGTTGTCGGTCTTGAACACCGCCACCGCTTCGGTCAGCTGGGTGGCCTGGTCTTCCAGGGCGCGCGCCGCGGCGGTGGCTTCTTCCACCAGCGCGGCGTTCTGCTGGGTGGTCTCGTCCATCTGGGTGACGGTCTGGTTGACCTGCTCGATACCGGCAGATTGCTCCTGCGACGCGGCGGAGATCTCGCCCATGATGTCGGTGACCCGCTGCACGCTGGCCACCACTTCGCCCATGGTCTTGCCGGCGCTGTTGACCAGCACCGAACCGGCGGTCACCCGCTCCACCGAGTCGGCGATCAGATCCTTGATCTCCTTGGCTGCGCCCGAGGAACGTTGGGCCAAGGTGCGGACTTCCGAGGCGACCACGGCGAAGCCGCGACCTTGTTCGCCGGCACGCGCGGCTTCCACCGCAGCGTTCAAGGCCAGGATATTGGTCTGGAAGGCGATGCCGTCGATGACGCTGATGATGTCGGCGATCTTCTTCGACGACGCTTCGATGCCGGCCATGGTCTCGACCACCTGGCCGACCACCTCGCCGCCCTGTGCCGCGACGGAGGCTGCGCCGATGGCCAGTTGGTTGGCCTGGCGGGCACCTTCGGCATTTTGCTTGACGGTGGAGGTGAGTTCTTCCATCGAGGCAGCGGTTTCCTCCAGGTTGGCGGCCTGCTGCTCGGTACGCTGCGACAGGTCCTGGTTACCGGCCGCGATCTCGCTGGCGGCGCCCTTGATGGAGATTGCCGATTGCTTGATATGACCGACGATCTGCGCCAGCTGGCTCGCGGTGGCGTTGGCGTCGTCGCGCATCTGCGCGAACACGCCATTGAACTCGCCATGCATGCGGGCAGTGAGGTCGCCGGCGGCGATGGATTGCAACAGCGTCGACAGCGCCTGCAGGTTGCCATCGGCGGTGGACATCAGCTGGTTCAGGCTCTCGACCATCACGCGGAAGTCGAACTGGAACTGCTCGGCATCGCCGCGGGCGCTGAAATCGCCCTTGGCGGCCGACTGTACCAGCTGCTTGATCTCCGAATTCATCGTCGACAGATTGCGTTTGACCTGATCCATCGCCTCGGTGATCGCGGCCTTCTCGCCAGGCAGGCGCTCCATGTCCTGACTCAGGTCGCCGATCGCATAGCGTTCGATCAGGCGCAGGGTCTGCATCTTGATGCCGATATGCGCGGCGACCAGCGTATTGGTTTCGTGCGCCAGGCGACCGAAGTCGCCCGGGAAGGCCTCGGCGTTCATGCGGTAGCTGATCTGGCCTTCGTCATGGCGCTTGGCCATGTCGAGCTGGGCGGCGATCAGGCTGCGCAACTGCTCCTGCATCTTGCGCATCGCGGTGAGCAAGCGGCCGCTTTCGTCGGTGGCCTGGGTGTCGACGTCGTTGTCCAGCTTGCCGCCGGCGATCGCTTCGGCGGCGCGGGTGGCGCGGCCCAGCGGCAGGGTCAGGCTGCGGGTGATCAGCACGCCGAGCGCACCGCTCAGCAGCAGCACCAAGGCGGTACCGGTGATCAGCAGCTTGCGTGAGGTATCCATCGACTTCAGCGCCGCCGCTGAGGCTTCCTCGGCCAGCTTGTCCTGCAAGGTGATGTTCTCGGCGATCTTGTCCTGCCATTGCTGCATGGCAGGTGCCGCTTCCTTCAGTAGCAATGGCAGGGCGGTGTCGCGATCGCCGGACTTCGCAAGTTCGATCACCTTGTCGTTAAGTCCTTTCACCACCGCGCGGCGGCGGTCGATCTCGGCTCGGATCTCTGCTCCGGCCGGCGACGCGGGCATCGCGTAGAGCGCATCGCGGGCCTTGGTGTAATCGGCACGTGCAGCCTGGATGTTCTCGGCAAACTTGCGGTTCTCCTCATCGCTGGTCGGGAGCACCAGATTGCGGACTTCCGCCGCAATCACGTAATTCGCATTGATCATGTCGTTGGACAGGCGGATCTTGGTCATGTTCTGGCTGACCAAGGCATCCACCAGGCTGCGAGCGGAGGTGAGACCGCGGTAGCCGATCAAGGCAATCGCGGCCGACAGCAGGATCAAAATGGCGAACGCGGCGGCGAGCCGCGGGCCGACGTTGTAGCGTTGTAGGAATGCGTTCATGGCGGGTCCTGTCTCGGGGCCAAGGTGGATGAGGTCATGCGTCGCACAAGAACCGGGACGTGCTCCCTGCGACTTTTTTAGTTAGCGGCCCTTCACGTATTTCTCTGAATACCTTTTGTCAGAAAGGGCATACGGTGACAAAAATCAACAAATTGATGCGTTCGCTTGTGCGCTTGTGTTCGGCTAGTTGCGGGATCGGAAAACAAAAAACCGCGCTACCCAAGTAGCGCGGTTCTCAAGTGAGGTCCCGCCGGGCGGAGCGTCGCGGTCGATCAGAACTCCGCCCAGTCCGCCTCGCTGGCCAGCGCGTTGGCGCCCTGTGTCATCGGCTTGGCGGTCACCCGGCGAGGCGTTGCCTTGACGATGGCCGATGCCGGTGCGGTCGCGACGATGCTCGCCACCTGCGCACGCGACGGAGCGCGTGCCGCCACGGTGTCCCCTGTCTCGCTCAGACGGAACAGCGCGACCGCTTCACTGAGCTGCTGCGCCTGATCTTCCATCGAACGCGCCGCGGCGGTGGCTTCTTCGACCAGGGCGGCATTCTGCTGGGTGGCTTCGTCCATCTGGGTGACGGTCAGATTGACCTGCTCGATCCCCGAGGACTGTTCCTGCGAGGCGGCAGAAATCTCGCTCATGATGTCGGTGACGCGCTGCACCGAGGACACGATCTCGGCCATGGTGGTACCGGCCTGCTGCACCAGCGCCGAGCCTTCGGCGACCTTGCCGACGGAATCGTCGATCAGGCTCTTGATCTCCTTGGCGGCATTGGCCGAGCGCTGCGCCAGCGTCCGCACTTCGGAGGCGACCACCGCGAAGCCGCGACCCTGCTCGCCGGCACGCGCGGCTTCCACCGCGGCATTCAAGGCCAGGATATTGGTCTGGAACGCGATGCCATCGATGACGCTGATGATTTCGGCGATCTTCTTGGACGAGGTTTCGATGCCGGACATGGTGGTGACCACCTGACCGACCACTTCGCCACCATGCGAGGCCACGCCCGCTGCACCGATCGCCAGCTGATTGGCCTGGCGCGCATGATCGGCGTTCTGCTTGACAGTGGAGGTCAGTTCCTCCATCGAGGCGGCGGTTTCTTCCAGATTGGCGGCCTGCTGCTCGGTACGCTGCGACAGATCCTGGTTGCCCGCGGCGATTTCCCCGGCAGCGGTGTTGATCGCCAGCGTGGAATGCTTGATGCGCCCGACGATGTCGGTCAACTGCTGCACGGTGGTATTGGCATCGTCGCGCAGGCGGGCGAACACGCCGTGGAATTCGCCGTCCATGCGCGCGGTGAGGTCGCCCTCGGCCACTGCGCCCAGCAACTGCGACAGCTTGCCGAGATTGCGGTCGCTGACTTCCATCATCGAGTTCAGATCGGCCACCATCACCGCGAAGTCGTACTTGAAGCGCTGCGCATCGCCGCGCGCACTGAAGTCGCCAGAGGCAGCCGCCTGCGCCAACTGCTTGATCTCGGTGTTGATCGACAGCAGGCTGGCCTTGGCGGCGTCCATGGCTTCGTGCAGCACCGCGCGGCTGGCCGGCAGGCGACGCGCATCTTCGCTCAGGTCGCCCTGTGCGTATTGATTGAGGATGCGCACCGCATCGACGATGGCATCGAGATGCTCGAAGATCATCGTGTTGATGCCGATGGCGAGGTTGCCGTACACGCCGGGGAAATCTTCCGGCATGCGATGGGTGATGTCCTCGGCCGCATGCAGGTGCGACATGCGAGCGGTTTCGTCGGAGAAGCGGCGCAGCATCTGCGTCATGCCGCCGGTGGCGGTCAGCATCTGGCCGATCTCGTCCTTGCTGGTGGTGCCGATCTGCACGCTCAGGTCGCCACGCGACACCGCCTGGATCGCGCCCAGTGCCCGCGACAGCGGCGTGGTGATACCGCGCGCGATCAACCAGCCGAAGGTGATCGACAACGCCGCCATCAGCATCGTGCCCAGCAACAGCACCAGGCTGGTCAGCTTGAACGAGCCGGCACTGGCGGCCACCATGTCGTTCAGCGCCTTGGACTGCTGCGCGTAGAGCTTGTCGACCGAGGCGAACAGCTCCTTGCGGATTTCGCCCGATTGCTTGCGCGAGAACTCCATCGCCTTGCTGCGATCGGGCAACGGGTACAGCTTGCGCAGCTCGACGTTCGCGGCGAAGTAGCGCTTGCTGGCATCGACCAGCTTGGCGTACTCGGCACGCAGCGGCGAATCGGTGCCCAGCTTGGCTTCCAGCGCCTGCTGCGTCTGCCGGTATTTGCCCTGGATCTCGTCCATGCGCTGGAAGAAGTAGTCGTAGCGCTTGGGGTCGTCGAGATTGACGAATTGACCGACTTCATAGACGCGGAACTCGCCGGCAAAGCCGCGCAGTTCGGACAGGCGACTCAGCACCGGCACCATGTCTTCGTTGATCAGGGTGGTGTCCTGCTGCATCTGCTTCATGCGGACATAGCCCAAGCCACCCAGCAGGGCCGTCAGCACGGCGCTCAGGCAAAACGCGAACATCAGTTTGCGGCGGATGGGCCAATCGTTGAACTTTTTCATGTCTTGCTCCAGGGGCGTGGCGCATACGGTGATGCTGGGCGGCGCATGGCGTGTAACGCCGTACGCGTGCTCGTCGTCGCTGCCGTCCGCCGTCGTGGGGAGGGGAGTGGCGGCGACATGGACGCCGGTCATCGATCGGTCCATGCAGGGCGACAGTGCTGCTGCATCGCTGGACACTGCACAGCGACGCTTCCTCACTAACGGCAATGGGTGGGCATTCTTGACCGGCAACCGATCAGCGGAGCTGACGCAGTCATCGGTGCGAGGCAGCGGTCACGTAATCGATCGGGCGTGCTTGGCAATGCTGCCGCGCAACGACAGCCGTTGCGGTGCGGAGATAGCGGACTCAAGCGGCAACAGGAGCAGGCACCTGGTTCAGCCGAAAGGTCGAGACGGCGGCCGTGAGGTGGCGCGCCTGGTCTTCCATCGCCCGTGCAGCAGCGGTGGCTTCTTCGACCAGGGCGGCATTTTGCTGGGTCCCTTCGTCCATCTGCGCGATGGTGCGGTTGACCTGCTCGATGCCGGCAGACTGTTCCTGCGAGGCGGCGGAGATCTCGCCCATGATGTCGGTGACGCGCTGCACGCTGGCCACGATCTCGGCCATGGTGGTGCCGGCCTGGTGCACCAGCGCCGAGCCTTGCGCGACCTTGCCGACCGAGTCGTCGATCAGCCCCTTGATCTCCTTGGCAGCGGTGGCCGAGCGTTGCGCCAGCGTGCGCACTTCCGAGGCGACCACGGCGAAGCCACGGCCCTGTTCGCCGGCACGCGCCGCTTCCACCGCGGCATTCAAGGCCAGGATATTGGTCTGGAAGGCGATGCCATCGATGACGGTGATGATCTCGGCGATCTTCCTGGAGGCGGTTTCGATGCCGGACATGGTGTCGACCACCTGGCCGACCACCGCGCCGCCCTGCGAGGCGACACCGGCCGCGCCGATCGCCAACTGGTTGGCCTGACGCGCGCCCTCGGCGTTCTGCCGGACGGTGGAGGTCAGTTCTTCCATCGAAGCGGCGGTCTCTTCGAGACTGGCGGCCTGCTGCTCGGTACGCTGCGACAGATCCTGATTTCCGGCCGCGATCTCGCCGGCAGCCAAGTGGATGCTGGAAGCGGCCTGCTGGATATCGCCGATCACCTTGGCCAGCTGCACCGCCGTGCGGTTGGCATCTTGCTGCATGCGGGCGAACACGCCGGCGAACTGTCCCTGCATGCGCGCGCTCAGGTCGCCGTCGGCCAGCGCAGACAGCAGGCGCGAGACCTCGGCGACGCTGGCGGCATTGGTGTCGAGCAGGGCGTTGAGCTGTTGCGCCAGCAGCAGGAAGAACCCGTGCTTGCCGCGGTCGTCGATCCGGCCCGACAGATCGCCGGCGGCGGCGCCGCGCACCACTTCCGCGACCTCGCGCTCGACATTGGCTTCATTGGTGCGGTCGCGCCATTCGCAGACGAAGCCCAGATGCGCGCCTGCGGCATCGCGGATGGCCGACACTTCCTGGGTGATGCAGGCATTGCGGTAGTGCACTTCGCGCTGCGCCGAACCTTGCCGATCCAGGCGCTGATAGATTTCCGCGTCCTGCGCATTGCCGACTTCCAGCAGCGACACCGGCTGGCCGATCAACGGCGTGGAACGCTCGAATGCCGGCGCGCAGGCATGGATGTCGTCCGCGTGAGTCTGCAGCAAGGTCTGCAACGCGGCGTTGGTGTAGATGATGGTCAGATCCGGATCGGCGATGTACATGCCGGTGGACGCATTGTCGAGCGCGGTGCGGATGCGCAGGTTTTCGGCGGCAATGCTGCGCTCGCGCTCCAGGCGTTCGCGCAGATCGCGTTGCATGCGTGCCAACGCGGCCATCAGGCTGCGCCCATGCTTGGCCGCGACCGGAATCGGTTGGTCCAGACGACCTTCGGCGATGTGTTGCGCTGCCGCCATGGCGACCTGGGGTTCGCCGCCGAGCAAGCCGAACACCGAGCGCAGGATCCATCCGGCCGCCACTGCCAGGCACACGAACGCCAGCACCACCGCGCTGCCTTGCTGCCACATGACGCGCTGGCTGTACTGCTCCGCCTGGCGACGGTTGCTGTCATTCACCGCCAGGATGCGATCGCTGATGCTGCCCATGCGGGTTTCGAGCTGGCTGAATTTCTCGTTGAATTGCGTATAGGCAGCGCCGGTGTCGGCATGCGTCTGCGCCAGGCTGATCACCTGTTGCGCCGCTGCGATATAGGCCTGCAGCGCGGGAGCGACCGCTTCCAGCTCCTGGCGCAGCTCCGGAGCGAGCGGCAGCTTGCGGTTGGCGGCCACCGCCTCGCGAAACGTGTCGGCATGCTCCTTGAGGGATGCCGCTGCAGCGGCGATGCCGTCGTTATCCTGTCTGGATGCGGCAAGCAGCGCGGCAGTGACATCGCCGCGCAAGGCATCGTGCATCATGTCGGCCTGCATATGGTTGCGCAGCGCGTCGGACGAGACCACCTGCACGGCGATCGCATCGAGCAAGCCGCGCTGGCCGTTGTAGCCGACGCCGCCCAGCGCGAGCAAGGCCAACGCGGCGACCAGCACCAACACGCCCAGCATATGCATGATCTTCATGATGCGGTCCAGTTAGAAGCGGATAGACAGGCCGACGCCGACGGCGTGGTCGGGCGAAGTGTCATTGAGGCCGTAGCTGTAAATTGCATCGAGTTGCACATCGTTGCTGAGCAGCCAGGCCGAGCCGACGTCGAATAGCGCCTCGGTTCCACCATGGTCGCTCGCGGCGATCTGCGGCAGCGCCACCTCGACGAACGAACGCAGCTTGTCGTTCCAGGACTTGCCCAGCACTGCGCCGAAGATGCCGGCGACATAGCGTCGCCCCTCGTCGTCCTTGTCCCAGGCAACGCCTGGCATCACACCAGCGGAAATGCTGTCGCTGAGCTCCCATTCGGCCACCATCCGGAACGAGGGGCGGGCGCCGTCGCCCCGCAGCGCCTTGGCGCCGGTGGGTAGGTCGACGTGCAATAGCCAGGCCAGCGAGGTCTTGCCATCGTCGGAGCTGGCGAGATGATGCTTGACGCCCAGCGAGACATCGGACATGCCGCTGGTATCGCGTGGTCCCGGGATGTCGATATGTTGCCAACCATCGGTTTCCAGTCGCAATTCCCAGGTCTGCCCAAGTCCATAGCGGAATAGCGTGGGAGCGGAGTAACTGTTGATCGATGCATCGCGTTCCCATGCGGCGCTGGTTTCCACCTGCAGCCGATGGTTGCCGACCGTCTTGCTGGATTCGACGAAATCCGGACGATCGGTGGCGATCGGCTCTTCGGCGCTGGCCTCTCCGATGGCGCCCAGCAGCGCAAGGCAGCTGAAAAGAACGGTCGATTTCATGGCGTCTCCGTACCGCGCGAATAGGCGATGCATGCCACGACCTGCAACGTCTGCAAGAGCGCATGCATGCGTAAACGGCTGCTGCGCAATGCAGTCAGCCGATGTCATCCATGCTAACGGCAACGCCAGTTAAATCTTTAAGGACAACGACCAGTGGAGAGCCAGCGTACGCGTGCGCCAAGCGTTGCGTTGATGAAGATATGCGCTGAGAACGCTGGTCTGCGCTTGTGCTCGGTTGTACTGAATGCGTGAGCTGGCGCCCCGCGCATGCAATGCGGGGCGATAGTTATGCTTGCGCTCGGTTGATGAGGGCTGCGAGACGGAGCTGGACGAGGCATCCACCCGGTCGATGTGCCGGCAATGACGATCGTTGCCGGCGCAAGGAAGCGCGTGGGCGAGGCACGCCGCCGACCGAGGTCAACGTGTGGTTGCAGGACGCGTGAGCGCTGGCTGCGCGCGCGTGCCGGGCAGTGGAGCGGCGGCAGACCGCATCGGTGCTGTGGCCTTGCCCAGGTTGAAGACCGCCACCGCGGTGCTCAATTGCTGCGCCTGTTCTTCCATCGCGCGTGCCGCGGCAGTGGCTTCCTCGACCAGCGCCGCATTCTGCTGGGTGGCTTCGTCCATCTGGGTGATGGTGCGGTTGACCTGCTCGATGCCGGAGGACTGTTCCTGCGAGGCAGCGGAGATCTCGCCCATGATGTCGGTGACACGCTGTACGCTGGCCACGATCTCGGCCATGGTGGTGCCGGCCTGGTGCACCAGTGCCGAGCCTTGCGCGACCTTGCCGACCGAGTCGTCGATCAGCCCCTTGATCTCCTTGGCAGCGGTGGCCGAGCGCTGCGCCAGCGTGCGCACTTCCGAGGCGACCACGGCAAAACCGCGACCTTGTTCGCCGGCACGCGCCGCTTCCACCGCGGCATTGAGCGCCAGGATGTTGGTCTGGAAAGCGATGCCATCGATGACGGTGATGATCTCGGCGATCTTCCTGGACGCGGTTTCGATCCCGGACATGGTGTCGACCACCTGGCCGACCACCGCGCCGCCTTGCGAGGCGACACCGGCCGCGCCGATCGCCAGTTGATTGGCCTGGCGGGCATTGTCGGCGTTCTGCCGGACGGTGGAGGTGAGTTCCTCCATCGAGGCCGCGGTTTCCTCGAGATTGGCCGCCTGCTGCTCGGTACGCTGGGACAGATCCTGGTTGCCAGCCGCGATCTCGCCGGCCGCGGCGTTGATCGCGCTGGCAGAAGAGTGGATGCCGGTGACGATCCCGGTCAGCTGGTCGACCGTGGCATTGGCATCTTCGCGCATGCGCGCAAACACGCCCTGGAACGTGCCGTCCATCCGGGTCGTCAGGTCGCCTCGTGCCAAGGCGCTCAGCAATGCGGAAATGCGCTCCAGGCCTTGCGAGGTGGTATCCAGCAGCTCGTTGAGCTGGCGGCCGAAGTCCAGATAGAAACCGCGCTTGTCCTGCAGGGAAAGACGCTGGGAAAAGTCGCCGAGCACGGCAGATTGCACCAGCGCGGCCACTTCGCGTTGCACGCCCACCTCGGCAGTGACGTTGCGCCATTGCAGCATGCTGCCGCTGCGTTGACCGTCGTTGCCGTACAACGGCATCGTGGTCAAGTCCAAGGTCACCGGACCGAAACTGTAGCGTTCCACCTCGGTGCTCTGCAGGGCACGCAGACGCTGCAGCCGATTGCTGCCCTCGGCGTCGCGGCCGAAGACATACTCCAACGGCTGGCCGACCACGGCGTCGGCGCTGAAGCCCGCTTGTCCCTTGGCATGGAACGCCGGCTCGCCTTGCTTGAACGCGGTGTGCAGGGCGCGGGTCATGAACACGGCGTTGTCCTGTTCGTCGGCCAGCAGCAGCTCCATGTCCGAATGCTCGAGCGCGGTGCGGATGCGCAGGTTCTCGTTGGCGATGGCGGCATCGCGTTCGATGCGCGCACGCAGATCCTGCTGCATGCGTTGCATTGCGCCCATCAAATGCCCGACCTCGTCGCGGCGGCGGACGACGATCTGGTTGTCGAGCGTGCCCGAGGCGATGGCCGTGGCCACCCGCGCCGCCGCGTCGAGCGGGCGCACGACCTGGCGTCGCAGCAAGACGAACAGGGCAGTGCTCAGCGCCACCGCCGAGCCCAAGCCGACCAGCAGGATGGTCCACAACAGATGATGCGCCTGCTGCATGATGGCAGCGTGCGGCACCAGCACGCCGAGCGCGAAGCGTTCCTGCGCCTTGCCGATCCGCAGCGGCACATAGGCACTCACATTGCCGGCAGCGTCGGGATCGAACTGGATCGCATCCTTGCCGGCGCCGATCGCCGCCATCGCGGCGCGATGGCGGGCATCGTCGGCGCGCTTGCCGATCCGCGTGCTGTCGCGCGAGGCGAGCACGATGCCATTGGGCGACAGCAGCTCGACCGATCCCACCTCCATCGGCCGCAGGCTGCCGAGGCGGGCCTGCAAGGCGGCCAGGGCGATGTCGACGGTGACCACGCCGAGGTAGCGGCCGTCCTGCTGGATCGGCGTGGACAGCGTGGTCATCAGCACGGTCTTGCCGCCGATCTGGTAGTCATAAGGCTCGGCAACGGTTTGCCGGCCCAGCGCACGCGGCTTGAGATTCCAGTCGCCCGATCCGGGTGTCTCGTAGTCGGTGAGCGGCTCGCGCACCAGGCGTTGGCCATCGCGGCCCCAATACGCCATGAAGCGTCCGCTGCCATCGTGACCGGCGCTACCGCGATAGGCGGTGTCCTGGCCATCGAATGCCTGCGGCTCCCACAGCGTGCCCATGCCCACCCACTCCGGATGGTTTTGCAACTGATCGTGCACGAGCGCCGCGGCGGTCTGACGATCGAGGCTGCGGTTGCCGCGCTGGACCAACAGCGTGGTGGCGACCGCCTGCCCAGTGGTCAGCGCCTGGTCCAGTTCGCTGGCGATCTGTTCGGCCTGCGCATGCGCCGCATTGCGCATGGTGATCTGTGCCGCGCCGATCAAGGCGCGGCTGCTTTGCCAATAGGTGATGGCCGCGGTGACGCCGAAGCACAGCAAGGCCGCCACCGCAGTGCCGAGCATCAATCGGAACGCCAGGCTGTTGCGGAAGCGCGAGGGTGCGGAGACGTCGATCATGCGGGCAGACCTGCAGCGATGGAACAGGGGTGGAGGGGAGGATCAGCTAAGGGCGGATGCGGCCTTGCGGCGCGGTGTGGCTGCGGCGCGTCCCGGTATCGCCGACGCAGCCACCGCGAGTCGGAACGACGACACCGCGTCTTCGAGCTGCTGGGCCTGTTGCTGCATGGCATTGGCCGCGGCAGTGGCTTGTTCGACCAGGGCCGCGTTCTGTTGCGTGGTTTCGTCCATCTGGGTGATGGTGCGGTTGACCTGCTCGATGCCGGCAGACTGTTCCTGCGAGGCGGCGGAGATCTCGCCCATGATGTCGGTGACGCGCTGCACGCTGGCTACGATCTCGGCCATGGTGGTGCCGGCCTGGTGCACCAGTGCCGAGCCTTGCGCGACCTTGCCGACCGAGTCGTCGATCAGCCCCTTGATCTCCTTGGCAGCGGTGGCCGAGCGTTGCGCCAGCGTGCGCACCTCCGAGGCGACCACGGCAAAACCGCGGCCTTGTTCGCCGGCACGCGCCGCTTCCACCGCGGCATTCAAGGCCAGGATATTGGTCTGGAAGGCGATGCCGTCGATGACGGTGATGATCTCGGCGATCTTCCTGGAGGCGGTTTCGA
Organism: Xanthomonas maliensis; assembly: GCF_009192945.1. Taxonomy (GTDB): domain Bacteria; phylum Pseudomonadota; class Gammaproteobacteria; order Xanthomonadales; family Xanthomonadaceae; genus Xanthomonas; species Xanthomonas maliensis. The sequence goes on along the minus strand of NZ_NSET01000006.1, from coordinate 178,902 downwards.
TGCCGGACATGGTATCGACCACCTGGCCGACCACCGCGCCGCCTTGCGAGGCGACACCGGCCGCGCCGATCGCCAGTTGATTGGCCTGGCGGGCATTGTCGGCGTTCTGCCGGACGGTGGAGGTCAGTTCCTCCATCGAGGCCGCGGTTTCCTCGAGATTGGCCGCCTGCTGCTCGGTGCGCTGCGACAGATCCTGGTTGCCAGCCGCGATCTCGCTGGTCGAACCAGTGATGGCCTGTGCGGCATGCTGGATGCGGCCAACGATGCCGGCCAGTTGGGTGGCGGTGCTGTTGGCATCGTCGCGCATGCGCGCGAACACGCCATGGAACTGGCCTTCCATTCGCGCCGTCAGATCGCCTTGCGCCAATGCTTCGAGCAACTGCGACAGCTTGCCGAGATTGCGGTCGCTGACGTCCATCATCGCGTTGAGGTCGTTGACCATGCGGGCGAAGTCGTGCTCGAAGCGGCCAGCGTCACCACGCTGGCTGAAGTCGCCATTCGCCGCTGCCTGCGCCAGCTGCTTGATCTCGGTGTTGATCGACAACAGGCTGGCCTTGGCCGCGTCCATGGCCTCGTGCAGGACGGCACGTGTGCCCGGCAGGCGTGCCGCGTCGCGCGACAGGTCGCCACGCGCATAGGCATTGAGGATGCCGATGGCGTCGACGATGGCATCGAGATGCTCGAAGATCATCGTGTTGATGCCACTGGCCAGCTCGCCATAGACGCCCGGGAAGTCGGTCGGCATGCGGTGGGCGACGTCTTCGCCAGCGTGCATGTGCACCATTCGCTGGGTCTGGGCGGAGAACCGCTCCAGCATGTGCACCATCTCGTCGGTGGCCTTGAGCATCTGCGCGATCTCGTCGCTGCCCTGTGCCGAGGTGCGCACGCTCAGGTCGCCGCGTGCCACACCCTTGATCGCCGCCAGTGCGCGTGCCACCGGATCCAGCACCGAGGTGCCGATCAGCCAGCCCACCAGCAGGTTGAGCACGACCAGCACGCCGCCGGCCAGGGTCATGATGCCGGTGAAGATCAACGCCTGCGACTGCGTATCGTCCAGATAGACGCCGGTGCCGATCACCCAGCCCCAGGGCTTGTAAAGGCCGGCATAGGACGTCTTGGCGACGGGATCCTTCTCGCCCGGTTTGGCCCAGGTGTAGTCGACATAGCCGCCGCCGGCTTGCGCGGCGCGGACGAAGGCCGGGAAGATCTGCTTGCCATCCGGGCTCAGGATGTTGGTCAACGGTTTGCCGTTGAGATCCAGGCGGATCGGATGCATCAGCATGGTCGGTTGCTGATCGGTGACATAGATGTAATCGACACCGCCACGGGCGCGCATCGTCGAAAGCGTGTGCAGGGCGGCTTGCTTGGCGCTGGCTTCGTCCAGCTCGCCCTTGCGGGCGCGTTCGGCGTAGCCATCGACCACCGCCATTGCCATCTCGATCTGACTTTTGAGGCTGTCGCGGCGGGTCTGGGTGAGGTCCAGGTACTGCATGCGGGCAGCGAGGACCGCCAAGGCGACGATGCCTGCGGCAACCAAGGCGGTTTGCGCGAGAAACTTGCGTTTCAGCGGCACGTTGGACAACGCGTTGGCGAGTTGCGTCCTGAACGTCATGGCGTGCGATCCCCTTGGGAATGGGCCGGATATCTCCGGTAGCGACCGCATGCTATGAATATTGAGTGTCGTCGAGGCGATCTGCGTGCCTGATCACCGCCGTTCTGCGTAGGCTGCGCTGCCGATGCTTGCGAGCTCAACCATGCTGGGCGGTGGCGGTCAGCGCTTGCCGCAGACCGTGCAGCTCCTGCCAGATCGCCAGTTGCGCCGTGCCGGCCTGACCCGCGGACAGGGTGTTTGCCTGGGCAAGATCACCGGCGTGCAGGGCACGGTCGATCTGCCGCTGCAAGGCCAGATACTGTCCAAGCCGCGTCTGCAAGCGGACCAATCGCTGTGCCTGGTCCGGTGTGGCCGGACTTGCCTGCAGATAGCCGACATGGCGGGCGATCCGCTGCCGCAGGCTGCCCAGGCGCTCGTCGTCGATCTCATGCAGCGCCAGCGCGTCCGACTGCCGCAGTTGCCTGCGCTGTGCCTGCTCGAGCAGGCGCAGATCCTGTTCCAGCGCCGGCAGGAACGCGGAGGAGGCGGACACCGTGCGGGTCGGCCGGGCCGCGGGGCTGCGATCCAGCGGAGCGAGGGTCATGCCGGTGCAGACCAGCAGCGCGGCCAGCAGCGGGCCGGCCAGGCGGTGGGCGAGGGACGTGGAAGCAATGGACATCTGCGACTCCGGATGGGCGCCAGCGACGCGCCTTGCTGTTCTGGCTATCGGCCTGCATGCAGCCGGCTTGATGGCGGACCGATCGACGGCGCGCCTGCGCTCGCTGCTGCGTCGGTCATCGCGGCGCACGACGGCGCATGACGGCGCACGCGGTTCCAGCGGCGCGCGGTGTGTGGCTAACCCGCAACGACAACGCCCCGGCGAACCGGGGCGTTGTAGGACAGCGACCAACGCCTGGACTCAGAATTCCTGCCAGTTGGTCTCGCCACCACCACCCGCGGCGACTGCCACGCGCGGGGTGGCGCGCGGACGTGCCGGTGCGGCAGGCGCCTTGCGCTTGGTGGCCGTGGTCGGCACGCTGCTCAGACGCTGGGTTGCGACCGGGCCGGGCAGGGCGGGGCTGGCTTCGATCTTGAAGATGGCCACCGCATCGGCCAACTGGCCGGCTTGCTCTTCCATCGCACGTGCGGCGGCGGTGGCTTCTTCGACCAGCGCAGCGTTCTGCTGGGTGGTCTCGTCCATCTGGGTCACGCTCTGGTTGACCTGCTCGATGCCGGCCGACTGTTCCTGCGACGCGGCGGAGATCTCGCCCATGATGTCGGTGACGCGCTGGACCGAGGTGACGATCTCCTTCATCGTCTTGCCGGCCTGGTCGACCAGCGCCGAGCCTTCGGTGACGCGGCCGACCGATTCATCGATCAACCCCTTGATCTCCTTGGCGGCGTTGGCCGAGCGCTGCGCCAGCGTGCGCACTTCCGAGGCGACCACGGCGAAGCCACGGCCCTGCTCGCCGGCGCGGGCCGCTTCCACCGCGGCATTGAGCGCCAGGATGTTGGTCTGGAACGCGATGCCGTCGATGACGGTGATGATCTCGGCGATCTTCTTCGACGAGGCTTCGATGCCGCTCATGGTCTCGACCACCTGGCCGACCACCTGGCCGCCTTGCGATGCCACGGTGGCGGCACCGGCGGCGAGTTGGTTGGCCTGGCGCGCGCTTTCGGCGTTCTGCCGGACGGTGGAGGTCAGCTCCTCCATCGAGGCAGCCGTCTCTTCCAGATTGGCGGCCTGCTGCTCGGTGCGCTGCGACAGATCCTGATTGCCTGCGGCGATCTCGCTGGAGGCGGAGTTGATGCTGGTCGCTGCCGCCTGGATGCGGCCGACGATATCGGCCAGTTGCGCGGCCGTGCCGTTGGCATCGTCACGCATGCGGGCGAACACACCGTGGAAGTCGCCGTGCATGCGCGCTGTCAGGTCGCCGGCGGCGATCGACTGCAGCAGCTGGGACAGCGATTCCAGGTTGCCGTCGGCGGTGGCCATCAGCTGGTTGAGGCTCTCGACCATCGCGCGGAAGTCGTGCTGGAAGCGCTCGGCATCGCCACGCTGGCTGAAATCGCCGGCGGCCGCTGCGCTGGCCAGCCGCTTGATCTCGCGGTTGATCGCGCTCAGGTTCTGCTTGACGGTTTCCATGGTCTGGGTGAGCGCGGCCTTTTCGCCCGGCAGCTGCGGCATGTCCTCGCTGAAATCACCGATCGCGTAGCGCCCCATGATCCGCATCAAGGTGTCCTGGGCGGTGAGGTGGGCGGCCACCAGCGCGTTGCTGTCGCGCACCATCCGGCCGTAGTCGCCCGGGAAGGCGCTGCCGTCCATGCGGTAGCTGATCTGGCCGGCATCATGGCGCTTGGCCATCTCGGCCTGTGCCGCCAGCACCGACTGCAACTGGCTCTGCATCTTGTCCATGCTGACCAACAGGCGGCCGGTTTCGTCGCTGGACTGGGTGTCGATGCTGTTGTCCAGCTTGCCGGAGGCAATGGCGTCGGCCACGCTCATTGCCTGGCCCATGCGCTTGAGCAACTGGCGGCGAATCATCAGGCCCATGCCCACGGCGACCAGGATGGCGACCAGGCTGCCGATGATGATGGACAGCTTGCTCTTGACGCGCGCGGCCTCCAGCGCCTTGCCGCGCTTGACGAGCAATTGCTGTTCTTCGTTCTTGAAATCGCCGACCACGCTGCGCAGCACGCCCATCGCTGCGCGGTCGCGGCCTTCGCCGAACACCGCGGCGATGCGCTCGCGGTCATCGGTCTTCTCGCGGATGGCGATGATGCCGTTCTCTACCTCTACCAACTGCTTGTAGGCGGCATCCAGCTTGCCCAGGCGCGCCTGCTGCACCGGGTTGTCCGAGGTCAGCTGCTTGGCTTCGGCAAAGTTCTGTTCGAAGCCCTTCTTGCCATTCTCGAACGGCTGCAGATGCTGTTGCTGGCCGGACAGCAAGTAGCCACGCGCACCCGTCTCGATGTTCAAGGCCTGGGTGAGCATGCCGTCGCCGGTTCCGATCACCTTGAAGGTGTGCTCGTTGATGGCGACCGCGTCCTGCAAGGTGGCCTGGTTGTTGAGACTGGTGCCGCCGACCGCCAGCATGACCAGCACCACGGCACCGAAGCCGATGATCAATTGGGTGGAAATCGAGAGGTTCTTGGTTTTCATCGTGTGCTGGCCTTTCAGGCTGGATGACGTTGGCGGGTGGGGCATCGACTGCGTCGGATCAGGCTAGGTCACTGCGGGAACCGGATGGCCGATCGATGTCGGTAGTGGCACGAGCGTGGACGGGACGCCGTTGGTAGTGCTGATGGACGGCGGGCTCAAGGTCGGATGGTTGCAAGCGATGCGTTTGTGTCATCCGCATTAACGGCAGTGCCTGATCTTCACTTGATATGCACACGGCAAAAAAACCTAATTCTTTTTGTACCTTGCGTTTATTGTTTTTATGCATTAAGTGAGTTGAAAATCCGCAGTGTTTTTGCCGCTCGGCTGTCAGGTTTCTTTGCAGATGTGTCGGGATCGTCCTGACGTGGCCCCGTGTGCTCAGATTCGAGCTTTGCGGCCTGGAAATAGAATTGTTGTGTTCGCTTGTTTTTTGCGGTGCACGCGCCGGTCACCGTTGCCTCGCATCTAGATAGTCAACGCCGTGATGCTGATCCTCAACGCAGGATGCGAGCGCCCCTGGGGGGCTGACACTGCGCTGCAAAGAGCGCGGCGTCATGCGCGACGGCCCATGACGTTGCTGCCGCCGGGCGAGCAGGGGGCAGAGAGGGCGATGCACGCCGACGATGTGCAAGGCGCACCGCATCACCGGAGACGCTGGCCAGCGCGGTTGCTGTCTGTTGGCCAGCCAAAACGCAACGCCCCGGCGCGAGGGCCGGGGCGTGCGGCGTTGCAGATGTGCGCCGGTCGAAACCGTGCGTCAGAACTCTTGCCAGCCGGCACCGTTGTCTGTCACGGCTACCAGCGAACGGCTGGGCAGGTGCGCGAGCGATACGCGCTTGCCGTTCTTGCGGTTGTCGCTGCTTTTTGCGGCAATGGGGCTGCGTTTCGACGGTGCAGATTTGTCTGCCGCGAGGGGCGAGGGCTCGGTGTCGTGTAGCTTGAAAATCGATACCGCATCGGCCAACTGGTTGGCTTGCTCTTCCATCGCGCGTGCAGCGGCGGTGGCTTCTTCCACCAATGCAGCATTCTGCTGAGTGGCTTCGTCCATCTGGGTGACGGTCTGATTGACCTGCTCGATGCCGCTGGATTGTTCCTGCGAGGCGGCGGAGATCTCGCTCATGATGTCGGTGACGCGCTGCACCGAGGACACGATCTCGGCCATGGTCGTGCCGGCCTGGTCCACCAGGGCGGAGCCCTCGGCCACCTTGCCGACCGAATCGTCGATCAGACTCTTGATCTCCTTGGCAGCGGTGGCCGAGCGTTGTGCCAATGTGCGTACTTCCGAGGCGACGACCGCAAAGCCGCGGCCCTGATCGCCGGCGCGTGCGGCTTCCACCGCGGCATTCAAGGCCAGGATGTTGGTCTGGAACGAGATGCCGTCGATGACGGTGATGATGTCGGCGATCTTGCGTGATGCGTGATCGATGCCGGCCATGGTGGCGACCACGCGGCCAACCACTTGGCCACCTTGCGCGGCGACCGCGGCGGCGCCGATGGCCAGCTGATTGGCCTGGCGTGCATGCTCGGCGTTTTGCTTGACGGTGGAGGTGAGTTCCTCCATCGAGGCGGCCGTTTCTTCCAGGCTGGCCGCCTGCTGTTCGGTGCGTTGGGACAGGTCCTGGTTGCCGGACGCGATCTCGCTGGCAGCGGAGTTGATCGATGCGGTCGCGTGCTGGATGCGCCCCACGATGCCGGACAACTGCTCGGTGGTGGCGTTGGCATCGTCGCGCATTTGTGCGAACACGCCGTGGAAGTCGCCCTCCATGCGGCTGGTCAGATCGCCGGCTGCAATCGCCTGCAGCAGCGTCGACAAGGCAGCGAGATTGCCATCGGCGGTCGCCATCAGCTGGTTGAGGCCATCGACCATGGCGTGGAAGTCATACTGGAAACGCTGTGCATCGCCGCGCACGCTGAAATCGCCATTGGCGGCGGCATTGACCAGCAGCTTGATCTCGCTATTCATCGCCGACAGGTTGCGCTTGACCGTTTGCATGGTGTCGCTGAGCACGGCTTTTTCGCCCGGCAAGGCGTCCATGTCCGGACTCAGATCGCCGATGGCATAACGGGACATGATCTGCGCCAACTGCATCTTGACCGCGATATGCGAGCCGACCAGGGCATTGGTATCGCGCACCATCGTGCCGTATTCGCCGGGAAACGCGGCTTGATCCATCCGAAAGCTGATTTCGCCGCGATCATGGCGACGCGCCATGTCCTGCTGTGCGACCGAGACCGCCTTCAGCTGATCCTGCATGCCACGCATGCTGGTCAGCAATTGGCCAGGCTCGTCGCGCGGCTGTGGTCCGATGCGGTTGTCCAGGTGTCCGCGTGCGATCGCCTCGGCGACGCGCGTCGCTTCGGTCAGGGGCCGCACCAGGCTACGCGAGATCAGCCAGGCCAGGGCGGCCGCCAGGCAAGCCGAAATCAGGCCGAAGGCGATCAACGCCCGGTTGGCCAGTGCCACGCTGGCCAGGATGGTGTTGGCGCCTTCGGCGTTCTGCTTGTCCTGCAATGCGACTGCCGCCTCGATCGTATGCGAGCGTCGTTCCAGCAGCGGTTGTGCTTCGCCGTTCAACAAGCGCTTGGCGCCCTCGACATCGCCATTGCGGGCCAGGTCGAGCAAGCGACCATTGGTGGCGCGGGTGATGCTGAGGCTGTCTTCGATGGCCTTGCGCGCGCGCAGGCCTTCGGCGTTTGCGGGGAGGCCTTTCAGTTGCTCCCACAAGCTCGCGTAGTGGGTGCGATTGGCCTTGAGCAGTGCATCGACGTCGGGCCGTTGCGCGGGCGTGGCGAGCAGGAAGTCGCGCAGATAGCGTTCGCCGAGCATGTTGCTTTCACGCATCTGCCCCAGCAGGCGGGCCTTGCGATTATTGATTTCGATGATGATCGAGACTTGGTTCTTGACCGTGTGGAATTCGTACAGCGCCAGGCTGGTCGAGCCGGCCAGTAAAACGATCAGCAACAGGAAAGCCACAGCCAGGCGTGGCCCGACTGTGAGTGAGTGCAGAAATTTCATGAGATATGTAGGAGTGGGAGGAAAATAAGTACACCGGTAGCGTTCGCTCTGGCGATTTCTTGAGCACGCAGGGGATGGACGGCGGGGCGCGGTTCAGCCTGTTGGTCGCGATACGGGAGCACGCGCCCCGTCTGGCGGCTTGCTTCATCGATGGAATGGCGCGCGTCGGCGCGCGGCAATGAGGCGCCTGGACGGCCGCGATGGCGCGGTTATCGGCTGGTTCGCGCAGAGACGGAACTTGCGGCGCGTGGGGAAGGCCGCCCACGCGGTTGGCTCTCGCGTTGCGCCGATGGTTGCCATGCGCCAATGCCTTCGCACAGAGAGCGATCGACAAGCGATCGCGCGATCCGCAGGTTGCACGCGCCAGCAGACTGCGCACCGCTCATGACGGACATCGCAGGGCAGGGCGGAACACCGATAGGTGATCGCTCATCGGGGAAGCGCAAACGCAACGCCCCGGCGCAAGGCCGGGGCGGGCTGTGCTTGCAGATCGAGGCTAGTGGCAGGCGCGCGCTAGAATTCTTCCCAGCTCGTTTCGCTAGGGGTGGCTGTCCCCCGCGACCGGTTTTCCGTCGTGGTTGCCTTTGCCGGCTTGCGGCTGGCCTGGCTGGTCGGACGCTTGCCGATCGCGGCCACGATGCGGGCAGGTGCCAGCAAGGCGGGCAGGGCGATTGCAGGCGCTGGACCGGTCTGCTGCAGCCGGAAGATCGAGACCGCCTCGCTCAACTGGCTGGCCTGGTCTTCCATCGCGCGCGCAGCGGCCGTGGCTTCTTCCACCAACGCCGCATTCTGCTGGGTGGCCTCGTCCATCTGCGTGACCGTCTGGTTCACCTGCTCGATGCCGCTGGATTGCTCCTGCGAGGCAGCAGAGATCTCGCCCATGATGTCGGTGACGCGTTGCACCGAGGACACGATGTCGGCCATGGTCTTTCCAGCTTGATCGACCAGGGCGGAGCCTTCGGCGACCTTGCCGACCGAATCGTCGATCAGGCTCTTGATCTCCTTGGCGGCATTGGCCGAGCGCTGCGCCAGCGTCCGCACTTCCGAGGCGACCACCGCAAAGCCGCGACCCTGCTCGCCGGCACGCGCGGCTTCCACCGCGGCATTCAAGGCCAGGATATTGGTCTGGAACGCGATGCCGTCGATGACGCTGATGATCTCGCCGATCTTCTTGGACGAGGTTTCGATGCCGGACATGGTGGTGACCACGCGGGCGACCACCGCACCGCCTTGCGAGGCGACCGAGGCTGCGCCGATGGCCAGTTGATTGGCCTGACGCGCGCTTTCGGCATTCTGCTTGACGGTGGAGGTGAGCTCCTCCATCGAGGCGGCGGTTTCTTCCAGGCTCGCCGCCTGCTGTTCGGTGCGCTGGGACAGATCCTGGTTGCCGGCCGCGATCTCGCTGGCGGCCGAGTTGATCGACGAGGTGGCTTGCTGGATGCGTCCGACGATCATCGATAGCTGCTCGGTGGTGGCGTTGGCGTCGTCGCGCATCTGCGCGAACACGCCGCTGAAGTCGCCTTGCATGCGGCTGGTCAGATCGCCAGCTGCAATGGCCTGCAGCACCTTGGACAGCGATGCCAGGTTGGCATCGGCGGTGGCCATCAGTTGGTTGAGGCCATCGACCATGGCGCGGAACTCGTGCTGGAAGCGCTCGGCGTCGCCGCGCACGCCGAAGTCGCCGTTGGCGGCGGCCTGCGCCAGCAGCTTGATCTCGCTGTTCATCGCCGACAGGTTGCGCTTGGCCGTTTCCATGGTGTCGCTGAGCACGGCCTTTTCGCCCGGCAGCCGCTCCATGTCCGGTTGTAGGTCGCCGATGGCATAACGCGACATGATCCGTGCCAATGCCTTCTGCACGTCGACATGTGCGCCGACCAGGCCGTTGGTGTCGTCCACCATGGTGCCGTAGTCGCCCGGGAAGACGCTGCGATCCATGCGATAGCTGATCTCGCCAGCGTCATGGCGCTGTGCCATCTCCGACTGCGCGGCCAGCACCGCCTGCAATTGCTCCTGCATGCGCTGCATGCTTTCCAGTAGCTGGCCGGTCTCGTCGCGGCGGTCCACCACGATGCTGTTGTCCAGCTTGCCCTGGGCGATGGCGCTGGCGACGCGCGTCGCGCGGCCGAGCGGCCCGGCAATGCTGCGGGCGATGAACCAGCCGGCGAATCCCGCCAGGAGCACTGCCAAACTCATCGCTGCGATCATCACCCGCACCGAGCTGACATAGGCCGCTTCGGCGAAGGCAATCTCGGTATTCATCTGGTCGGTGTTGAACTTGGTCAGCTCCACCAGTTTTGCGAACAGGTCGCGGCGCGTCGGCCGCGAGCGATCGTCGGAGATCTTGTTGGCAGCGGCGAAATCGCCCGCGCGGATCGCCTGGCCGAGCGCGGCATTGGCGTCGTAGTAAGCGGCCAGCGCGGCTTCCACGCCGGCGTACAATTCTGCCTCCTTGCCGGGCGACACGCTCTTGGCATACGCGGCTTGGTGAGCAGCCACTTCCCCACGCGCCTTGTCCATGCGCTCGAAATAGTTCTGTATCGCCTTGGGGTCGTCGGTGTGGGCCAACTGTGCCAGCTCGTAGGTGCGGAATTCGCCGAGCGTGGCGCGCATTTCGCTCAGTTGCTGCACGGCAGGCGCCCAGGTATAGCCGATCTGGCGCAGCAGATGTGCGTCGGATTGCAGGCGCAACAGGGCGAACACGCCCAGGCACAGGGTGATCAATGCGGTAAAGGAAAACGCCACGGCGAGCTTGCGCGCGACGGCGAGGTTACGGAACCAGTTCATGGACGTCATCTCATGGTGCTGAGATCGATCGGTCCGTGGGGCACCTGTCAGTGCGGCAGGCGCCGAGACGGCGCTCGAATCATCGATTCGGACAAGGGCCAGAATCCCGCCGGCCTGCAGGCCGGCGGATACCGCTGCTGCCGACAGTCCCCTTACTGTCGGCATGCATCACGCATACAACGGTATTGACGGCATCGGGCCGCCCTAACGCTGCGGTCAGGCCGCCTGCGGAATCCGCAGTGAGCGCACCAGCCCGCCGATATCCACGATCAGCGACACCCGGCCATCGCCCAGGATGGTGGCGCCGGAGACGCCAGGGATCCGACGATAGTTGTTCTCGATATTCTTCACGACCACTTGTTGCTGGCCGAGCAATTCGTCCACTTCCAGTGCGATCTTCTGGCCGTCGCCCTCGACCACCACCACCAGCGGTTCCTGGCTGGATTGCTGGCCACCGAAGCCGTAGTAGTTGGTGAGCGAGAGAATCGGCAGGTATTCGCCACGCACCCGCAGCACGCGACCATCCCCGGCCATCGAGCGGATGTCTTCCGGTTGCGGTTGCAGCGCCTCCAGCACGTAGGCCAGCGGCAGGATCAGCGTTTCGCCGGCGACCGACACCGTCATGCCATCGAGAATGGCCAAGGTCAGCGGCAACCGGATCAGCACGCGGGTGCCATGACCAGCACTGCTTTCCAGCTGCACTTCGCCACCCAGACCCTGGATGTTGCGACGGACCACGTCCATGCCGACTCCACGGCCGGACAGGTCGGTCACTGCATCGGCGGTCGAGAAGCCCGGCGCGAAGATCAGGTCCCATACCTGCGCATCGGTCGGGTTGTCGGGCACGGCGATGCCGCGTTCCAGTGCCTTTTCCAGAATCTTGGCGCGATTCAGGCCGCGGCCGTCGTCGCTGACTTCGATGACGATATGGCCGCCCTGATGCGATGCCGCCAGCGTGATCGTGCCGGTCTCGTCCTTGCCGGTAGCGCGGCGCACGTCCGGCATTTCCAGGCCATGGTCGATCGAATTGCGCACCAGGTGCACGAGCGGATCGGCAATCTTCTCGATCAGGCCCTTGTCCAGCTCGGTGCCTTCGCCGATGGTGCGCAGGCGCACCTGCTTGCCCAGACGGCTGGAGAGATCGCGCACCAGGCGCGGGAAGCGGCGGAACACCGCATCGACCGGCAGCATGCGCACGCCGATCACCGCTTCCTGCAGGTCGCGGGTATTGCGTTCGAGCAGATCCAGGCCGGCGAACAAACGCTCGGCCACCGCCGGATCCAGCCCGGTGGAGACCTGCTTGAGCATGGCTTGGGTAATGACCAGTTCGCCGACCAGGTTGATCAAGGCGTCGACCTTGTCCACGCTGACGCGGATGGAGGTCTCGGCTTCGGCGGCGGCGGTCTTGGCGGGCGTGCCGGCAGCCGCCGGCGCTGCGGCCGTCGGCTCGCTGGCGCTTGGCGCGGCAGCAGCAGGCACGGGCGCGGCGACGGTCGCCACGGTGGCGACGGCCAGGCTCGGCGGCGGGGCAGGCACCGCCATCGGGCGGATGTCCAGCTCGCAGTCGTCCACCACCCAGGCGAAGGTGTCTTCGATCTTGCTGCGCGGGATCTTGCCGATCAGGCCCAGATCCCACGCCAGATAGGCTTCCAGCGGGTCGATGTTCTCGAAGCCCGGCATGCGCTCGAGCCGCGCGGCGACCTGCAGCGGGCCCAGATGTTCCAGCTCGCGGATGATGCGCAGCGGATCGTTGCCGCTCATGAACAGCGACGGTGCCGGAGTGAAGCCGATGTGCCAGGCTTCCGGCTCTTCTTCCTTCGGCTTGGCGGCGGCCGCGGCAGCCGGCGCTTCGCCGGCCAGCACGGCATTGAGGCGGGTATGCACCGCCTTGACTGCCGCCGGATCGGCCGGGGTGCCATGTTCGGCTTCACGCAGCAGCGCGCGCAGCACGTCGACCGAGCCGAGCATGGCGTCGACCGCATTGGCTTCGAGCTGGCGCTTGTTGGAGCGCAACTCGTCCAGCAAGGTCTCCAGCACGTGGGTCAGGCCGGCCACGGCCTCGAAACCGAAGGTGGCCGCGCCACCTTTGATCGAGTGGGCGGCGCGGAACACCGAATTGATGATTTCCGGATCGCGGTTGCCCTCTTCGAGAGAGAGTAGCCCGGCCTCCATCGCGTCGAGCCCTTCGCGGCTCTCCTCGAAGAAGGTGGCGTGGAAACGTTGCAGGTCCATGCTCATGGGCGTGAAGTCCGATGGTGACGCGAGGAAGGATTAGCCCAGAACTTTCTGAACGGTGGCGATCAGCTGTTCTGGATTGAACGGCTTGACCAGCCAGCCGGTCGCGCCGGCGGCCTTGCCTTCGGACTTCTTGTCGGCTGCCGACTCGGTGGTCAGCATCAGCATCGGAGTGAACTTGTAGTCCGGCAGCTGGCGCAGCTCGCGGATCAGCGAAATGCCGTCCATGTTCGGCATGTTCACGTCGGTCACCACCGCATTGAAGCGTTGGCCCTTGGCGCGGCCCAGGGCCACGGCGCCGTCTTCGGCTTCTTCGACGGCAAAGCCGGCAGAGGTGAGGGCGAAAGAGACCATCTGGCGCATCGACGCCGAATCGTCCACCACCAAGATACGTGCGCTCATGCGGCGTTCTCCACAGATTTCAGGTTGTCATTGGATGCAGAAAGCCCGAGCGCGTCGGCAACGCCGAGCAGACGGGCCGCATCCCTAAAGGTATCGTTGCAGCCATCGAATTCGGTTTGCAGGCCGGCCTGGCGGCGGCTTTGCACGAACGCGCACAGCAACTGCACGCTGGCGGTATGGATGCGCCGGACCGCGCTAGCGTCGAGCACCAGGTCGGCATCCTGGTTGAGGACGGCGGCCAACTTCTGTTTGAGGTCGGCGCTGGCCTCGATGCCGAGGTCCTCGCCCAATGTCACGGTGCTCATCGTTGCTCCGAACGGATGGTTCTATGCGTACTAACGGCGCGGGGAGGAAAAGCTTTAACGCCGGATCGGCGCCGCACCGCAGGCGGGGGCTCAGTGCAGCAGCTGGCTGGCATCGAGCAGGATCATCGGATGCGTCCCCACGCGGGCGACGCCTCGGAACAGGTTGTTATAGATGCGGCACAGGCGGGCGTTGTCCGGCGCCTCGATCTGCTGGTCGGTGAGGCTGGTGACGTCCTCGACCGCCGACACGCGCAGGCCCATGGTCTCGCCGTTCTCTTCCAGCACCACCACGCGGGTCTGCACGTCCATGTCGACCGCCGACGAGCCCAGGTGCAGGCCCAGGTCGATCACCGGCACCACCTGGCCGCGCAGGTTCATGATGCCGAGCATCGCGTTGGCTGTGCCGCGCAGGGGCAGCAGCGGCACCGGCAGCACCACTTCCTGAACCTTCAGCAATTCCAGCGCATAGGTCTGTTCGCCGCAGCGCAGGCGCAGCCAGCGCGAGCTGCGCTCGCTGGCACGGCGTTCGGCATTGATCTGCGAGGCCTGGTCCGGTGCCAGCAGCGCCTGCAAGGCCGGCGGATAGACCGGGCCAGGCCGGGCCGGTGCCGGGCGTGCCGCCGGCGCAGGGCGGGCGGCGGGTGCTGCAGCGGCCGGTTTGCTGGCCGGCTTGGCAGCCGGTGCTGGCGCAGCGGCGAATGCCGGATCGGCATCCATCTCGGCCAACAAATCGTTGGCGAGCAGGTCGGCCGCGGGTGCGCTGGCGCCGAAGGCGGGATCGGCGTCCATTTCCGCCAGCAGGCTCGCCGCGATCGCTTCGGGCGTGGGCGCGGCGGGGGCGCCAAAGGCCGGATCGGCGTCCATTTCAGCCAACAGGCTGGCCGCAACCTGTTCGGGCGTGGGCGCGGCGGGGGCGCCGAAGGCCGGGTCGGAGTCCATTTCCGCCAGCAGGCTGGCGGCGATCTGTTCGGGCGTCGGCGCGGCCGGCGCGGCAGGGGCGCCAAAGGCCGGGTCGGAATCCATTTCCGCCAACAGGCTGGCGGCGATCTGTTCGGGCGTCGGTGCGGCCGGCGCGGCGGGCGCGCCGAAGGCCGGGTCGGCGTCCATTTCCGCCAACAGGCTGGCGGCGATCTGCTCGGGGCTGGGCGCGACCACGGGCGCGGCCACGGCCGGCGTTGCCTCCAGGGCAACCTCGGCGAGGGCCGCGGCAACGGTGTCGGCCGGCGAGGCTTCCGGTTCGGCGACAGCGACGGCCACGGTGGCGGTCATCGCTGGCGCAGCGACGTCGCCGTCGTGCAGCAGCCCTTCCAGATAGTCGTCCAATTCACCGTTGGAGCTGGGGCTGCTCATGCGGCCTGCTCCATGCGAAGGACGTCGTCGGCCAGCACCCATTCCAGCGCACGCCGATAGGCCGACAGGCCGCGGCCCTGGTATTCACCGTTCAACGTCGGTTGGGTCAGGGCGGCCGCGTTGCAGATGCGGGTGTCCACCGGGATGGCGTCTTCCCAGACGGCGTCGCCATAGGTGGCCTGCATCTGCTTGAGTGTCTCGGTGCCGGCGCGGGTGCGACGGTCGAACAGGGTGGGCAGGATCGACATCGGCAACGGACGCCGACGCGAGCGCTGCACCATGTCGGTGGTGCGTACCATGCTGGCCAGGCCATGCAGTGCCAGCGGTTCGGCCTGGGTCGGGACCACCACGCGGTCGCAGGCGGCCAGCGCGTTGATCATCAACAGGCCCAACGTCGGCGGGCAGTCCAGCAGGATGTAGTCGTGCTGTCCGGCGTGGCGGGTCATGGCGTTCTGCAGGGCCAGGCCAAGGCCAGGCTGGTTGGCGCTGCGGCGCTCCAGCGTGGCCAGCGCGGCCTGCGCGCAGACATAGGACAGGCCGGGGACATCGCTCTCGTGCTGGAGACTGGCCAGATCGCTCGGCGGCGTGCCGAACAGGTCGAGCACGCCGCGCGGCGGAGGCTCGCTGGCCACGCCGAAGGCGCGGGTCAGCGACGAGTGCGGGTCCAGGTCGATCAACAGCACCCGGTGTCCGAGCGCGGCCAGGCCGCGTCCCAGTGCCAGGGTGGTGGTGGTCTTGCCCACGCCGCCCTTTTGGTTGGCGATTGCCCAGATTCGCATCTCAGTGCACTCCTTCAATTACGGCGGGAACGGAACTTGTGCCGCTTTCGGTGGTGACGGCCGTTTGGCCGCCGTCAGACTTGGGAAGCTTCGGCGCCCCGGCGGCGGTCGCTTGGATCTGCGACGGCGGATCGGGCACGAGTGAGCCAGCCGAGTCAGCGAGGATGATCAACACCACACGCCGGTTCGCATTCCGTCCCGCCTCGGTGCTGTTATCGGCACGTGCGCGGAATTCTCCATACCCCACCATCGCCAGTCGCTGCGGGTCCATGCCTTCGTCAGCGAACAAATGCACCACGCTGGCGGCGCGCGCCGCCGACAGTTCCCAATTGGACGGGAACTGGGCGGTGGCGATGGGTTTGTTGTCGGTATAGCCCTCCACGCGCACGCCATTGGGCGCGTCGCGCAGCACCGAGGCCAGGGTGGCCAGGGTGCCGCGGGCGTTGCTGGCCAGGACGGCCGAGCCGGTACCGAACAGGATGTCGCTATTGATCTCCACCTCGATCCACAGGTCGCGGCGGCGGACGGTGATCAGTTGTTTGTCGATCAGCGGCGAAAGCGTCTTGCTCAGCTGCGCGGCCACCGTGTCCAGCTGCTTCTGCGCGCGCGCCAGCTGGGCCTGGTTGCGCAAGGAGACCGGCATGCGCATCTGTGCGGCCATCGACGGCAGCAGGGTCGGATCGGTCGGGCCGTTGGAGGCCGTCATCGGCGCGCCGGCCTTGATCACCGACGGGCGGTCGTAATCGGCGCCCAGGCTCTGGGTATTGCCGATCTGCACCGGTGCGCTGCTCTTGGACGAGCCGCCGAAGGCGGTGGTCAGGGCCTGCGCCATCACCTTGTACTTGCCTTCGTTGACCGAGGAGATGGCGTACATCACCACGAAGAAGGCCAGCAGCAAGGTCATCAGATCGGCATAGGGAATCGCCCACGCCTCGTGGTTGCCATGGTCTTCGTGGTGGTTGCGACGGCGTGCCATGGCAGGGTCAATGCAAGTAGCCTGCCAATTTGGCCTCGATGTTGCGTGGGTTCTCGCCCTGAGCGATGGCGATCAGCCCCTCGATGGCCATTTCACGCTCGTTGCTGCTGCAGTGGATGACGCTCTTGAGCTTGGCGGCCACCGGCAGGAACAGCAGATTGGCCGAGGCGATGCCGTAGATGGTGGCGGTGAAGGCGGCGGCGATGCCATGGCCGAGCATGGCCGGGTCGGCCAGGTTCTTCATCACCGCCATCAGGCCGAGCACCGCACCGATGATGCCCAGCGTTGGCGCATAGATGCCCATCCCCTCGAACACCTTGGCCGCGGCAAGATCCTGACGCTCTTGGTTGTCGACCTCGATCTCGAGCATATGCCGCATGGCTTCCGGCTCGACGCCGTCGACCAGCATCTGCAAGCCCTTGCGCAGAAAGGCATCGTCCTGGCGGCCAAGCTGGTCTTCCAGGCCAAGCAGGCCCTGGCGGCGGGCGATGTTGCTCCACTCGACGATCCGCGCCAGCAACTGCGGCCGGTCGCTGGTCGGCGGGCGGATCACCCAGCGCACGATCTTGAAGGCGCGCCGGAAAACCGCCGGCGAGGTATGCAGCAGGATCGCCGCCACCGTGCCGACGATGACGATCACGAAGGCCGCCGGCGACCACAGCGACGAAATGCCGGCACCTTTCAACACGCTGCCGCCGACGATCGCCACGATCGCCAACACCAACCCAATGAGGCTCAATCTGTCCATGCAAGCGGTATCGGCCCAGGTGCGGCGGACTTGATAGAGGCCAGTGGCTGGCGCGCCAGAAAGTTGTCGTTCTGGGCGGTGGGTCGTTCCGTTACCGGCGGCGGGGGCGGTCGCCCATCGACGCCATCCCTGGCCCACCACGCTGGTCGCACGCCATATGCCGCGGTGACGACGTCGCCTACGTCACCTACGTCACCACCTCGGCACCGCTGCCCGGTGCGGGAACCGACGTCTCGGCGATCAAGTTCGGCGACAGCGAGTTTCAGCGCTGGACAGGCACCGGCGGCGGCGTACGCTGGCATCGCGCCAGCTTCGAGCAACTGCCCACCATCTGCCATATCGTCAATGGACTGGCCGATCTGCCGATGGGCGAGGTAGCGAGCGTGGAGATGGTGCGGTTTTCGGCGCCAGGCATTACGGTCGCGGCCAATGTGCTGCGACCGGTGGCAGAAGCCTGAGCTTCGCCAACGCCTAGGTCTTAGAGCAGCTAATAAAACGACTGCGCAGCCGTCAGGCGGGCGCGGACGGTGCTCGGAATCCTCATGTACCACGCGTACACTGCGGTTCCTGCGCGCCGTCCGCGCCCACCTGACGGCTGCTCGCTACGTTTTGTTAGCCGCTCTTAGCCAGCCTTATCGCCTCATCAAGGATTCCCAGGAAGGCCGCCCAATCCCCTGGAGGATGCTCCCTGTCGATGCGCAAGGCCTTGAGCGGACCCGAGCCATCGCGCTCGCGGCCAGCAGCGCAATGGCAGCGGCGATCAGCGGTTAGGTCAACGACGGACCGGCCGGCGAGCGATGTCGCGGCCTTGCCGTCGACACGCTGCTGCGGCCGATTGCAACGGAGGCTGGCCATGCAGCCCGTGACCGCAACGTAACGGGAGAACGCCTCAGGACTGCTGCCGACTCCGCCTTGCGGCGATCAACCTGCTGCCGTTCCAGCCTCGAGGACGGCGCGGCAGTCCTGGGCGGGCATGGGGGGAATGAACGCGACGGATGTTCCGGTCACGGTGCTTGTCAGCGAAGCCACCGCCAGCGCTGCCGAGGTGCTTTCGGCGACGCTGCAACACTATCGCCGCGCCCGGGTGATTGGCCAGCCCACCTCCGGGCAGGTGCTGATTGCGCAAGTCTTTTCGCTCGATCAGGGAGCGAGGATCCATATCCCGATCGCCGCCTTCAAGGATGCCGGTGGTCTCTCGCTCGAAGGGCGGGGGGTGTTCCCCGATGTGGCCATCGCCAGTTCCCTGGCCGACATCCGCAACGGTCGCGATGCCGCGCTTGAGTGCGCAGCGTCGATCAATCGAGGTGGCGATTGCCCCAGCGCGGCGCCGCACACGCGTTGATGTTTGCCCGCAGAGCGTGATCGAGCCGACGCTGGCAGCCGCGCGTGGCCAACGGCGCGTACGTCTTTTTGCCGATCAGGGAATCGACTGTCTGTGGATTGGCGCGGAGCGTCTCGGTATGAGACGCCTTGCGTGCGCACCGCCGCATGCGTGACCTGCGGCACCAGGGCGAAGGCGCCGTTCTTAACGCAGCGCCGCCCAATAAGGGGCGCTGACGCGCCCTCAATGATCGCTGGCGCGCAGTCCGTCCACGTCCAGGATCAGCGCCATGCGGCCGTCGCCGATCAGGGTGGCGCCGGCGTAGCCGGGCAGGCCGCGCAGGGCGCGCGGCAGCGGTTTGATCACCACTTCCTCGCGGCCGCGGACCTGGTCCACGACCAGGCCGAAGCGGGTTTCGCCGGCCTGCAGCAGCACCACGGTCAGCAGCGGCGGTTGTTCGGCCGGTACGCCCAGCCAGCGGCGCAGATCGATCAGCGGCAGCGTATGCGAGCGACGGTCGAGGACCGCGCGGCCGTCGAACCAGCCCAGCGAGGTTTGCGGGGCATGCAGCACTTCGACCACGCGCGCCAGCGGCAAGGCATAGACGGCTTCGCCGGCCTGCACCAGCAGGGTCGGCAGGATCGCCAGCGTCAGCGGCACGCGGATCATGAAGCGGCTGCCGCGACCCAGTTCGGACTGGATCTGGATCTGCCCGCTCAATTCGCGGATGCGCGACTGCACCACGTCCATGCCGACGCCGCGGCCGGAGATGTCGGTGACCTCGGCCTTGGTCGAAAAGCCGGGCAGGAAGATCAGGTGCAAGCACTCGTCCGTGCTCAGGCGGGCGGCGGCCTCGGCGTCGATCAGGCCTTTTTCGCGGGCCTTTTCGCGCAGACGCTCGGGGTCGATGCCGGCACCGTCGTCCTGGATTTCGATGCTGACGTAGTCGCCTTCCTGCTGGGCGGACAGCCGCACATGGCCGCTACGCGGCTTGCCGGTGGCCTCGCGCAGGGTGGGCGCCTCGATGCCGTGGTCGATCGCATTGCGCACCAGGTGCACCAGCGGATCGGCCAGCGCCTCGACCAGGTTGCGGTCCAGCTCGGTCTCGGCGCCGATCAGTTCCAGTTCCACTTCCTTGGACAAGGTACGGGCGACGTCGCGCGCCACCTTGGGGAAACGCGAGAACACCTTGCTGACCGGCTGCATGCGGGTGCGCATGACCGCGGTCTGCAGGCGGGCGGTGGCGATATCCAGCGTACTGACCGCGCGATCCAGCTCTTCATCGCGCAGGCGGGTGCGCAAGGTCTTCAGGCGATTGCGCGAGAGCACCAGTTCGCCGATCAGGTTGACGATCGCATCCAGGCGCTTGGTATCCACGCGCACGGTCTGTTCGGCCTCGGCACCGGCCTTGGCGGCGGTCTTGCCGCCCGCCTTGCCCGCGGCCGGGGCATGGCCGTCATCGTGTGCAGCGGCGGCGACAGCCTTCGGTGCGGCACTCTTCGGCGCGGCCTTGACGGCCGGCGGCGCGCCCTTGGCATCGAACTGAGCGATCAGGGTGGCAGGTGCGTGCGGCACGGTTTCGCCGGAGGACATCGCATCCAGCATGGCCTGCAGGTAGTCCAGCGACTGCTGGGCGGCATCGAAATGATGCGCTTGCAGCACTGCTTCGCCCGAGCGCGCCATGCCCAGGGTTTCCTCGGCGGCGTGGCACAGCTCGACCATCGGCTTGATCGCCAGAAAGCCGGCGCCGCCCTTGAGCGTATGGAAGCCACGGAAGACCGCATTGAGCTGGTCTGCTTCGTCCGGCGCCTGTTCCAGCGACACCAGCTGTTCGCCGAGGCGGTCCAGGATTTCCTGGGCCTCGACGATGAAATCGGCGGCAATATCGTCTGGAACGGCACTCATGGTTACAACCCCAGTCCGGACAGCAGGTCGTCGGCGTCGTCCTGCGACACCGCGTGACGATCCAGGCCCTTGATCGCAGGACCGGCCAGGCCGCCGTCGTTCTTCGGCTGCGGATCCTTCGGCGGCAGGCCGAGCGCTCCGAAACCTTCATGGACACGCCGCACGATGCCGGCGACGCGACGGATGATCTGTCCGCTCAGGTCCTGGTAGCTCTGCGCCAAGGCCAGTTCGGTCAGGTTGTGGCGGATCTTGTCCAGCAGCACGCCCTGGTCGACGTTGAGCCCGCCCGAGCGCAGTTGCTCGGCCAGCGTGCGGCACTCTTCGGCCAGGTCCAGGGTGCGGTGGCTGGCCTTCTCGGTCATTTCCACCACGTGGTCCAGGCGCGAGCAGGCGTCGTCCAGCTCGCCGGCTTCTTCCGGCAGGGTGGGCAATTCGCCCAGCGCCTGGCCCAGCTCGCGGGCGAGCCGGCTCAGACGCTGCATCATCGGGCGGGTGCGCAGCGCGGCCAGGGTGTCGACTTCGCGTCGCCACGCCAGCTCGTCACCGCTTTCCAGCGCATCCAACGCGCCTTGCAGGCGTTCGATCAGCGCAGCGCGCTCGGCATCGGTGTCGAGGATGGCGTCCATCAGGCGGTCGCCGCCAGGCGCTCGAACACCTTGCCGAGCTTCTCTTCCAGTGTCTGTGCGGTGAACGGCTTGATGATGTAGCCGTTCACGCCGCACTGGGCCGCTTCGATGATCTGCTCGCGCTTGGCTTCGGCGGTCACCATCATCACCGGCAGGTGCTTGAGCTTGGCGTCGGCGCGGATGTTGCGCAGCAGGTCGATGCCGGTCATGCCGGGCATGTTCCAGTCGGTGACCACGAAATCGAAGGTGCTGGCCCGCAGCGCGGCCAGCGCGCTGTTGCCGTCTTCGGCTTCTGCGGTATTGGTAAAGCCAAGATCGGCCAACAGATTCTTGACGATGCGTCGCATCGTCGAGAAATCGTCCACGATCAGGATCCGCATGTTCTTGTTCACATCAAGCTCCTAACACGAAAAGTCATTCGTCGTTGTCGACGCCGGCATCGGCCAGCTCGAATACCTTGAGACGGCCGCGCAAACGGACCACCGCCTGGCCATGGATCTGGCACACCCGTGACTCGCTCACACCGAGCACGGCGCCGATTTCCTTCAGGTTCAATTCCTGCTCGTAATACAGCGACAGCACCAGCTGTTCGCGTTCGGGCAGTTGGCCAATGGCCTTGCCGAGTTCGCGGCCGAATTCGCCGCGCTCCATCATCTGTTGCGGATTGGGCCCGCCCTTGGCGGTGGTATCCAGCTCGCCGTGGTCCTCGATGCGCGATTCCAGGCTCAGCACCTGGCCGCGTGCGGCGTCTTCCATCAAGCGCAGGTATTCCGGCAGCGGCATCTCCATCGCGGCCGCCACCTCGGTGGCAGCGGCGGCACGGCCGGTGTTCTGTTCGATCTTGCGCACCGCCGCGGCGGCGTCGCGGGCGCGACGATGGACCGAGCGCGGCACCCAGTCGCCGCGGCGGATTTCGTCGATCATCGAACCGCGGATGCGGATCGAGGCGTAGGTTTCGAATGACGCGCCCTGTTCGGAGTCATAGCTGCGCGAGGCCTCGATCAGGCCGATCATGCCGGCCTGGATCAGATCGTCCACTTCCACGCTGGCCGGAAGACGCGCGGCCAGGTGGTGGGCGATGCGACGCACCAGGTCGGCGTGCTGGGTGACCACGTCGTTGGCGTTGTTGCGCTGGACGGCACGGTACTGCGCTGCGGCGGCGGTGTTCATGCGGCAACCCCCCGTTGGATGATGCGTTCGACGAAGAACTCGACATTGCCGCGCGGCACGGTAGGGGCCTGCCAGCGCGAGGTGCGACGGGCGATCTCGGCAATGGCCTGCGCCGAGGGGCTGGCCGGGTAGGCCTTGATGACCGGTTGCTGGCGCTGCACCGACAGGCGCAGCCAGTCGTCCTGCGGCACGTGGCCGAGGTAGTTCAGCGAGACGTCGCCGAGGAACTTCTCGCACACCCGCGACAGCTTGTCGTACAGCAGGCGGCCTTCGTTGGGGTCGCGCACCATGTTGGCGACGATCTGCAGACGGTCCACGCCGCGTTCGCGCGAGAGCACCTTGATCAGCGCGTAGGCGTCGGTGATCGAGGCCGGCTCGTCGCAGACCACCACCACGGTGTCCTGGGCGGCCTGGCAGAAGGTCAGCACGCTGTCGGTGATGCCGGCAGCGGTGTCGATGACCATTACGTCCAGGTCGCGCTCCAGTTCGGAGAACACGTTGACCAGGCCGATGTGCTGGGCCGGGGCCAGTTCGGCCATGTGGCGGCGACCGGACGCCGCCGGCACCACCAGCACGCCGCCCGGGCCTTCGATGATCACCTCGTCCAGCGTGCAGCGGCCGGCGATCAGGTCGGCCAGCGTGTACTTGGGCGACAGCCCCAGCACCACGTCCAGATTGGCCAGGCCAAGGTCGGCATCGAGCAGCAGGGTGCGCTTGCCCATGTCGGCCAGGGCCACCGCCAGGTTGGCCGAGAGGTTGGTCTTGCCTACGCCACCCTTGCCGCCGGTCACGGCAATGGTGCGCACCGGGCCCAGGGGCTCAGGACGGGTTGCCGACAGGGGGAAGGCGTTGGTCAGCTTTGCGTATTCACGCGACGGCATGGTTGTGCTCCGGAGTACAGGGCTTATCGGCAGCGCGCCGCAAATCTTCAAGGCGAAGAACGAGACTGGCGGCATTGGCACGGTGGAGGTCGTCCGGGACCCGTTGTCCGTCGGTGACCCAGGTGATCGGCATCTGGTGATCGACGACCACCGACAGGGCGCTGCCGAAGCGTCCGGTCTCGTCGAGTTTGGTCAGCACCACGCCTTGGGGCTTGGCATGGGCGAACCGCCGCACGACCTCGTCGAGGTCGGCGAAATGTGCGTTGGCCGGCAGCACCAGCAGCGAGGTGACCTGGCGCGCGGCGCGCAGCCAGTTCAGCTGCGCGGCCAGGGCGCGGTCGCGCTGGCCCATGCCGGCGGTATCGATCAGCACCAGCTTGTAGTCGCGCAGGCGCTCGAGCAGGTCCAGCAGGCTTTCGGCGCTGTCGGCCTCGTGCACCGCGATCCCGAGCTGGCGGCCGTAGCTGTGCAGCTGCTCGCGGCCACCCACGCGCTGGGTGTCGGTGGTGACCAGGGCCACGTCGCGCGGTGCGTGCTGGGCGGCGAAGCGCTGCGCCAGCTTGGCGATGGTGGTGGTCTTGCCGGCGCCGGTCGGGCCGACCAGGGCGATCACGCCGCCACGCTCCAGCGGGTCGGCCGGCGAGACCGGCAACCGCTTGGACAGCAGGCCCAGCATCAGGCCGCGGCCGCGATGCAGTTCGGTGTCGGCGGGGATCTGCAGGGCGATATCGCGGGTCAGGCCGGCATCGAAGCCGTAGTCGTCCATCAGTTCCAGCGCCTGGGCGCGCACCGGCGAGCCGCGCAGGCGCTCGTCGGTGAGGCGGTTCATCTCGCGCTCGATCATCTGCCGCATCAGCGCCAGCTCGCCGCGCAGGTGCTTGAGTTCCTCGTCGTTCTGCATCGCCACCGGGGCGGCGACGGGCACCGCGGCCAGTACCGGCGCGGCGACGGCCAGCGGCGGCAACGCGGCCGGCGGCAGGATCTGCGGCAGCGCCTCGGGCAGGTCGAAGTCGGCATCGGCCGGCAGGACGTCGGTGTCCAGCTCCAGCGGCAGCGGTGCGGCGACGGCCTGGATCGGCGCCTGGACCGGGGCCGGGGCCTCGACGGCCTTCGGCGCGTCGTTGCGCGCCACCGGCGGGGTGGTCAGGAAGTCGGCGAACAATTGTTCCGGCACTGCCGAGAGCGCGTGCTCCTGGCGGGGGGCGGGCGTGGGCAGGGTCTGCACCGGCGCCTGCACCGGCGGCGGTGCCGCAGTGCGGATCGGGGTCGGTGCGGGGGCGGCGCGCGGCACATGCAGCGGTTGCCGCAGGGCCATCGCGGCGATCATGTCTTCAGCGGCGTTGGCCACGCGCTGGCGCTGGCTGATGCCGGCGTCGCTGGCGGCGGCCTGCGCCGCCCGTGCCGGCGCGGCAGGAGCTGCCGGTGCCGGGGCGGGCGCAGGTACCTGCGATTCGTTGCGGGCGGTTTCCAGCGCCCGCTGTACCAACTCCTCGTCGTAATTGCTGGCAGCGACGATCTCGATACCTTCGGCAGTGCGACGGTTGGACAGGATGACCGCGTCCGGACCGTGTTCGTCCCGCACCATGCGGAAGGCGGTGCGCATGTCCGGAGCGACGAAGCGTTTGATTTTCATGCCAGCTGCTCCCGGGACAAGCACGCGCCGGACGCCGGGCGGGTGCGCGATGAAGAAAGGTGTGTTGCCTGCGTCATGGGTGCCTGTCCGATTGGTTCGTGCCGAGTCCTGGGCCACGCAGCGCATCGAAGGGTTGCGGGCTCGCCAGTGCTAATGCATGCGGTGTGCCAAAACGTGGTGCCAGGGTTCCGGCGCGTGGAGCTGGAGCATCGGGCAGCGTGGGCGCTATGCCGCTGGTCCATTCCGAAGGCTTCAAGCCACTGGATCGATTGACTTTTTCGCGCGTGGCGAGGCGGTTGTGTCTTGCTGCGGACGGGTGCGATCGCGGGGCCCGGGTCGAGCCAGGCGCACTTGGAACGCCCCGAAGTGGCCTGCGCACTGCAATCGATTCGAGGTCCGGGCCGGTGGCGGCTTTCCGACGCCGGGTATGGCGGTCGGTTGCCGGCAGGGCACGGGAATCTTTGTAGGAGCGCCCCTGGGCGCGACGGGCGTGTCGGTAAAGCGGGTCGCGCCCGGGTGCGCTCCTACGGGGGGGGCGTTGGCGGTTTTTGGCTGATCGCCGTCCGGGCGCGGGAATCGTTTGTAGGAGCGCCCCTGGGCGCGACGAGCTTGTCGGTAAAGCTGGTCGCGCCCAGGGGCGCTCCTACGGGG
The DNA here is from genome assembly GCF_009192945.1 of Xanthomonas maliensis. GTDB lineage: Bacteria > Pseudomonadota > Gammaproteobacteria > Xanthomonadales > Xanthomonadaceae > Xanthomonas > Xanthomonas maliensis. The sequence goes on along the minus strand of NZ_NSET01000006.1, from coordinate 153,366 downwards.
GCGTTGTTAGCTGATCGTGCCGACCAGCTTCAGGCGCTTGTCTTCGGGGACCTCGCTATAGGCAAGTACCGACAGGCTGGGCACGCTGTGGCGGACCAGGCGGGCCAATGCGGCGCGGACCGGGCCGGGCACCAGCACCACCGCCGGTTCGTTGCGCGCTTCCTGCTTGCCGACGCAATCGGCCAGGCTCTGGTGTAGCCGCTCGGCCAGGCCGGGCTCCAGTGCCACGCCATTGCCATGAGTGGATTCCTGCAGCACCCGCTCCAGTTGCGGGGCCAGGGTGAACACCGGCAGTTCGGCCGACATGCCGGCGATCTCCTGCACGATGAAGCGGCCCAGCGAGGTGCGCACCGCGGCGGTGAGCGCGGCCGGGTCCTGGCTGTGCGGGGCGTGCTCCACCAATGCTTCGACGATCTTGCGCAGCTGCCGCACCGGAATCTTCTCCACCAGCAGGTTCTGCAGCACCCGCACCACCACCGACATCGGCAGCGCCTTGGGCGTGAGGTCCTCGACCATCTTCGGCGCCGTCTTGGCCAGGGTCGCCAGCAGTTGCTGCACTTCCTCGTGGCCGAGCAGTTCCGGGGCGTGCTCGCGAATCAGGTGCGACAGGTGGGTGGCCACCACGGTGGCCGGGTCGACCACGGTATAGCCCATCGATTCGGCGTAGGCGCGCTGATGCGGCTGGATCCAGGTGGCCTCCAGGCCGAATGCCGGATCCTTGCCGGGAATGCCGTCGAGTTGGCCGAGCGCACCGCCCGGGTCCAGCGCCAGTTCACGGTCGGGATAGATTTCCGCCGTCGCCACCGGTACCCCGTGCACCAGCAGGCGGTAGGCATTGGCCGACAGTTCGAGGTTGTCGCGGATGTGTACCGGCGGCACCAGGAAGCCGATGTCCTGGGTGAGCTTGCGGCGCACGCCCTTGATCCGCGCCATCAGCTCGCCGCCCTGGTTCTTGTCCACCAGCGGGATCAATCGGTAGCCGACTTCCAGGCCCAGCGGGTCGATCGGCCGCAGCTCGTCCCAGCTCAGCTCGGCGCTGGCCTGGGCGGCAGTCGCCGCGGCAGCGGCCTGCGGGTCACTGGCCGGGTCGCCGGCGGTGGGCTTGGCGATACTGCGCTTGTACATCTTCCAGGCGATCAGGCCCAGCACCAGGCCCAGCGTCAGAAAGGCGACATTGGGCATGCCCGGGACCAGGCCGACCAGGCCCAGGATGGAGGCGGCCACGGCCAGCGCACGGTGCTGACCGAAGACCTGGCCGATCATCGCCCCGCGCATGTCCTGCGCACGCGAGGCGCGGGTGACCAGCAAGGCGACCGAAGACGACACCAGCAAGGCCGGCAACTGCGCGACCAGACCGTCGCCGATCGACAACAGGGTATAGGTCGAGGCTGCATCGACGAAGGACATGCCGTGCTGGAGCATGCCTACGGCCATGCCGCCGACCAGGTTGATGAACAGGATCAGGATGGCGGCGATGGCGTCGCCGCGGATGAACTTGTTGGCGCCGTCCATCGCGCCGTAGAAGTCGGCTTCCTCGCGGACCTCCTCGCGACGGGCCTTGGCTTCTTCGCGCGTCAACAAGCCGGCGTTGAGATCGGCGTCGATGGCCATCTGCTTGCCGGGCATCGCATCCAGGATGAAGCGCGCGGTCACTTCCGACACGCGACCGGCACCCTTGGTGATCACCACGAAGTTGATGATGGTCAGGATCGCGAACACCACGATGCCGACCGCGTAATTGCCGCCGATCACGAACTGGCCGAAGGCCTCGATGACCTTGCCGGCAGCGGCGTGGCCGTCCTGGCCGTTGATCAGGATGACGCGGCTGGAGGCGACATTGAGCGCCAATCGCAGCATCGTGGTCATCAACAGCACGATCGGGAAGATAGTGAACTCCAGCGGGCGCTGCACGTACACCACCGCCAGCAGCACCATCAGCGAGATGGCGATGTTGAAGGTGAACAGCGCGTCCAGCACCGGTGCGGCCAGCGGCACCATCAGCATGGCGAGCATGGCCAACAAGGCCAGTGGCGCGCCCAGGCCGTTGCGGAGCAACTCCATGATGCGGCGGACGTTCATCGGGGCGGGCTGGGCGCTCATGCGCTGGCCCCCTTGCCGAACTCATCCACATCCAGCGCCGGCAGTTCCGGCATCGGGCCGCCGCGCCACCCGCGCAGCTGGTAGACGTAGGACAGGACCTGGGCCACGACCGAATAGAGTCTCACGGGGATTTCCTTGCCGAGCTGACCTTCCCGATACAAGGCGCGTGCCAAAGGCGGGGCGGTCACCACCGGCACCCGGTGCTGTTCGCCCGCTTCGCGGATCCGGAACGCCATTTCGTCCACGCCCTTGGCGATCACGACCGGCGCGCGCATCTTGCCGCCCTCGTACTTCAGCGCCACCGCGTAGTGGGTGGGGTTCATCAGCACCACGTCGGCGGTGGGCACGGCCTCCATCATCCGGCGCTGCGACAATTGCATCTGCATCTGCCGGATCCGGCCCTTGACCTCGGGACTGCCCTCGCTTTCCTTCATTTCCCGCTTGACCTCTTCGCGGGTCATCTTCAGCTTCCGCAGCCAGTTCCACTTCTGGTAGGGCGCATCGAGGGCCGCCAGCAGCACCAGGGCGCCGGCGGTGTAGAGCAGCAGGCTCTTGGTGAAGTCCAGGCCATGGCCGATCGCCTGTTCCAGTGGCTGGTTGACCAGTGCGCGCAGGCCCTGCAGCCCGCCGGAAATGCACAAGCCGGCCGCCAGGCCGACGAACAGCAAGCGCAGGATCGACTTGGTCAGTTCGGCCAGACTGTGGCTGCCCCACATGCGCTGCAAGCCGTTCATGGGGTTGAGCTTGGTGAGGTCGGGCATGATCGCCTTGGTCGAAAAGCGCAGTCCGCTCATGAACAGCGGGCCGGCCAGGCCGGCAGCCAGGCAGATACCGGCCAGCGGCAGCATCACCCACAGCAGCTGCAGCAGCAGGTCGCCGAAGTGGCCGAACAACGCCATCGGGGTCTCGCGCATCTTCGGATCCGGGCTCAGCGCGGTCTTCATCCAGACGCTGGCGCCATCGCCGATGCCGCGTGCCAGCAGCATCAGCGCGAACACGCCGGCACCGAACACCGCCGCGGTCGACAGCTCGCGCGATTGCGGGATGTTGCCCTGTTCGCGCGCCTCGCGCAGGCGCTTTTCGGTGGGAAGTTCTGTGCGTTCGCCGCCGTCTTCGGACTCGGACATGGGGCTGCCGGATGGGGGATCAGCCCAGCTCCATGCAAGCGGCGTTCCAAATGTGGCTAGGGCGGCGACGGTACGCCGCGGTTGGCTTGCTGCACCGTGCTGCTATTGGCCGTGGCCGCGGCGGTCGCTGTATCGGCGCTGTCAGCGATCTCGGGCGGCGCCGGCAGATCGGCATCCGCTTCCTCTTCCGATTCGATGCGGTTGCGGCCCAGGCGCTTGGCCCGGTACAGCGCCTCGTCGGCGCGCGCCAGCATCGTTGCGATGGTGTCGCCGGGCCGATACCAGGCCACGCCGATCGAGCAGGTGACCCGCAACGGCGCCGCGCAGCCCACGTCGTAAGGCGGCAAACCGATGGCGTCGTGGATCGCCCGCAGGCGGTGATGGCCACTTGCGTTCATCCCGGGCAGCAACAGCAGCAGCTCTTCGCCGCCGTAGCGGCCCACCTTGTCCGAATCGCGCAGGCAGGCGGTCAGCCGGGCGCCGACCTTGGTCAGCACGGCATCGCCGATCAGATGGCCGTGCTCGTCGTTGATCAGCTTGAAGTGGTCCAGGTCGATCAGCAGTACCGCCAGCGGCTGCCCGGTGGCGGCGCAGGTCTGCAAGCTGTCGCCCATGGCGTCCAGTACGCCGGCGCGATTGAGCAGGCCGGTCAGGGCGTCATGGCTAGCCTTCAGCGCCAGTGCCGCACGCGCCGTCTCCAGGTCGCGCTTCTCGCGTTCCAACTGGTAGGTGCGCTCGGCGACCAGCTCGGCCAGCATGCGCTCGCGGGCAACCAGGTGACGGTGTCGCCAGCGCCACAGCCCGGCCAGCAGGCCAAGGCCGATCAACACATACAGCGCCAGCGCCGGCGGGCTCTGCCACCACAACGGCGCGATCGCGAACGGCAGGTCCACCACCGGCGAGGCCTGGCGCCGGTAGTGGTCGAGCAATTGCACCTGCAGGCGAAAGTGGCCGGCCGGCAGGGGCGGTTGATCGATCGACAGCGTTTCGCTCTGGATCCATTCGTCGTGCAGGCCCAGGATGCGATAGCGCACCGTCACCCGGCTGGGATCGTCGTAGACGTCCACGCTGGACAAGGCGATGTGCAGCGGCCGATCGCTCCAGCCCACCAACTGTCCGCGCTGCAGCGGAATGCCGCCGCGGCTGATGCTGTCGATCCGTACATTGGGCTTGCGCTGTTCGAACAAATGCGCGGGATCGCGCACATGGGAAACCCCGCGCGAGGTGCCGATCCACACCGAGCCGTCTTGGTCTTCGTAGAAGGCGGCTTCGGACACGTCGTCCCAGATCAGGCCCTGCGACTGCGACAGATGCGACCAGCGCTTTCCATCGTAGACATCCACGCCGCGGGCATGCCCCACCCACAGACGGCCGCGGCTGTCCTTGCGCAACAGGTACACGCCAACGTCCGCCATCGCCGGGTCGCTGGCCGCCTGCAGGTCGAGCAACTGGCCGCGCAGCACGCCATGCCAGAGCCCGGGCCGATAGAACGACAGCCAGGTCTCGCCGTTGGCGCTGATGTCGAACTTGCTGATCCATGGATCGCTCGCGGCGCCGTTGACGCGCACGGTGATCTTCGACCAGTGGTCGCCTTGCAGGCGAAACAGGCCATTGGCACTGGAGACCCACACGCTGCCGTCTGCGGTTTGCTGGATATCGTTGTAGGCGATGGCGGGCAAATCGCTGACCGGCTTCAGCGACGCGTCCGTGCGTGCGTGCTCGACGACGAACATGCCGCCGGCGCTGAGGATCCACAGCCGTCCCTGCCGATCCAGCAGGAGACGGCGGCCAGTGCGAGGCAGTTTCCCCAGCTCCGCGTTGCTGCCGTCGGGTGCGTAGCGACGCAGCAGGCCGGAGGAGTTCAGCGTCCACAGAATGCCGTCGTCGCCGCGCTGCATGCCGACGATCTGGATGCCCGATTGCGGCAGGGCCGGCGCGAAGCGGCCGTCGGCGGAGGTTTGTCGGCCGATCCCACTTTCGTTGCCGACCAGCAGCGCGCCCTGGGCGTCGCGGGTGATCGACCAGGTCGGTGCCGGCGGCATGCCCTGGTCGGCGTCCCAGTTCTCGATCCAATCGTAGCCGGCCCAGCGGATCACGCCTTCGCCGGACATGGTCATCCAGATTTCGCCATCGCTGTCGACCAGCAAGGAATCGCTGAGGCCGGCAGGCAGCCCGTTGTCGACGCCGAAGCTGCGCCAACGATGGCCTTCCCAACGCAACAAAGCATCGCTAGTCCGCACCAGCACGCGACCTTCGCGGTCCAGCACCAAGGACGGCTGATGGCCGACGGCATGCTGCGCGTGCAGGGGAGATGGATGGACGCTGAAATGCGCTGCGCCGGCAGGGCGGTACAGCAGGGTGCTGCTGCCGCGGACCCACAGTGCACCGTCGCGGTCGCGCAACACGCTATACCACCGTTCGTTCGGTACGCCTTGGTCGGGGCCGAACACCTGCAGTCGGTGCTGCGCATCGATCGCGCACAGACGGCGATCGCATCCGATCCACAGCGTGGCACCGTCTACCGATACGCTCAGGACCTTGGACGCGTCCGGCACACGTTTCCGGGTGGCCGCGTCGAGCAGCGGCTCGACGCGCCAGCCGCCGTCGGCCCGCTCGCGCAACAGTTCCAGGTTGCCGCCGTTTGCCACCACCGTGCCCCAGGGTAGGCTGGCCAGTAGCAATCCGTTCTGCAGATGCTGCGCCTCGTCGCGGGCCAGCCGGCGGAAACCATGCTCGTCGCCGACGAACAGGCTCTGGAAGCCGGCGACCCACAGGCGACCCTGCGGGTCCTCGCTCATGGAGAAGACCGGTTCGTTGTGCAGGCCGTCCAGGGTCACTTGCTGGAAGCCGCGGCCGTCGAAGCGATACAGGCCGCTTTCGGTGCAGACCCACAGGCGGGTGGCCCGGGTCTGCAGCAGACAGGTGCCCGCCAGTCCCAACAGGCCCTGGTCATGGGCGTAGCGGCGAAGGCTCGCGACTTGCGCATTGGCGGTTCCGGCCAGCGACAGCAACGCGAGCAGCAACGCCACCGCCCACGTGCGGCAACGCGCCCCCTTCCATTGGCGGTACTGAAACCTCACAGGCCTTGCGCTCTCCCACGCAGTGGCAGGCAGTCGAAGGGCGCCCCTCGCGCCGTTCATTCACACCTGCCATCGACGGCGCCGGTGACTGGCCGCCTTGTCCGAACTAGCGGCTGTTCACGGCACTTTCTTTAACCTGCCGGTCGTCTGCGCACCACTATCCTCCGCCGCACTGTGAGGAAGTGTGGACGCGTAGGCGATGCGATTGCGGCCTGCGTGCTTGGCGCCGTACAGCGCTTCATCGGCGCGGGCCAGCAGGTACTCGACGGTGTCTCCCGCTTGCGCCCACGCCACCCCGATCGAACAGGTCACCTGCAATTGGCCGCCGTCGATCGGATAGTCGCCGCAAATCCGTCCATGCAGTGCCTGCAGCCGGGCCTTGGCCTCCACGCCCAGCCCAGGCAACAGTGCCAGCAGCTCTTCGCCACCGTAGCGGCCGATGCGGTCGTCGCCACGCAGGCAATCGCTCAGGCGCTTGCCGACGCCGGCCAGCACCGCATCGCCGGCCAGATGGCCGTGCTGGTCGTTGACCTGCTTGAAGTGGTCCAGGTCGATCAACGCGACTGCCAGCGGCGTGCCATTGGCCAACGCAGCAGCCAGCAGTCGCCGCGACACCTCCAGGATGCCGGCGCGGTTGAGCAGGCCGGTCAATTCGTCATGGGTGGCCTTGAAGGCAAGCGCGGCGCGTGCGCATTCCAGATCGCGTTTGTCCTGCTCCAGCTCGGCGGTGCGTTCGGCGATCATCTGCTCCAGTTCCTGCTTGCGTCGCAGCAACTTCTGCGTGCGCCAGCGCAGCAGGCCGATCACGCCGCCGACCGCCAGTAGCACATAGACCGCGATGGCGGGGTTGCTGCGCCACCACGGTGGGCGCAGCACGAAGGCGAAGCGCGCCAGTGGGCTGACGCTGCGCTGGCGCGCGTCCTGTGCCTGCACTTCCATCACATAGCGCCCCGGCGGCAGCAACGGATAGGTGATACGGGCGAGCGAGGTGGTGGTCCAGCGCGCCTGATGCCCCTCCACCCGATAGCGGAAGCTGATGCGGTCGGCACCGCCTTCCATGCCCGGTGTGCGCAGCTCGATGTCCAACGGCAGCTCGGACCAGTCGACCTCCTCGCCGGCGTGCAACTGCTGCTGACCGCGATGTACGTGCGCGATCTGCACCAACAGCGGCGGTGCGGCGAACAGCCGCGTTGGCGCGAGCAGGTGGCTGAGGCCACGGCTGCTGCCAATCCACACGCTGCCGTCGTCGTCTTCGAAAAAGGCGTTGGCCGACAGGTCGTCCCACAGCAGGCCTTCGTCGCGGGTGATGCGGGCCCAGCGGCCGTTGGAATACAGGTCCAGGCCCTGGCTGCTGCCGACCCACAGCCGGCCCTCACGGTCGTGGCGCAGGATGAAGGGCATGACCTTGGACACCAACGGGTCGCTGACGGCCTGCAGCACCAGACTGCCGTCGGCGCGTGAGCGGCCATGCCACAGCCCGATGTCGCGCAGCGACAGCCAGAGCTCGCCATCCGGAGCGAAGTCGATCTGGAACACATCCTGGCTGGGCAGCGTGCCGCGCAAGGGCACGTGAATCCATTGCCCGCCCTGATGCCGATACAGTCCGCGATCGCTGGCGACCCACAGCTGTCCGTGCTGGTCCAGCTCGATATCGCCGATGAACTTGGCGGGCAGCTCGTCCACGTGGCGAAGGTTGTAGGGCGGGCTGCTGCTGGCGACATACAGGCCGCGCGGGCTGGCGATCCACAGCATGCCGCCGTGATCGAAGACCAGCTTGTAGATCGGATTGGGCAGCTCCATCACCTCGCGGGTCACGCCATCGTGCGGATCGCGGCGGGCGATGGCGCCAGTGAAGTAGGACACCCAGGTCGCGCCGTCCGGCGCGACCGCAATGCTGAGTACTTGCGGCAGCGGGTTGCCATTGGCCAGTCGCCACTCACGGGCATGCGCGCTGCGTCGCTCCAGCAGGCTGGCGCCGCCGTCGCCACCGACCGCGAGCAGGCCGTCGGGCAGGCGCTGGATCGCCCAGGTCGCCCCGTTCGGGATGCCCTGCGGTTGTCCCAGGTGTTCGATGCTGCCGTAGCCCAGCCAGCGCTGCACGCCCTGGCCACGCGTTCCGATCCACAACGTGCCGTTGCTCTGCGGCAGCAGCGGGCCGATCATCGCATCCAGGTGCAGGCCCTGGTCGTCGCCGATTTCCTCCCAGCGATCGCCCTCCCAGCGCACCAGCCCATGGTCGCCGCGGGTGATCAAGCGACCTTGGAGATCCTCCACCATCGTGGTGACCCCGGACAGCGTGGTGAAGTCGCCCTGAGTGGCGGGCAGATGCGCTTCGAAGCGCGACGCGCCCGGTGCCCGCGACAGGATCATGCCGCCGCCGCGCAGCCACAACCGCCCGTCACGTTGACGATAGATCGCCCGCCAGCGGCGTTCCGGGACGCCGTCGCGCTCGGACAAGGCTTCGACCACGCGGCCGCGCGCATCCAGGCGACAGACGCCCGGCCCGCAGGGCAGCCACAGGAACCCTGCGTCGGCCAACAGCGACGGTCCGATCGGTGCCGACTGACCATCGGGCATGCGCAATGGCACCGGCTGCACCGCCCAGCCGCCAGCCTGTTCCACCACTGCAAGCAGTTGTCCTTCGCTGAGCACCGCCACACCGCTGCGATAGGCGGCGATCACATTGCCGGCATCGGCGCGGATGCGCTGGCCGTTTCGCAGCACCTGCACGAAGCGTTCGCCGCTGCGCACGAAGACCCCATTGGCGGTGGCCACCCAGAGCCGGCCCTGCGTATCCAGGGTCATTCCACGGCTGTAGCGGGCATCCAGTCCGTCGTCCTGGCCGACGGCAATGAAGCGATCGCGTTCGAAGCGATGCAGGGCCAGTTCGGTGGAGACCCAGACCACGCCTTGCCGATCTTCCAATAGGCCGGTGATGGACATGCCTTGCAGGCCATCGGCCTGGGTATAGCTGCGAAAGCTATAGCTCTGCGCCGCGGCCGTCCCGCTAGCGACCCACCCAGACGCCACCAACGCCCCTAGCCAGAGCCAGGAGAGTACGCAACGCAGCAGGACTGGAGCGGACGGTGCGGGCACGAAGGGCATCGATTCCGTTGCAGAATTGAGAGGCGGAGTCGGTCGGTGGCGACCTGACTCCTCATAGCCGCATTGGCGGCGCACTGGGGTAAAACTTGAGTCGCATCACATCATGCGGTCAGCGCACGCGCTGCGTCGAAGGCGGTATCGAACAGGTGCTGGATCGGCGGGGCGAATTCGCTGGTGAAGCTGGACAGCAGGAACAAGCCCAGCAGCACGGTCAGCGGCAGGCCCAACTGCATCGGATTGAGTGCCGGCGCGGCCTTGGACAAGGCACCGAAGGCCAGGTTGACCGCCAGCATGGCCACCATCATCGGCAGGGCCAACCCCAGGCCGCCGCGCAGCACCTGCATGAACAAGGTCGGCGCCACCTCGGCAAAAGCCGCCGCATCCGGGAGCGCGCTGCCGATCGGTAGTGCCTTGTAGCTGTCCACCAGCAGTGCGATGACCGCCAGGTGGCCATTGGCGGCGAAGAACAGCAAGCCAAAGCCCAGATAGAACCACTGGGCGATCACTCCGGAGGTCACCCCACGCAAGGGATCGGACATCTGCGCGAACGACAGGCCGGTCGATTGCGACACCAGTTCGCCGGCCATCGCGCCGGCTTCGAAGATCAACCGCAGCATGAATCCCATGCTGGCCCCCAGCGCCAGCTCGCGCGCCACGCTCAGAACGGCCTGGGCGGTGAAGCCGTCCCAGTCCGGGACTGGCGGCAGCATCGGTGCCAACGCCATCGACAGGGTGCCAGCCAGCACCACGCGGACCCGTGCCGGCACCGCGCGGGTCCCGATCAGCGGCATGGCGGTGAGCAATGCACCGGTCCGCAGCATGGTCCACAGGATCGCACCGACCATCGCGAAGGCGCGCTGGCCATCGATCACCATCTGGGTGGCGGCATCCATCCGGAGCGCTCCGCTAGCCGATGATGTGCGGAATGCGCTGGAACAGCATGGTGGTGTATTCCACCAGATGGCCCAGCAGCATGCTGCCGGTGGCGAACAAGGTCGCCGTCAGGGCGACCGCCTTGGCGATGAAGCCGATGGTCGGTTCGTTCAATTGGGTCGCGGCTTGTACCACGCCGATCACCACGCCAACGACCAACACGGCCAGGAGCATCGGGCCGGCGACCCACAGGACGGTGACCAGGCCACCACGCAATTCAGTCAGGGCGATTTCAGGGCTCATGCTGGGTTAGATGCAAGTGGGGTGCCAAAGGGAGGGGTGTCTGTGCATGGGTGCACAGGGAAGCTAAGCGCATTGCGCTATGACGCATCGGTGTTCGCTTCCTGATTCGGGGCCTGACTGGCTCACGGCCGATTCGTACATCCTTGCGGTGGTTGCGGGGTAGGCAAGGCAGGCCTGCATGGTCTTTGGTCGAGGCCGCAGCGCTGGAAATCTGTCGTTGCGGCCGGTTGTACGCGATTTTTCAGCCGGTGCTTCCGCTTTGCCCTTGTTCCTGTCTCTTGCTTTTGCTCTTGACTCTTGCTTTTGCTCTGGCTCTGGCTCTGGCTGTTTTGCTTTTAGGGTCCCCATACCGCAGCGGCAAGGCTGGCAGATACAACCCGCAGGGCGTCGCGCAAGGATGCGCGGCGTTTTTGTAAGGGACATGGATGTCCCTTACAAAAATTTCTGCCGGACTTGCGGACCTGGAGCGCCGCAGGCGCGGAGGGCGCGAGGACGGGGGGTGCTTTCTTTTGGTTACTTTTCTTTGCACAAGCAAAGAAAAGTGACTCGCGCCCGAAGGGCGTGAAAGCTCCTGATTTCCTTTTTTAGCAGTCGAAGCAACTTCAAACGCAAACGCAAATTCAAGTGCAGAGCTTTCGCCCCCCTGCGGGGGCCGAGGCAGAGCTTTCGCCCCCCTGCGGGGGCCGAGGCAGAGCTTTCGCCCCCTCCGGGGGGCGAGTCACTTTCTTTGCTTGTGCAAAGAAAGTAACCAAAGAAACACACCCCCGTCCTCGCGCCCCTCCGCGCTACGCGCTCCGGGTACGCAAGCCAGATGGAAATTTTTGTAAGGGACATCCATGTCCCTTACAAAAACGCCGCGCATCCTTGCGCGACGCCCTGCGGGTTGTATCCATCCGGCTTGCCGCTGCGGTATGGGGGACGGAAAGCCAATAGCGCGAGCCAGAGACACAAGCGAAAGCTCAACAGCCAAAACCATAAGGCCGAAGCTCGAAGGCAAGAGCTCAAAGGCAAGTTCAAAGGCAAGTTCAAAGGCAAGTTCAAAGGCCGAAGCCTGGATCCTGTTGGCTAGGCGGCGTTGAAGCTGGCTGCCAGCGTGCCGACGACCAGGACCCATCCGTCGACCAGGATGAAGAGCAGAATCTTGAACGGTGCGGAGATCAACATCGGCGACAGCATCATCATGCCCATCGACATCAGCACGCTGGCGACCACCAGGTCGATGATCACGAACGGGATAAAGATCAGGAAGCCGATTTCGAAGGCCGTCTTCAGCTCGCTGGTGACGAACGAGGCCACCAACACCGGGAACGGCACCGCGTCCGGGCCGGCGTACTTGCCGTCGCCGGCCATGCCGGCGAAGGTCATCAGGTCGGTTTCGCGGATCTGCGCCAGCATGAAGGCGCGCAGCGGTTGGGTGGTCAGCGTCCAGGCGGTCTGGAAGTCGATCTGGTTGTTGAGGTAGGGCGACAGGCCGCTGTTCCACATCTTCTGCCACACCGGCATCATGACCAGCGCGGTGAGAAACATCGACAGGCCCAGCAACACCTGGTTGGACGGGGTCTGGCCAGTGCCCAGTGCCTGCCGCAGCAGGCCCAGCACGATGGTGATGCGGGTGAAGGCGGTCAGGACCAGCAGCATCGACGGCAGCAGGGTGATCGCCGTCATCAGCAGCAAGGTCTGCAGCGGCAGGCTCACCGGTTGGTCGCCGATGCGGCCGACGCTGACATTGGGCAGCGCCGGCAGTTGATTGCCGGCGGCCGGTGCCGCGCTCGGCGCCGCGGCGGGCGCGGCAGCCTGTGCCATGGTCGGCAAGGCCGCCGGGGCGGCGGCGGCCAGCAATGGGCAGCTCAGCGCCAGCAGGATCAGTACCAGGCGGAGGCTGCGCCCCCAGCGATTCCAACGACTGAACATGTCACGGGTCCTTGCGCAGCTTCTGAGCGAGCAGCTGAGCGAAATTGGGAAGTTGCTTGAGGTTGGGCAGGCTCGGCGGGGCGGTCGGCGGCAGCGGTTCGGCCAGGGTGTGCAGGGTGCTGATGCCACCGGCGGTCACGCCCAGCAGCAACTGCTGGCCATTGACCTCCACCACCACCACACGCTCCTTTGCCCCGACCGCCAGGCTGGTCACCACGCGCAGACCTTCGCTGCTGCGAAAACCGCTGCCGGGCATGCGCTTGAGCAACCAGCCCAGACCGACGATCAAGCCGAGCACCAACAACAATGCAAGGACCGCGCCGAACAATCCGGGCGAGGAGGGCGCCTGTGCGCCCACCTGGCTGGCCTTGGCCGCGGCCGGCGCGGCGGTGGCCAGCAGGCCGATCACCGCAGCCTCCGGATGCGTTCGCTGGGGCTGACCACGTCGGTCAAGCGAATACCGAAGCGGTCGTTGATCACCACCACTTCGCCGTGCGCGATCAGGGTGCCGTTGACGTAGACATCCAGCGGTTCGCCGGCGCCGCGTTCCAGTTCCACCACCGAGCCCTGGTTGAGCTGCAGCAGGTTGCGGATCGGAATGCGGGCGCGCCCGACTTCCAGCGACAGGGTGACCGGCACGTCGAGGATGACGTCCAGGTTCAGGTCGGTGGCATTCTGGTCGTGCTCGGCCTGCAGGTTGTCGAACTGCGCGGGGGCGGCGTCGAGAAGGTCGGAGTGGCTCATCGGGGTGTGTCCTGGGCGGTAACGGTGCGCGGGGTCTGGTTGCCGGGCGGATGCACGGCGGTGATCTTGACGGCGTTGTTGCCGTTGGCGATGCCGAACTCGCCGGTGAACATGGGAATGTCCTCCACGCACAGCGGCACCTTGGCGGGCAGTTCGATCGGGAGGATGTCGCCGACCTTCAGACCGGTGAGCTGACGCAGGCTCATACGCTTGCTGGCCAGGACGCTGGAGAGCGTGACCTCGGCGGTGTTGAGCTGCTCGCGCAGCATGATGTTCCAGCTTTCGTCGCGGTCGTTGCGGTCGCTCTGGATGCCGGCATCGAGCAGTTCGCGGATCGGCTCGAGCATGGAGTAGGGCAGGGTCACGTGGATCTCGCCGCCGCCGCCTTCCAGTTCCACATGGAAGCGGCACACCACGACGTATTCGCGCGGGGTGACGATATTGGCGAAGTGCGGGTTGATCTCCGAGTTGATGTATTCGAAGTCCACGTCCATCACCGGCGCCCAGGCTTCCTTCAGGTCGGCGAAGGTCTGCTTGAGCATCAGCTGGATCACCCGCATCTCGGTGGCGGTGAACTCGCGACCTTCGATGCGGGTGTGGAAACGGCCGTCGCCGCCGAAGAAGTTGTCCACCACGGTGAACACCAGCGTGGGTTCGAACACGATCAGACCGGTGCCACGCAGCGGCTTGAAGCGGATCAGGTTGAGGTTGGTCGGCACGTACAGCGAGTGCATGTACTCATTGAACTTGACCAGGTCGATGCCACGCACCGACAGGTCGGCCGAGCGTCGGATCAGGTTGAACAGGCCGATACGCCACAACCGCGCGAAGCGCTCGTTGACCATCTCCAGGGTCGGCATGCGCCCGCGGATGATGCGGTCCTGGCTGGACAGGTCGTACTGGCGCGCCTCGCCGGGCAGCGGTTCCGGCTCGGTATTGACCGCGCCCGAATCCACGCCATGCAGCAGGGCATCGATCTCGTCTTGGGAAAGCAGATCACTGACGCTCATCGGACAGGCCTTACTGGGTCACGAAACTGGTGAACAGCAATTCTTCGACGCACTTCTTGCCGGTCTCGCTGGTCATCACCTTCTGCGCCTCGGCCAGCGCGGCCTTCTGCAATTTCTGCTTGCCGGCCAGGTCGGCCACGTCGGTGGCCTTGACCTGCGACAACAGCATCAGCAGGTGCGCGCGGATGGCTGGCGCGTTTTCGGTGATCAGCTTCAGTTCTTCCGGGTCGCGGGTCACCAGTTGCACCTCGACCTGCAGGTACTGTGGGCCGTCGCCGGGGTCGGAGAGGTTGACCACGATGGCCGGGTCCATCGGGAAGTACTGGGCCGGCTTGGGGACCTCGGCGGTCTTGGGCGGTGCATGCTGGCCGCCCTTGTCCTCGCTCTTGTGGCCGAGGAAGAACCAGGCACCGCCGCCAGCGGCCGCGAGCACGACCACGCCGATGGCGATCAGCAGGATGGGCTTCTTGCCACCCTTCTTCTTCTCGTCCTTCTCGTCGGTCTTTTTCGGTTTCTCAGCGGCTGCCACGGTCTGCTCCAGGGGGAAGGCTCACCCAAGGAATGCAACCGCCGTGCCAAAACCGCGCCGGTTTCCCGGCAGCACGCCGGCACAGCGCCGACGCGTGCAAACCCTACTGCGGCAAGGGAGGCTGGCATGCTGCCGCCTCCCGGTTGGCCCCGCTCACGCGGTCGCTGCCGCGATTTCATGCCCGCCGATCAGGCGTAGGCGTCCAGCAATCCACGCTGGCGTAACACCACCGACGGAATTCCGACGGGAGGGCTGTCTTCCAGCACCAGGCCGCTGCCCGGCTCGCTGCCATTGCGCCCGCCGGTCTGCCCCTGTTGCTGCTGGCCGACATCGGCCTGGCCGAGCTGGAAGCCGCTCTGGCCGAGCAATTCGCGCAAGCGCGGCAGGCTCTGTTCCAACGCCTGGCGCGTATCGGCCTGGGCCGCGGTGAAGCTGGCGTTGACCTTGTCGCCCTCGAGATGCAGGCGGACTTCCACCGGGCCCATCTCGTTGGGCGTGAGCTTGATGTGCGCATGGCCGATCTTCTGGTCGGCCAGCCAACTCAGGCGTGCGCCGATGGCGTCGTCGAAGCCGTCGCTGCCCAGTTCCGGAGTGGGCGTCGGCGAAGCAGTGAAGATCGGTGCGGCGTCCTGCGGGCGCGCCAAGGCAGTGGTCGGCGTGGTCGGCAGCACGAATGCCGGTGCGTCCGGCGCCTTCGCGGCAGTGGCATCGTCGGCAGACGCCGTCAGGGCATTGGTCATCAACGGCATCACGGTGGCGGCCTGGACCTCACCGGTAGGTAGCGTCGGCGTCGCGCCCTTGGCGCCGGCATTGGCTGCCGGGGTCAGCGCGCCCAATGCCGGCAGGCTGGGGGCGGCCCCTGCGCCTGCGGTCGGCGTGGTCTCGGCGGGAAGCGCGGTCGCTGTAGTGGCGGTGGTGCTGGCGGTGGCAGCGGTCAGTGCAGCGGCCGCCGCGGCCAGGGCATCGCCCCCCGGAACGGCCTGCGCCAGCAGGCTCATGCCGAAGCCGCCCAGACCCGGCGGCGGCCAGCTGGCGGCCGCCGGGGTGGTGCTGTCCTCGGCGTGGTCCTGCCCGTCGCTGGCGGCCGTCTTGGGCTTGCTCTTGTCGCTGCCGGCTGCCGCACTGGATTCCTTGGTCGTGCTCTCCTTGCTGGCGGGCGAGGGCTTGCTGTCGCTGTCCTGGCCGCGCGGGCGGGCAGCGGCGTCGCCGGTGCCGGCGCTCTCATCGCCGTTGTCGTCGTCGCTGCGCTGCTTGTCCGAGGGGGCCGGCTTGGGTGCCGGCTTGGCGCTTGCACGCTCCGGCGCAGGCGCCGCCTGGTTGCCGTTGTTGCCCGGTTGCAGCATGCGGGCGAACTGGTCCTGGCCCGGATCCTGCTCGGGGGCCGGGTCGCTGTAGCTGGACTTCTTGCCGGTGCTGGCCAGCGCGTTGAGGCCGGTGACGAAAGCGGACAAGGGGTTCATGGGGCATCTCCGTGAGAGTCTTCGACGCGCGCCAGGCGCACGCGGCGGGCGCCGAGATCGTCCATCTCGCGCTGGTCGCGGCGCTCGACCACCTTGTTTTCCTGCGCGCGATAGCTGGCGGCCAGCTGCTCGAGCACCTGCTTTTCGCGGCTGGCCAGCAGCAGGCGGGTGCGCTCGGCCTCCACCTTGGCGCGATTGTTTTCCACTGTCTGGGTCTGTTGCTGCACGGCGCTGTCGAGCCGGTCCAGGAAGGCGCGGCGGTTGCTCAGCGCCACTGCGCTGGTGCCGGCCATCTGGCTGCTGGCGTATTCCTCGGCGTAACGGCGCAGTTCTTCCAGGCGCGACTGATGCGTTTCCAGCATGCGCTGGCGCTCGGCCAGGTCGCGGGCGACCTTGTCTTCCTGTTCCTGGGCCCGCCGCAGCAGGGGATCGATCCGTTTGGACTGCATCATGGATTAGTTCTCAGGTTCCACCAGCCGCTGCAGCGCGGACAGGCTGTCGATCAGATCAGACGCTCTGTGGACGTCCTGTCCGAGGAATTCGACGATCTCCGGCCAGCGCGCCAGCGCTTCGTCGGTGGCCGGGTCGCTGCCGCGCTGGTAGGCGCCGATGGCGATCAGGTCGCGGTTGGCGGTGTAGGCCGACAGCAGTCGCTTGAGCTTGCGGATGCGCAGGCGCCAGGTGTCGTCGGCGATGTCCTGCACCACGCGGCTGACCGAGGATTCCAGGTCGATGGCCGGATACAGGCCGCTGTCGGCGACCCGACGCGACAGCAGGATGTGGCCGTCGAGAATCGCGCGGGCGGCGTCGGCGATCGGGTCCTGCGGGTCGTCGCCTTCGGTCAGCACGGTGTAGAAGGCGGTGATCGAACCGCGGCCCTTGGCGCCGTTGCCGGCGCGTTCCACCAGCGCCGGCAATTTGGCGAACACCGACGGCGGGTAGCCGCGGGTGGTCGGCGGCTCGCCGACCGACAGGCCGATCTCGCGCTGCGCCTGGGCGAAGCGGGTCAGCGAATCCATCAGCAGCAGCACGTTCAAGCCCTGGTCGCGGAACCATTCGGCGATGGCGGTGGCGCGGTAGGCGCCATGCAGGCGTGCCAGCGGCGGGCGGTCGGCCGGTGCGGCCACGACCACGGCGCGGCGCAGGCCTTCTTCGCCCAGGGTGGTTTCGACGAAGTCGCGCACTTCGCGGCCACGTTCGCCGATCAGCCCGACCACGATCACGTCGGCCGAGGTGAAGCGGGTCATCATGCCCAGCAGCGTTGACTTGCCGACGCCGGAACCGGCGAACAGGCCCACGCGCTGGCCACGGCCGATCGGCAGCATGGCGTTGATCGCGCGCACGCCCACATCCAGCGAGGTGGTGATGGGTTCGCGTGCCAGCGGGTTGATCGATACGCCAGCCATGCCGATGCTGTCTTCGGCGCGAATCGGGCCCTTGCCGTCCAGCGGGGTGCCGTCGCTGTCGATGACGCGGCCGAGCAGACCTTCGCCCACTTCCACGCCGCCGCGGCGCCGCGAGGGCACCACGCGCGCATTCGGCAGCAGGCCATGCAGTTCGGCGCTGGGCATCAGGTAGGTCCGCTCGCCGGCGAAGCCGACGACCTCGGCGTCGACCCAGCCGCCATCGACCTCGACCTTGCAGGTGGCGCCCATCGGCGCTTCGCAGCCGGTCGCTTCCAGGGTCAGGCCGACCGCGCGGCGTAGGATGCCTTCGCGGATCAGGGTGCGGCCAGCGGCCGGTTCCAGGCCCAGTGCGCCCAGGCGGGTGGCCAGGCGCAGATTGCGCGCGTCCAGCCAGTCGGCCGGGGTGGCTCCCAGCAGGGCGCTCACAGGCCCGCTCCGGATTTACGCATGACCGTCTCCAATGCGGCCCGCAGGCGCGCTTCCAGGGTGCCGTCCACGCGCACGCTCTCGGCATGCACGCGCAGATCGCCGCGGCTCAGGCTCATGTCCGCGGCCAGGCGGGTGCTGCTGCTGGCGGCCAGGTGCGGCGTCAGCGCGGTGATATCGTCCGGGTGCAAGCGCACTTCGACCTCGCGGCCGGCGCTCCCCACCGCGCCGACGGCTTCTTCGACCAGCTCGGCGAGCAGCTGCGGATCGGCCTGGTAGGCCCGGCCGACCAACTGGCCGGCAATGCGCACCGCCAGTTCGCCGAGCGCACCGACCACTTCGTTTTCCAGCCGCGCCAGCGGGCGGCTGAAGTTGTCCAGGATGCCGTCGATCTGCGCGGTCAAGCGGCGCACCTCGGCCTGACCCTGGGCAAAGCCCTCGGCGTGGCCGCGGGCGAAGCCTTCCTGCTGGGCGGCGTCCTCGATGGCCTGGATCTCCTCCAGGGTCGGTGGGCGCAGCACTGGCTCGAGCACGGCCGGTTCGGCGTACTCCGGCTCCGGCAGGGCCGGGGCGATATGCAGGTCGGGCGCCAGCCAGCGGGTGACCACCTCGTTCATACCATGGTCTCCGCGCCGGCACCGCCGAGGCTGATGGCGCCTTCGTCAGCCAGCCGGCGGACGATGGTGAGGATTTCCTTCTGTGCCGCTTCGACATCGGCCAGCCGCACCGGACCGCGCGCTTCCATGTCTTCCAGCAGGATTTCGGCCGCGCGCTGGGACATGTTGCGGGTGATCTTCTCGCGCACCTTGACGTCGGCGCCGCGCAGCGCCAGACCCAGGCGCTCGCCGGACACTTCGCGCAGCAGGGTCTGCAGGCCGCGGTCGTCCAGGTCCACCAGGTTGTCGAACACGAACATCAGGTCCTGGATCTTGGTGGCCAGGTCGGCGTCGATCTTGCTGATCTCGCCCAGCACGCCCTGGTCGGCACCGGTGTCGAGGAAATTGAGGATGTTGGCCGCCACCTTGATGCCGCCCACGTTGGAGGACTTCAGGTTCTGGTTGCCGGCGAACTGGCGCTCCATGATGTCGTTGAGTTCGCTCAGCGCGTTCGGTGGGATGCCGTCCAGGGTGGCGATGCGCAGCAGCACGTCGGCGCGGGTGCGCTCGGGCAGGTTCTTCAGCGATTCGGCCGCCTGGTCGCTGTCCAGGTGCGCCATCACGATGGCGATGATCTGCGGATGCTCGTTGCGCACCAGGTCGGCCACGGCGCGTGGGTCCATCCACTTGAGCGTGTCCAGCCCGGTGGTGTTGCGACCCAGCAGGATGCGGTCGATCAGACCACCGGCCTTGTCGGCACCCAGCGCCTGGATCAACACGTTGCGGATGTAGTCGTCGGCGCCCACGCCCAGCGAGGTCTTGGCGGCGAGCTCGCCGTTGAACTCGTCCATCACCCGCTCGACCTGCTCGCGCGAGATGCCGGACATGGTGGCCATGGCGATGCCGATCTTCTGCACCTCCTTGGGGTCCATGTGCTTGAGCACCTCGGCCGCATCGGCCTCGCCGAGCGACAGCAGGAGCACAGCGGCGCGCTGCACACCGCTCATCGATTGCGTATCAGGCTTCACTGGCAACCCATCCCTTCACGACCTGTGCAACACGCTTGGAATCCGCCTTGACCGCCTCGCGCGCCTGGCGCAGCCGGTCTTCATAGGCATCTGGCAGAGCGATCGCGGACTTCTTGTCCAGCCCGATGTGGGCGGTGTCTTCCTGCAGCCGTGGCGCCAGCTCATCGTCGTCGTCGAGCATCCGCACGTCCGCGCTCTGCGGAGTGCCATCGTTGCCAGCCGCGCGCTGCTTGTCCTTGACCGCGGTCACGCCAGTGAGTTGGCGCAGGGTGGGGCGCACCACACCGAACAGCAGCGCCAGCACCACCACCGCACCGACCAGCAGGCGCAGGCCGTTCTGCACACGCGGATCTTCCCACCACTTGGGGCCTTCCTCGCCTGCCACTGCTTCACGCACGAACGGGGCATTCATCACCGACACGGTGTCGCCACGCGCGGCATCGAAGCCGACTGCCTGCTTGACCAGGCCTTCGATACGGGTGAGCTCGGCAGCGGTCAGCGGCTGCTCGACCATCTTGCCCTTGGCACCGGGGCGCGGAACGTTGTCCAGCAGCACCGCCACCGAGACGCGCTTGATGCGGCCGGCCGGCTGGCGGGTGTGCTGCAGGGTGCGATCCAGCTCGTAATTGCGGGTGGCGCTCTTGGACGTCTCGGTCGGCGTGGCAGGGGCAGCCTGCTGGCCGTTGGCCGCAGCGGGGGTGCCGGGCGCGCCCGGGGCACCGGCGACGGCAGCGGCCGGCGGTTGGCCGGGGCTATTGCTGGTGGCGCCCGGAGGGCCCTGCGGGCCGGTGGCATTGGTGCTGCTGTCGCTGATCTGCTCGCTGCGCAGCTTGGCCGGCTCGCCGTTGTAGAGCTCGCGCGCTTCCTCGACCACCGAGAAGTCCATGTCCACGCTGGTTTCCGGATTGACCCGGCCCGGGCCGGTCATCGGCTCGAGCAGTTCTCGGATGCGTTGGTTGTAGGAGCTTTCCTGGCGGCGCACCTGTTCGAACTGGGCGGCATGCAGCGCCGCGTCGCTGTTGGGATCGGCGATCGACAGCATGCGACCGCTCTGGTCGACCACGGTCACACGCTCGGGGGTCATGTCGGGGATGCTGGAGGCCACCAGATTGACGATGGCGTCGACCTGATTGCGCTCCAGGCCCTGGCCGCCGCGCAGTTCCAGCACCACCGAGGCGCTGGCGGCTTCGCGCTGGCGGGTGAAGGCGCTGGGCTTGGGGATGGCCAGGTGCACCCGGGCCTCACGCACCGGGCGCAAGGTGCCAATGGTGCGCGCCAGCTCGGTCTCCAGCGCATGCTGGTAGCGGGCGCTTTCGACGAACTGGCTCACGCCGAAGCCCGGATCCTTCTGCATCAGCTCGAAGCCGCCACCGGTGTCCTGACCGGTCAGGCCCGAGCCGGCCAGCTTCAGGCGGGCGTCGTAGAGACGGTCCTGCGGCACCGAGATGGCGCCGGTGCTCTGGTCGATCTTGAACGGGATCTGCGCGGTGCGCAGCAGATCGGCCGCCTCGGCGTTGCCCTTGTCGTCCAGGCCGGTGTACAGCGCGGCATAGCCGGGTTTCTGCGACCAAAAGAACACTGCCAGCCCCGCCGCCACCGCCAGCGCGATCATGCCCATCATCGTCAGCTTGCGGGTGATTTGCAGGCTACGGATGCGGTCGAACCACTGGCCCGCCTTCTCGGCGTTCTGGTTCACGGAGTCTTTGCTGAGTGCGAGTGCCATGTGTCGTCAACCCTTACAGCGGCATGTTCATGACGTCCTGATAAGCCTGGACGAGACGGTTGCGGACTTCCACGGTGGCGCGGAACGCCACCTGGGACTGTTGCGCGGCGACCATCACCCGCGCCAGGTCGGCGCTGGGATCGCCCATTTCGAAGGCCTTGGCCAGTTCGCCGGCCTTCTGCTGCGCCTCGTTGACGCCACCCAGCGCACCGCGCAGGGTCTCGCTGAAGCTCGGTGCCTGCGTCGCCGGCGTTCCCTGCGTACCGGCCAGCCCCTGGATCTGGTTGCCGCGCGCAGCATCGCCCACCTGGCTCAGCGAGCCTTGGCCCATCTGGCTCTGGTAGGAGCGGATCTGCGAGAGGATGGAGGTGACGGAATCGCTCATGTCTGCGGTCTGCCAGGGAGGCAGTCACAGCGATGCAAGCGGCGTGCCGAAATTGTGTCGAGATTCCGGCGCAGGTCCGTTCCTGTCGCGCCTGCCGTGGTCGCGTCATAGCGTCATTTCCCCCATCCACCCTGCGGGCACCTTCCCCCGCGGGCGGGGGAAGGGAGCCGGTAGGCGACCAGTTGCAGTGCAACCGACAGACCACGCGCGCCCAATTTCCCTTATCCCGCAAGCGGGAGAAGGTGGCGCGCAGCGCCGGATGAGGGCAATCCCGTCAATAGCCACCCAGCAGCAGACATGGCAACGCCCGCTGCCGGCGTGTGGACGCACGCCCCCATCCACCCTGCGGGCACCTTCCCCCGCCAGCGGGGGAAGGGAGCCGGTGGGCGACCAGTTGCAGTGCAACCGACGGACCACGCGCGCCCAATTTCCCTTCTCCCGCAAGCGGGAGAAGGTGGTGCGAAGCGCCGGATGAGGGTAATCCCGTCAATAGCCACCCAGCAGCAGACATGGCAACGCCCGCTGCCGGCGAACGCACGCCCCCATCCTCCCTGCGGGCACTTCCCCCGCCAGCGGGGGAAGGGAGCCGGTGGGCGACCAGTTGCAATGCAACCGACGGACCACGCGCGACCCATTTCCCTTCTCCCGCAAGCGGGGGAAGGGAGCCGGTGGGCGACCAGTTGCAGTGCAACCGACAGACCACGCGCGACCGGTTTCCCTTCTCCCGCAAGCGGGAGAAGGTGGCGCGAAGCGCCGGATGAGGGTCACACCGTCACACGCAGCGGAGTCGCGCGCTACTCCGGCAACCAGGCCGCACGCCAGAGGTCCAGGTTGCTACCGCTCAGCATCCAGTCGCGCCGCACCGCCTCGCGCAAGGCCGCCCCGCGCGCGCGCGCGGCGTCCAGGTCGGCCAGATGCTCGCGGATGGCGCCAATCCAGTCGCGGTAGCGGTTCTTCACCAAGGTCACCGGCAGGTCGCCCTGGTAGCAGCGTACGTCGCTGGCGATCACCGGATACCCACAGGCACCGTATTCGAGCAGGCGCAGGTTGCTTTTGCACTCGTTGAACAGGTTCTGCTCCACCGGGGCCAGGGCCAGATCCAGATCCAGGGCCGCCAGCGCGGCCGGGTACTGGTCGATCGGCACGCCCGGCTGGAAGTGATGGATGTGCTGGCGCAGCGCGAACGGATACATCCCCATGAACACCCATTCGACCTCGTCGGCCAGCTCGCGCACCACGTCGGCGATCAGTTCCAGGTCGCCGCTATGGCTGGCGCCGCCGGCCCAGCCGATGCGGGGCTTGCCGTCCCGGCGTTCGCTGCGCGTCGGCAGGTGTTCCCACCAGTGCGGCGGCAGGCGGTTTTCGGCCACCCGGATATCGCTGTGCAGTCCGGCGAACGCCTCGGCCAGCGCAGGGGTGGACACCACGAACCGATCCACCATGCCCAGCCCGCGCCGTAGCGTCTTCAGAATGTCCTTGGGCATGTGCTCGCGGTGGGCATTCTTTAGCGGCAGATTGGGCAGATAGTCATCCAACTCGTAGACCTTGAACGTGCGCGACAACGCCTTCATGCGTCGCATCGCGTCCAAGCGTGCTTCGCCGACCTGGCGCTGCAAGATCACCACGTCCGGGTCCTGGCGCGTCAGCTCGGCGATTTCCAGATAGCCGTTGAACAGCACGCCTTCGGCCAGACCAGCCTCGCGCAAGGCGCGCAGCGGCTGGATCACCCGATAGTGGCCGCAGCCTTCGATATCGGCCGGCAGCGCGAGCGCACGCGGCAGCGGCCGCCATGACTGCAGCGGCCGCCAGCTGGCGCGCGGGTCGGCCAGCGTGAATCCGGCGCCCGGGTCCAGCGAAAAACCGGGGTGATAGGCGGGGTCGTTGGCCATCACCGGTAGCCAGCGGGCGTACATCGCTTCTTCGTCGAGTGCGCTGGCCGGCGTGGACTCCGGAGGGTCGATCAGCAACTGCGCGCGCGCCGCAAACACATTGAGGAAGCCCGCCTGCTGCAAGCGCAGGCACAGATCGACATCGCTCCACGGCGCCAATGCCGGTTCTTCCACGAAGCCACCCGCGTCCAAGAACAGCTGCCGCGCCAGCATCAGGCACTCGCCGCTCAACGCGCTGTAGTTCTGATCCAGCTGCAGACGCTGCAGATAACCCGACTCGTCGAATGCGGCACCTTCGAAAGCGCGTGCCGCCGGTGCCCCCAACCCGAGCAGCAGACCTGCGTGGTGCACGGTGCCATCGCTGCGCAGCAGCTTGCCGGCCACCGCACCGACCTCTGGGCGCAGCGCGTGGTTGAGCAACTGCGCAAGCCAATCGGCCTTGATCGCGGCTGCGCCTGCGGACAGCCATAGCACCACGTCTCCACGCGCATGCTCGGCTGCCGCGTTGCAGACCGCTTCGCGCGAGGGCTCGGCGGAAAAGCGCAGGACCCGGATCTGTTGCATCCCCAGCGCCTCGATGCCGGCCAACCAGTCCCGCAGCGCTGGCTGCGGGCTGGAGCGATCCAGCAACAGCACTTCGTAATGCGGGTAGGCCGTGTTGGCCAGCAGGGATTCCAGACACCGCTGCACCTGCGGCAGTCGGCCATCGACCAGCACCAGGATACTGACCAGGGGCTGCTGCGGATGTTGGTAGTCCACCGCATGCCGGCCGGGGCCTGCGTGATGGACCAACGCGTCCGCATACCCGCGTGCGCCGAGATGACGTGCGATGGCCTGCCGTTCGTCCGCGTCGCGCTGCTGCGTGTCGGCTCTCGCAATCAGCACGGGTTCGGCAACATGGCGAATGCAGGCCAGGCCATAGCGTTCGACCAAGCCGAGCTGGTAATCCAGTTCGAAGGCCTGACCCGATGCGACCGGGAAGCCGCCATCGGCCACCAGCGTGCGCTGGCGGAACAGCCAGTGCCGCGACAGCGTGGAGGGCGCGCTCAGCAACATGTCCAGATAGAGCGCCGGCCGCATCGCCAGCCCCAGCTGGCCGTTGTCCAACGCCACCACTTCGTCGGCGTAAACGGCCTGGCACTCGTCCGGCAAGCAAAGCGTCTCCAATGCCAGCAGTAACAGGCCGCTGGCAGTGAACCGGCTGCCGGCGTCGGCCAGCATGATCCAGTCCACCGCATCTTGTGCGGCGATCACCCGATTGAGCGTTGCCGCCAGCCCGTGGGCGTCGATCAGCGCGCCGTAAGCGCCGTGCGCGGCAGCCTGCTGTGGCGAGCGGCTGACGACCCAGGTCTGCTGACGTTGGTAACACTCAACGGCGGCCAGGCTGGCCTGGCTGGCGGCCACCGCGGCGGCATCGCCGTGGCGATCGATCAGCATCACCGCAATCCGTGGCCCGCCGGCATGCGCCTGCAGGCGCGCATCGATCAACGCGCGCTGGGTCGGCGAAGGATGACGCACGCCCAGCCAGGTGGCCGGCGAGACCTGCTCGGCCATGCCGGCGCTGCGCATCAGCGCGTTGACCAGATCCACCGACTTGAACACCCGTGCCTTGTGCAGACTGAGCGGAGCCACACGCACCTGTCGATTGTCGCCAGTCTCGCGTCGCCAGCCGAGTTGGCGGATGCCCTGGCGCAGGTCTTCATGCCCCTGGTCGCCAACCCCGACCTGATCGCGACCGGTCTGACTGAACTGCGCATCGGACACGCGAAAGCGCGTCAACGGACTGGCCAGAAACGCCAGATTGCCGTGCCGCAGCAGCTTCACGTAGATCGCCAGGTCGCCGACCCAATGGATTGGCTTGCCGTTCAACATCATCAACCGGTCGCCCAGCGCCAGCAGATCCGCGCGCCGGCACAACACGCAGCTGGGCTCGCCGATAAAGTTGATGGCGTGGTCGGACAGGAACGACACCAGCTCTGGACCGTCGATCAGCACGTCTTCGCCGAATGGAAAGCTGGTAGCCAGAATGTCCGGCAACGGCTGCCCAGCCTCGTCGATGCGCTGCCGGCGCGAAGAGGCCATCGCCGTGCCCGGAGTGCGTTCGATCGCTGCGACCAACTGCGCGATGCAATCCGGCTCCAGCACGTCATCGTCGTGCAGGAATTTGACGTACTCACCTTGCGCCAGCGCGATGCCCCTAATGGTGCTGCCGAGCTCGCCCAGCCGCGTCGGATTACGCTGATAACGGATTGGGAAAGGGGCGGAAGCGAGACGCGGTGCCAGCAGAGCCTCGATGGCACCATCGGCATTGTCGTCGCAGATCACCAATTCCAGTGCCGAATAGGTCTGCGCCAGCACGCTGTCCAGCGCCTGCGCGAAGTAGCGCGGCTTGTAGGTCGGCATGACGATGCTGACCAGGGTGGAAGAGCTCACTGGCGGTTGTCCGAGTTGATCATTCACGATTTATCCGAGGCTGGACGCGGTGCAGGCGCGAAGTGTTCTGGTCAGGCCGATAGACGGCAGGTATCGAACTGGCCGAAAACCAAAGCAATATGCACGCATCCCTGTACTCTTGAGGCGGTCCAATATTGTTTAGGATTCAGGCGGGGGCGGTTCGAAAATTAAAATTTTGCGGGCGTCCGGCATCAGGTTGTGAATTCTCTGGGCCTACTCCGCCCAGGGCGGCGGCGCAGCTCCAGCGACAGGCGATGCGTACAAAACGAGGTCGTAGTAGTGGCCGGGTGAGTGCTGGCGTAGACGGAAGTGATAGCCCTCCACTAATTTGTCCAGCTGTTCCACGATATCCAAAAGGTCCTGGGCGTAGTGGTAGACACAAATGGCCATGCGGGGGCGCTGGCTACGGATGAGGTTGGATGCACCTTCGAGTGCTCTGGCTTCAAACCCTTCGATGTCCAACTTCAGTAGCGTCAGCTTTTCCAATTC
The DNA here is from genome assembly GCF_009192945.1 of Xanthomonas maliensis. Classification (GTDB taxonomy): domain Bacteria; phylum Pseudomonadota; class Gammaproteobacteria; order Xanthomonadales; family Xanthomonadaceae; genus Xanthomonas; species Xanthomonas maliensis. The sequence continues at coordinate 126,728 of NZ_NSET01000006.1, read as the reverse complement.
ATCGTCCAGCCGTGTGGTTACTACGGAGATTCCGCCACTGGGTGATACATGGCTGGAAACCGTCCCTGTCTCTTCGAAGCGCAGCGTCGTATGTTCGTTGGAGATGGCCTTTTTGACGGCCTTGAAATTGTGCGGCGGAAGGGGGAGGGCGCTTGCGATACCCTCCAGTTTCTGGAAGTTGATGCTATCGGGTTCAAAGGCGGTAATGCTTTCGTAGCGATGGCGGGATGCTTCTAGGAACTTATGCACAATGGGACCCTGGAAGGCACCACCATCGCAGAAATTTTCACGCTGGCCGAGTTGGAAAGTGCTGCTATCGGCATATTCCGAGAAGTACTCATTGATCGGAGTGGCCCAGCAGTCCAACAGGAGGCTGGAGTCGTACGTCAGGCGGAACAGCAGGTTGCTGTAGAGCGTAAAAACGCTTAAATCATCGTCCAGTCGATCCGCAAAACGCAGAAATTCATCCAAGCGCAGAAGCGTCCGCTGACGGTAGACCTGGGCTGGCTCGTATACTGCAGGCAGCCCACAGTGCGCAACGGCCAGGCAGGCATCTACCCTTTCAATGCCTGCTCGCTCGCACAGCTTGCGGGCCAAGCCCGATTCTCCTGGGCCGTAAGAAAAATCAATCGCCAATGCCTCGGAATGCTGGCCCGCTTGTTTGACGAACTGGCGAGAACTCCAGCGCGGAACCCCATGAATCATGTCACTGTTGCTTGGCTGGTCATCAACGGCAGCAATGACGTGGCTGTGGCGTTGGACGATCTGTGGGCTGTAGATGTTACCAAGGCCAGAACGCGGTTGGAGCAGAAAGAGGGGGCGTTGCTCGAAACGCGCGATCAGTGGTTCCAAGGAAGGCGCAACACTCAGTTGCTCAATGCCTGCGCTGGTGCAGAGGTTATTTGCAAATGACCTCCCACGCTGGCTGCAAGAGAAATCGATAGCGATCGCATCGGCATACTGCGCCGCCCTAGCAAGAAACTCCTGACTGCTCCAGCGCGGCGCGCCGTGTATGCGCTCCAGGTGGATGCTTTGATCATCGATTGCGGCAACCACATTGCGCAGGTCGGCAACGACTCTGGGGCCATGCGCCATGCCTACATAGGACTCGGGAGCGACGAGAAACACAGGGCGATTGGCAATCGCGGGTAGGTGCGCAATGAGATCCTCAAGCGCAGGGCGTTCCTGCTCCGCAATACGTAGTATCTGTTGTCGAAGCTGCTCATTTCTTGAGTTCATGAATTTCATGTCCCGTAGGTATGAAAGGGGAGTGTCGTAGCGGGAGTCGAAATAAGGTTGGCTGTCGCGTCCTCGGGGTAGCACTTGGCGAGCTAAGTCGTCAGCCTCGTCCTACCTTGACGCCTGTGCAAACAGGTCGTGCCCAGATGATGGTTGTACAGTCAAAAGACGTTGCCGAACGTACGAGTGGCTAGCGTAAGTGCCGGCGGAGGTCGTCCCAGTCCAACAGGTCGGTGGCCACACCACGCGCGGTCACTAGGTCGGAGTACTGCTTTAAATCGTAGAGCAACGCATTTCGCAGCGAGTCGAACGTCGGTGCGTCGAAGTCGGGCTTCTGCTCATCGAAGGCCAAGTCTCGGCTGGAGAAGCCAAACTTTAGGTCATCCGTCTCAGGTACCTCTCCGATCAGTCGCGACAAGAACTTCACACGGCTCGCATCTTCTTTTAGCTTGTCGAGTGAGACCAAGATCAGGTCTTCCGGGCGGTACCGATCGAGGAAGCTCCTGATGCCGGCGTAGTAGAAGCTCGCAGCCAGCACCGACATGAAGGGGAAGCTCCGGCGAGTCATCAGGAATGCTGCTTCGTAATCCAACCGGGCTGCGAAGTTTCCTTGTCGGAGTCTATCGTTCTCTGCATCGAAATGCTGCTCGACGTAACCAGAGGAAGCCCGAGGGAACATGCGTACATGAAAGTCCTTCTGTTCCTGATAGGAAGTGGAAGCGGTGATCTTCGGCAGTCGTGTCCCATCCCGGGCCGTGGTGGTTCCAGAGGTTTTTAGGTATCTGTTGGAAAGCGCCAGCGCCTCGCTGTCCTGGAGGGCGTTGATCTTCTTCATGCGGTAGGCACTCCAGGTCCGCTCAAAGGGATTGCGCAGGCATAGCACGATCCGGGTGCCATGTTCCGGTAGCCGCGAGATCGCATAAGGGCTGAGGGAGTAGCCGGTGCTGGCATCCAGCCACGGCAGCTGCGCAGGCGCGGGCAATTGCGGCTGCGGACCGGGAATCAAGTACCCATGCGGTTCCTTGATGTCCTCGACCAGATACTGTGCTATCCCGTTTGCGGTCAGCCAGCCGGCCAATGGCGTGGTCCCGCATTTCTCCATGCCGGAGAGGAATATATAGTCGGTTTTCATTTTGCGGCAGGCGTGCGGCCCGGTTCCTCCGTTACTGTCCGTAGACCAGGATAGGTTTGGTATAGCGGATGTCGTACACCGTGCGGCTGGGCACATCCCGGTCATACCGTTGTGGCCAGCCCAGTTCGCAGTGGCGGCCGATCCGGACGCCAGGGCCGACCACCCCTCCCATACGTAGGATGGTGTGCGCGCCGATCTCCGCGCTCTGGCCGATAATGACGCCGATGTCGCACCAACATGAGGGGCGCAGATGTGCGCCAGCGCCGATCTTGACTCCGCTATGCAGCACGGTGTTGTAGTCGATACGGCTGCCTGCGCCGACCACCGCGCCGTCGCCGATGAAGCAGTTGCGGCCGATCACTGCATCGTCAGCGATCACGGCCGAAGTGCTGACGAAAGGCTCCAGGCTGAAACCGCGCGCCATCGCCAGCTGCATCAGCTCCATGCGCTTGAAGTTGCCGAAGCGTTCGTCGAAAGCTACGAACATGGCCCCTTCGTTCGGATTCAGTCCGTCCAATACGCCAAGATCGAATTCGTGTTCCGCATCTTGTGGTACGTCGATCCTGATGACCATCTCGTCCTCACGCGCCTGCTTCCAGACGTGAAAGGCCAGGTCGAGATATTCGCCGCCGCCGATGATCCACCTAGATTTCATGGTCGGTCTCCATCAGTAGCGTGTACCAGCGTTCGACCAATCGATTCATGGATTCATAGGCACCCTGGGTGGGCAGAGGCGCGTCTGGATGCAGCGCCTGCTGCACCCGCTCCATGATGTCCACGTCTTCGCCCACCACCACCTTGCTGCCGTGCATCTGAGCCAGCAGCACTTGGCTGGAATAACCGTAAGGTTGTTTCTTGCGTGCGCTAAACCAATAGATTTCCAGATCGGTCCGGTCAGGAGCGATGGGAATGTGGTGTTCCAACGTGAAAGAATAGCCACCGTTGGAACTAGCGATATGCATGTTCGGGAAGGCCAACCAATTGAAATAGGCATCCTCATTGCCCCAGCGTTCCACTTTATCGTGCCAGCCGAAATGCTGAAGATTGGGGATGGGTGCTTCCGGGCCGCCGAAACTGAAGCGGCGCATCTCGTATCTCAGGGCAGTGGGCGAGCTATCTTCCAATGCCCGCAAGGACTCTTTGGCTTGTTCCTCGTTGATCTGGGGAACGAAGCTGACGTTCTTCGCCAGGGTCTTGGGGTGGACAAAGCGGGGGTGATTGGCGTCTCGAAGATTTTCGTAAGCGAGTTTCCAATTGTAGCGACCATGCCACGTGGTCACCATGACCTCGGTGTCATAGGCGTTGGAACTACTTTCCAGCAAGGCGATGAAGTCTGCCGAAAACTGATCCTCGATTGGCATTGGGTCTGGATCGAGGTTGACGAACAGAAGGTTTCCCAACTCACGCAAGGCGAACTCTCGCAATTTCAGGCCACGTCTTTCTTCCTCGCCAAAGCCATACAGGGCATCGCATTCGGGGATGTTCTCGACCCGACCGTCGGCGTCGTACTTCCATGCATGGTATGGGCAGACCAGCGGGCGCTTTCCCACCTCAGTGGTCTGCAGCAGCGCGCTGCGGTGCAGGCAGATGTTTTCGAATGCGCGCAGGCGGCCCTGGAAGTTTTGGATCAGCACGGGAATGCCGGCAAGCCTACGGGTGATGAAGCAGTTGTTGTCGGGCACTAGCGTCTTAAGGCCGGCGAACAGCCAAACCCTGCGAAAGATCTTGCGCTGTTCACGTGCGAAGATGTCCGTCGACAGATAGTAGTTGGGGTGCATTCGCGATCGCATCGGCGGGCTTCCTCAGAAATCCTTGTGGTAAATGACCCGGGCAGGGTTGCCGAAGACGCTCGCGCCGGCCGGCACGTTCTTCACAACGACTGAGCCGGCGCCGACCACTGAGCCGTCGCCGATGTGGATTCCTGGCAGGATGGTGGCGTGGGGGTGCACGATGGCTCGCTCGCCGATCCGCGCGCCACCGCCGACGAAGGTCATAGCCCCGATCTGCGCGTAGTCGCCGACGTGAACGTCGTGCCCAAGCATGCAATTGGCTTGCACGTTGGCGAAGTCGCCCAGCCACACATCGGGGCTGAGCTGCACGCGATGGCACAGCAGGCAGCCCTGGCCGATATGCACCCGCGGGCTCAGGAACGCGCCGGTGAGAATGGGGATGAACTGCGCGCCTCGCGCTAGAAGCGGCTTTGCATAGGCCTGACGCGCATTCGGGTCGCCGATCGCGCAGACGAAGCGTTCTTCTTCCTGCGGCTGGTATGCGAGCGGGCTACCGACGATGGTCAGGTCGCAGCCCAGACCGTCAAGTATCTGCGAGCGCGTGTCGAGGAAACCCACCGGAAGCCACTTCGTTCCGCACGCCGGATCGCCCTGCATCTGCGCCAGGACCTCGCGTCCCCATCCGCCGGCGCCAACAATCAAAACAGGGTGGGTCATAGGATCGAGCCGCCGTCCATCACCAGGCTGGTCCCAGTGACCCAGCGGCTGGCGTCGGCAAGGAGGTAGATTGCGGCGTTGGCGACGTCGTGCGGTTCACCCAGGCCTAGCGGATGACGTGCCTTCTGCGCCTCGAGTTGGTCCGCGGCCCACATTGGGGTGGCTACGGCTGAGGGGGAAATGCCGTTGACTCGGATCCTGCGCTTGGCCTGTTCGAGCGCCAGGCATTTGATGACGCCGGTAAGGCCGGCTTTCATCGCCGAATACGGCCCTACACCGCGCGTGCCGAGGTGCGCAGCAGTGGATAGCATGAATACGATCGAGCCCTGTGGTGCGATGGCGTTGGCCTGCAGCAGGCGCTGAGTCAGCATCACCGGAGCGAGAAAATTGATCGTGTACATCTCGTTCATCGCCGCCTCGGTCAGCTGCCGTATCGGGCAATGCTTCTGCATGCCAGCGGAGTGCACCAGACCATGTACCGTCGTACCAGCTGCAGCAGCCAGTGCTTCACGATCGGCGGCGCTGGTCAGGTCCCCGAGCACGCCAACATGGCCCGTGCCCCGCAGCTGCGCCTTAGTCTGCGCGAGTCGGTCTGTGTCGCGGCCGGCGAGAACGATGCGGGCGCCTCGCTGCGCGCAGGCGATAGCGATCTGCCGCCCCAATCCCGACGACGCGCCCGTCACCACGATTGTCTTGCCGTCGAGCGAAAACGCTTTGCGTGCCGGCGTGTTCATGCATAGATGTCCATTGGCACGGTGAGCCCACCGTCCACGACAAAATAGTTGCGCGTGATCCAGCGACTCGCGTCTGCCAGCAGATACGCAGCGGCGTAGGCGACGTCCTCGGGCTCACCCATGCCGAGCGGCGTCAGTTCGAACAGCCCTTCCATATTTCCACCGCTGCCCTGCAGGCCGTCGAGCAGCGGCGTTCGCACGTAACCCGGGGCGATACAATTGGCGCGTATTCCACTCTTTGCAACTTCTTGCCCCAGCGATCTCACCATGCCGAGCAGGGCGCTCTTGCTGGCCGCATACGCGCTGCTCGCCATCGGCCCAATGTGCGAGGCGACTGAAGCGACGAAGACCAGCGAGCCGTTCGCGGCGATGCGCTTCTTCGCTAACAGGCCGCGAGTCAGGAGCATCGGAGCGAATGTGTTACTGGAGAAGATGTCGTCTAAATGTGCCCGATTGATCAAGCGCAGCGGAACGAGCCGAGAAATCCCGGCGGCGTGCGCCACCCCGTCCAACACGCCGACATCGGCGACCAGGCGATCGATGTCTTCCTGCCGGTCAAGGTCCGCCGCAATTGCCAAGTGTCCTGCGCCCTGCAAAGCCTCTAGGGTCGAAGCCAGCCGCATTTGGTCGCGTCCGCTGATGGCAAGTTGGGCACCAAGCTCGGCGCAGGAAATGGCGATCTGGCGACCAATACCCGAGGAGGCGCCGGTGACGAGGATGCGTTTGCCGGCTAGCGAGAAGGGGTCGGGGGCAATGCTCACGATTCGATAAGGTCCGGAAAAACAGCCCCTTCGATGTCGAGCAGGCAGCTGCCCCACGACAAGCCGATGCCGAACCCGCACAGCAGCACGCGCTTGGGCCCGGCTTCGAGTTCCTTGTTGATGCGCGCGGTCATGGTCACTGGCAGCGAGGCACCGCTAGAGTTGCCGAAGTCGTGCAGCGTGGAGGGTACTTTTTCCGTCGGTAGGCCGAGCTTCTTACGAATGGTCTCGTTGATCATGCGATTGGCTTGGTGGAACACGAAATAATCGATTTCCTCCTTGGAAACACCAGTGTAGTCGAGCAGTTTCTGTACCGCCGGCGGAATGCGCTGGGTGGAGAAGCTCAATACCGCTACGCCGTCCAGGATCAGATCCGCGCCGCGTCGCCATGGGCCGTTGGGTTCCTCGCGGAACGGAATCAGGTGCTGCACGGCAACCGGCTCGCGTTGGCCGCCGACTGGCAGAATGATCGCCCTGTAGCCACTCCCATCACTGTTGAGGTCGAAGTGCATTGGTGGCGCATCGGCGGTGAATTCCAGTGCCGTGGCCGTGCCGGAGTCGGAAAAGATCGGATCCTCCAGGTTCGCGCTGCGGTCGCCGACCAGCAGCAAGCCCTTCTTGACGCCGCCGGCGGCGATCATCGAGCCGAGCAGGTTGATGCCGAAGGGGTAGGCGGAGCAGCCCAGATTGACGTCGAAGGCGACGGTGGCGTGCGACAGTCCCAGCCTGTCCTGCAGGATGATGGCGGTGGCCGGGATCGGGTAATCCGGCGACTGCGTCACCACGATCAGCGCGTCGATCTCTTCGCGCTTCCATTGCAGACGCTCCAGCAGCACTTCGGTGGCGTCGAACGCCAGGTCCGAGAAGCATTGCCATTCGCTGGCCATGCGGCGCGTCTCGATGCCGATGTTGCGCACCAGCCGCTCGCGCTCGGAGCGAATCTGCGGACGGCAATCGGTGAGATTGGACACCACGCGCTTGGGCACGCAGGTCGCCATCCCGGCAAAGCGGACGTTATGCAGCGTGGAAGTCGGCATCTTATGCCTCGGTCAGCTTGTAGAGGTCGCCCAGCGTGACCACGGTCGCAAGATCCTCGCCGGTGATGGTCTTGCCGTATTCCATATCGAACATCACGATCACGCCCAGTGCCGCCAACGAATCCCATTCGGGAAGCTCACGTAAGACGGTCTCCATGTCGACCTCGACCGGCTCCTGAAAATCGGTAGCGGCGAGGAAATTTTCGATGAACGTTGCCTGGGTCATGCGGTCTGGCCTGGTGGAAAGTGAAGAAGGTCGGCCCTGCGGCCGGGTGGGATGCAGTCAGGCTGCAAGTGGGTTGGCGATCAGCTCGGCGATGCGGTCGACCTGGTCGCTGCCGAGGCCGGGAAAGATCGGCAGGCACAGCACCTGCGCCGACACCGAACGCGCCACCGGCAACCAGGCCGGTGCGGCCGAGGGCAGGGCGCGATACATCGGGAAATCGCTGATCAACGGATAGAAGTACCGGCGCACCAGGATGTCATGCTCGCGCATGCGCTGGTAGAGTGCGTCGCGCGACAGCGGATAGTCTTCGCGCACGAGGATCGGAAAGTAGGCGTAATTGGGGCTGGAATGCGCGCCACGTGCGACACAGTGGATGCCATCGACCGCAGCCAAGCGGGCGCGGTACTGAGCGTCGATCGCGGCACGCTGGGCGATCGCCTGGTCGATGTGCTTGAGCTGCAACAGGCCGAAGGCCGCGCTCACCTCGTTCATCTTGCCGTTGATGCCGGGCGCCACCACCGTGGTTTCGTCGACGAAACCGAAATTCTTCAGATGGCCGATGCGCTGATAGGTCTTCTCGTCCGGACAGACGATCGCGCCGCCCTCGAAGGTGTTGAACACCTTGGTGGCATGGAAACTCAGTACGCTCAGATCGCCATGGCGCAGGATCGAGCCGCCACCATCGCGCACGCCGAAGGCATGCGCAGCATCGTAGATCACCTTGAGGTTGTAGATGTCGGCGATGCGGGTGATGCCGTCGATATCGCAGGCGGTGCCATAGCAGTGCACCGGCATGATGGCGGTGGTCTGCGGGGTGATGGCGGCCTCGATCTTGGACGGATCCATGTTGAGCGTCAGCGGGTCGATGTCCACGAACACCGGGGTGATGCTCTTCCACAATAGCGAATGGGCCGTGGCGACGAACGAATAGGGGGTAGTGATCACTTCACCGGTCACGCGCAGCGCCTGCAACGCGGTGACCAAGGCGGTGGTGCCGTTGGTCAACAACGCCAGGTGCGGCACGCCGAGATAGTCGCACAGCGCGCGCTCCAGCGCCTGATGCATCTGGCCGCCATTGCTGACGATCTTGCTCGCCCAGATCTGCTCCAGGTAAGGCAGGAATTCTTCGAGCGGCGGCAGTAGGGGGCTGGTGACGGGAATGGTCATGCGTCGTTCGCCGGGCAAGCAAGGATTGCCGATGCGGCGAATGGCGCGGACTGTCGGACTAAGCATGGAGAGATGCCGGCGACATCGGCCACGCCGGTGTCGACATCGCGCGCGTCAGCCGCTTGCGGATCTCCGCTCGCTCGCTTTCCCGCTCCAGACCGCTGACGACCAAGCCCTGTCATTTCAAGATGCATAGCACGCTCGGCTGGTGGATGTCGAAATTCCGTCGCGCCCAACGGCTGCGCGGACGTGCATTCGTACCGAAGCAAACAGTGTGCCAGCGGGCAGCGCAAGCGCGCGCCCGCTCAGTTGGCCAACTCGGTCTGCTCGCGATCGATGCCGTACTTGCGGAGTTTCTCCACCAGGGTGGTACGACGCAGGCCCAGCAGTTGCGCCGCATGCGCAACCACGCCCTGGGTGCGTTCGAGCGCCTCGTTGATCAGCGCCAGCTCGATGTTGGCCATGTGGCCGCGCAGGTCGATGCCGTCGTCCGGCAAGCTGGACGCACCGGCTTGTTCGCTCTCGCTTTGCCTGGGTTGCAGCGGCACCACATTGGTCGGCAGTGCGCTCGCGTCCGCTTGCGGCGTGGCGGCGCTGGGCGGCGGCAGTGAGTCGGCGGCCAGCGCATTGGCAAAATCGCCGCGATAGCGCGCCGGCAGGTCCTGCACGCGCACTAGGCCGCCGGGGTGCAGCACCGCCAGGCGTTCGACCAGGTTGGTCAGCTCGCGGACATTGCCTGGCCATTCGTAGCTGCGCAGCGCCTGCAGGGCCTCCTCGGCGAAGCGGACTTCGCCACGGCCGGTGCGCGCCAATTGGCCGGCGATGGTCTGCACCAGCATGGGCAGATCGTCCACGCGCTCGCGCAGCGCTGGCATCTCGATCGGGAAGACGTTGAGGCGATAGAACAGGTCCTCGCGGAACTGCCCGTCGCTGATACGCGCTTCCAGGTTGCGGTGGGTCGCAGCGATCACGCGGACATTGCAGCGGATGGTCTGCCCACCACCGACCCGCTCGAAACTGCGCTCCTGCAGCACGCGCAGCAGCTTGACCTGCATCGGCAGGCTCATGTCGCCGATCTCGTCCAGCAGCAGGGTGCCGCCCTCGGCCATCTCGAAGCGGCCTTTGCGCGCACTCAAGGCGCCCGTAAAGGCGCCCTTTTCGTGACCGAACAGCTCGCTTTCCAGCAGATCCGGCGGGATCGCGCCGCAGTTGATCGCCACGAACGGCCCATCGCGGCGTGGCGACTGTTGGTGGATGGCGCGCGCCACCACCTCCTTGCCGGTACCGGATTCGCCCAGCACCAGCACGGTGGTATCGAACGCGGCCACCTGATCGATCAGCCGGCGCAGCCGGGTGACAGCCTCGCTGGTGCCGGTTGGGCCACTGTCCTGCTGCACGCCGGCTTGATGCTCGGCGTCCAGCCGTTTGAGGCTGGCGCGGCGGAGCAGGGCCTCCAATTGCGCATGCCGAAGGGGAGTGTCCAGCGCCCAGACGTTGGCCTCATGCAGGCCGTGGGCATGGGCGAATTCGCTGGGACTGCCCTCCATCAGCAGCACTGGCGGCGGTAGCTTGGCGTCGGCCAGCCAGTCGAAGAAGCGATCGGCCTGCTCGGCGTCCTGCGCCGAGCCCACCATCACCGCCATCCACTCGTCGTGGCGATGCCGGCCCGGATTGATGTCCGCACCGTCGGTCACCCAGCGAGGGTTGAAGTCCATGAATTCGAGCAACGATACCGTGCGTTCGGCACGCACCGCATCGCTGTCGATCAGCAGAATGCGCGACTCACTCATTCCTGGCTCCCTCCGTCAGGCCCTCCAGGATTGGCATGACTTCCTGGATGTAGGACAGCTTGCTGACAAAATTGTCAGCACCCGCGCGAAGAGCGTGTTCACGATGTTCGGCATCGTCGAAGTGGCTCGCAATCACAATATACGGCGGATCGTCCTGCGTCTTGATCAGACGGGTGGCTTGCAGCCCGCCCATTTCCGGCATGGCCAGGTCCATCAGCACAACGCGCGGGCGCAGCGCTTCGGAGCGTTCGATCGCTTCCAGGCCGTTGGCGGCGCTGCCCACGATGTTCAGCCAGTCGACCTTGCGAAAATGACGCATCGCAGCGTTGATGAAGCCCTCGTGGTCGTCGACCAGCAGCACAGTGAGTTTGCTCATAGTAGTCCTTATCCCGCCCGTGCGAGCAGCGGTTTGTTGGTGCGTCGGCGCTCGCGAGCCGGGGCGATATCCAGTTGTTCGCGGTACTTGGCCACGGTCCGGCGCGCGATATTAACGCCCTGGCGCGACAGCAGCCCGGCGATGGCCTCGTCTGCCAGCGGCCGACCGGCGGGCTCGTTCTCGATCAGGCGGCGAACCATGGCCTTGACGGCCTGGCCGGACACGCTGGCGCCTTCCAGGCGCACGGCGAAGAAGTGCTTGAGCTCGAGGGTCCCGCGCGGGGTCTGCAGGTATTTGCCGGTGGTGATGCGCGAGATGGTCGACTCGTGCATGCCGATCTCGTCGGCGATTTCCTTCAGCGTCAGCGGCGCCATGGCTTCCTCGCCGCGGGCCAGGAAGGCGGCCTGGCGCTCGACGATGGCGCGGGTGGCGCGTAGCAGGGTCTCGTAGCGCATCGACAGGCCGCGGGTCAGCCAGCGCGCTTCCTGCAGCATGTCGCGCAGCGGCTGCGCGGCTTCGCCGGCATCGGCCAGTGCGCGTTCGTGCACCGGATTGATGCTGACGCGGTGGGTGGTGGCCGGGTTGAGCGCCACCCGCCAGCTGCCGTCGGCATGCCACGCCAGCACATCGGGGATCACGCTGCCATTGCCGTCTTGCAGCAGGTCCTCGCCCGGACGCGGCTGCAACGACAGGATCAACCGTACCGCTTCGCGCACGTCGTCGACTTCGGCATCGTGGCTGCGGGCCAACAGCGGATAGTCGTGGCTGGCCAGCAGGTCCAGATCGCCAGCGAGCAGGCGGGCGGCCAAATGGCGAGCCGGCACGCGACCGGGCAGGGCGGTGAGCTGGGCCTGCAGGCACTCGCGCAGATCGCAGGCGGCCAGGCCGGCCGGATCGCCATGCAACAGCCGCTGGCGGATCGCCTCGACTTCCTGCACGGTCATGCCCAGGCGGGTCGCGGCGAGCAACTGCAGGGTCGCCAGCGATTCGGTCAGGTAGCCGGCGTCGTCGGTCTGTTCGAGCCAGAACGCGGCCGCTGCCAGCGCCGCCTCGTCCAGGTCCAGCGCCAGCTCGCGCAGGATGCGCACATGCGGGTCGCTGGATTCGCCGGCGGCCACGCGCTGCATGCGGTCGTCGTCGCCGTCGTTCCAGCTGCTGCCGGCCACGTCCCACATCGTGCTTTCCGGCAACTCGTCGAACGCTGCCACGTCGGTGGCGCCATCGTCGCTTCCCGGCGTGGACTCATCGCTGGTCTCGGCCAACTCGTCCAGCTCGAGCAATGGGTTGGTTTCCAGTGCGCGGCGGATTTCCAGTTCCAGCTGCATACCGTCGAGCTGCAACAGGCGAATGGACTGCAGCAACTGCGGAGTGAGGTGCAGTTGCTGGCCAAGCTGGGTCGAGATGGTCGGCTTCATGGAGGCGCTTCCCGGTTGCGCCGCGCACGGCGGCGATGGAACGCATCTTGCAGGACGGAGTGACGGGTTTCGAATCAGGGAGTCGTGTGAGTCTGCTGGTGATTTTCCCGACGCACCGTCAGGAAGTTCCCGACAGGCGGCGCGAGCTCAAGCGTGCCCGTCGGAATCCCGTCACTCTTTTGCAGGCGATCAGCCGGATGCCCCGAGAGGCCAGCCTTACACCAGCTCGTTGTGATGCTTGGCGGCCAGCAGCACCAGATCGTTGGCGCGGCGGCACCCCAGCGACTCCATCATGCGGGCGCGGTGGGTTTCCACGGTCTTGACGCTGATGCCCAGGTCGGCGGCGATTTCCTTGTTGCTCTGGCCGCGACCGATCTCGCGCAGGATCTCGCGCTGGCGGGGCGACAAGGCCGCGATGCCGACTGGCTTCTCGCGTCCAAGCATCGGCGCGATCATCTTGGAAGAGATCTGCGGGCTCAGAAACACCTGGCCAGCCGCCGCTGCGCGCAGGGCCAGTTCCAGTTCCAGCGGCGCGGCATCCTTGACCACGAAGCCGACCGCGCCGCGGTCGAGCGCATCGCGAACATGCACCGGGTCGTCGTGCATGGACATCATCACCACATGCGTACGCGGCGCGGCGCGCAGCACATCGGTCATCGCATCCAGACCACTCCGGCCGGGCAATGACAAGTCCATCAGCACCAGGTCCGGTCGATGCAGCGTGGTCATGTCCACGGCTTGTTGGGCATTGCTCGCTTCACCGACGACGTCGATGCCGGCAAAGGTTTGCAGCAGCCGCGAGAGGCCGGCACGGACTAGGGTGTGATCGTCGACGATGATAACTCGCACGGCGCAGAAGAGACCTTATTCAGGAAAGAACACCTTAGCCCACCTGGCGTCTGGCGCCAACTGCCGGCCTCAGCGCTGGCGGCGCGCCTCGGCGACTTGCCGGCGATGCAAACGAAACAGGTGGCGCTCCAGGGCGTCCTGCAGACCGGGGCCCAGTGGAGCGAAGCGTAGCCACAGCCAGTGCGTTTGTCCCTCACTCGCGGTCGCCAGGACATCTGCGGGAAACTGTACGTATTCAGGAAGCCAGTCCGAGGCCTGCAGACGGATGCTGCCCGCGCTGCCGACGGCGGGTGGCGACGCATCGCATCGCAGGCGGATGCCGCGAACCGACCAACGGACGGGGCCGATCGCTGGCCCGCCGCCGGCCTGACGCACCAGTCGGCCGATCAAGGCCAGCATCAGGTCGAGCTTGGCGTCCATGCGTTGCACCAACAACGGCAGGTCGCCACGGTCCTCGCCGCTTTCATCGCTGCGCAGATCCTCGATCTGTCCCAGGCTGCGCAGCAATGTTTCTGCTGCCTGCGGTGCGCCAGCGGCAACGTCGGGCGTGAAGTCGGCCGGCAACTGCAGTTCGCAGCTCAGGGTCTCGCCGAACAGCGCCGCCTCGGCCGCGGCCGCGAGCGCGCCCGGCGCGTCCATCAGAAGCGCCCGATTCCAGCGTAGGCGCGGGTCGCGGCCGCGGAGGTGCGCTGGGCGCGGATCATATCGATCAGGACGCGTTGACGATCGCGCATCGCCTGGATCAGGTCCTGCTGCATACCTTGCAGCGTCAGCAGACCGGCGCGGTCGCGCTCCAGATCCACGGTCTGGCAGAAGGTCTGCAAATGCAGGTCGTGCGCCGCCAGCAGCTCCGGCATGGCATCGAAGTCTTCGCGCGCCATTGCGCTGCGGAGCGCGGTCATTTCGGCTTGAAGGCTTTGCACGCTATGCATGGTCGGGCTCACGACAGAGCGGCGATGCCGCGTTGTTCGGCCGGGATGGAGTTCCAGGCCGCGTCGATCTCGCTGAGCAGATCCAGCGCTTCGGCAAGCGCGGCGTCGTCGTTGTGCAGATTCGCGCTGGTGAGCCGCTGCATCACGTAATCGTACAGCGCCGACAGGTTGCCGGCGATCTCACCGCCGGCTTCGTGGTCGAGCGAGCCGTTCAGATGGCCGACGATCGCACAGGCCTCGCCGATCGCCTTGCCCTTGCGGGCTTGGTCGCCTTGCGCCAGGCAGGCCTGGGCGAGCCGAATGCGCTGGCAGGCGCCGGCGAACAGCAAGGCAACCAGCTTGTGCGGATCGGCCTCCGTCACGCTGGTGGACACGCCGACCTTGCGGTATTGCTCGGCGTATTGGCGATTGGAACCGTACATGGATGACTCCCTCAATTGGCTGGCCTGCGCGGGTCGCGGGGCGGGGTGTTCCCGTGATCGCATGCCTGGTGTAACGCAAGGCCGACATCACGATGGATACTGAATTTATCGGCCATCGTGCTGCCGGACTTGAGGAATCCGGTCACGTAAAATCAACTATTGTTGAGTAGTCCGCTGAGTGAGCTGGTACTGCTTTTCAATTGGGTGATCATCGTTTCCATCGCGGTGAATTGTGCGGTCAGGTTATCGCTGAATTTCGTCATACGGTCGTCCAGATCGTCCAGATCGGCTTCATAGCCCTTGATCTGCTTATTCAGGCCGTCCGAACGCAGCGTCAGCGTGCCGGTGCTGGCGTTGACGTTGGTTTCCAGCAACTTGCCCATGCCGGCGCCGAACTTGCTGTCTTTGCCGAACACGTCCGCGGCAGCGCCGCCGTCTGCGGCGATGGTGGAATCGAATTTGGTGGAGTCAAAGCTCATCACCCCATCCTTGTCGATGGTCAGGCCAAGTGATTTGAGCTCGTTGATATTGCCGCTGACCTGGCCGCGCAATTGTTGCTGCAGGCTGCGCACCAGCGAATCGCCGGTGAGCGCAGATGCGGTCTTGGTGGTCGCGTCGTAGGCGCTGCTTTTCGCCAGCAGGGTGTTGGCCGTGTTGTAGGCGGCGGCGAACGCGGTCAAATTGCCCTTGAGTCCGCTGGTATCGGCCGTGATGGCCAGGTTGACCTTGGTGCCTTCGGCGGCCTTGGTGAGGTTGAGCACGACGCCCGGGACGATGTCGGTGACGGTGTTGGAGCTGGAGGTGCGCTCGAAGCCGTCCACCCGCACGAGTGCATCGGCTGCGGCGATGGTCTGGTTCAACCCGCCAGTCACGCCGGGGCCATAGGTCAAGCTGTTCAGGCTGGGGTCGCTTGCACTGACCGTCAGCGCACCCTTGGTGCCGGTATCCACTGCATTCAAAACCAAGTGCTGGCCGTCATTGGCGGTCACCACGCTCGCGGTCACGCCCTTGCCGCCCGCGGCTTTGTTGATGGCCGCGGCGATGTCAGTGAGCTTGTCGGTACCGCTAACGTCCACGCTGAGGCTCTGGTCGCCGTAGCCGATCGTCAGCGTGCCGCTTCCGACCGTGGCATCGGCGGTAAATGCGCCGGAGGCGAGCTTCTGGGAGGTCGCCAGCGATACGACCTCCACCGAGTAGTTGCCAGGCGCAGCCGAACTGGTGGTGGTGGCAGTAAAGCCGGCATCGCTCGGTACGGTGGCTTTGTAGGCATTGGTGTCGGCGCTGCTGACGACTTTCTGCAGCGCGGACTGGAGCGTGGTCAGGCTGCTCTTGATCTGGCTGATGGCCGACAATTGGGTGGTTGCCGCGGTGCCGGCTTTGTTGATGCGCGCCTGCTCCGGGTCCTTGCGCTGGGCGACCAGCGTGGAGACCATGGTCGGGATATCCAGGCCCGAGCTTGATGGGCTGACCAACGATGCCATGATGCATTCCTCGTCTGAGCGTCCTCAGTGCGGACGCGTGAGCTTACGAGACGGATATCGGCCGCACCTGGCGGGACTTGAGCGGCGATTTGGCGTCTCCTCCAACCACCTGCAAGTTCCATTCCGATCCTGCGTCAAATGCCTGTCGCCAGCGACTGGCGCAACAAAAAAGCCCCTCCGAAGAGGGGCTTTCCAGGTGCTATGTCAGTGCGTTGCCGATTACTGCAGCAGGCTCAGCACGTTCTGCGGGACCGACTTGGCCTGCGCCAGCATCGCGGTACCGGCCTGCTGCAGGATCTGCGTACGGGTCAGTTCGGCGGTGGCCTTGGCGTAGTCGGTATCGGAGATGCGGCTGCGCGAGGCCTGCAGGTTCTCGGAGGTTGCGCCCAGGTTGGCGATCGTGGAGGTGAAGCGGTTCTGCACCGCGCCCATGTCGGCGCGCGAGGAGTTGACCGCGGTCAGCGCCTTGTCGACGATTTCAAGGGCCTTCTGCGAGCCGGTGAAGGTGGAGATATCCAGGCTGCTCAGGGTGACGGCCGTGCTGCCGGAAGCGGCCGAGGCGGTGTTGAGGCCGGCGCTCGCGGTGATGCCAGCGGCGCTGGAGGTGCCGCCGCTCAGCGAGGTGAAGTCCTGGCCGGCCTTCAGCGACTCGAGCTTCAGGTTACCGCTGGTGTCGATCGAGGCGTACATGCCGGTCTGGTCCAGCTTGTCGTTGATCGCCGAGGCCACCCTCTTGTTGATGTCGGCAGCGGTGTCGCCGGAGGCGATCTTGACGTCGCCGATGGTCACGCTCTTGGCATTACCGCTGGCGTCCTTGAAGGACAGCGACATGCCGCTGATGGAGCCCGACGCAGTGGCGGTACCGGTGACGCCGGCACCGGAGACGGCGGCAGCGAAGTTGGCCTTGCCCAGCGAATCGATGTTGGCGTCGACGATGTTGTTGATGCCGATGGTCTGGCCAGCGTCGGCGCCGACCTGGAACAGCGCGCCGGTGAACGAGCCGTCCAGCAGCTTGGTGCCGTTGAAGCTGGTCTGGTTGGCGACGCGGTCGATTTCCGAGGTGAGCTGCTTGACTTCAGAGTTCAGCGCTTCGCGGTCGGTGTCGGAGTTGGTGGCGTTGGCGGACTGCACCGACAGCTCGCGGATACGCTGCAGGTTGTTGCCGATTTCCACCATCGCGCCTTCGGCGGTCTGGGACAACGAGATGCCGTCGTTGGCGTTGCGCGAGGCGACGTCCAGGCCGCGGATCTGGGTGGTGAAGCGCTCGGAGATGGCCAGGCCTGCGGCGTCGACCGAGGCGCTGACGATGCGCTTGCCGGACGACAGCTGCTGGATGGTCAGCGCCATGCTCGAGCTGTTGGTGTTGAGGTTCCGCTGAGCGTTCAGCGACATTACGTTGGTATTGATTACCTGTGCCATTTGATTTGTCCTCTAAGCGATTTTTCCGGCAAGGGGGGCTTGCCTGGAGCCTCCGCAGGGGGGCCATCAATTGGCCGTTGCCGCTGCTGAGATAAATAACGGCGATGCCTCAACAACCTTTAGGGAATATCCGTATATTTTTTTTCTTTTTTTTCTGCTACGCCTGGTTGGAAGCGCGTCGTATTTCAAGGGTTTGGGTAAGTTCGGCCGCAGCGCCCCGATCTTTAGGACGGAAAAATATCGCGACCGACAAGTGCACTCCTGCGCCCGTTGAGGCAATGGCGCAGGAAGGACGTTGCCGCTGTTTTGCAGGATCGGCCGATTGGATCAGCGGATCATGTTGAACAGCGACGACGACTGCATTTGCTGGAAAATCGTCTGCGCTGCCTGCAACGAGGCGCGCTCCAGCTGGTACTGACCGATGGCCGAGGCGTAGTCCAGGTCTCGGATCGATGACAAGGTGGTTTTCAAGGTCACTTCGTTGGATTCCAGCAACGAGTTGGCGTTGTCGATCGCCGACAGCTGCGCGCCGCCGGAGGCGCGGGCATCGATCATCTTCGACGACGCCTGCGCGACGTTGCGCATCGACGATTGCAGCGTGTTCATCATCGCCGTCTTCTGCGGCGCAGTCAGGGTGTCGGAGTTCAGCGCAGTGACCAGGTCGTCGATCGTGGAGAACACGTCCTTGGTACCGGCCGGTCCGATCTGGAAACTGTCGCCCACCGCCGGCGCGCCACTGATGCGCATGCGCACTCCGGCAGCGGTGATGTCTTCGCCTTCCTTATAGGTGCCCGTGCTGACGAGGGCGTTGGTGCTATCGCGCACTTCATAGGTATCGGCGGCGGTGAACTGCACGCTGTAGCTGCCGCCGTTCCAGCTGCCTGTGCTGGCATCGCGGCTGAAGTCCAGCAGCAGGCCAGTGCCCGTGTTGGCAGTATTGGCATGCGCATCCACGGTGCCGTCGCCGGTACGGATGCGCATGAAGATCTCGCTGCCGGGCAGGGCGTCGCTGACGAAAGTGTCTGGTGCCACCTCGACCTGCTTCTGGGTCTGATCGCCGTTGTAGACGACGCTGCCGCCGCTCTTGATGAACGGCGCCGCGCCGTCGGCGGTGCCGGCGAACAGGTAGCGGCCACTGCCGTCGGTGGTGTTGGCCAGGCTGACCATGCTGTCGCGCAGGGCGACCAGTTCGGCAGCGATGGCCTTGCGATCGTCCGGACTCAACGACGAATTGCTGGCCTGTACCGACAGCTCGGTGACTCGCGCCATCTTGTCGCCGGCCTGCTGCAGGGCGTTCTCCTGCAGACCGAGCCGGTTCTGGACGTTGTTGGCGTTCTCGCCGAAGCGGGTGATCGCCGCCAGGGCGCGATCCAGGCCAACCGCGGTGCCGGCCGCCACCGGATCGTCCTTGGCGGTCACCAGGCGTTGCCCGCTGGACAGTTGCGACTCAAGCTGGTTCAGCCGCGCCTGTTTGGTGGTCATCGAGGCCACCGACTGGCTGTACATCATGCTGGTTGAGATGCGAGTAGTCATCAGCGTACCGCGTTGAGGATGCTCTGGAAGAGCGTGTCGGCCGTGGAGATCATCTGTGCAGCCGCCTGATAGGCCTGCTGCAGCTTCAACATATCGGCGGCTTCCTCGTCGAGGTTGACGCCGGAGATCGAATCGCGGCTGGCCTGGGCCTGGTCGTTGATCACCTTCTGGGCGTCGGCGGCGTAATCGGCCGCGCGCGCGGCCGAGCCGACCGAGGTGGTCAGGCCAGCCAACGCGCCGTTGAGGGTGACGGTGCCGCCGTTGAGTGCCTTGCGGTCTTCCACACCGGCCAGCAATTTGGCATTGCCGTTGTCGCTGGAGCCGGCACCCATCGGGCCCACGCCGAAGCTGTCGCCGGCCTTGGGCACGCCATCGAGCACGAAGCTCCAGCCGTTGGCGCTGATGGTCTGCCCGGCGGTGTAGGGGAACGGACCGGCGCCATCGATGGTGTATTGATTGGCATCGATGAAGTCCACCGACGAGGGCGTCAGCAGCGCCGGATTGCTGGCGTTGGTGACCTTGACGTCGCTGATCTTGCCGGTGCCCAGGTTGCCGACCGGTGCGGTCGCCTTGACCGCGGTGGCAGCGGCGATGCGCGACGGGTCGGTGATGGCCACCGACAGTTTGCCGGCCAGGCCATTGGTGGGTTGCAGCAGGAACTTGTCGCCATTGGCCGCAGCACCACCGACGACCACGCGCACGCCGTTGATCAGCAGCGGATCTGCCGCGGTGCCGGTGCCGGTGATGGCAACCGCTGCGCCGGTATCGGTCCGCGCCGCCTTCCAGTTGGTGCCGTCGAAGCTCAGGCTGACGTTCTGGCCGTCCACGGCCGACAGATCGCCGAAGCTGGCGCTCAAGCTCGCCGTGCCGGTGTTGCTGGGATTCGCTGCGACCGCCGGGTTGCCGGTGTTGAAGAAGTTGCCGCCGAGCGCGCCGTACAGGTCCACGCCCTGGCTGTGGGCGTCGTTGAAGCTGCTGGCCATCGCCACCGCCAACCGACCGAGTTCGGCCTGGGTCGGCTCGAGCACATTGCTGCGGAACTCCAGCAGGCCGCCGATCTGCCCGCCCAAGGCGCCGGCATTGAGGCTGACGTTCTGCCCCTGGGTCTGCATCGCCATCTGCAGTTTGCTCGGCTGGTACGGGTCGGGCACGGTGGTCAGCTTGGACGCGTTGGTGCCCACCACCAGCGCTTGTCCGCCGGCGGTGAAGACATTCATGAAGCCGCCGTCCTGCATTACCGCGGTGCCGCCGGTATAGCCGACCAGCTTGGAGACCAGTGCATCGCGCTGGTCCAGCAGGTCGGGCGGAGCCTTGTCGATATTGTTGCCGATGGTGCCGTTGATCTTGGCGATCTGCTGGGTGAGCCGGTTGACTTCATCGGTGGCGGAGGTCAGACCGCTATTGACCTCGTTGCTCAGGCCGTCCAGCTGGCCGTTGAGCTGCTGGAAGCGGGTGGTCAGCGCCCCGGCACTGTCCAGCAGGTTCTGCCGCTCGGCGGTGGAAGAGGCGTTGGACGACAGCGCGCTGGCAGCGTCGAAGAAATTGGACCATAGCCCGGCGACGTTGGTGGCCTTGTCGGAGAACAGGCTATCCACGCGGCCGGACAGGCTCGAAAGCTGCTGCAGGCGCGACAGTTCGCCGCCGCTGTCGAGCAGTCGCGAGATCGCCAACTGGTCGGCCACCCGGCCGACATCGGTGATCTTGGCGCCGTTGCCGACGTACCCGTAGCCCATGTCGGTGGGCGTGCGCGTGGCGAATTCCACCCGCTGGCGGCTGTACCCCTCGGTATTGATGTTGGCGACGTTATGGCTGACGGTCGACAACGCCCGTTGGAAGTTGATCAGCGCGCTGGTCCCGGTGGACAGGATGGACATGGGCGATTACCTCAACGGCGAAGGGGGCCGAACCCGCTCGGCTCGGTGGTACTGGCGTAACGGTTGGACAGATCCGCTGCTGCGTTGCCGATCGCCGCCACCGCGCGGTCGATGGTCGGACCGTTGGCGATGGCCGCGATCTTGGCCGCATAGGCCGGATCGGTGGCGTAACCGGCTTGTTGCAAGCCGCGTGCAAAACCCTTGATGTCGGTCCCTGCGCGCAGCGCCGTCTGGTAGCGGCTGTTGCTCTTCAGCAGGCGCACGTAGTCGGCGAAGCTTTCGGCAGCCGAGCCATAGGCGCGGAAGTCGGCCGTCTCGCTGGTCTTGACGCCATCGACATACTCGTGGGTCCCGGCACTGACCTTGGCACCGTTCCAACCGGTGGCCTTGATGCCGAACAGGTTGTTGGAATCGCCGCCGTTGCCGATGCCGCGCCGGCCCCAGCCAGTTTCCAGCGCTGCCTGCGCAACCAGCGCACGCGGATCCACGCCAAGCTCGCGCGCGGCTTTCTGTGCATGCGTCCAGATCTTGGCGACAAAGCCTTCCGGTGTGCGTTCGCCCAGGCTGGCGGCCGCTGTAGAGGCTGCGCTGGCGCCGACCGCATCGATCGCCCCGTCGCCTTCCGCAGTGACATCGCTCCAGCGATCGTTGGCCGATGGCCAGCTCACCGCCGCCGCATCGTCGCCATCGCCGGTTGCGCTGCTGCTGGTGCGCCCGGCGATCAGGTCCAGGACCTGACTCATGCCCACGCCGCCGGCCGCGCCGACGCCGCGGGTGGCGTCCAGCGGCAGGCTGGCGTCGCGCTTGCCGGCAACCAGCGCATAGGCCTTGGCCGCCTGCGCCGTGCTCAGCG
The DNA here is from genome assembly GCF_009192945.1 of Xanthomonas maliensis. Lineage (GTDB taxonomy): Bacteria > Pseudomonadota > Gammaproteobacteria > Xanthomonadales > Xanthomonadaceae > Xanthomonas > Xanthomonas maliensis. The sequence goes on along the minus strand of NZ_NSET01000006.1, from coordinate 105,041 downwards.
AGGTATTGAGTGCCGGACCGTTGCTCTCACCGCCGCCCAACTGTTTGGCGATCATCGCCGACAGCCCTAGTCCCTTGCCGTCGGTCATGGCCTTGGCCATGCGCTGGTCGTACATTTCCCGGAACATCTGGTTCTCGCCGGGAAACAGCGAATCGCCGAAGCTCGCATCGCGCATGCTCTTGACCAGCATCTGCGCGAATTGTCCTTCGAGCTGACGCGAGACCTTGTCGATCTTGGCGGGATCGGCCTTGGTGCTCGGGTTGAGATCAATGGGCGAGGCTGCGATACGCATGTCAGATCACCTCTAACTCCGCCGTCAGCGCGCCAGCCTGCTTCAGGGCTTCCAGGATGGCGACCAGGTCGCCGGGGGCCGCGCCGACCTCGTTGACCGCGCGAACGATCTGATCGAGCGTGGTGCCGCCTTCGAACTTGAACATGCGGCTCCCTTCGGAGGTGGCCGTGATGGTGGACTGCGGCGTCACCGCCGTCCGGCCGCCGCTGAAGGCGCCGGGCTGGCTGACGTTGGTGTTCTCGCTGATGGTCACCGTCAGCGAGCCATGCGCGATCGCCGCCGGCATCACCCGCACCAGTTGGCCGATGACCACGGTGCCGGTGCGTGCATTGACCACGACCTTGGCCGGCGCATCGCCGGGCGAGAGCTCGACGTTTTCCAGCCGCGACAGCAGCCCGATGCGCGCACCCGGATCGGTCGGCGAGCGGACCGCCACCGTCACGCCGTCCACCGCGCGCGCGGTGCCGGCGCCGAAGCTGTTGTCGATCGCCGCGACCATGCGGGCGACGGTCGTGAAGTCGTTCTGATGCAGGTTCAGGGTGATTTCGCCGCTGCCGGCGAACACGTCCGGCAGTGCGCGCTCCACCGTGGCGCCATTGGGAATGCGGCCGACGCTGGGGATATTGACCGACACACGTGAGCCGTCCTTGCCCTGCGCGCCGAAGCCGCCGACCACCAGGTTGCCCTGGGCGACCGCATACACCTGGCCGTCGGCGCCCTTCAGCGGCGCCATCAGCAAGGAGCCGCCGCGCAGCGACACCGCGTTACCGATCGAGGACACGGTGATGTCGATCGGCTGGCCGGGTTTGGCGAACGGCGGCAGCTCGGCATGGATGGCCACTGCGGCGACGTTCTTCAGCTGCGGATTGACGTTCGCCGGAACATTGACGCCGAGTTCGCCGAGCAGGTTCTTCAGGCTCTGCACGGTGAAAGGCGCCTGGCTGGTGCGATCGCCGCTGCCGTCCAGGCCGACCACCAGGCCGTAGCCGACCAGCGCGTTGCCGCGCACGCCGCCGACCTGGGCAAGATCCTTGATGCGCTCGGCCGAGGCCGGCGCGACGACCACGCAGGCACCCAGCAACGTGGCCAGCAGACGAAAGGACAGGGAAGACAGGTTCATGGTCGCAGGCTCAGTAAGGCGACAGACGGGAATTGAAGAAGCGGCTCAGCCAGCCCATCGCGTTGGATTGCGCGATCGCGCCGCGGCCGCCGTAAGCGATACGCGCTTCGGCCACCTTGCTGGAGGGGATGGTGTTGTCCGGCGCGATGTCGGCAGCGCGGACGATGCCTTGCACCTGCACCAGCTCGTCGCCCTGGTTCAGACGCAGATTCTTCTGCCCCTGCACGACCAGGTTGCCGTTGGGCAGGCGCTGGATCACGGTGACCGTCACGCTGCCCTGCATGCGATTGCTCTGCGCCGTATTGCCCTTGCCATCGAAGGCGCGGTCGCCCTTGAGGGTGTTCTGCAGCACGTCCAGTCCACCCACCGTCAGCGGCGCACCCAGCAGGGTGGGGGATGCCATCGTGGTGGCGTCCTTCTTGCTGGTGCTGGTGTTGGCGCTGGAGGAGGCGGTGGTGCTCTCGATCAGGGTGATGGTCAGCAGATCGCCGACATCGCGTGCGCGGCGATCGCCGTACAGGTTCAGGCCGGGGCCGGCGGCGTAGATGGCGCCGGCGGTCGGCTGCACGGTCGGTGCGACCACCGGCACGATCGGTGCCATCGCCGCGTAGGGACGAACGTCGCCGGCTGCCACGCAGCCGCCCAGCAACAGGCTGCAGGTGGCGGCCAGGCAGGCCGAGGAAAGGGTGGGCAGACGTGACATGGCGTGCGGTCCTGGAGGTCAACGAGCGGCGAGCCGCTCAGACGTTGTTGTTCAAGTAGCCGAGCATCGAATCGGTGGTGGAAATCGCCTTGGCGTTCATTTCGTAGGCGCGCTGGGTTTCGATCATGCTCACCAGCTCTTCCACGGTATTGACGTTGCTGCCTTCCAGCGCGCCCTGCACGGTGGTGCCCAGGCCATTGAGGCCGGGCGTGCCGTTCTGGGCCGGGCCGGAGGCGGTGGTTTCGACGAACAGGTTCTCGCCCTTGGCCTGCAGGCCCGAGGGATTGATGAAGTCGGTCAGCGTCAACGCGCCGATTTCCTGCGCGGCAGCCTGGCCGGCAACGGTGACGCTGATGGTGCCGTCGTTGCCGATGGTCAGCGACTGCGCACCCTCGGGAATCTGGATGCCGGGCTGCAACGGATACCCGCTATTGGTGACCAGCTCGCCCTGCGCGTTGATCTGGAACGTGCCATCGCGGGTATAGGCCGAGGTGCCGTCGGGCATCTGCACTTCGAAGAAGCCGCGGCCGTTGACCATCACGTCGAGCGCGCGGCCGGTTTGCTGCTGGCTACCCTGGTCGAAGCCCTTGAAGGTGGAGACCACGCGCACACCGGTGCCCAGCTGCAGGCCGGTCGGCAACTGCGTCTGTGCCGAGGTGGAGCCGCCGGGTTGGCGGACCTGTTGGTACAGCAGGTCTTCGAAGGCGGCACGATCGCGCTTGAAGCCGGTGGTGTTGGTGTTGGCCAGGTTGTTGGAGATGACCGACATGCGCGTCTGTTGCGCGTCCAGTCCGGTTTTGGCGACCCACAAAGCCTGATTCATGACCCGATTCCTCGTCTAAGTCCCGAACGTCGTCCGGGATGCGGGGATAGATGCATGTGCCGTGCCAAAGCAGTGCCGGTTTTTTGGCCTACTCGCGGTCGATCACGTTTTTGCCGGTCTGGCAGGTGTCGCCGCCGCCCAGGCGGCTAGGGCAATGCGCAATGCGCGCATGCCGCGCGGCCTGTGATGGAACAGCAAGCGCAGCGTGACGGCAGACGGCTGGCCAGCGTGAGGAAGAGACTCGGCGGCGGGTGCGGGCGGGCCGGTCGCGCCTGTTCACAGATGAGCGAGTCACGCAGGCGATGCCGGGCGCGGGAACGCCGAGGCCAAGCAAGGCTGGCGGCGTGCGCGCCGCCGCGGGCGGCGACGACGGCGTCAGCCGTTCAGTCGTAGCAGGCTATTGGCCGATTGGGCGTTGTCGTCGCCGGTCTTGATCAGCTTCACCTGCATTTCGAACTGGCGCTGCAACTGGATCATTTCCACCAGCGCACCGGCCGCATCGACATTACTGCCTTCCAACATGCCGCTGTTGACGGTCTTGCCGGTGGCCAGCGGGAAGGCCTGGGCGGGATCGGTGCTGACATTGCGCATCAGCCCGTCCGGGCGCCGCGTCAAACGGTCGGCGGGCGCATCGACGACTTTCATCTTGCCGACGATGGCCATGGTCTGCGGGCCTTCGCCCTGCGGAATGATGGAAATGCTGCCGTCGCCGCCGATCTCCATCGCCTGGTGCGGCGGGATCACCATCGGGTTGCCGGCCTCATCCAGCACCGCATGTCCGTTGGCAGTGACCAGCTGGCCATTGGCGGTGAGCGCCAACTCGCCATTGCGCGTATAGGCCTCCTTGCCGTCCGGCGACTGCACTGCCAGCCAGCGGTCCTGTTGCAGCGACACATCCAGCGGATTGCCGGTGACCTTCTGATGGCCCTGGCTGCGATCGAAGCCCTGATCCACATGCAGTGCGTCGATGCGCGAGGGATAGCCCTTGCCCTGGATCTTGAAGGCCTCGGTATTGGCCAGCGCAGCCTTGAAGCCCACCGTGTCCACATTGGCGAGATTGTGCGACACCGTGCCCTGGGCCTGCAGCGAGGCGCGGGCACCGGTCATGGCGACGTAGAGGGCTTTGTCCATGGGAATTCCTTTGAGAGCCGGGACTCGGGGCCCGGGACCCGTGAAGCAGGAGCGGTAAGGCTTTTAGAGCCCGGACCCGGGACTCGGGATTCGGGACCCGTAAGAGCAGGAGCGGTGGAGCTGGGAAAGGCGGGTGGACCTGGAAAGCGAACAGGGCGACCCGGCGGCCTACGCTTTTCCGGGTCCCGGGTCCCGGGTCCCGGGTCCCGGGTCCCCCCCTCACTCATCAACGAATATTGATGATCGTCTGCGTGACCTGGTCCTGGGTCGAAATCATCTGCGCATTGGCCTGGAAATTACGCTGCGCCACGATCATGTTGACCAATTGTGCGGTCAGGTCGACGGTCGAGGACTCCAGCGAGCCGGATTCGATCTGTCCCAGGTCCGAGGTGTCCGGTGCGCCGGTGCGCGGGGCGCCGGAGGTGTAGCTTTCGGCCCACATGTTGTTGCCCTGCGACTGCAGGCCCTGTGGGTTGACGAACGTGCTCAGGGCGACCTGGCCCAGCGCCTTGTCGGCGCCGTTGGAATAGCGCGCAAACACCACGCCGCTGGTGTCGATGCTGATCTCGTTGAGCTTGCCGCTGGCGTAGCCGTCCTGGCGGGTATCGCGCAGGGCGAACGATTCGCCGTACTGCGTCGAACCGCTGACATCCAGGCGCATGTTCAACACACCGGCGCCGGTGCTGGGGGTGAACGGGTCCATCGCGATGATGCCGTTGGCGGGCGTGGTCAGCGCGCCAGTGTCCGAATACTGCAGCGTGGTCGGTGCGCCCACGGCGACACCGTCGACGTAGTTGTGGACCTGCCATTCGTTGGGATTGGCGGTCTTGACGAAGTAGGAGGTCTGCACGTGGCTGACGCCCAGCGAGTCGTAGACATTGATGCCGCCGGTGGAGTGGTTGTAGGTCCTGTCGTCGGCCGGGTCGAACGGGGTCACGGTCGGTGCACTGGCGTTGCCGGGCAGGGTGAAGGACAGATTGACCGTGGAGCTTGGCTTGGGCGGGCTGTCGGTGGTCAACAGCTGCAGATCCGACAGGCGGCCGACGTCGAAACCGTTGCCGCTGGCATTGGGCGCAAACACCTGCAGGCGCGCGCCTTGCGGGTTGATCACATACCCATTGGAGTCGGTCTGGAAGTTGCCGGCGCGGGTGTACATGCGTGCGCCATTGGACGACACGGTGAAGAAGCCTTCGCCGGAGACGGCCAGATCCAGGCTACGCCCGGTCGGGTCGATATTGCCCTGCGAGAACTGCTGAGCCACGTTGCTGACCCGCACGCCGGAGCCGACCGCATTGCGCGACAGGCCGTAGCTGGTGGTCTGGAACATGTCGGCGAACTCGGCGCGCGACTCCTTGAAGCCGGTCGTGTTGACGTTGGCGATGTTGTTGGAGGTGACGTTCAGATCGGCATTGGCTGCGTTGATGCCGGACAACGAGGTATTGAAAGCCATGGATGAGCTCCGTTGGTGTTCGAGTGCCGGCTCAGCTGACGCGGAGCACGTTGGCGATCGGGGCCGTCCCCAGCCCCGTCAGGTTGAGGTACAGGCCGTCCGAGCCGATGGTGACGCTGTCCACCGGGGCGTTGACGTAGGTGGACAACTTGCTCTTGTCGCCGGTGTTGGCGGCGATCTGCGTTGCGGTGATGCCGTACTTGCCGGGCGGCAGGCGGTTGCCGTTGGCATCGGTGCCATCCCAGGCAAATGGCGTTTCGCCGGCCGCGGTGGTCTGCACGCTCAAGGTCTTGACGACCTGACCATTCGCGTTGGTGATGTCGAAATTGACCGTGCCGGCCGCAGTGGCGGCGACCGCGCCCTGGGCACTGCCGGTGGCATCCAATGCGACCTGCGCCGAGGGCACCAGCACCTGGTGGCCGACCAAGGCCGCGCCGCGCAGCACCTGATCGCTGTTCATCGAGGTCGAAAACCCGGTGACGGTCTTGTTGAGATCGCCGATGCCCTGCACGGTGGAGAATTGCGCCAGCTGGCCGAGAAAGGCGCTGTTTTCCATCGGCTTGAGCGGATCCTGGTATTTCAGCTGCTCGGTCATCAATTTCAGGAAGTCGGCCTGTCCGAGCGATTCCTCCTTCTTTTTGGTCGGAGTCGCGCTGCTCGCGCTCAAGCCCAGGCTGTTGTAAATGTCGCTGTTGATCGAGGTGCTCATCTGGAAAATTCCGGGTTGGCGGGTCAGCGACCCATGGTCAAGGTGGCGAGCGCCAGATCCTTGGCGGTGTTGAGCACTTCCACCCCGGCCTGGTAGTTACGCGAGGCGGAGATGAGGTTGACCATCTGCGAGACCGGGTCCACGTCGGGCGAGAACACATAACCATCGGCGTCGGCCAGCGGATGTCCGGGCTCGTAGCGACGGATCGGCGGCGCGTTGGTGGTGGTGATCTCTTTGACGTTCACCCCGGTCAGGCTCGGGTCCTGGCGGTTTTGCTGGGCCTGGAAGATCGGCTCGATCGGCTTGTAGGTCGCCTCGGCCGAGCCCGCCACCGTGTCGGCGTTGGCCAGGTTGGAGGCGATGGTGCTCAGGCGCACCGACTGGGCGCGCAGCGCCGAGCCGGCCACATCGAAGATTGGAAGATTGCTCATGGCTTATTGGCCTGTGATCGCGGTGAGCATCGAGCGCACCTTGGATTCAAGGAAGCTCAGCGAGGCCCGGTATTCCAGCGCGGCGCGGCCGTAGGCGGCGCGTTCGGCATCCGGGTCGACGGTGTTGCCGTCCAGACTGGGCTGGTTGGCTTCGCGGGTGAACTGGAACGGATTGAGCCCGGGGCTGCCGCCGACCTGGAAATGCTTGCTGTCGCTGGTCTGCAGCTGGCTGCCGTCGCGCACGCCCTCGGCCGATTTCAGCGCGGCTTCGAAGTCCAGGTCCTTGGCCTTGTACCCAGGCGTGTCGACATTGCTCAGATTGCTGGCAATCAGCTTCATGCGCTGCTCGCGCAGCGGCAGGGCGTCGCCATGGACGCCGAGGAAGGAAGCGATGGGATTGGACACGGTGTTCTCCCGCGAGGTGTTGCCAGGGAGAAAGCAAGGTTTGTGCCACTGGGCCCCCCGCGGAGCAGGGGATTGCTGGACTCAGGACGCAGGAGGCGTCCAGACATGAACGTCGGCGATGGTCCAGGCCGGGGGTCTGCCCGCCGGCAGCCGGCAAGCGCCGGCAGTGCAATGCTCAGGAAGGCTGTGGTGGCGGGGCCTGGCCCGCCACCTGCAAGGGTCAGGCCGCTTCGGCCACGACCCGGAGGCGGGCCAGCACGTAATCGGCCAGCTCGGCGGCGCTGTACTTGGCCACGAAGGCATTGGCGCCGACTTGCTCGACCATGGCGTTGTTGAACACGCCCGACAGCGAGGTGTGCAACAGCACGTACAGGCCTTGCAGGCCCGGCGTGCGCCGGATTTCCGTCGTCAGCGTATAGCCGTCCATCGCCGGCATTTCGATGTCGGAGATGACCATCGCATAGCGCTCGGCCGGGTTCTCGCCCGATGCGGCCACCTGCAGCAGGTGGTCCAGCGCCTGCCGGCCGTCCGAGAGCAGGGTGGCGGCCACGCCCAATTGGTCGAGCAGGCTGCGAATCTGCTGGCGCGCCACGCGGGAATCGTCGACCACCAGCACCTGGAACTGCCGGTCGGAGGTGACCAGCTCCAGCGAGGGGTCGAGTTGGACGTCCTTGCTGACCTTGGCGATGTCGGCCAGCACGCTTTCGACGTCGATCACCTGGATGAGCTCGCCCTGAAACCGCGTGACCGCGGTCAGATACGTGGCCTCGGCACCCAGTTCCGGCGGCGGATGGATGTCCTCGACCGCGATATTGACGATGCGCTCGACCCCACTGACCAGGAAGCCCTGCACCGAGCGATTGAATTCGGCAACCACCAGATAGCCTGGGGAGGTCTCCGATCCCGGCGCGCGCTCGGGGTGGCCAATGGCCAAGCCCAGGTCCAGGACCGGCACCGAGCGGCCACGCACATCGGCCACGCCGGCGAATTCGGACGGCAGGCCGGGCACTTGGAACAGCTCCGGACGGCGCAGCACTTCCTGCACCTTGAAGACGTTGACGCCAAAAAGCTGGCGTCCGCCCAGCCGGAACAGCAGCAGGGCCAGTCGATTGTGGCCAGCCAGGCGGGTGCGCTGGTCGATGCGGTTGAGCAGATCGTGGGTCATGGCGCAGATATCGACAGCGACGCGGGGAAACTTGAGGCTCGGGTGTGGCGGTGCGTTGCTTGGGAACGACAGTGGAAGGCGCCGGTGACCTCATCGGTGGGTGAGCGCGGGGCGCTCCAGCTCGAATCCTGCCGCCCCCTAGCTGGAACCCAAACAGAAGCGTGCCGCGCCGCCGCACCGGGCTCCTGCATTCCTGAGCCCCGAGCCCCAAAGACCGGCACGCCGCTTGCAGGAACATTCCCGTCTTCCTCCGGACTTGGTCCCATGCGCCTGCTCCTGCACGTCATTCTCCTGGTGGCCGCCCCGGCCTGGGCCGATGGCTATCAATCGGTCGATGCCATCCGTGCCGCTGCCCTGGCCACGGTCGGTCCCGACGCCGAGGCCGAGGCCACCCTCGACCCAGGCCTGCGCATGCCGGCGTGTCCGGTCGCGCTGCAGGCCCAGCCGACCGCGACCAACACCGTCGAGGTCTCCTGCCCGCAGCCAGCCGGCTGGCGGCTGTTCGTTCCGTTGAAGGTCCGCCGCAACCAGGATGTGCTGGTGCTGCGGCGCGGCATCAGTGCTGGAGAAACCATCAGCCTGGCCGATATCAGCATCGAGAAGCGCGATGCCGCGCGCATCGTTGGTGCCGTGCTTGCCGATCCGGCCGCGGCGGTGGGCAAGACCGCCCGCCGCGTCCTGTCGGCAGGGACGCTGCTGTCGACCAACGATTTGGTCAGCCCGCGGCTGGTGCGGCGCGGCGACACGGTGCCGCTGGTGGCGCGCAACGGCGGGCTGGAGGTGCGCATGACGGGCCGCGCGCTGTCCGACGCGGGTGAAAACGAGCGCGTCTCGGTGGAAAATTCCTCGTCCCGCAAGGTTGTCCAGGGGATCGTGGAAGCGAGCGGAACCGTCGTAGTGTCCAGATAGAAAAATATCTATAAAGTTTTTTTTCTGGCCGCCGTTATCCCCTACGACCTGTAGAGGAGTTCCTGACATGAGCCAGAAAATCGAAGGTAATCTACCCACCGCAGCGACCCTTCGGACCAATGCCGTCAGCAGCAAGATCGCGTCGGCCGGTGAGGATCGCACCGCTCCGGTAGCCGCCACGCCCGCCACCGACAGCGTCAAGCTGACCGGCGAGGCGACCAACCTGCAAGTGCTGCAGCGCGAGCTGTCGCAGGCGCCGGCGATCGACACCGCCCGCGTGCAGGCGGTGAAGGAATCGCTGCAGAACGGTAGCTACACCATCAACCCGGACGCCATCGCCAACCGCATGATCGACATGAATCAGCAATTGGCCGGCTGACACCAACCGCAAGAAGGATGACCGTGAACGATTCCCTGCAACGTCTCAGCGATGCGCTCGCCGGCGAACGGCAGGCGTTGATCGAACACGACATCGAAGGCTTGATGCGCCACACCCAGGACAAGCTGGCGGCGCTGCGGGCACTGGAGGCGGAGATGCCCCAGGGCCAGGAAGAGCGCCTGCGCGAGCTGGCCGAGGCCAACCGCGCCAATGGTGCGCTGCTGGCACGTCGCCGTCGCGAAGTGAACTGGGCCTTGCGTCACCTCGGGCGAACCGAAAGCGCGCCGGCCTACGACGCCAATGGGCAGTCGAGCACGCTGCGCGCCGGTCGTTCGCTGGCAGTGGCCTGAGATCAAGCGGTACGCCGGCCACCGGGCCTGGGCGGGTTCAGCGTATATTGAGGCGTCCCCTACGTTGCCTGCTCGCCTGTGACTGCAAATTTCTTCATCAATCAGACGCTGTTGCCGACTTCTGCCGTGCTGCGCTCGCTGGGCGATCAGATGCAGGAGGGCATCCTGCTGTTCCGCGCCGACGGGCAGCTGATCCTGGCCAATACGATCGCGCGCCAAAGTCTGTGCAAGGACGCGTCCGCCGACGAACGCAATCTTGGCGAGCGGATTTCCCAGGTCCTGCCATCCGATGCCTTGAACCAGGCCCGCAGCAAGGGCAACTGGACCGGCAGCCTGCCGGTGGCCGATCGGGTCGTGATTGCCCACGTCTACTTCCACGAGGACCAGGGTGTCGGCTATTTCCTGGTGCTGTTCCACAATATCGAAGGCCAGCAGGACTACGAGCGCGAGCTGCAGCAGCGCCACGCCGAACTGCGCCAGGCCTACCTGCGTCTGAATGGTGCCCAGGACAAGCTGTTGCAGTCGGAGAAGATGGCCTCCATCGGCCAGCTCGCTGCCGGCGTCGCGCACGAGATCAACAATCCGATCGGCTACGTGCATTCCAACCTGGGCAGTCTGCAGGAATACCTGCGCAGCCTGTTCACCCTGATCGAAGCCTACGAGCGCGCGCTGCAGGCGCCCGATCCGAAGGCGTTGATTCCGGAAATCGACGATATCCGCAATCGCGCCGATATCGACTTCATCAGTCGCGACCTGCCGCAGTTGATGGCCGAGTCGCGCGAAGGAATCGAGCGCGTGACCCGGATCGTGCGCGATTTGAAGGACTTCTCCTACTCGGATCGGTCCGAGTCCTGGAAGATGGTCGACCTGCACGCCGGTCTGGAATCGACCATCAACATCATCTGGAACGAGCTCAAGTACAAGGTCACGCTGGAGCGCGAGTACGCCGAGTTGCCGCTGGTGGAATGCCTGCCATCCGAGCTCAACCAGGTGTACATGAACCTGCTGCTCAATGCCGGCCAGGCCATCATCGAGCGCGGCACCATTACCGTGACCACTGGCCGCGAGGGCGCCGAGCAGGTGTGGATCCAGTTCCGCGACACCGGCGCCGGCATCGCCCCGGACCTGTTGCAGCGCATCTTCGATCCGTTCTTCACCACCAAGCCGGTCGGCAGCGGCACCGGGCTGGGGCTGTCGATCTCCTACGGCATCATCAACAAGCACCACGGCCGCATCGACGTGGAGAGCACGCCAGGGCAGGGCGCCTGTTTTCGCATCGTGCTGCCGGTCCGGCAGCCGCGCTAGCGAATTCCCCGTTGCGAATCGCTATTCCCGGCCGTTCCGCAGCTCATCATGGGTGCGGAAGGCCTGGCGGATGTGCTCGCGCAGCTCGTCGTCGTTCCAGGGCTTGGTCAGGAAACGGTAGATGGCGCCACGGTTGATCGCCTCGGTCACCGTGGCCAGGTCGGTGTAGCCGGACAGTACCAATCGCACCGTGTCCGGGTAGAGCATCTTCACCCGGCCCAGGAATTCGGTACCGCTCATGTCGCTCATGCGCTGGTCCGAGAGGATCACCTGCACATCGTTGGTGGCCAGCAGATCGAATGCGTCGCGCACGTTGCCGGCCGCCAGGATCCTGTAGCCGTCGCGGCGGAATAGCCGCACCAGCGAGCGCAGCACGTTCTCCTCGTCGTCCAGCAGCAGCAGGGTGCGGTCCGGGCGACTCTCGGCGAACGATTCCGGACGCAGGTAGCGTCGGCGCAGCGCCATGCCGGCCGACTCGGCCGACATCGGCTCACCGAACAGATAGCCCTGGAAGATGTCGCAATCGTTGCGGCGCAGGAATCCCAGCTGCGCCTGCGATTCCACCCCGTTGGCGATCACGGTCATGCCCAGCTGATGGCCCATGGCGATGATGGCGCGGGCGATCGCCGCTTCGCGGCTGCCGGCCGGTGCGCTCTTGATGAAGCTGCGATCGATCTTCAGCCGGTCCACCGGATAACGCACCAGCGCGCTCAGGCTGGAATCGCCGGTGCCGAAGTTGTCCAGGCTCAGGCTGATGCCTTCGTTGCGCAGGTTGGCCATCGTCTCGTGGACGAAGTTGACGTTGTTGGTCAACGCGCTTTCGTTGATCTCCAGGGTGACGAACTGGGCCGGCACGCCAGCGGTCTGCAGCATCGCCATGACTTCGTTGAAGAAGCCCGGGCGCAACAACTGCAGGGTGGAGACGTTGACCGCGATGCTGAAATCATCGAAGCCCTGGTCGCGCCACAGCCGCGCCTGGCGCACCGCGTTCTGCAGGACCCACTCGCCGATCTGCACGATCACGCCCAACCGCTCGGCGGTGCGCATGAAGCGCTCCGGCACCAGCATGCCCAGGGTCGGCGACTGCCAGCGCAACAGCGCCTCCATGCCGACGATGCGACCATCGCGAGCGCTCACCAGCGGCTGGTAACGCAGGCGCAATTCGCCATGCGGGATGGCGTCGACGATCTGACGGGCGATGATGCTTTCGCTGTGTGCGTTGGTGGCCGAGTTGCGGGTATACATCCGCACCGTGTTGCCGCCCTCGCGGGCTGCCTGGTAGCAGGCTTCCTCGGCGTAATCGAGCAGGGTGGAGAGCGAGGTCGAATGCTCGGGACACAGACTGATACCGACCTTGCCGGTCATGAACAAGGTGTACGGCAGCACCGACAGCGGCAGTTCCAATTGCTCGCGAATCTCTTCGGCGAAGTCTTCCGGCAGAGGCACATCGTCGCGGCGGACGGCGACGACCACCATTTCGTCGCTGCCGTGCCGCCAGAGCTTGCCACGGTCGCCGAGGAATTCCTGCAGGCGCCGGGCCGCTAGCGTCAGCGCCTGATCGCCGACCTCCGCGCTCATGTTCTCGTTGATCGAGGCGAAGTGGTCGATATCGACATGGAACAGCATCAGCGGCGGACCGCCGGAGGCGGCCGCGTCGACCAGGTGCAGCAGCTCGGGGCTTCCTGCGCCTAGCCGGGTCGGCTTGACGATCTCCAGGCCGGGCGGGATGACAGGACTCCACATGGTTCAACGTCCACCGTTTTCATGGGCGGACTCGCCGACCGGATGATAGGGCAGGCGCAGTGTTACGCGCGTGCCGGCGCCAGGGGCTGAGTCTATCGCGAGTGCGCCACCGACGGTTTGCGCGCGCTCACGCATCACGATCAGCCCCAGGCCGCGTGGGCCTTCCGGTTCGAAGCCGTCGCCGTCGTCGCTGACATCCAGCTGGAAACTCGCGTCGTCGATCGATTGCAGCCGCACCCGGACTTCGCCGGCACAGGCGTGCCGCAACGCATTGGTCAGACTTTCCTGGGCGATACGGAAGCAGGCCTGTTCGATCTCGTTGCCCGGCCGCTCCTGCAAGGCATGGATGTCCAGCTCCAACCGCACCGGCGAGGCGCGGAACAGCATCGAGGCCTGCCAGCGCAGTGCTGCTTCCAGGCCCAGCGCATCCAGTTGCGGCGGACGCAACAGCATCGACAGGTTGCGCAGTTTGGTCACCGTGCTGTCGGCCAGGCTGACGATCTCCAGCAGGTCCTCGCGCCGCGCATCCGCCTCCGGCTCGTCCAGCGCCGCGTGCGCCGACAGCTTCATCGCCGTGATCGCCTGGCCGATGTCGTCGTGCAGGTCGCGCGAGATCGCGCGGCGCTCGTCCTCCTGCAGGGAAAACAGCCGCTTGGCCATGGCCTGCAACTCGGCATTGCTCTCGGCCAGCGCATCGCGCATGCGTTCGGGTTCGCTGAGGTCGCGCACCACCAACAGCTTGCAGCTGCGGCCGCCATAGCGGATGTCGCCGGCCGACAGCCCGGCGTAGAAGGTGCTGCCGTCGCGGCGTTGCATCGCCCGTGCGTTTGAGACCGGGTCTTGACGATCGCTGCCGGTTCGCAGGAAATCGCGCACGGACGCCAGGTCGTTGTCGCCGACCAGGGTTTGCAGCGGCTCGCCCAGAATGGTTTCGCCCTGGAAGCCGAACTGCGCCGAACCGGCGGCATTGGCGTACATCACCCGCTCGTCGGCCAGGATCAGTACGCCATCGGGAAGCACTCGCACCAGTTCGCGGAATTGTTCCTCGCGCTCGCGCAGCAGGCGACGCGACTGTTCGCGTTCGGTCACGTCCTGCAGGGTGCCATGGATGCGCGGGACATTACCGGGCCCGGTCGTGCTCTCGGCGCGCAGATGGATGGTGCGTGGCTGCGAATCGCCGCCGATCAAAGGCAACAGCACGTCGATCTGGACCTCGCCGTGCGTGCACATGTCCTCGATCATGCGTTCGATGCGCAACTGCGTGGCGGTGTCCGAGGCGGTCAGCAACTCTTCCAGCCGATGTTCGCGCCGCACCGTTGGCGCGCTGCGGCCGAGCACACGATAGACCGCCGGGGAAAAACGCCCCAGGCCGGTGGCACGATCCAGTTCCCACGACCCCAGCCGCGCAATGCTTTGCGCCTCCTCCAGTCGGCTCAGCGCTTCGTCGCGCAGGTGCTGGGCCTGGCGCTCCTCGCTGCGGTCGACGGTCACCACCAGGCGCGCGGGGCCGCTGTGCAACTGCAACTGGTTGCTGCGGATCTCGACATGCCGCGTGCCGCTGCGGGTCAACAGATCCTCGGTCAACGCACAGGTCGCATCGCCCTTGGTGCGGATCTGCGCAACGATCTCTTCCAGCCGATCGGGGTCGGCGTTGGGCCAGATCACGTGCAGGGTCTGCTGCAGGAATTCGTCGCGCTCCCAGCCGAAGAATTCCAGCGCCGCCGGATTGGCGTCGAGAATCCGCATGGTGGCCAGGTCGTAGATCCAGGCGGGGCTGGGCAGGGCGTGGAAGCGGGCCAGCATCAGCGCCTGCGACTGCGCCAACTGGTCCTGTTCGTCGACGATCAGCCCGACCCAGCGCCGCAGCACCAAGTGGATCACCACGCTGGAGACCACCAGGAAGCTGGCATCGGACCAGCGCTCCGGCGCCGGCATGCCGGCCAGATCGAACAGGCGGTTGCCGAGCAGCAGCCAGACCACCCCGGCCAGCAGGTACAGGGCGGTCAGGGTCCAGATGCCTCCGCGCAACCGTTCGGCCAGGCGCAGGCGGGAAACGGGAGGGGAGGAGAACGCTGGCTCAGGCGCGGCAACGGGCTGGGGCATGATCCGCGAACGACCTCCGGGACGGGCGATGCGCAATCTTAGCCGCAAGTCGGTCCGCGACGCCGGTCTCCTTACGGCGGCTCAATTAATCGGTTGGACGGCCGTTATCCATTGCGACTCCGAGGGTGGGGTCGACTTTCGGAGTGCTCCAGAGTGGACTCAGGCGTCATTGCAAGCATGCTGCAACACCCGCTGACCTCAGCGGTGGTGTTGCTGGATGCGCATGGCCAGCCGCTGGCGGCCAACCGGGTCGCCCAGTCGCTGGGGTTGCCGACCACCCTGGCTGCCTACGCCGAGTTGCTGGAAAGCAGCCGCGCGCAGGTCGCCGCCTCCGGCGGCATGACCGCCTGCACGCTGCCTGCTGCCAACGGTGGCCGCCTGGAAGGGTGGTTGCGGGCGGTGTGCGACGAGCGCAGCCAGGTGATGGCGTTCACCCTGAGCATTCCCGAGCCGATGGGTGCCGACGGTACCAGTCGCTGGGAAATCGGCCTGGACAGCGCCGACCACGGCCTGTGGGACTGGGACATCGCCACCGACGTGGTCTATCGCTCCGAGCGCTGGACCCGCATGCTGGGCTATGCCGATCAGCCGCTGCCGAACAACCTGACCGCGTTGTCGGGATTGATCCATCCGGACGACCATGCGCGGGTCAGTGCGGCTGTGCAGGCGCATCTGGAAGGCCGCACCGATACCTATGTCGCCGAATTTCGCCTGCGCCAGCAGGATGGCCAGTGGCGCTGGATCCTCGACCGCGGTCGGGTGGTATCGCGTACCGCCGATGGCCGGCCGTTGCGCATGGTCGGCACCCATACCGATGTCCATCATCACAAGTTGCTCGAGCAACAGCTCCGCGAGCAGCAGGCACAACTGGAAGAGGCCCAGCGCATCGCCAGCATGGGCAGCTGGAGCCTGGACATGTCCAGCAACCAGCTGTGGGTCTCGCCGGATTTCCTGCAGCAGCTGGGCATGGCGCAACTGTGCCTGCACGGCCTGCGCGACCTGCTGCGGCTGCTCGGCGGCGGCTCGGTGGCGCAACTGCGCAGCGGCTGGCGCAAGATCAAGCACGACGGCCTGCCGGTCCACTTCGAGCTGGAGGTCAACGGCCTGCTCGGGCTCAATCCGCATCATCTGCGGGTCTGGGCGCAGCCGGTATTCGATGGCGACGGCAGCATGGTGCGCGTCCTCGGCCAGTTGCAGAACGTCACCGAACAGCGGCAGACCGATGCGCTGATCCGCTGGCGGACCGAGTTGCTCAACCGCGTTTCGGCGCTGGGCAAGATCGGTGGCTGCGAGATCGAAGTCGACTCCCGGCGCATGCAATGGACCGAGGAGTGCTATCGCATCCACGGCCTGCGCAAGGAATCCATCACCCTGGAGCAGGCGCTGTCGTTGTATACGCAGGATTCGCGCGACGCCTTCGAGGCGGCGCTGCTGCGCATCGCCGATGGTGGCCTGCCCGAACAGTTGGAGCTGTGCTTCTATCGCAATTCCGGACAGCGCATCTGGGTGCAGGTGCTGATCGAGCTGGATCGTCGCGAAGGTCTGCCGCCGCGCTTCGTGGCGTTGTTCCGCGATATCACCCGCGAGCGCGAGGCCAACGAGCGCATCGAGCTGCTGGCCCATTACGACCGCCTCACCGGCCTGCCGAACCGCTTCCTGCTGCGCGACCAGGCCGAAAACGCCATTCGCGAAGCGCAGCAGCGCGGCCAGGTGCTGGCGCTGTTGCTGATCGACCTGGATGGCTTCAAGAGCATCAACGACTCCTTCGGCCACGCCACCGGCGACAACCTGCTCAAGCTGGCCTCGGCACGGCTGCATCAGCACCTGCGCAACAGCGACCTGTTCGGCCGCTTCAGCGACGATGAGTTCATCGTGCTGCTGCGCGACCTGTCCGAGCCGGAAGATGCCGGCCATGTCGCCCGCAAGCTGATCGGCGCGCTCGGCGAGCCGCTGCGCAAGGACCATGTCACCCTCAAGCTCGGCGCCAGCATCGGCATCGCCGTGCAGTCCGAAGGCCTGACGGATTTCGATAGCCTGCTGCGCGCGGCCGATGCGGCGATGTATGCGGCCAAGGAGTCCGGCCGCAACACCTTCCATTACTACAGCCAGGACGTGCTGCTGCGCGCACAGCGCCGGCTTGAGCTCGAGCACGCCTTGCATGGCGCGTTGGAGCGCGAAGAATTCACTCTGGTCTACCAGCCGCTGGTCAACACAGTGGACGACACCTCGCCGGCGATCGAAGCGCTGATGCGCTGGAACCGTCCCGGTCACGGCCCGTGCAGCCCGGCCGAGTTCATCCCGATCGCCGAGGAATGCGGCGAAATCGTCCGCCTGGGCGAGTGGGTGATCGGCGAAGCCTGCCGCCAGGCGGTGGTATGGGACCGTGCTGGCTTGAACTTCAGCCGTATCGCGGTCAACGTCTCGGCCGTGCAGCTGCGCGAACGCGGCTTTGCCGAGCGGGTGCTGGAGATCTGCCGCGCCAACGGCTGGTCGCCGACGCGGCTGGAACTGGAATTGACCGAGTCGGCGCTGATCCGCGACTCCGATTCGCTGCGGCGCTGCTTCGAGCTGTTCGAACAGAACGGCGTGCTGTTGGCGGTGGACGACTTCGGCACCGGCTTCTCCAACCTGCATTATCTCAATCGCTTCCCAGTGCAGCGTTTGAAGATCGATCGCAGCTTCGTGCAGGGCATGCTCGACGACGCCAACACCGCCGAGGTCACCCAGGCCATCGTGCACCTGGGTCACGCGCTGGGCATGCAGGTGGTGGCCGAGGGCGTGGAGACCGTGCAGGAAGACGCGCTGCTACGGCAGCAAGGCTGTGACGAGATCCAGGGCTACTTCTACTCCCGCCCGTTGTCGCCGCGCGATATGGCGCAATGGCTGCGCGAGGCCGAAGCCGGCATGCGGCTGGGCGCGCGGTTGGTCATCGCCAGCTGAGGCCTTGCCCGGCGGGCAGTCAGCGGCCTGCCGTCGCATCGCATCCATTCGTGCCTGCGGACCAGCGCTGGCACAGCGTTTGCGGCATGCGGTAAGGCCATCTCCAGCTCGCATCCTGCATCGCGTGCGGCGGCGCATCTGCAACGCACGGCATCCGTGCGGCGCGCGGCACACGTAAACGCCGACGTGCCGGTTCTCATTCGGGTTCGAACGAAAGCTCGCGTCTCCAGACCAGCGGCTTGCGCGCTCGCCGGCTGTCCAGGAAGAACAGCGATAGCTATCCGGCAGCGATGGCGCAATCGCGGATTTTCGTGCCGACACCTTCTGCCGTTCCCACGGACACATCGGTCACCATGCCCTGGGCATCGACCGTCATTTCCCCTACCAGACGCCCACGCCACTGGCCTGGCGGAATGCTGGCGTCGTCGTTCGGGCGGCCAGCCACGTACGGTATTCCAGGATCCCTGGAGGGCGAGGCATCCGCGAGTTTCGCATCGACGTGGATCGTGTCTTGGCCGGTACGTCCATCGCCTGTTCGTGCGCGAAACGTCCACAGCCCGGGCGTTCCCCCGTGGCCGAGGTCGGCGCTGTAGCACCGTTTGACGCCACGGTAGTCGGGGTACTGGTGGCAGGAGACCTCTTTGCCGGCTGCGTCGCATGCCGTCAGTCTCAGCCCGCCGACATCGGTATCGGCGAAGTCCGTCGCCACACAGACCTGGTGATCGCGCTGGCCATCGGTCAGGAACTGCAGGGTTTGCTGACGGGCAATCGCATGCGGAGGACGCGCATCCCACAGGAATTCGATATAGGCGCTCTTATCCGCCGCACGGGCCATGCACGCCACAGCGGCGGCGGCCAACGCAACCCAGCGCGTGCGTTTTGTCGGCAGTCGCGTTGCCCAACCGGCCGACGAAGGCGATCTTTTCAGATCCCAACTTCGGCAACGATGCGTGCGCTGGGGTGGATCGTCGTGGTGTCTGCGGCGACGTCTGCGGTGCCGTGGGCCGTCATCACATATCGGCCGGGCAGGGCGCCTGCAGCCGCGTACGCGGGAAGCGCCCTGGTGGGAAGTTTTACGGACGCCGTGGGCTGGCGAGCCTGAGGCTTGGCAATGGAACAGCACGGCGAGGCGCCTGCCAAGGCGCGCCACGCCATCAAGGCATCAACGTTTCGATGCGTCGACTGCGGCGCCATCCAGGCCCAGATCCCAGGCCACGGCGGCAAACAGCAGGGCCTCTTCGCTGCAGTCGCGGCGGGGGTGGAGCAATGCCTGGATCTCTGCACGGGCTGCCTGCTCCAGCCGTTCCAACGCAGCCGGCAGGCGCACGCGCTGAAGCGTCGGACGCGCGGCAGCGCTCTGCGCGATGCGCTCGGCTTGTGCTGCCGCCAGGGCGGCCGCTTCCAGCGCGGCGGTTGGCGGATCCAGGGGCGGAGAAAGAAGCGTCATGAGTCGGACACCAGGCTAACGCGGAACGACAAATCCCCGGGAGGCCGGGGAATGTCGCAAGTCTAGAGGCTGCGCGGCGGCATCGGTCTTAGAACAGCTCGACCGTGCCGGCCCCCATGCCCTGCTGAGCCACCGGCTTGTGCGGCGGACGTTCCCACTCCACGCGCATGTCGCGCAGGCGGTGGGAGACCTTCTGTAGCGCGGCGACCAGGTCGCTGTCGTAGACGCCGCCATTGCGGTGCAGCAGTTCCTGCAACGCCACCGCCTCACGGTTGATCGCGGTGAGACGATCCAGGTGGGTGTGGATGCCGCTCAGGGTCTGGGTGGCGATGTCCTCGAACTGCAGCGCGCGGACCGCTTCGGCCACGCTGCCGTCGATGGCACGGGCGCACTCGGAAATTTCGCGCATGCCATCGCCCAACGATGCGTTGATCTGGGCGACGTTCTCCAGCATGGCGGCCGATTCGTGGCGTGCCTCGCGGGAGCGGTCCATGTGGCGCGAGGCCAACTGGGAGACCGTTTCACGCACCTTGGCGATCGATTCCTTGGAGCTGTGCGCCAGCTTGCGGATCTGCTCGTTGAAGGTGGTGGAACGCTCGGACAGATTGCGTACCTCGTCGGCGACCACCGCGAAGCCACGACCGGCTTCACCGGCACGTGCTGCTTCGATGGCGGCGTTCAGCGCCAGCAGGTTGGTCTGGTCGGCGATCGACTTGACGTCTTCCAGCAGGGCGAAGATGCCGTCCAGGTGCTGGGCCATCTCGTCGATGTGATGCACCGTGGTGTTGCTCTGGCCGCTCACCTGCTCCAGCGCTTCCACCAACTGCTCCATGCGGGAGCTGGCGTGCTGGGCAAAGCGGGCGACGTCGACGCCGGCGCTGCCGTCGTCGCCGGCACGGTCGACGATGCGGGCCAGGGCCTGGCTCTGCTGGCGCGACTTGCGGTTCATCGCTTCGAAGCTGCCGCCCAGGCCGGATACGGCTTGGCGGATCAGTTCGCGGGCACGCTCGACTTCGGCGCGCGAACCGTCGACTTCGTTGCTGACGAACGTACGCAGTTCGTTGAGCAGTTGGTCCTGCTCACGCAGGATGCGGGTCTGGTCCGGATTGCGCCGGAACTGGGAATACGTCACCCAGGCCGCAAAGCCCAACCAGCTGAGGGTCATGGTCGCCAGGATCGCCCAGCGCACGGAGGCGGGCCAGTCGAAGCCAACGGCGAATGGAAACAGTACGGTCAGCGCCAGAGGAGCGGCGAGACGAATGAGTGGACGTGAATACATGGGCGTTCTCGGCAGAGTCACGGTTGCTGTATCGGCCGTACCCCCTGCGTCTTTAGCGACGATCGCCGCTTCTGCCCCCGTGCGCCTGCATAGGCGCAGGCGCGGCCCGCATTTGCGGGCCAGTGCGCTTCAGCTCGCCTAGCGCAGCGCGCGCGTCACCGCGTCGATCATCGCGCGTTTGGCGAACAGGAAGTCCCAGAGACTACCGCCCATTTGACGCCACAGCACCGCCGAGCGCACCGCTGCCAGCAGCAAGGCCCGAATCTCGGCCACCACGCCGGCTTGGCCGAGGTAATGCGGATTGCCCTGGACCATGACCTTGGGCCGCAGGTGGCTGATGGTTTGGGCGTACAGGCCGCCCAGTGCAGCGAGCACATCCGGATGGGCGCTGTCGTCGAGCGCACGCGCCTGCCGCTCGGCCGCGGCGATACCGGCCGAGACGCTGGCGACGGTGGCCGTTTCGCGCACGAAGCGGCGCTCCAGCTGCAGCACGGCCAGCGCCAGCCGGGGCAGCACCTCGTCCTGGCCCTGGTTGTGGAAATAGTTGTGCAGCAGCCGCAGTCCTGGCGCCACATTGCTGGCCGCGCCATAGACCGCTTCCGGCGAGGCGGCATCGACGCGAAAGACGCTGTCCATGGCCGTGCGCACCGTCGCCACCTCCGAGTGCCCGGTCTCGGCGATGCGCCGCACCTGCTGCAGGGCCTGGGCGAGGCCGGCCAGGGCCAGCACGCGGTGATCCATCGAAGAACTCATCAAGCCACACCTTCGGGGTAAGAAAGAGAACCGGCCAACCGGCGTTCCAGCGGCGCGTCGGTGGCGGCGATGACCGCGCCGCCCAGGCATTCCTCGCCCTCGTACAGCACCAGCGACTGGCCCGGGGTCACTGCGCGCTGTGGCCGGCGGAAGCGGACTTGCACGCTGCCGTCGTCCTGCACCATCACCGTGCAGGGTTCGTCGGCCTGCCGGTATCGGGTCTGTGCAGTGCAGTCGAACTGCCGGGCCGGAGGTGCACCGGCGACCCAGTGTGCCAGCTCGGACTGCAGCCAGGTCGACTGCAGCAGTGCACTGTCATGGGCCTGGTCGACATACAGCACGTTGTTGGCGACGTCCTTGCCCACCACGTACCAGGGCGCGGCCGCACGTCCGCGCACGCCGCCAATGTTCAGTCCCTCGCGTTGGCCAAGGGTGAAATAGAACACGCCCGGATGGTCGGCGATGCGTTGGCCCTCGGGGTCGCGGATCTCCCCGGTGCGCGCCGGCAGGTAGCGGCCGAGGAATTCGCGGAAGTCGCGCTCACCGATAAAGCAGATGCCAGTGGAGTCCTTCTTGGCATGGGTCGGCAGGCGTGCTTCCTCGGCGATCCGGCGCAGGGTGGATTTCTCCAGATCGCCGATCGGGAACAGCGTCGCCGCCAGCTGGGTCTGGCCGAGCTGATGCAGGAAGTAACTCTGGTCCTTGCCGCGGTCGGCGCCGCGCAGCAGCCGCCAGCGTCCGCCCCGCCGGTCCACGCGGGCGTAGTGGCCGGTGGCGATGCGTTCGGCCCCCAGCGCCTGTGCAGCCTCGAGGAAGTGCTTGAACTTGACCTCACGGTTGCACAGCACGTCGGGATTCGGTGTCCGGCCGGCGGCGTATTCGGCGAGGAAGTGCGCAAACACGCCTTGCCAGTATTCGCTGGAGAAATCCCTGAAATGGAACGGGATGCCCAGCACACCGCAGACCGCCACCGCATCGCGGCGGTCGTCCTCGGCGCGACAATCGCCGCTGCCGTCATCGGCCCAGTTCTGCATGAACAGACCGGCGATGGATTCGCCTTGCTGCGCCAGCCGCCAGGCGGCGACCGACGAGTCCACTCCGCCGGAGACGCCCACGATGATGCGCGGCGAGCTCATCCGACGCGCCTGACCAGGTCCAGCGGGTGGCGCCGGCCAGCGAGATAGTCGGCCACCACTTCCCACACCAGTGGGCTGCGCCAGCGCTCGGATTGCGCCTGCAACTGTTCGGGTGTCAGCCAAGCTGCCTGCACGATGCCGACGTCCAGGGCGCGCCCGGGATGGTGACGCACGGCCTCGGCGGCGAAGGCGAAGCGGAGGAAGCATTGCCCGTTGGGGGCGGTCCATTGGTAGCTGCCAATGAAGTCGGTCAGGCGCACGTCCCAGCCGGTCTCTTCCAAGGTCTCGCGCACGGCCGCGTCCTGCAAGCTTTCTCCCGCTTCCAGGTGGCCGGCCGGTTGGTTGAGCAGCAGTTGCCCGCCGATGACTTCTTCCACCTGCAGCAAGCGTCCCTCGCGCACCACGACGGTCGCCACGGTCACATCGGGGTGCCAGCGCATCGGCTGCTCGCTCATCGCGCCTCTCCTGCGGGAGGCAGCGCCTGCGAACGCGACCAACTCGTGCACGTCGACAGCCGTGCCGGTCCTGGGCCCGGACGAGCAAGAGCGGAGCGGGCGAGGGCCCGCCGCGAGGAGGCAGCCTGGGTAGCGATCATCGGAACCGGAACAAGGAACTGGGGGCAAATTGTGGGGCGCGCGGCATGAATCGTCCAATGTGGGCGAGGATGAACCGTATAATGGCCGCATGCCTCGTAAGACATCCCACGAACACGACCACGGCCTAGCGGTCGAGACCAGCAAGCCGGAAGTGGCGCCACCACCGCGCTACCAGGTCCTGCTGCTGAACGACGATTACACCCCGATGGATTTCGTGGTGACCGTGCTGCAGCAGTTCTTCAACCTGGACCTGGAGCGCGCCACGCAGGTGATGCTGCACGTCCATACCCGCGGCCGGGGCGTCTGCGGCGTCTATAGCCGGGAGGTTGCCGAGTCCAAGGTCGCCCAGGTCAACGAATTCTCGCGGATGAACCAGCATCCTCTGCTGTGCACCATGGAGCAGGCCTGACCGGCTTGCCCGCGCGTTCCATCGCTGCAACACTGCGGTTGCAACCGCATGCTAACGCCGTATGAACACGGCTATCCGATAGGGTTGTGGAAATTCCAGACTCAAGCCGCATATTGTTGGCATCAGCCGTTCGGAGTGACCAATGTTCAGCAAAGACCTCGAGCAAACCATCGGCCAGTGCTACAAGCGGGCACGCGAGGCGCGTCATGAGTTCATGACCGTCGAGCACCTGTTGCTCTCGCTGCTGGACAACCCCTCCGCACAGGCAGTCCTCAAGGCCTGTGGTGCCGATCAGGTTCGCCTGCACAACGACCTGGAACAGGCGATCGAGGCCTCGGTCTCGCGCCTGGCCGAGGACGATGGCCGCGACACCCAGCCCACCCTGGGATTCCAGCGCGTGCTGCAGCGGGCGGTGTACCACGTACAGTCCTCCGGCAAGAAGGAGGTCACCGGCGCAAACGTGCTGGTGGCGATCTTCGGCGAGAAGGATTCGCATGCGGTGTATTTCCTGAATCAACAGGACATTACCCGGCTGGATATCGTCAATTACCTGTCCCACGGCATCGCCAAGCTCGGCGAAGAGGGCGAACAGTCCTCGGCCAGCGACAGCGAGTCCAAAAGCGAGTCGGGCGAAGGCGAGGCCAAGGGCGATGCTCTGGCCGAGTACGCCAGCAACCTGAACGAACAGGCCCGCAACGGCAAGATCGACCCGCTGGTCGGTCGCGCCGACGAAATCGAGCGGACCATCCAGGTGCTGTGCCGCCGCCGCAAGAACAATCCGCTCTACGTGGGCGAGGCAGGCGTGGGCAAGACCGCGATCGCCGAAGGCCTGGCCAAGCGCATCGTCGATGGCGACGTGCCCGAGGTGCTGGCCGATGCGGTGATCTTCTCGCTGGACCTGGGCGCCCTGGTCGCCGGCACCAAATACCGTGGCGACTTCGAGAAGCGTCTGAAGGGCGTGCTGACCGCGCTGAAGAAGGTTCCCAATGCGGTGCTGTTCATCGACGAGATCCACACCATCATCGGTGCCGGCTCGGCATCGGGTGGGACCATGGACGCCTCCAACCTGATCAAGCCGGCGCTGGCTTCGGGCGAGCTGCGGTGCATCGGCTCGACCACCTTCCAGGAATACCGTGGCATCTTCGAGAAGGATCGGGCGCTGGCTCGCCGCTTCCAGAAGATCGACATCGTCGAGCCGACCGTCGGCGAGACCTTCGAGATCCTGCAAGGGCTCAAGCCGAAGTACGAAGCCCATCATGGCGTCACCTATGCCGACGATGCGCTGCAGGCGGCAGTGGACCTGTCGGTCAAGCACATCGGTGATCGCCTGCTGCCCGACAAGGCCATCGATGTCATCGACGAAGCCGGTGCGCGCCAGCGCTTGTTGCCCGAGGGGCAGCGCAAGGAGCTGATCGACATCGAGGAAATCGAGACCATCGTCGCCAAGATGGCGCGCATCCCGGCCAAGCAGGTCAGCGCGACCGACAAGGACGTACTGCAGCATCTGGAGCGCAACCTCAAAATGGTGATCTTTGGCCAGAATCCGGCCATCGAGACCCTCGCCAGTTCGATCAAGCTGGCGCGTTCCGGGCTGGGCAACCCCGACAAGCCCATCGGCAACTTCCTGTTCGCTGGTCCCACCGGCGTCGGCAAGACCGAGGTCACCAAGCAGCTCGCTCTGCAGCTGGGCATCGAGCTGGTGCGGTTCGACATGTCCGAGTACATGGAAGCCCATTCGATCAGCCGTCTGATCGGTGCGCCTCCGGGTTATGTCGGCTTCGACCAGGGCGGCCTGTTGACCGAGAAGATCGTCAAGACGCCGCACTGCGTGCTGCTACTGGACGAAGTGGAGAAGGCGCACCCGGACATCTTCAACATCCTGTTGCAGGTGATGGACCGCGGCATCCTGACCGATACCAACGGGCGCGAGGCCAATTTCAAGAACGTGATCCTGGTGATGACGACCAACGCCGGCGCCACGCAAGCATCGCGCCGCTCGATCGGCTTCACCAAGCAGGACCATTCCACCGATGCGATGGAATCGATCCGACGTGGCTTCAGCCCGGAATTCCGCAATCGCCTGGATGCGATCGTGCAATTCCAGCCGCTGGGCTTCGACCATATCCTGCGGGTGGTGGACAAGTTCATCATCGAGCTGGAGATGCTGCTGCAGGAAAAGCATGTCTCGCTGTCGGCCACGCCGACCGCGCGCGACTGGCTGGCCCAGCACGGCTTCGACCCCCTGATGGGGGCGCGTCCGATGGCACGGGTGATCCAGGAGAAGATCAAGCGCCCGCTGGCCGACGAGCTGCTGTTCGGCAAACTTGTCGAAGGCGGTCGCGTGAATATCGATGTCAAGGACGGCGAATTGGTGGTCGAAGCGCATCCGGAGCCAGAGCGTCTGTTGCCGGCCACGGTGGACTGAGACGCCCTCACGAGCTGCCGTACCATCAGAGCCGCCCCGAAAGGGGCGGTTCCTGTTTGCAGGGTACCGCGCACCGCACCGCACGGTCGGTGCGCGACGGTGACTGCAGGGTTCGGATTGCAGCGCCCGGAGTCGGTCACGTACCTCCTCACCAAGAGGCGGCAAAGGGGACGCAAGACTGGGTAACGGGCCCCGGTTAGGCGCTTCCAGCGTCAAAGGCGTAGTGTCCCGTTCATCGCATCGCCAGAATGGAAGCGCCTGGCCGGTCCGAGACACGACAAAAAGCGGCCAATGGCCGCTGTTTGCTTCGCACTTACGCAACCGCTTACTTCATGCGGTAGGTAATACGGCCCTTGGTCAGGTCGTACGGGGTCATTTCGACCTTGACCCGGTCACCCGTCAGGATGCGGATGTAGTTCTTGCGCATGCGCCCGGAAATATGGGCGATGATCTCGTGGCCATTTTCCAGCTTGACCCGGAACGTGGTGTTGGGCAGGGTTTCGCTGACACTGCCTTCGAATTCGATGGAGTCGTCTTTCGACATGTAATCCTGTGCAATCACGGTGGCCCGGCAGGGCCGTAAGGGACGATATTTTACGCCCCATCTCGCCGTGGCGCAAATTTTATGTTAAGCGGGCTTCACCTAGGGCCTGCGCGGACCGTTCGCCATGGTCTGTCGTCCAGTGCCCGGCTGGCTGCGCATCGTCGACCAGGAGGCGAACGGCCTGCAGGAAGTCGCTGCGTGGCCAGCGTTGCGCTCCCAGCCGCAGCAGATGCGGATTCTCTACCTGCGCATCGATCAGCGGCCAGCCCCGGGCGCGCAGATAGGCGGCCAGGCCGGCCAGGGCGACCTTCGAGCCGCCGCTGACCGCACTGAACATGCTTTCGCCGAAAAACATCCGGCCGATCGCCACGCCATAGATTCCACCGACCAATTGCGTGCCATCGAAGACTTCCAGCGAGTGCGCATGGCCGAGGGCGTGCAGGCGCAGATAGGCCTGGCGCATGGCGGGAGTGATCCAGGTGCCGTCCTGGCCGCGCCGAGGGATGCTCGCGCAAGCGTCGATCACCGCAGGAAAGGCGGTATCGGCGCGCAAGGTCCAAGTGCTCACCCGCAGCTTTCGCCGAAAGCGGGTACTCAAGTGGATCTGGTCGGTGCGGAAGACTGTGCGTGGGTCAGGACTCCACCACAGGATCGGTTGATCCTCGGAGAACCAGGGGAACACGCCCTGCGAGTAGGCGTTGAGCAAGCGCTGTGGGTGCAAGTCGCCGCCGACGGCGAGCAGGCCGTCCGGCTCGCGCAGCGCGGTCTCGGCGGGCGGGAAGGGCGCTTCGGGCGCGGCGGCCAGGCGCCATGGCAACGAGCGGGTCATGTGCGCATTGTAGGCGGCGCCGGGATGAGGGGGGCGCTGCCGCGGAGGCGATCAATCCTGGCGGAATGGCGAATGGCGCAGCAGCGCAGCGGCGTGCTGCTCGACCTCGGCCCGCTCCTGCGCGCACCAGTCGGCCAGCGGCTCGCGGAAGCCCGGGTCGGCGATCCAGTGGCGGCTGCGCACCAGGGTCGGCAGGAAACCGCGAGCGATCTTGTGTTGCCCCTGGGCGCCCGGCTCGAAGCGGGTCAGGCCCTCGCGCAGGCAGTAGGCAATGCCCTGGTAATAGCAGGTTTCGAAATGCAGGCCGGGCAGGTTGGCGCCTCCCCAGTAGCGTCCGTACAAGGTGTCGCCGCCCCGCAGACAGAGCGCGCCAGCGAGCGGTTGATCGTCCTGCACGGCTAGAAATATCAGGAAGTTATGCGGCATTTCTCGTGCAATATGCGAGAAGAATGCCGGGGTCAGCGCAGGCGAGTTGCCGTAGTCCTCGAAGGTCTGCAGATAGAAGCCGTGCATCGCCTGCAGGTCCGCCTCGCTGGCCTCGTCGCCGTGGACGACGCGGAAGACGATACCGGCGCGCTGCACCTTGCCGCGTTCCTGGCGGATGTTCTTGCGGTGCTTATGGTCCATCGCCATCAGGTAGTCGTCGAACGTGCTCCAGCCGGCGGTGTTGTGCCAGTGGTACTGGACGTCGTTGCGCTCCAGCCAGTCGGCGCCAAATGCGGGGTCGTCCTCTGTGCGATGGAAATTGACGTGAGCCGAGGACAGCCCGGTGCGTGCGGTCAGCTCCTGCATCGCCGCGAGCAAGGCCTGCCGGGCGGCGGGGTCACGCGCCAGCAAGCGCGGACCGGTCACCGGCGAGTAGGGCACCCCGCACAGCCATTTGGGGAAATAGTCCTGACCATAACGCGCGTAAGCATGCGCCCAGGCGTGGTCGAACACGAATTCGCCATGTGAGTTGCTCTTCAGGTAACCCGGCGCCGCGGCTACCAGCGCATCGCCTTCCCACAAGGTCAGGTGCAGCGGCTTCCAGCCCCAATCCGGGCGCAGACAGCCATGCTGCTCCAGACCAGCCAAGAAGGCGTAGGCGACGAACGGATTGCGGCCGTCGTGCAGTCCATCCCAGTCGCGTGATGCAACGTCGTCAAGCCGCTGCAGCCAGCGCACTTGGCTCATTGTCGAATGCCTGCCAGCAGGCATTTGCCCGGGGAGTGGATGAGCAGCCTGCGGGCGCTGGCATCTTCGGCGCCTGCCTCGGCACGCATGGGCGAGGAGCAGAACGCCGTGTGCACCGCGTCCGCTGCGCCCACCATCAGTGGCGGGGCAGTGGTGGGTTCGGCAGCCGCCGTGGCCGTGACCAGCACCGTGAGCAGTCCGGCGAGCGCGTGGCCGCGCCAATACTGTGGGGCGATTCGGGCAGCCTGCTCGGTCAAGCGCTCTTGTCCAGATACCGCTCGGCATCCAGTGCCGCCATGCAGCCGAAGCCGGCGGAGGTGATCGCCTGGCGGTAATGCTGGTCGGCCACGTCGCCGGCAGCGAACACGCCAGCCACCGAGGTCTCGGTCGCCGCGCCGCCCAGGCCGGAGCGGATCTCCAGGTAGCCGTTGTTCATCGCCAGCTGGCCATCGAACAGTTGGGTGTTGGGATGATGGCCGATCGCCACGAAGAAGCCATGCGCCTGGATATCCCGAGTACTGCCGTCCTGGGTGGACTTGACGCGCACCCCGGTGACGCCGGCATCGTTGCCCAGCACTTCATCCACCGCGTGGTGCCAAACGGTCTCGATCTTGCCGGCGGCCACCTTGGCGAACAGCTTGTCCTGCATGATCTTCTCTGCGCGCAAGGTGTCGCGACGATGCACCAGGTAGACCTTGCGGGCGATATTGGACAGGTACAGCGCTTCTTCGACCGCGGTATTGCCGCCGCCGACCACGACCACGTCCTGGTCCTTGTAGAAGAAGCCGTCGCAGGTGGCGCAGGCGGACACGCCGCGGCCCTTGAAGGCTTCCTCGGTCGGGATGCCCAGGTACTTGGCGGTGGCGCCGGTGGCGATGATCAGCGCGTCACAGGTGTACTGGCTGCTGTCGCCGACCAATCGGAACGGGCGTTGCGACAGGTCGGCGGTATGAATGTGGTCGAAGATCACTTCGGTGTCGAAGCGCTCGGCATGCGCCTGCATGCGTGCCATCAGATCCGGCCCCATCAGGCCATGGGGGTCGCCCGGCCAGTTGTCGACTTCGGTGGTGGTCATCAACTGGCCGCCCTGCTGCAGTCCGGTGATCACGACCGGCTTGAGATTGGCGCGGGCGGCATAGACCGCGGCGGTCCACCCGGCCGGGCCGGAGCCCAGGATCAACAGGCGGGAATGCTTGGCGGGACTGGCAGAAGTGGCGCTCATGTATACTCGCGATCTGGGGTTGGTGGGGATTGGCGCGATGGTCGGCGCACTCCCATGGCGGCATAGAGTGGAGGTCCCCACCCGGTGAATCAAGGCGGCGCGATGGAACTGCCTGAGCCGCAGATGGCATGGTCAGCCCCGTGAACGCGTTCGACGCCGCCTTCGTGCGGCGTTTTTCGTATGCCGCTGCCGGACTCGAGCGCGCGCCGTGGGCCGATAGCTGAAACCGCGCCTTCAGTCGTTTATTATCAACCACTAACAGCATTTTTCTAAGGTCTGGCTACAGGTGGCAAAGCAGGTTCCCGAACGCAGCAAGCCCGCAGAGGGCAAATCGTCGTCGCGCAAGGCGGCCGTGGCGGACAATCCGCGCCGGCAAAAGCTGTGGCGCGACCTGGCGCTGATCGCGGTGGCGCCGTTGCTGCTGTACTTGCTGGCCAGCCTGTTCACCTATTCGGCGACCGATCCAGGGTGGTCGCAGAGCGGCAGCGTGATCGCACCGGTGCACAACATGGGCGGCCGGGTCGGCGCCTGGACGGCCGATGTGCTGCTGCAACTGTTCGGCTATGTGGCCTTCCTGCTACCCGTGGTGCTGGGGGCGGTAGCCTGGATCGCGCTGTTCGGCATGGAGAAGGAAGGCCAGGCCGAGGCCGACCTTGCCCCGGCGCTGCGCCTGGTCGGCATGGTGGGCTTCCTGATCGCCGCCACCGGTTTCCTGCATCTGCGCCTCTACGGCGGCGATGTGGCGCGCGCCGGCGGCATCCTGGGTCGACTGGTCAGCAATTCGCTGAGTGCCGGTTTCGGTGCCTTGGGGGCGAACCTGTTCGTGGTGGTGCTGCTGCTGGTCTCGATCACCCTGGCGACCGGCTTGTCCTGGTTTGCGGTGATGGAGCGCATCGGCAAGTGGGTGCTCGCGCTGGGCCCGCTGCTGCAACGCAAGACCCATCAGGCCAGTGAATGGCAGCAGACCCGGGTGATGCGCGAGGAGCGCGAGGAAGTGCGCAAGGTCGAGGCGGTCAAGCAGGCCAAGCGCGAACCGGTCAAGATCGAGCCGCCGCCAGCGGTGGTGGTCGAAAAGAGCGAGCGCGCCAAGCGCGACACCCAGATTCCGATGTTCCAGGGCGTCAGCACCGATGGCTCGGATCTGCCGCCCCTGGCGTTGCTGGATGACCCCAAGCCGCAGGCCAAGGGCTATTCGGAAGAGACGCTGGAAACGCTGTCGCGGCAGATCGAGTTCAAGCTGAAGGACTTCCGCATCGAGGCGCAGGTGGTCGGGGCCTACCCGGGCCCGGTGATCACCCGCTTCGAAATTGAACCGGCGCCGGGCATCAAGGTCAGCCAGATCAGCTCGCTGGACAAGGACATCGCGCGTGGGCTGTCGGTCAAATCCGTGCGCGTGGTCGACGTGATTCCGGGTAAGTCGGTGATTGGCCTGGAAATTCCCAACGTCAGTCGGGAGATGATCTTCCTGTCCGAGTTGCTGCGCTCGAAGGAATACGACAAGTCGGCCAGCCCGTTGACCCTGGCGCTGGGCAAGGACATCGCCGGCCGGCCGACGGTGGCCGACCTGGCGCGCATGCCGCACCTGCTGGTCGCCGGTACCACTGGCTCGGGTAAGTCGGTGGCGGTCAACGCAATGGTGCTCAGCCTGCTGTTCAAGGCCTCGCACAAGGAACTGCGCATGCTGATGATCGACCCGAAGATGCTCGAATTGAGCGTCTACCAGGGCATCCCGCATCTGCTGGCGCCAGTGGTCACCGACATGAAGGAGGCCGCCAATGGCCTGCGCTGGTGCGTGGCCGAGATGGAGCGCCGCTACAAGCTGATGAGCGCGGTGGGCGTGCGCAACCTGGCCGGCTTCAACAAGAAGGTCAAGGATGCCGAGGATGCCGGCCAGCCGCTGATGGATCCGTTGTTCAAGCCCAATCCCGAGCTGGGCGAGGCGCCGCGGCAGCTGGAGACGCTGCCGTTCATCGTCATCTTCATCGACGAATTCGCCGACATGATGATGATCGTCGGCAAGAAAGTGGAAGAGCTCATCGCGCGCCTGGCGCAGAAGGCGCGCGCGGCGGGCATCCACCTGATCCTGGCGACCCAGCGCCCGTCGGTGGACGTGATCACCGGCCTGATCAAGGCCAATATCCCGACCCGGGTGGCCTTCCAGGTCAGCTCCAAGATCGACTCGCGCACCATTCTCGATCAATCCGGCGCCGAGGCGCTGCTGGGCAATGGCGACATGCTGTACCTGCCGCCAGGCACGGCGCTGCCGGACCGGGTGCATGGCGCCTTCGTCAGTGACGAAGAAGTGCACCGTGTGGTCGAGCACCTGAAGGCCAGCGGCCCGACCTCGTATATCGAAGGCGTGCTGGACGAGGTGCAGACCATGGGCGATGGCGTGGTGGTCGGTGCCACCGGCCTGCCGGAGACCAATAGCGGTGGCGGCGACGAATCCGATCCGCTGTACGACGAGGCCCTGCGTATCGTCACCGAGACCCGTCGTGCGTCGATCTCCGGCGTGCAGCGCCGGCTGAAGATCGGCTACAACCGCGCCGCACGGCTGATCGAGGCGATGGAAGCGGCTGGCGTGGTCAGCCCGCCCGAGCACAATGGCGACCGCACCGTGCTGGCGCCGCCGCCACCGAAGTAGCAGGCCGGGACGCGCCGCTCCGGTAGCGACGCTCGGCCGCCCCAGCTTTGGGGGATCGAACACCTGGCGGCGGCATTGCGGGTTGTCCGTCCGGCATGGGCGATGATGGAGCAGGGCGGCAATGCCCTGCAGCAGGCGTGCCACTGCCTCGCGATGCGGCATTGTTGCAAGCCAATCCCTGTCATCGGCGAGCGCAACGGCTACCCTGTACGCAGGGGCCGCCCCGGTCCGTCCTTCATCAGCGCCATGCCGTCTCGTGTCGTCGTCTTGTTTGTGCTCTGCCTGCTCCAGCCGTTGTCCGCCCTGGCCCAGCAGGGCAATGCGCCTGCCTCACCACCGGCTGCAACGCCGCAGGCCGATACCAACTACAGCTTCGTCCGTTACCGTGCCGACTACGAGGTGCGCGCCGACGCCAGCAGCGTGGAAACCGATACCTACGAAATCCTGCTGAAAACCAAGTCGGCGGTGGAGCAGTTCAGTCAGGTGCGGCTGAGCTATAGCGAAAAGATGGAGACGCTGGAGGTGCTGGAGGCCTACACCGTGACCGCCGAGGGACTGCGCCAGCCGGTGGCTGCCGACAAGATCTATACCCAGGAGAGTTATTCCAGCGCATCGGCGGCGATGTATGCGGACCGCAAGGTCAAGGTGGTGGTGTTTCCCAACCTGGCGCCGGGTGCGCGCATCGTCTACCGCGTGCGCCGCACGCAGAACACGCCGTACTTTCCTGGCTACTTCAGTCTGTGGGAAACCTTCAGCGTATTCGCGCAGTACGACGATGCGGTGGTGACGCTGATGGCACCCAAGTCGCTGCCCATGCATTTTTCCGTGCAGGGGCTGCATGGCGGTACCAAACCGGTGATCGCAAACGGCCAGGCACGTTGGGAATGGCACTATCAGCGCAAGGCGCCGATGAAGAACCAGAACTGGAGTGCGGCCACCTGGGAGTTCAGTCCCACCCTGATGGCCAGTACCTTCGACAGCTGGTCGAAGATGGGGTTGGCCTACCATGTCACCGGCGGCCGCGCGGCGGCGGTGACGCCGGCGATCCAGTCGCTGGCCGACAGCGTCACCCGCGGTATCGACGATCGGCGCGGGCAGGCTGCGGCGCTCTACGCGTGGGTTGCGCGCAATATCCGTTATGTGGCCGTCTACCTGGGCAATGGCGGGCTGGAACCCAATAGCGCCGACAGCATCCTGGCCAACCATTACGGCGACTGCAAGGACCATACGGTCATCCTGGAAGCGCTGCTGGCGGCCAAGGGCATCGCCAGCACGCCCGTGTTGATCGGCGCCGAAGGCGGGCCTACGCTGCCGCCGATCCCGGTGCTGGGCCGTTTCAATCACGCCATCAGCTACATCCCCGAATTCGACCTCTACGTCGATTCGACCAATCCCTATGCGCGCTTCGGTCAGCTGCCGGCGGGCGATCTGGGCGCACCGGTGGTGCATACCCGCGACGGCAAGGTCACGCGGACGCCTCCCAACGATCGCAAGCTCAGCCGCTATGTCGCCCGGACCGAGTATCGCTTCAATGCCGACGGCAGCGTGGATGGCACGACAACGCTCGACAGCGGCCAGACCGGTGAGGTCGGCTTGCGCGCGATGTTCGTCCAGCTCAATGCGCAGAACCGCAACCGGATCGAGGAGTCGATCCTTGCCCAGTCGGGTTTCGACGGCAATGGCGAGCTGCTGATTCAGGGCAATCCACTGGATCTGAACGCACCTTTCAATTACCGCTATCGGTTCCAGGCCAACGATGCGGTGGATTTTTCCGTGGTCGGTGGCATGACCCTGCCCGACATGCCTGGAGCCGAATCGGTGCGGGCGATCTACACCACCACCTCGGCCGAGGACAACCTGACGCCGTTCTATTGCAACGACAACGTCCGCGAAGAAACCTACGTGCTGCGGTTTCCCGACAACGTGCCGATCATCGCCATCCCGCGCAGCCGCAGCTTCCGCAACGCCGCTGGCGAATACAGCGTCGACTGGCGTCGAGAAGGGCAGACCGTCACCGCGGTCCACCGTCTGCAGCGGGCCGCCGTGCATGGCCCACAGGCGCTGTGCCAGCCGCAGGACTACCGGGCCTTCCGCGCGCTGTACCAGCAGGTGCGACGCGGATTTCGCGGACAGATCGTCTACGGCGACCTGTCGCAGGTGCAGACCACGCATTCCACGCCGTGAGCGGAGGCCACCCAGCGCGGCTGGCTGAACCATCGGCCGCGCCAGCGCTCGCCCATTCATCCACGACGCTTCAAAATTGT
Source organism: Xanthomonas maliensis (assembly GCF_009192945.1). Taxonomy (GTDB): domain Bacteria; phylum Pseudomonadota; class Gammaproteobacteria; order Xanthomonadales; family Xanthomonadaceae; genus Xanthomonas; species Xanthomonas maliensis. The sequence goes on along the minus strand of NZ_NSET01000006.1, from coordinate 70,362 downwards.
TCCATTCCCTTCCAGGATCCTGCGATGCATCGCCCGCTGCGTTATGCCGTTCTCGCCACCGCCCTGTTCGCCGGTACCGCCATTGCCGGCGCCCGCCAGGAGCTGGATACCTTCACCCGTGGCCTGAAAGGGCTCGATGGCCAGTTCAGCCAGCAAGTGTCCGATGCCAATGGACGCGTCAAGGAACGTTCCAGCGGACGTGTCGCGTTGTCGGCGCCGCGCCAGTTTCGCTGGGAGTACGCCAAGCCGTACCGGCAATTGATCGTTGCCGACGGAAAGAAGGTCTGGGTGTTCGACCCCGACTTGGAGCAGGTGACCGTGCGCGCACAGGGAGCCGAAGAGCAGAACAGCCCGCTGACCGCGCTGATCGACCCGTCCCGTCTGGATCGCCAGTACGACGTCAGCGAGGAAGCCGCGCCGCGCGATGGCCTGCAATGGCTGTCGTTGACGCCGAAGGTCGATACCGATGCCAGCTTCCAGATCGCCTCGCTGGGGTTCGGCAAGGATGGGCTGGCGCGGATGGAGGTGGTCGATGCGGTCGGTCAGCGCACCGCGATCAGTTTCAGCGATTGGAAGCGCAATCCCAGCTTCGCCGCCGACACCTTCCGTTACACGCCGGGCAAGGGGGTGGACGTGGTCGGCGACGCGCAGTAAGCGCGCTTGGCCATCCCGCCGGCAGCGCGCCTGTGCCGTGGCGCGCTGCCGGCGGAGCGACTCAGCCGGCGGAGCGACTCAATGGCGGCAGGGATGCACTTCCACGCTGAGGTGCCGCAAGGTCGTCAGATCCGCCACTTTGGCGTGATAGGTCGCCGGCGCCCTGGGCGTATCGGTGACCAGGGACAGGATGGCGGCATGGTGGCCCGGGCCGACCCGCCAGACATGGAGGTCGGTAATGCGGTCACCTTCCTGTTCGATGCGTGCGGTGATGTCGGCGCAGAGGGCTGGGGACGCTGAGGCGTCGAGCAGGACCATGCCGGTGTCGCGCAGCAGGGCCAGCGACCAACGGGCAATGACTACCGCGCCGACCACACCCATGGCGGCATCCATCCAGATCCAGCCAAACCACTTGGCCATCACCAGCGCCACGATCGCCAGGACCGAGGTCACCGCATCGGCGATCACGTGCAGGTACGCCGAGCGCAGATTGTGGTCGGCATGGGCGTTGCTGTTGGCGTCGTCGGCAGTCGCGTGCGCGTGCGTGTGGTGTGCGACGTGGTGGTCGACCGCCTTCGCCGATCCGTGCGCATGTTGGGCGTGATGGTGATGATCGTCGTGATGGTGATGGTGATGGTCATGGTGGCCGTCGCCATGCAGCATCCAGGCGCTGAGCAGATTGACCGCCAGGCCCACGCAGGCGATCCAGATCGCCTCGTCGTAGGCGATGGCGACCGGCTGCATCAGCCGGATGAGCGATTCCACGCCGATGCCCAGCGCAATGACCGCCAACACCAGGGCGCTGGAGAAGCCGGCCAGATCGCCGACCTTGCCGGTGCCGAAGCTGAAACGGCGATCGTGGCGGTGCCGTTGTGCGTACAGATAGGCAAGGCCGGCGACGGTCAGCGCGCCGGCATGGGTGGCCATATGCAGACCGTCGGCCAGCAAGGCCATCGAACCGGTCCACCAACCGGCGACGATCTCGGCCCCCATCATCGCCGTGGTCAGCGCGACGACGCCCCAGGTCCGCCGTGCATTCTGTTGGTGCCCCGCGCCAAGGAAATCATGCGAATGGCGATAAGCCTCAAGGGAATGGTGGTGGCTCATGGCCGGCTCGCTGAAGAAGGATGGCTGATGGTGCGACCAAGCGTGCGCGACCGCAATGCCCACGACACCGGACGCGATACAATGACGTGTGGCACGAACCCAGCTCCCTGCCAGCGACGCCGCCGATCTGCTCAGTGTAGACAACGCGCCGTTGCGCCCGCTGGCCGAGCGTATGCGTCCGCGCACGCTGGACGAAATGGTGGGGCAGAAGCGTTTGCTCGCGCCGTCGAGCGCCCTGCGCCGGGCGGTGGAATCGGGCCGGGTGCATTCGATGATCCTGTGGGGCCCGCCGGGCTGCGGCAAGACCACCTTGTCGTTGTTGCTGGCGCACTACGCCGATGCCGAATTCAAGGCGATCTCGGCGGTGCTGTCGGGACTGCCGGAGGTCCGGCAGGTGTTGGCAGAGGCCGCCCAGCGCTTTGCCGGCGGCCGTCGCACCGTGCTGTTCGTCGACGAGGTGCATCGGTTCAACAAGGCCCAGCAGGATGCCTTCCTGCCGCATATCGAGCGCGGCAGCATCCTGTTCGTCGGCGCGACCACCGAAAATCCCTCGTTCGAGCTGAACTCGGCGCTGCTGTCGCGTTGCCGAGTGCATGTGCTGGAGGCGGTCTCGCCGCAAGACATCGTCGAGGCCTTGCAGCGTGCGCTCGACGATCGCGCACGCGGACTGGGCGGGCAGGGCATCACCGTGTCTGTCCAGGCGTTGCTGGAAATCGCCACCGCTGCCGATGGCGATGTGCGGCGCGCGCTGACCTTGTTGGAGATCGCTGCCGAGCTGGCCATCGACGAGGGCGGCGAGATCACTCCGCAAACCTTGCTGCAGGTGCTGGCCGACCGCACCCGTCGCTTCGACAAAAACGGCGAGCAGTTCTACGACCAGATTTCGGCCCTGCACAAGTCGGTGCGCAGCTCCAATCCGGATGCGGCGTTGTACTGGCTGACCCGCATGCTCGACGGCGGCTGCGACCCGGCCTATCTGGCGCGGCGTCTGACCCGCATGGCGATCGAGGACATCGGCCTGGCCGATCCGCGCGCGCAGAGCATGGCGCTGGAAGCCTGGGATATCTACGAGCGGCTGGGAAGCCCGGAAGGCGAGTTGGCCTTCGCGCAACTGGTGCTGTACCTGGCCAGCACCGCCAAGTCCAATGCTGGCTATGCGGCCTTCAACCAGGCCAAGGCCGAAGTGCGCGCCACCGGCACGCAGGAGGTGCCGATGCACCTGCGCAATGCGCCGACCAAGCTGATGAAGTCGCTCGGCTATGGGCAGGACTATCAATACGACCACGATGCCGAGGGCGGCATCGCCCTGGACCAGACCGGCTTCCCGGACGCCATGGGCGAGCGGGTCTATTACCATCCGGTCCCGCGCGGGCTGGAGATCAAGCTGAAGGAAAAGCTCGATCGCCTGCGCGCCGCCAGGGAGCAGGCCAGGGCTGACAAGGGCCGCGGCCGGCCGGCATAATTGCCGCCACAGGAGATGGCATTCCTCCTTGAACCGCCGCTGCGGCTGCAGCGTGCTGATGATGCCTGCCCAACCCCCGCCGGGGTGGCAGGACCGTGCCCCGGCATCGTGATCGTCGAGGAGTGAGTGATGCCGAGAAGAGTGAAGATGTCGCCCTGCTGGCTGCAGCGGGTGTGGCTGTCGCGGGTAGCCGGTCGGGAGTGGCGTCGATGAGCGCCCCGGTGTGGTGGCAGCAGTTGCTGCTGGCGATGGCCGGTGGCGCGTTCGGCTCGGGGCTGCGCTTTGCCATCGGCGCATCGTTGCTGCAGCGCTTTGGCGCCGGATTTCCGTGGGGCACCTTGACCGTCAACCTGGTGGGCTCGTTCGTGGCTGGCCTGCTGATGATCTGGTTGGAGGCGCGTGGGCCATCGAGCTGGCCGCTGCGGGCCCTGTTGGTGGTTGGCGTGATCGGCGGGCTGACGACGTTCTCGTCATTGATGATGGAGTGTCTGATGTTCGCGCGCAGCGATCGCATGCTGCTGATCGGGGTGTATCTGGCGCTAACCTTGGTCGCCGGCTTGGCCCTGGTCTTCCTGGGTGCGCGGGTCGGGCAGTGGTGGGTTGCCCGCTGAGCCATGGCATGGCGGACGGCAAGTGCGCCATGCATTGAACTGCGCGAAATCATGACCGCGATGGCGCGGTCGCGTGCATCAGTTGAATGGCCGTTGCTAGACGCACTGAGCGCGCTTGCGCGCGCCCAATGCCGATACGTCCACCGGTGGAGCCGGCACGCTGCCGGCCCCGACGGCCGAGGGTCACAGGGCTTCGATGATGCCCGCCGCACCCATGCCGGTGCCGATGCACATGGTCACCATGCCGTACTTCTGCTTGCGGCGACGCAGGCCATGCACCAGGGTCGCGGCGCGGATCGCGCCGGTGGCGCCGAGCGGATGGCCGAGGGCAATGGCGCCGCCCAGCGGATTGACCTTGGACGGATCCAGCCCGCTGTCGCGAATCACGGCCAGTGCCTGCGCGGCGAAGGCTTCGTTGAGCTCGATCCAGTCCAGCTGGTCCTTGCTCAGGCCTGCCTGCTTCAGTGCCTTGGGAATGGCGGCGATCGGGCCGATGCCCATCACTTCCGGGCGCACGCCGGCGACCGAGAAGCTGACGAAGCGCGCCAGCGGGGTCAGGCCGTAGTCCTTGATCGCCTGCTCGGAGGCCAGCAGCACGGCACCGGCGCCGTCGCTCATCTGCGAGGAATTGCCGGCAGTGACGCTGCCGCCGAACTGGCCGTTGCGGAATACCGGGCGCAGCTTGGCCAGGCCTTCCAGCGAGGTGTCCGGGCGCGGGCCCTCGTCGGTGTCGATCAGCTTCTTGCGCAGCTGGATGGTATTGCCGGCCAGGTCGGGCAGTTGGGCGGTCAGCTCATAGGGGCTGATCTCGTCGCGGAACTCGCCGGCAGCGATGGCCGCCAGTGCCTTCTGGTGCGAGGCCAGCGCGAAGGCATCCTGATCGTCGCGCGAGACCTTCCATTCCTCGGCGACCTTTTCGGCGGTGATGCCCATGCCGTAGGCGATGGCGACGTGATCGTCGGCGAACACGCTCGGCGACAGTGCGACCTTGTTGCCCATCATCGGCACCATCGACATCGACTCGGTACCGCCGGCCAGCATCAGGTCGGCATTGCCCAGGCGGATCTGGTCGGCAGCCAGTGCGATGGCCTGGATGCCGGAGGAACAGAAACGGTTGACGGTCTGTCCGGCCACCGAATTGGGCAGACCAGCCAGCAGCACGCCGATGCGTGCCACGTTCATGCCTTGCTCGCCTTCGGGCATGGCGCAGCCGATGATGGCGTCGTCGATGCGCGAGGTGTCGATGCCCGGCGCCTGCGCGACCACGGCGCGCAGCACGTGGGCCAGCATGTCATCGGGACGGGTGTTGCGGAAGACGCCCTTGGGGGCCTTGCCGACCGGGGTGCGGGTGGCGGCGACGATGTAGGCGTCTTGGATCTGTCGGGTCATGGGATGGGTCTCGAATGGCTGGGAGAGTGCTTGTTCGGGGCTCGGGACCCGGGACCCGGGACCCGGAAGTCAGAAGCGCATTGCTGCGGCTCTTGCCTTTCCGGGTCCCGCGTCGCGGGTCCCGGCTTCAATCAATTTCTGAGCGGCTTGCCCGTCTTGAGCATGTGCCCGATCCGCGCTTGGGTCTTTTCCTGCTGGGCCAGCTCGACGAAGTGCTTGCGCTCCAGCTTCAGCAGCCACTCTTCATCGACCAGGGCGCCGCGATCGACCTCGCCACCACAGACCACCGTGGCAATGCGGCTGGCGATTTCGTAGTCGTATTCGCTGATGAAGCGACCTTCCAGCATGTTGACCAGCAGCATCTTGAAGGTGGCGATGCCGACGTCGCCGGCGACCTGGATGCGGCGCGCCGGCAGCGGCGCGCGGTAGCCGCCCTCTGCCAGTGCGCGCGCTTCGGCCTTGGCGATGTGCAGGCTCTCGTAGCTGTTGAACACCACCTTGTCGGTGGCGCGCAGCAGGCCCAGTTCCTTGGCATTGACGGCCGAGTTGGAGACCTTGGCCATTGCCACGGTCTCGAAGGTCTTCTTCAGCTCGGCGAACACATCGCCGCCCGGACCTGCGGCGATCGAGGCACGCACTGCGATTTCCTTCAGGCCACCACCGGCCGGCAGCAGGCCGACGCCGGCTTCGACCAGGCCGATGTAGCTCTCCAGCGAGGCCACTGTCTTGGTGCTGTGCATCTGGAATTCGCAGCCGCCGCCCAGCGCCAGGCCACGCACGGCCGAGATCACCGGCACCTGCGCGTACTTGATGCGCTGGCTGGTGGCCTGGAAGTTGGCGACCAGTGCCTCGAAGGCATCGACCTTGCCGGCCTGCAGCAGGCCGAGCGCACCGGCCAGATCGGCACCGGCCGAGAAGGGCTCCTTCTGCTGCCAGATCACCAGACCGGCAAAGTCCTTCTCGGCGCGGCCAACCACTTCCTGCAGGCCATTGAGCACGTGGTCGGACACGGTGTTCATCTTGGTCTTGAAGCTGACCACGGCGATGTCGTCGCCGTCGTGCCACATGCGCACGCCGTCGTTCTCGAACACTGTCTCGCCCGGCGAGAACTGCTCGCCCAGCAGCGGATCGGGGAAGCGCTGGCGCTTGTACACCGGCAGCGACGAGCGCGGCAGCTTGGCGTCGCGCGCCGGACTGTACGAGCCTTCGGCGCCATGCACGCCATCGCGACCGTCGAACACCCAGTTCGGCAGTGGTGCGCTGCTCATGCTCTTGCCGTTGGAGATGTCTTCGGCAATCCACTGCGCCACCTGCTTCCAGCCGGCCGCCTGCCAGGTCTCGAACGGGCCCAGCGACCAACCGTAGCCCCAGCGGATCGCCAGGTCGACGTCACGTGCGGTTTCAGCGATATCGGCCAGGTGGTAGGCGCTGTAGTGGAACAGGTCGCGGAAACTCGCCCACAGGAACTGCGCCTGCGGATGCTGGCTCTCGCGCAGCTTGGCGAACTTCTCGGCCGGATTCTTGATCTTGAGGATCTCGACCACTTCCGGCGCGGCGACGCGATCGGCCGGGCGATAGTCCTGTTTCTCCAGGTCGACCACCACGATGTCCTTGCCGACCTTGCGGAAGATGCCGGCGCCGACCTTCTGGCCCAACGCGCCCTTGGCGATCAGCGCCTCCAGCCACTTCGGCGAGGTGAAATACTGATGCCACGGGTCGTCCGGCAAGGTGTCGCCCATGGTCTTGATGACGTGCGCCATGGTGTCCAGGCCGACCACATCGGAGGTGCGATAGGTGGCCGACTTGGGCCGGCCAACCAGCGGGCCGGTCAGTGCATCGACTTCGTCGAAGCCCAGGCCGAATTCCTGCGTGTGGTGGATGGTGGACAGGATCGAGAACACGCCGATGCGGTTGCCGATGAAGTTCGGCGTGTCCTTGGCATATACCACGCCCTTGCCGAGCGTGGTGACCAGGAAGGCTTCCAGGCCTTCCAACACCGCCTTGTCGGTGGCCTTGGCCGGAATTAGCTCGGCCAAGTGCATGTAGCGTGGCGGGTTGAAGAAGTGCGCGCCGCAAAAGCGATGGCGCAGCTGTTCGGGCAGCACGTCGGACAGCTTGTTGATGCCCAGGCCGGAGGTGTTGGACGCCAGCACGGCATGATCGGCGACGAACGGGGCGATCTTCTTGTACAGGTCCTGCTTCCAGTCCATCCGCTCGGCGATCGCTTCGATGATCAGGTCGCAGTCGCGCAGTTGCTCCAGGCCGCTCTCATAGTTGGCCGGGGTGATCGCCTCGGCCAGTGCCTTGCTGGCGAGCGGGGCGGGGTTGAGCTTGCCCAGGTTGGCGATGGCCTTGAGCACGATGCCGTCGGCGGGACCTTCCTTGGCGGGAAGGTCGAACAACACGGTATCGACACCGGCATTGGTGAGGTGCGCGGCGATCTGCGCACCCATGACGCCGGCACCGAGCACGGCAGCACGACGGACAAGCAATGGATTGGTCATAGCGATGAGCCTTTGGTGGGAGCGACTACGGTGTGGAATGGGCACGGAACCCGGGTTCCGCGAATCGGATCAGTTCACGCGCGGCATGCGCGCGGTGGTCGGCCTCGCTGACGCCCGGCGGGCGCTTGATGAGGCCGAAATCGGCCATGGCATAGGTCAGTGCGCCGGCCAGGAAGTCCAGGCGCCAATACAGTTCTTCCTTGCTCAGTGCAGGCACGCAGGCGGCGATGGCCTTGCCGAACTCGCGCAGCACGTGGCCGTAGTGGTCGGACAGGAACTTGCGGAGGTTGTCGTTCTTCTCTGCGTAGGCGCGCGCAATGACGCGCACGAACGCACCGCCGCTCTGACGATCCTGCGCCATTGCAAGTGCCGGCTCGACGAACGCAGCCAGCACGGCCGTCAGTTCGCCAGGATGAGCACGCTTGGCCGCATCCAGTTGCGCCAGGCGTGCGGCGCTCATTTCATCCATGCGACGGCGAAACACTTCGTTGACCAGGTTTTCCTTGGAGCCGAAGTGGTAATTGACCGCGGCAATATTCACGTCGGCCTGAGTCGTGAGCTGGCGCAGCGACGTGCCCGCGAACCCATGCTGGGCGAACAGCTCCTCGGCCGCACTGAGGATGCGGTCCTTGGTGGAGAAGTGGGCAGGCTTGGGCATGCGCAGAGCGGGGCTCAATCAAACGATTGTTTGAGTCTACGCCGTCCCGCGACGAGGGGTCATGTGGCGTTGCAGCATCGATTCACGCCCTGGTAGGCAAGCGCCACGCGACCAGATAGAATTGACCATCGTAAAGAAGTCTAAGCCCGCGTTTTGACGCGGGTTTTTTTCATGCTAACCTTGGGCCTTCAGTGGCCCGCCCAACGGAGATCATCCCATGGCGCTGGAGCGCACCCTGTCCATCATCAAGCCCGATGCCGTCGCCAAGAACGTCATCGGCGAAATCTACAGCCGCTTCGAGAAGGCTGGCCTCAAGGTCGTGGCCGCCAAGTACAAGCAGCTGTCCCGCCGTGAGGCCGAAGGCTTCTACGCCGTGCATCGCGAGCGTCCGTTCTTCAACGCGCTGGTGGAGTTCATGATCTCCGGCCCGGTGATGATCCAGGCGCTGGAAGGCGAGAATGCGGTCGCCGCCCATCGCGACCTGCTGGGCGCCACCAATCCGAAAGACGCTGCGCCGGGCACCATCCGCGCCGACTTCGCCGATTCGATCGATGCCAATGCCGCCCACGGCTCGGACTCGGTCGAGAATGCCGCGATTGAGGTTGCCTACTTCTTCGCTGCCACCGAAGTGGTCTCGCGCTGAGGCCGAGAGGGTCGAATCGTGAATGAGGTCGTTATCCCCGCCGTTTTGCAGGATGTGCCCGGTCCGGCACCGGCGGCGCACAAGCAGAATTTGCTCGACCTCGATCGCGAGGGACTGGAGCGCTTCTTCGCCGAGACCCTCGGCGAAGCGCGTTACCGTGCCCATCAGGTGATGAAGTGGATCCACCACCGCTACGTCACCGACTTCGACCAGATGACCGACCTCGGCAAGGCGCTACGTGCCAAGCTGCACCAGCACGCCGAGGTCCTGGTTCCCAATGTTGTGTTCGACAAGCCTTCCGCCGACGGCACCCACAAGTGGCTGCTGGCGATGGGCGTCGATGGCAAGAATGCCATCGAGACCGTCTACATTCCCGACAAGACCCGCGGCACGTTGTGCGTGTCCTCGCAGGTCGGTTGTGGGTTGAACTGCACCTTCTGTTCGACAGCCACCCAGGGCTTCAATCGCAACCTCACCACCGCCGAAATCATCGGCCAGGTGTGGGTGGCTGCGCGCCATCTGGGTAACGTGCCGCATCAGCAGCGCCGTCTCACCAACGTGGTGATGATGGGGATGGGCGAGCCGTTGATGAATTTCGACAACGTCGTGCGTGCGATGAGCGTGATGCGCGACGACCTCGGCTATGGACTGGCCAACAAGCGGGTGACGCTGTCGACCTCTGGGCTGGTGCCTCAGATCGACCGACTCTCGGCCGAAAGCGATGTCTCGCTGGCGGTGTCGCTGCATGCACCCAACGACGACCTGCGCGAAACGCTGGTGCCGCTCAACAAGAAGTATCCGATCGTCGAACTGATGGCCGCGTGCGCACGCTACCTGCGTGCCAACAAGCGTCGCGATTCGGTGACCTTCGAATACACCTTGATGAAGGGTATCAACGACCAGCCCGAGCACGCGCGTCAACTGGCGCGGTTGATGCGTCAGTTCGACAATGCGGTGCAGGCCAAGGACTCGGGCAAGGTCAATCTGATTCCGTTCAATCCGTTCCCGGGTACGCGCTACGAGCGCTCCGGCGAAGCGGAGATTCGCGCGTTCCAGAAGATCCTGCTCGATGCGCAGGTGCTCACGATGGTGCGCCGCACCCGCGGCGACGACATCGATGCAGCCTGCGGCCAGCTCAAGGGCCAGGTCATGGATCGTACCCGTCGCCAGGCGGAATTCCGCCGCACATTGGAAGGGCAGGCCGGTCGAGATGCGGCAGCGTGATATCGCGATAGGCGCATTGGCGCTGGTGGTATTGGCGTCGAGCGGGTGCAGCAGTTGGCGTAACGCCAAAGCGGGCACCGTCAGCAGCGTGGAAGAGACTGCACCGTCCTATAACTTCCGCGACAGCAGTGCGACCAAAAGTCGGCTAGCGGTGCAGGAGAAGCTGGGATTGGCCAGCAACCGCTTGAGCACCGGCGACCTGCCTGCGGCGGAAGAGCAGGTCCGCGCAGCGCTGAAGAAAGATCCGCGCTCGGTCGATGCCTTCGTGCTGCTCGCGGTGATCCAGGGCGCCCGGGGTGATACGGCCGCTGCCGGGGAAAGCTATCGCCGGGCTACCGAGTTGGCGCCGCAGCGTGGCGATGTGCTCAATAACTATGGTGCCTGGCTGTGTGCCAACGGCTCACCCGCCGAGTCGCTCACGTGGTTCGATCGGGCACTGGCCGATCGGACCTATGCGTCGCCGGCATCTGCGCTGGGTAATGCGGGCGGTTGCGCATTGAAGGTTGGCCAGCAGCAACGCGCGGCCAACGACCTGCAGAAGGCATTGGAGCTGGATCCAAACAACGCCTATGCATTGGAGTCGATGGCGCGGCTGCAGGCGGACAAGCGCAATTTCTTCGAGGCACGTGCCTTCATCGAGCGCCGCTTGGCGGCTGCACCGGCGACGGCATCCGTGTTACAAATCGCTATTCGAATCGAGCAAGGGCTAGGCGACAAGGCAGCTGCCAGCCGTTATCAACAGCGGTTGGTCAAGGAGTTTCCTGACGCAGCGACCGCTACTCCTGGGGCCAATGCATTGTGATCAGCGATTCCAATCCGAACCCTTTCGCACAGGAAAAGGGCTGCGGACAGCACTTGCGCGAGGCGCGCGAGGCGGCAGGACTGAGCGTGGACGAGGTTGCCGGCAAGCTGCGTATGCCGACCCATGTGGTGCGGGCGCTGGAGCAGGAAGAGTGGCAGCGCCTGGGCGCGCCGGTCTTCGTGCGCGGCCAGTTGCGCAGTTATGCCCGCTTGCTGCAGGTGGACCTGGAGCCGCTGCTGCAGCAGGCCACCATCGCGCCGGTCGAACCAGTCAAGCTGGTCAGCCATACCCACACCCCGCGCGCGCGCCGGGTGCTGGAAAGTACCGCTCGCAAGGCGATGTACGTGGTCATCACCGGCGTCTTCGCTGTCCCGGTCTGGTATGCCACACGCTCGCATCTGGATGGCGGAGCGCCTAGCCGCGAGTCGCTGGACAATATGCCGGTGGCCAGTGCCCCCGCCGCCAACCCGCCTGGTGGCGAGCCCGCGGCCACGCCGCGCGAGCAAACCACGCCCTATATTGCGTCGATGGCGCCGGTGCCGCGCACGCCCGCTCCCGAGACTGCTACCCCGGCAGCACCGGCCGGCATCGGCAGTGGTGCGTTGTCGTTGACCTTCAACGGCGACAGCTGGGTCGAAATCCTGGCGCCGGACGGCAGTACGGTGGAGACGGCGATGGTGCGGGCCGGCCAACAGCGCAGCTATGCGCCCGGGCAGGTAGGCCGCGTCAAGCTGGGCAATGCGTCGGCGGTGCAGGTTCAGCAAGGCGGCAGTATCGTCGACGTGAAACCGTTCCAGCGCGCTAACGTGGCGCGTTTTGCGGTATCCTCCGACGGCTCCGTGGTGCCTGCTTCCGAGTGAAGCGGACTGCGGTTTTTCATTTTTCCCTATTGATGTTCCGCGGCTGTTAGGTGGCGGAGCGAGAGTACGCATGGCGATCGACGATCTGCTCGACGAACACGAACAAGGCGAACGCGTTCGTTCCTGGTTGAGAAAGAATGGCGCGGGGCTGGTAGGCGGTGTGGTCGTGGGCCTGGGGCTGATTCTGGGCTGGCAGTGGTGGCAGGCGCGCAACGTGAACGCACTCGCGGATGCCAATGCTCGCTACGAGACCGTGGTCAAGGCCATCCAGGCCAAGGATCTGGACAAGGCGGCCAAGGACATTGCGGCATTGGGCGATGGCAAGGCCGGTATCTACGCCGAGCTGGCCGCGCTGCGCCTGGCCAAGGCCCAGGTGGACGCCGGCAAGAACGACGATGCCATCAAGACCCTGCGGCAGGTGCCGGGTAACGGTGAGTTGCAGCCGATCGTCAAGCAGCGGTTGGCCCGGGTCCTGACCGAGAGCGGCAAGCCGGCCGAGGCAATTACCTTGTTGTCCGACGCGCAGGATAGCGCCAGCCTGGAAATTCGGGCCGATGCGCTGCTCGCACAGGGCAAGCCGGCCGAAGCACGCACGCTCTATACCCAGGCGCTGACCACGTTGGACGTGGCCTCGCCGCAGCGTCGCCTGCTGGAAACCAAGCTGATGGATGTGGGCGGCACGGTGCCCAATCCGGCGGAGCAGATTTGATGAAGCAGGTCACCATGTACAAGCGTGTCGCATTGATTGCCCTGGTCGGTTTTTCGTTGGCCGGTTGCAGTACGGTCAAGGGCTGGTTCGCCGGCAAGGATGCAGAGGCAAAGAAGGCGCAGGAGCCTGCCGAGTTGGTGGATTTCACGCCTTCGGTCAAGGTCGACAAGCTGTGGTCCACCGGCGTGGGCAAGGGCGAGCGTCGGATCGGTGTGCGTCAGCGCCCGGTCGTGGCCGATGGCAAGGTCTATGCCGCTGCGATCACCGGTGGCGTGCAGGCGCTAGATCTGCAGACCGGCAAGCGCGTGTGGGAATACGAGCCCAAGAAGGAAGAGCGTAACGATCGCAAGTTCAAGCAGCGGTTGTCCGGTGGCCCGGGCGTCGGCGACGGGCTGGTGGTGATCGGCACGCTGTCGGGCGACGTGATCGCGTTGAATCAGGCCGATGGCGTGGAGAAGTGGCGCGCCAAGGTGCCCAACGAGGTGATCACTGCACCGGCCGTCACGCAAGGCCTGGTGCTGGTGCGCAGCAACGATGGCCGCCTGACCGCCTTCGATGCGACCAGCGGTGAGCGCCGTTGGTTCCATTCCGAGGAAGGCCCGACCCTGACCGTTCGCGGCAATGCACCGGTGATCGCCGGTCCGGGCGTGGTGTTCGTCGGCAACGATAGCGGTACCCTGTCGGCGCTGGCGCTGCAGGATGGTCGTCCGTTGTGGGAGCAGGCGATCGGCGTGCCGGAAGGACGCACCGAACTGGAGCGCATGGCCGACGTCGATGGCGCGCCGGTGCTCGAAGGCACCACGTTGTACGCCACCAGCTTCAAGAACGAGACGCTGGCCCTGGAAGGTCCGAGCGGCCGTCCGCTGTGGAGCCGCGACCATGGCGGCCCCGGTGGCCCGGGCGTGTCGTCCGGCAATGTGGTCGTGGCCGACAACGCCGGCACCGTCTGGGGCCTGGACAAGGCCAGCGGTGCGGCCATGTGGTCGCAAGCCGCGCTGGCGCGGCGCTCCCTCACCGGTGTGGCCATCCAGGGCGACTACGCCGTGGTGGGTGATTACAAGGGCTACGTGCACTGGCTCAAGTTGAGCGACGGTGCATTGGCTGCGCGCGCGCGCGCCGGACGCGACACCTTGCTGGCGCAGCCAGTCGTCGCCGATGGCATCCTGCTGGTACAGAATACCGACGGCGATATCACCGCCTTCCGGTTGGCACAATAAGGACCTCGCGATGCTGCCCTTGGTCGCCCTGGTTGGACGGCCGAATGTCGGCAAGTCGACCCTCTTTAATGCGCTGACGCGCACCCGTGACGCGCTGGTCCACGACCAGCCCGGCGTCACTCGCGACCGCAACTACGGCGTGTGCCGGCTGGACGCGGCGCAGCCATTCATTGTCGTGGACACCGGCGGTATCGCCGGCGACGAGGAAGGACTGGCCGGTGCCACCGCGCGTCAGGCGCGTGCGGCGGCGGGCGAGGCCGATCTGGTGCTGTTCGTGGTCGATGGTCGTGAAGGCGCCTCTGCGCTCGACGACGAGATCCTGGCCTGGTTGCGCAAGCTCGCGCGTCCCACCGTGCTGGTGATCAACAAGATCGATGGCACCGACGAAGAGTCGGTGCGCTCGGACTTCGCCCGCTACGGATTCGCCGACGTGGTGACGCTGTCGGCCGCGCACCGGCATGGCATCGACGATCTGCTGGAGGAAGTCGGCGCGCGCCTGCCCGAAGAAGGCTCCGGCGAGCTGCTCGACGAGGATCCGGCACGGGTGCGGATCGCTTTCGTCGGCCGGCCCAATGTCGGCAAGTCGACGCTGGTCAATCGCCTGCTGGGCGAGGAGCGGATGATCGCCTCCGAGGTGCCCGGCACGACCCGCGACTCGATCGCGGTGGATCTGGAGCGCGATGGCCGCCAGTACCGGCTGATCGACACCGCCGGCCTGCGCCGCAAGGGCAGGGTGGAAGAAGCGGTGGAGAAGTTCAGCGCTTTCAAGACACTGCAGGCCATCGAGCAATGTCAGGTGGCTGTGCTGATGCTCGATGCCGGCGAAGGCGTCACCGATCAGGATGCCACCGTGCTGGGTGCGATCCTCGATGCCGGCCGTGCGCTGGTGGTGGCGATCAACAAGTGGGACGGCCAGAGCGACTATCAACGTGCTCAGGCCGAGGACCTGCTGTCGCGCAAGCTGGGTTTCGTCAACTGGGCCGAGGCGGTGCGGATCTCCGCCAAGCATGGTTCGGGCATGCGCGAGCTGTTCCAGGCGATCCATCGCGCACATGCGTCGGCAATTCGCGAGTTCAGCACCAGCGAGGTCAACCAGGCGCTGGAAATCGCCTACGAGACCAATCCGCCGCCCAGTATCCGCGGCCACGTCTCCAAGTTGCGCTATGTGCATCCGGGAGGCAGCAATCCGCCCACCTTCATCGTGCACGGGACTCGCCTGAAGGTGCTGCCGGAATCCTACAAGCGCTATCTGGAGAATTTCTTCCGCAAGCGCTTCAAGTTGGTCGGCACGCCGGTGCGTTTCCTGTTCCGTGAGGGCGCCAACCCCTACGAGGGCAAGAAGAATCCGCTCACCGAGCGGCAGATCGCCCGCAAGCGGCGGCTGATGCGGCACGTCAAGGGCAAATGAGTTCGCTGGCCGCGCTGGTATCCTGCGCGGCATGAGCGACTATCCCTCCCGTATTCCCTACGCGCATGCGCTGGAAATTCTGCATGCGGTCGCGGCCAGCGCGCGCCTGCCGGACGAAACCATCGCCACCGCGCGCGCCGATGGCCGCATCAATGCGGCCGATCTGCTGGCACCGATGGCGCTGCCCCCGTTCGCCAACAGCGCCATGGACGGTTTTGCCGTGCGCCATGCCGACGTCCAGCAGCTCCACGCACGGCTGGAGCTGATCGGCGAGCAGTTCGCCGGCCAGCGCTGGGACGGTACCGTGCACCCCGGCCAATGCCTGCGCGTCACCACCGGTGCACCGTTGCCTGACGGTGCGGACACCGTGGTGCCCAAGGAAGAGGCCGACCTGGATGGCACGCATGTCCGCATCCGTACCACGCCATCGCGCGGCGCAGCAGTGCGCGCCGCCGGCGGCGATGTGCGTGCCGGCGAGTTGGTGATCCAGGCCGGTCAGGTGCTGACCCCGGCACGGATCGGCCTGGCGGCGGCATTGGGTATCTCACGCCTGACGGTGGCGCCGCGGCCCACCATCGCGGTGCTGGCGACCGGTGACGAACTGATCGAGCCGGGCATGCCATTGGGACCGGGTCAGATCTACAACAGCAACCGCGACATGCTGATGGCGCAGTTGCGTGCGCTGGGCTACGCACCGACCGCGTGGCCGACGCTGCCGGACGATCCGCAGCGCATCGCCGGCATGCTGCAGGATGTGGCCGCCGGTTTCGATGTGGTGATCACCTGCGGTGGCGTCTCGGCCGGAGAAAAGGACCATCTGCCGCGCCTGATCGAGCAATTGGGGCGGATCCATTTCTGGCGAGTGCGCATGCGTCCGGGCATGCCGGCAGTGCTGGGGCAGATCGGTCGCTGCGTGGTACTGGGGTTGCCCGGCAACCCGGTCTCGGTGCTGGCGACGTTGATTGCCTATGGCGTGCCCTTGCTCGATGCGATGCAGGGCCGCAGCGAGCCGCGACCGGTCTGGCATGCCGCGTTGGCGACTCCCTGGGACAAGCGCCACGAGCGGTTGGAATTTCTGCGCGGCCGCTTGCTGAGTGGCGAGGACGGACGCCTGCTGGCGCTGCCGCATGCCGGCGATGCCTCGCATCTGCTGCGTGGTGCCGCCGACAGCAGCGCCTTGATCGTGTTGCCCGAGCCGGCCCGTCGCTACCAGGCCGGCGAGGTGGTGCGCGTCATTCCTTACGCGCTGTGATCAGCGCGTGGTCGGATCGGCGATGCGGCAGACCTCGGCCATGTCCACCAACGCGGCGCCGTTGGCACCGGGAGCGCAGCTGGGGCACTGCGGGTCCACCGGTAGGCGAATGTCGCGGAATCGCATCGCCAGCGCATCGAAGCTGAGCAGCCGGCCGGCCAGGCTGTCGCCGATGTCCAGCAGCAGCTTGACTGCTTCGGTCGCCTGCAACAGCCCGATCACTCCCGGCAGCACGCCCAGGACGCCGGCGTCGGCGCAGTTGGGCGCGAACTCCGGCGGTGGCGGCTCGGGAAACAGGCAGCGATAGCACGGCGCCTGGCCACGTCGGCGGCCGGCGTCGAACACGCTCAACTGACCTTCGAACTGCTGCACGGCGCCATACACCAGCGGCTTGCCCAGTTGCACGCAGGCGTCGTTGAGCAGGTAGCGCGCAGCGAAATTATCGGCGCCGTCGACCACCACATCGACGTCCTGCAGCAGCGCCTGCACGTTGGCGGCAGTCACGCGCGCCTGCACGGACTCGACTTGAACGCGGGGATTGAGCGCACCCAACCGCTGACTGGCCGACTGGACCTTGGCGTGGCCGATGCTGTCTTCGGTATGCAGGATCTGTCGCTGCAGGTTGCTGCGGTCGACCACGTCGTCGTCGGCCAGGCGCAGATGGCCGACGCCTGCGGCGGCCAGGTAGAACGCCGCCGGCGAGCCCAGGCCGCCGGCGCCGACCAGCAGCACGCGCGCCTGTTCCAGGCGGCGTTGTCCCTCGATGCCGACCTGCGGCAAGCGCAGATGCCGCGCGTAGCGCTCAAAGAAATCCTGCTCGTCGGCTGGCAGCTGGGGGCGGACCAATGGCAGCGCCGCCCGTTCCCAGGCAGTGGTGCCACCCTGCACGGAATAGACCTGCGAATAGCCCCGCGTACGCAACTGCGCGGCGGTGCGCGCCGAACGCGCGCCGCTCTGGCAGATCAGCAGGATCTCCTGCGAAGGATCAGGCAGGTGCAGGGCCGGCATCGCTTCCAGGTCGGCCTGCGCCACCGCGCGTGCGCCTTCGGCCTGGCCGCTCACGCGTTCATGCAGATGACGGATGTCGATCAACAGGGCACCACGCAGTGCGCGTGCGTGGGCCTGGTCGGGCGTGAGGTCGTTGCTGCTCATGGACGTATTGTCGCGCAAAACCGTCGGTGTGCCGTCGTTGGTGCGTGCCACGATCAGCTGCGGTCTGCAGGGGCGCACGCGCGGTCGGGCATTCGCCCAGCGCTGCCCCCATCACCCGCAGTGCCGTCCAGAGCCGAGTCCAACGATGGCGATCATGCCGTGCGACGGGCGTGGGCCAGGGATGGCCTATGCATCGGGCTCACCGCTGACGAACTACCGTGCAGACGAAGAAGGAGAACGCCATGAACCCTGAACTCGACGCCGAATTGAATCAGCTCGCTGCCGACCTGCCGGAACTGCGTCGGCAGCACCCGGACGACTTTTGGGACGTCTTCCATGCACGCACCGATGCCATCACCGCGCGCGCCTCGCAGGACGAGGCCGTGCACGTGGCGCGCAGGATCGACGATCTGCTGGCCGCGCATCAACTCGGTCCAGCCGATCCGGGTGCCTGAGAAAGCGGCGGTACTACGGGGGTTGCAGCCTGCCAGTGGTCAACAACGATCCCATGAATGCGGCAGCGGCTGATTCTGCATAGGTTTCTGGCTCAACAGGACTTGCATTCAGTCGATGTGAGCGTAGCGGGCTGCGGCCGTGGCGGCTTTCGCTGCACGTGAACATCGACGCGACGGCTGGATGACGCCGGGCGCCTCAGCATTTGGTCACCACCATCCGCACGAGGACTGGCCATGATCCGCTTCCGTCATCTAATGATCGCATCGACGCTTTGCATGGGAGGCATGGCAGCCGCTACGGCCGCCGCCGGCCAGCAATCGACCAGCGACGTCGCCAAAGCCGGAGTCGACGGCGCAACGAACGCGACCAGCAAAGAAGAGCGTGCCGCGTTGGGGGTGTTGAGCGCCATCAATACCAGTGAGATCAACGCCGCCAATCTGATGTTGCAGTCGCAGCCCAGCAGTGCGGTGCGCGACTACGCTGCACGCATGGTCAAGGAGCACACCGCGAACAATCAGGCGGTAGCGCGCTGGTCGCCCGATACCTCGGCGGCAGACGCGAGGGCGCAGATGGCCAAGGGCAAGGCCGAACTGCAAGCTCTGCAGCAGGCCCAGGGAACGCAGCGCGAGATGGCTTATGTCAAGGCGATGGTCAAGGATCACGGGGAGGCGTTGCAGACACTGGATCAGAAGTTGATCCCGGCAGCAAAGACGCCGCAGGTCGCTCAGCACCTGACGACGACCCGCCACCACGTGGCCGACCATCTCGCCGCGGCTGAGGCTTTGCAGCAAGCAGCTGGGCGGAGCGGGGCGCGCTGACCGCAGCGCATAGTGCCGCGCCAGGGCCATCACGCACGGCGCATCGGCCGCCACGCGCCACGATTTGGCAGCCGACGAAGGCAAGGCAGCGATCGCCGGCATCCGCTGCCCGCGATCGTGCTATGGCCCATCTGTGCTGATGTCTTCCACGCCAGCAATTTGCGTGGCGGTGGGAAAGGCCTCTCGTAAGGCATCGACGCCGTGTTGGGGCTTCGCCAAGGGTGCGAGGTCCTGACGGCTGCTGCGCCGTTCGGCTGTGCTGACGGACATGGCCGCGTCCCGCCGCGTGATCAGCGGCTGCTGGATCTCGCCATCCCGGTTGAACGACCAGGCCAGCATCGGCATGCCCAGTGGCAGACGATCACCGGACGTGTTGCCGTGACGCGAGTGCCAGGTATGCCAGGTTTTGCCATAGCTGTTGAGTTTGCTGCGCATCAAGGCCGTTTCCGCGACCAGCGGAAGATTCGGTGCGGACAATTGGCCGGACAGGATCTCGCCATTGTGCGGATGCCAGTAGTCACGCTCCTCCATCGGCAGCTGAGCGAACACCCGCTCGGAAATGATGTACTCGATGCCGGTGAGATTGGCTCGGTCGGAGTTGCCGTCGTAGAGCACGCATTGTGCGAGATCTTCGTTGACTTGATGACAGTAATGATGCGCTTCCATCTGCATGTCCGGCTGCTCCTTCATCGGGTGGAAGCCCACCAGATAAATGTCGAGTTTGCCGACTGGCCCATTCGACTGCAGGACCTTGGCGCCAGTCTCCAGCATGACGGTGCTGGCGCGCTTCTCCGCGCCCGGTGGCGTGGTCGCAGGGGGCGTGCGCGTGCATGCCGTGCCAGACAGGACGATCGCCAGAACGGTACAGCGCATAGGGGCTCCGCCAGTGTTGGGTCTGTCCACCAGCGTGGTGGCTTGGCGGTCGGTGCTCGGTGAGCAACAGGTGCACAGCTGCGGCCTGTTTCACATGGGCGATGCAGCGTGCTGGTGTGCTCTGCAACGAGGGCAGCAGAGGGTCAAGAGCGCTACCGGCGCTGCGTTGCGATCAAGCCGATGCCTTGCGTGCGTGACGTCGCCTTGATTCAGGTGTCCGCATGCTACAGGTTCACTTCGGGCGGCAAACGATGGCAACGACCACGCGCACCATCGCGACGTTCAACGTCAACGGGATCGCCCGTCGCCTGCCGCATTTGCTGGAGTGGTTGCAGCATGCGCAGCCAGACATCGTTGGCTTGCAGGAGCTGAAGGCCACCCAAGAAGTGTTTCCAGCGCAGGCGATCCGGGACGCCGGCTACGGCGTGATCTGGCAGGGGCAACGCGCCTGGAATGGCGTTGCGTTGCTTGCACGCGATGCCGAGCCGGTGGAAATTCGGCGCGGCTTGCCCGGCGATCCGGACGACACACAAAGTCGCTACCTGGAGGCAGCCATCCATGGAATCGTGGTGGGCTGTCTATACCTGCCCAACGGCAATCCACAGCCAGGTCCCAAGTTCGATTACAAGCTGGCGTGGATGCGGCGGCTGCAGCAGCATGCACGCAGCCTGGTCGCGTTGCCGCATCCGGTGGCGTTGATTGGCGATTTCAACGTGGTGCCGACCGATGCGGATATCTACGATCCCAAGGGCTGGCGAAAGGACGCCCTGCTGCAGCCGGAAAGCCGCCAGGCGTTTGCCGAGTTGCTGGCGCAAGGGTGGACCGAGAGCCTGGGCAGCGTGCACGCCGAGGGGGCGCCGTACACCTACTGGGACTTCTTCCGCCAGCACTTCGCACGCGACCGTGGACTGCGCATCGATCATCTTCTGCTCAATCCTGCGCTGGCCGCGGGGTTGCATGATGCCGGCGTGGACCGCTGGGTGCGTGCACTTGAATCGCCCAGCGACCATGCGCCGACCTGGGCGCGGGTACGCGTGCCGGCCGCACGCAAACAGGTTGGCGCGAAGGCTGCAACCACGCGCCGCGGTCGGCCGCGCACGCAGCCCCCCGACCCAGAGCCAACGCGTGGGCGGGCGCGGACACGCCGTTCCGAGGCAGGCTGAGGCGAGGCCAACGCCGGCCGTCGCGCCTGGTGGTTGCGCGGTTTTGGCGAGCGAGCGCGGCGGTTTCAGGGGCATGCATCAAAGCCACTCGATGCTGCTGGAGAGCAACGCCTGCGGTAAGAACTTCAACCCAGCAACGAGTCGCCTGTGCATCGACGATGGCGGAGAGGCACTGGCGTCATCGCACTGTGCTGGACAAGCTGCACGCCATCCGACTCAGGACAGCGTCGTCGGCTGGGGATCGGCTTGCTGCAGGCGCCGGCATTTGATCCGATGCAGGACGTGGCCGGTGATGGCAGTCACCAGGATCAGCACGTTCGTGACGATGAAGACAGGATTGTCGACCAGCGCGCTGTACAGGATGAACAGCAGCGAGGCGGTGATCTGGCCGACGAACAGCCAGCGTGACACGCCCTGCGCTTGCTCGGCGCGCCATTGCTTGTAGATCTGCCGGATCAAGGTGGCGATAAGGACGGCACTGGCGAGCCAGCCAACGAGATCAACCAGGGACATAGGCGTAGACAGGGTGACGGGACAACTGCACGTTGCCGGGTTCGGCGTCGCCGGCATGTGCGAGCAGCGTCAAGCGCATGGACCGGGCGCGGCTGCCTGTACTAGGCCGACCATGCGCCGGTATCCTAGCCAAGTCATCTATCGCTCCCGGCGGTTCTCCTGCCCATGATCAGCTATGCCGAGGCACTGGCGTGCGTGCTGCAGCAAGTCCGCCCGTTGGCGAGCGAATGGGTGAGTAGCGCCGACGCCGAAGGTCGCGTAGTGGCCGTCGCGCTGTCCAGCGCGTCGGCATTGCCCGCCTTCGACAATAGCGCGATGGATGGGTTTGCACTCGCCACTGCAGGGCAGGGCGTGCTGAGCGGTAGCGAGCATGCGATCGGCGGGGTGCTCGCAGCTGGCCAGGATGTCATCACTGTCGGCTGCACCGCCTGGGAAATCATGACGGGCGCCGTGCTGCCGGCCGGCGCCGATACGGTGGTGGCGTTGGAGGACGTGGAACGGCTACCGCAGCAGGCCTCGGCGCTGCCGCGTATCCGCGTCCGCAGCGATGTGGCTGTCGGTCGGCATATCCGGCGCCGCGGCGAGGATGTTGCGGTGGGCGACACCGTCATCGCTGCCGGGACCGTGATCCGCAGCGCCCATCAACTCTTGCTGGCCAGCCTGGGGTGCGCGCAGGTGTGCGTCGTGCGGCGGCCGCGGGTCGCGGTGATCGCCACCGGCCGCGAGCTGGTCGACGA
Organism: Xanthomonas maliensis; assembly: GCF_009192945.1. Classification (GTDB taxonomy): domain Bacteria; phylum Pseudomonadota; class Gammaproteobacteria; order Xanthomonadales; family Xanthomonadaceae; genus Xanthomonas; species Xanthomonas maliensis. Next base: position 48,150 of record NZ_NSET01000006.1, on the reverse strand, counting down.
TCCGACCCAAGCGTTGCAGCCCGGTCAGATTCACGATGGCACCAGCGCCTATCTGCGCAGCCAGCTGCGCCATGCCGGTGCCGAGCTGCTCTGGCACGCGCGGGTCGGCGATACCGATGCCGAGTTCGACACGGCGCTGGCGCAGGCGCGGCAACTCGGTGTCGATCTCGTGCTCAGTACCGGCGCGGTATCGCGCGGACGCTATGACTTCATTCCCGGGGCCTTGGCGCGCCACGGCGCACAGCTGTTGTTTCACAAGGTCGCTGTGCGTCCTGGCAAACCGGTGCTGCTGGCGCGGTTGCCCGATGGAACGCTGTACGCCGGCTTGCCAGGCAACCCGATGGCCAGCGCGGCCGGTTTGCGCTTCTTCGTCGAGCCGGCGCTGCGCGGCTGGCTGGGTCTGCCGCCCGAGCGTGGCGTGTCGGTGGCGCTGGACACGCCGCTGCAGGCACGGCCGCTGTGGCGGCAACATCTGCGCGCGCAGTTGCACTGCAGCGAGTCGGGCGTATTGGCAGCGACGATCCTGCCGCAACAGGAATCGTTCCGGCTGATGCCCTTGTTGCAGGCCAATGTATGGGCGGTAGTGTCACCGCAGGTGGCCGATGCACCGGCGCAGACGCGCGTGGAGGTGTATGGCCTGGGGCATCTGCAGCCGCCAACGCCGGAGTCTCCGCGGTGAGCGTGGTGGCGACAGCGATTCCGCTCAACGGCGGAGACGCCGAATGAGCGTCGCACCGGGCGTGCACGGCTGGACCGGACTGGTGCTGGCCGGCGGCCAGTCCTCGCGCATGGGGCGCGACAAGGCACTGCTGCCGTGGCATGGACAGCCCTTGCTTGCCCATATGCAGGCATTGCTGCGCACTGCCGGTGCGCACGAGGTCCTGGTCAGCGGCCGTTACCCGGACGCGGGCGGCATTGCCGATGCGCAGCCGGGCCTGGGGCCGCTGGGCGGGCTGGCCAGTGTGGTGAAAACGCTGGCCGATACGACCGTGCTGCTGGTGGTGCCGGTGGATATGCCGCTGTTGCCGGTGCCGTTGCTGGCGCGTTTGCTGGACGCACCCGTGGAGGCAGCGTGCGCGATCTTCGACGATCAACGGTTGCCGATGCGCCTGCGGGTCGATGCGCGCTTGCGCACCCGGCTGGCGGGCTTGCTGGAAGGCGAAGGCTCCGCACGCTCGCTGCATGCGTTGCAGGCCGGCTTGCACTGCCATCGCGTGGCTGTCACCCCGAACGAACGCGCCGCGTTCGTCAATTGCAATACGCCTGAGCAATGGAGCCGGCTGATCCATGAAAATCCAGATTGAAGGCCAGCACGTGCGGTTTCGCATCGATGAGGAGGAGCTGGCCAGCCTGCTGGCCGGCCACAGCGTCGACAACCTCAGTCGTTTGCCGAGCGGGCAGGGCGCACGGCTGGTCCGTCACAGCGTGAGCCTGACCGGTGGCCATGCGGCCTGCAACTGTGCGACCGATCATTGGCAGTTGGCGATCCCGCGCGATGCGCTGGAGGAGCACGCACGGCAGTTGCCGCGCCGCGACGGTCTTCAGTTCCGTTTCGATGCGGGCGCCGGGCATGCCGAGGCGATGGCCTTGCAGGTCACCTTCGACGTCGATGTGCGCGATAGCGCACGCAAACGCTTTCCGCGCGACTGAGTGCCTGGCAGATGGCAGTGCGTCGCTTGAGCAGGCTCGCGCGGACCTGGTTGCGCTAAGCTGTGGCCGAGCGGTCGAGCCCGCATTGCCGCGAGGACGCAACGCATGCACGACGTTCGGCACCAGCCGGCCTTTCCATCCGCCAGGCAGAGGCCGCGCATCGATGGTGCCGGCAGCGTCGTGCCGTGCCGCTGCGTCGGCTGTCGCCACGCGCGGGAAGGTGGTTGAGCATGCCGCACGCCCTGGGTTCGGCAACGCACAGGCGACCAGCCGCGGTCGGCGGCCAGGCCGATAAGGCGTCGGCCGATGGCCGCCGCATCGCCAATATCGTTCCCAACGCCGTGCGCTCGCTGCTCGGCCTGGTCGAAGATCGTGGGCACGCGCCGGAGCGCCTGTGCAAGGGGCTGGGATTCACGGATCGCGACCTGCACGACCGCGATCTGCTGCTGTCCTACCGGCAGGTGCGTGCGGTGATCCTTCGCGCCCGCCGTCTGTTGGACGAGCCGGCGATGGGCCTGGCGGCCGGCATGCGGCAACGGCCGGTGTCCTGGGGGCTGACCGGGCTGGCCATGCTCACCTGCGAAACCTTCGGCGAAGCGATCGGTTATGGGCTGAGCCATCAGCACGAAGCGGGGGCGATGATGCAGCATCTCTTCGCCCAACAGGGGCGCGAAGCGTCCATCGAACTGGTGCCGCATGTGTGCGATCTGGAGATCGAGCCCTATCTCATCGAGGAAGCCTTTGCCGGCGCACTCAACGTCAGTCGCTGCATGGTGGGGCCGGATATCCGGCCACGTGCGCTGGAACTGGCCTTCGCACCGTCGGCGCCGGCGGAGGCCTATACCCGTTTTTTCCGCTGCCCGGTGCGTTTTGCAGCTGGCCGGAACCGGATGACGCTCGATGCCAAGTGGTTGGCCGTGCGGCTGCCGGGCTACGACCGCACCACCTGCGTGCTGTTGCGGCAACAATTGGAAACCTTGATTCAGCGGCCGCCGTCGCGCAATGAGTTGGTCGAATCGATCGCACTGCGGTTGCACAGCGATGCCGAGCACGCGCCGCGGCAGACCGAGCTCGCTCGCCAGGCCAATTGCAGCGAGCGCACCCTGCGGCGTCGGCTCGGCGCGCAGCAGGTCGGCTACCGTGCGCTGCGCGATGCGGCTCGCTATGAGCGCGCACAGGATCTGCTGCGCAATTCGCAGATGACCGTCGCCGAGGTGGCACAAGCGGTGGGATACGCCGATGCACGGGCGTTTCGGCGTGCCTTCCAACGGTGGTCCGGCCGTTCGCCCGGACAGGCGCGCGGGCCGCGCTGAGCCGACCAACGGGGGCGAGCAGTCAGGACAGGCTATGTGCCGGCCCGCGCTGCGGGGGCATTGGCATCCGCCAGCAACACGGGATGGCCCAAGCCGCCATGGGCGTAGCGTTACTCAAGCGCGTCGCGCAGCCACCTGCACCGCAGTGGGTAGGTCTTGGTGCGGAGTGGGCGGCACCGGTTCCCAACCGTCCTGGCATCGGCGAATCAGGCCGCGTTGCTCCAGCGACGCAAGATAGGTGCGATGCCCGCGCTCGGCGCTGCGTGCGAACAGCGGCAGGGCGCGTGTCAGCAGGTTGGGCAGCAACATGGCCAGCCGCACCGTCCACGATTCACTGGGGCGCACGAAGCGCTCCAGGCACGGTGCGTCCAGGCACCGCAGTACCTGCAGTGCGACTTCGTCCGGTTGCTGTGGGGGATCCATGAATTGCAATTTGTTGCCGCCGTGGAGGGCCTCGCGCATCAGCATCGGGGTATCGGTGGCCGACGGATTGACGATGGAGACGCGGATGCCCAGGCGTGCACCGTCCAGTCCCAGGCAGAGCATGGCACCGCGCAGCCCGAACTTGCTGGCCGAGTAGACCGTCGACTCCGGCAACGGGAACATGCCGCCCAGCGAGACGATGTTCACCACGCGCCCGTCGCCACTGCGCTGCAGCATCGGCAGCAACTGGTGTGTCAGCAACAAGGGCGCCAGCAGGTTCAACTCCAGTTCGCCGCGAATCGACTCCGGTGTCCGCTGTTCGAACGGCGTGGTGCCGACGATGCCGGCATTGTTGACCAACAGCTGCAACTGCCCCCAGTCCGTGTCGAGCCGCTCGGCGAGCCGGTCGCGGGCGGTCGGGTCGGTCAGGTCGGCCACCTGCGCGCACGCCAATGGCCCGAGCGCCTGCACGGCGCGCGCCAGCGCATCCGCATCGATATCCACCAGCAGGCAACGCACGCCGCGCTGGATCAGACGCGCAGCGATCGCACGTCCCAGTCCGCCGGCACCGCCGGTGATCACCGCATTCCAGCCGCGCAGATCCTGCGGTTTAGCCATGGGCGACCTCGCTGTCGGCCAGCTGTGCGGTGGCGGCAGTGCCCATGCGCCGATCGCGACCGGTGTCGAGCTTGAGCCCGTCGTACATGTGTTCGTCCAGTGCGCCCCAGCCCATGCGCCGACGCAGCCGTTGCAGATAACGCTTGAATGCATGCGCCTCGATGTAGACCGCGTGGCGCTGCGACGCCACGAAGCGAATGCCGCCGGACAGGTCCGGCGTATCGTCTGCGATCAATCCATCGAACCGGCGTGCGCTGTCCGGATCGCGGCGTTGTGCGGTCAGGTAGGACGCGATCATATGGGCCTGGGTGTCGAACAGCTTGTACGCGCTGGAATTGGTTTCCAGATAGCCGATCCCGAACAGGTTGCGATGCGTGCGGTTGAACATCGACAGGTACATCTGCGGGCGCCCGCCATTCCAGACGAAATAGTCGCTGGCATACGGGCAGCTCCAGCGGTAACCGGTGGCGCAGAGCAGCAGGTCGACCTGCTCGCGGCTGCCGTCCTTGAAGACGACGTGGCTGCCGTCCAGTCGCTCGATGTCGGGCTTGACGGCGATGTTGCCGTGCTGGAGATGGTGCAACAGCTGGGCGTTGAGCAGCGGGTGACTCTCGAACAGGCGGTGGTCGGGCTTGGGCAACCCCAGCTTGGTCAGATCGCCGTTGACCAGGCGCAGCAACGCCGAGAAGATCGGGCGCGCCAGCCACAAGGGGAGGTGCGGGCCGGTTTCGGCGATCTGGTCGACCGGGATTCCCATCAGGTGCTTGGGGATGAAGTGATAGCCGCGGCGCACGCTGAGGAAGGCGCGCTGCGCGTGGCTGGCCGCCTCGCAGGCGATGTCCGCGCCGGAGTTGCCCGCACCCAGCACGAGCACACGCTTGCCGCGGAACTCGTCGCCGTGGCGGAAGCTGACCGAGTGGCGTATGTCGCCATCGAAGTGGCCTTGCAGTTGCGGCATGCTGGGATCCCAGTTGACGCCCGAGGCGCAGATCACCGCTGCATAGATGCGCTGCGAGCCGTCGGCCAACGCCACCTGCCAGCGCCCGTCCACCTGTTTGTCGATGCGCAGCACGGCGGTGTGGAACTGGATCTTCTCGCGCAGACCGAAGGTCTCGGCGAAGCTGCGCAGGTAGTCCAGGATCTGCCGATGCGACGGGTAGTCGGGATAGTGGCGCGGCATCGGATGGCCGATAAACGCCGACAGATCGCGCGACGAGATGAAATGGGTGGAGTCGTAGATTGGCGAGCCAGGATTGCTGACGTCCCATAGCCCACCCAGATCGCAGTGGCGTTCGAACTGGTCGTAGTCCAGTCCCTGGGCCTTGAGTGCACGTGCCGCGCTGAGCCCGCCCGGGCCGGCGCCGATGATGCAGACCGCATCGGAGCGATCCAGCGGAGACGCCTGGGACGGCGAGAGGGTATGCATGGGCGTGGCGATGTCCGATCCGAATGACGCGCTCGACTGTAGGCGGATCGGTTCGCTGTGTTGGGGACGTTTTCGGTCGGGCAGGGGGCGAAATCGGTCATGCGCGGATAGGCGCTGCATGGGCCACTGCATGCACGGAGGCAAGGCATGGCGCGCGCGCATCTGCGGCCGTCGGTCGCCATTGGCCGCTGCTGCGCAGTGCCGCAGTGCATCGAAGCCGTACGCAGAATCTCGCCACGATCGGCATGCCGGACACACGGCTGCCAGCCCGCCGAACGTGGAGCGAGCGGTGAGTCGCTACGCTGCCGCATCGCGCCGAGCGACGCGCCGAGCGATACCAGGACTTACTGCCGCGGCAATCCCGGAACGCGCACGGACACGACGCCCTGCGCGTGCAAGGCGGCTTCCAGCGTCGGCGGGATCGCATCGCCGCTGCCCAGTTGCAGGACCACCACATGCAGCCCGGCGCCGACCAGGTCCAACACCACGGTCTGCTGCTCGCGTTCTGTCTGCGGCCACGCTTGCCGATGGGCATCGCGGCGCGCCAGTTCCACGACCATCGCCGGCACGTCGGCGGCCAGCAGCAACACGTCGGCGAGGTTCAAGGCGCGCAGCGCATCGAGCGTGAGCAGGCCCGGATCGCCCGGCCCGGCACCCACCCATTGCACGCTACCGCGCGCAGGCACGTTGTCCACCGCGTCCAATGCGGCGGCGAAGGCGGCCTCGGCGGCGGCGGTGTCGCCGGCCTGCAGCAAGCGCGGCACCTGGCCGTCGATCACCTGATCGAACCAGCGCCGACGCCGGTTCATGTCCGGCAACTGCTCGCGAATCCGTTCGCGGTGCTGGGCGAACAGGGCCGCCAGCGCACCGACCGAGGCATGCAGCTCGCGCTCCAGCCGTTCGCGCAGCCGGCGCGCCAGCATCGGCGCCGCGCCGGCCGAGGAAATCGCGATCACCAGCGGATCGCGGTCGACGATGGCCGGCACCTGATAGGTGGACAGTTCGGCGTCATCGACCACATTGACCAGGCGCTGGCGTGCGCCGGCCGCGGCTGCAACCTCACGATTGAGCGCGCCGTCGTCGGTGGCGGCCACCACCAGCCACACGCCGTCGATCCAGGACGGATCGAACCGGCCGTCGAGCGTGGTCAACCGACCCTGCATGCGCAAACCCTCCAGCTCCGGCGCCAGCGCGTGCGCATGCACGCGCACCTGCGCGCCGGCCTTCAGCAAGGCGAGCACCTTGCGGGTGGCGACCTCGCCACCGCCGATCACCAGGACCGCGCGGTCCTGCAGGTTGGCGAACAGGGGGAACAGCGGCATCGATTCTCTCCAGGACGGCGACTCGCACCAGTGGCATGGTGCATGGCAACATCCGGTCACGTCCATGCCCGCTACCGCCATGCGTGTCCTGCTGGTCAACGATACCGAAAAGCCGATCGGCGAACTGCGCCAGGCGCTCGTGCAGGCGGGCTATACGGTGCTGGACGACGTTGCCTCGGTCGGGGCCTTGCTGCACGCAGTGCAGCAGCAACAGCCGGACGTGGTGGTGATCGATGTCGATTCGCCCTCGCGCGACACCCTGGAGCAGCTGTCGATGCTGCACACGCATGCGCCGCGGCCGGTGGTGATGTTCTCCGGCGATGGCGACGATGCGCTGATCCATGCAGCGGTCGGTGCCGGCGTCACCGCCTACGTGGTCGATGGGCTGGCGCCGGCGCGGCTGGCGCCGATCGTGCAGGTGGCGCTGGCGCGCTTTGCGCAGGAAAGCAGCATGCGCAAGCGCTTGGACGAGGTGCAGCAAGCCTTGCAGGACCGCAAGCAGATCGACCGCGCCAAGGGCGTGCTGATGGAAAAACGCAGCCTCAGCGAGGCCGATGCATACGCCGTACTGCGGCAGCAGGCGATGAAGCAGGGCGTCAAGCTGGCCGAAGTGGCGCGCCGCATCCTCGCCATGGCCGACCTGTTGGGATGAGCACATGAGTCCGACCGATCTTCCGTTGTTGCGCGTGGCCTACATGCCGCTGATCGATTGCGCGCCGTTGGTGGCCGCGCAGCGGCTGGGCCTGGACATGGTGCACGGGCTGCGGCTGCAACTGCATCGGCAGTCCGCCTGGGCCGGTGTGCGCGACCGCCTGCTGGCCGGTGAGGTCGATGCCGCGCATCTGCTCGCCAGCCTGGTCTATGCCATCGACCTGGGCATCGCCGGGCCGCAATGCTCGATGGCCTGGTTGATGACGCTCAACCACAATGGCCAGGCGATCACGCTCGCCCCCGGCCTGGCGCAGGCGCTGGACGCCGGCCAGTCGTTGCCGCAAGCGGTACAGGCGCTCGGCCGACGTGCCGCGGTCGCGCAGACCTTCCCGACCGGCACGCATGCGCTCTGGCTGTACTACTGGTTGGCGGCCAATGGCCTCGACCCGATGCGCGAGGTCGATGTACTGAGCATTCCGCCGCCGCAGATGCCCGACGCCCTGGCCAGCGGGCTGATCGACGGCTATTGCTCGGGCGAGCCCTGGGCCGCGGTGGCGCAGGCACGTGCAGTCGGTCGCCGTGTCATTCGCAGTGGCGAGCTATGGCCCGGCCATCCGGAAAAAGTGCTGGCCTGCCGTCGCGAGTTCGCCGCCTTGCAGCCGGAGCTGGCCGAGCGGCTGACCGCCTGCGTGCTGGCGGCCTGCCAGTGGCTGGATGCCGACGTTGCCCATCGCGTGCGATGCGCGCAGTGGCTGGCCGAGCCGCAGCACATCGGCGTGCCGGCGGAAGCATTGGTGCGTTGCCTGGATGCCACCGGCGCGGCATTGCCGGACGACGCCGCGGCGCTGGCCTTCCATCGTGATGGGGCGGTCAATCTGCCTTGGTTGTCGGATGGCGAATGGTTTCTCGGCCAGTTCCAACGTTGGGGCTGGTTGACGCAGCCGCCCGCCGCGGAGCGACTGATGCAGATCCATCAACTGGATGCCTATCGCCGCGCCGCTGCCCGCGCTGAGGTCGCTGCGCCGACCAGCGATCGACGCGCGGCGCCGGCACAGGCCTGAGTACGCCGAGCCAACGCACGGCTTTGGTGCGTCGCTGCACGAAAGCCGGGCATGCGACTGGGGTGTACGGCGGCGGGGCGCGCCGCCAATGCAGTCGCCACATCACGGGAAAGCGCTGATTTCCCGCCATTTTTCGTGCGTTCGCTTGGCGGGCCGAAAGTTGGCATGCCGATTGCTTAAGACTCCCGGTGGGTGCAACGGCGTGCCCACGCACCGCTAGACGATGCAGCGGCTCAATGGCGAGTCGTGCGCATCCAGGACAACGGCGTCCTTCCGGATTCTTCCGGAGGGGCGCCTTTTTTTTGGCCATCGCATTCGGAGAGGTACGCATGCAGCGTTCGTTCTGGCGATCCGGGCACACGCCCACCTTGTTCGCATCCTTCCTCTACTTCGACCTGAGTTTCATGGTCTGGTACCTGCTGGGTCCCTTGCAGGTGCCGATCGCCGAAGCGCTGCGGCTGGATACCCAGCAGCGGGCCTTGATGGTGGCGGTGCCGATCCTGTGCGGCGCGCTGCTGCGGCTGGTGCTGGGCATGCTGGCCGATCGCATCGGCGGCAAGCGAGCCGGTGTGCTGGCGCAATTGGCGGTGATCGCCTCCTTGTTCGGCGCCTGGCAATTGGGCGTGCACAGCTTCGGCCAGGTGCTGTTGCTGGGCATCTTGCTGGGCATTGCCGGCGCCTCGTTCGCGGTGGCGCTGCCCTTGGCCTCGCGCTGGTATCCGCCCGAGCATCAGGGCACGGCGATGGGCATCGCCGGCGCCGGCAACTCCGGGACGGTGCTGGCAGCGCTGTTCGCGCCGCTACTGGCAGCCGCGTTCGGCTATCGCAACGTGTTCGGCCTGGCCTGCGTCCCGCTGCTGCTGACGCTGCTGGTGTTCGTGCTGGCCGCGCGCGAGGCACCAGGCGTCGTCATGCGCAAACGCTGGAGCGACTACCTGCGCGTGCTGGTCGGCAACCGCGATGCCTGGCGCTTCATGTTCTTCTACGCGGTGACCTTCGGTGGCTTCTCCGGCTTTGCCAGCGCGCTGCCCGGCTATTTCCACGATCAGTTCGGTTTCGACGCGCGCACCGCCGGCTGGGCGACGGCGGCCTGCGTGCTGGCCGGTTCGGTGATGCGGCCCCTGGGCGGAGGCATCGCCGATCGCGTCGGTGGCACCCGTGCCTTGCTGACGGTCTATCTGCTGGTGGCCGGGCTGGTCGCCACCGCCGGCATCGGCGTGGGCGGTGCCGCGGTGACGCTCGCGCTGTTCGTGCTGACGCTGCTGTGCTTGGGCGCCGGTAACGGTGCGGTATTCCAGTTGGTGCCGCAACGCTTCGGTCAGGACATCGGCGTGATGACCGGCTTGATCGGCATGGCCGGCGGTATCGGCGGCTTTGCGCTGGCGGCGGGATTGGGCGTGCTCAAACAGCACACCGGCAGCTACGCGCTGGGCATGTGGCTGTTCGCCGGCTGCGCGCTGGGCGGCTGGGCCTTGCTGGCCGGCGTCAAAGCGCAATGGCGCAGCCAATGGACCACCGCCGGCGCGGCACGCCTTTGACCATGTCGACAGGACTCCAGGCAATGAAGCAACCCAGACTCGTCGTCATCGGCAATGGCATGGCCGGCATCCGCACGGTGGAAGAACTGCTCAAGCTGATGCCCGGCCTGTACCGCATCACCGTGTTCGGAGCCGAGCCGCATCCCAACTACAACCGCATCCTGCTGTCGCCGGTGTTGGCCGGCGAACAGGCCTTCGACGACATCGTGCTGAACCCGTTGCAGTGGTATCGCGACAACGGCATCGAGCTGCATCTGAACACGGAGGTCACGCGCATCGATCGCGTCCGCCGCCGGGTGATCGCCGCCGACGGCACCGAGGCCGAGTACGACCGGCTGTTGATCGCGACCGGTTCACTGCCGTTCGTGCTGCCGATCCCTGGCAACACGCTCACCGGCGTGATCGGCTATCGCGATATCCAGGACACCCGCACCATGATCGACACCGCGCGCAGCAAGCGGCATGCGGTGGTGATCGGTGGCGGTCTGCTGGGACTGGAAGCAGCCAACGGCCTGAAGCTGCGCGGGATGGAGGTGACGGTGGTGCACCTGGCCGGCTGGCTGCTGGAGCGCCAGCTCGATCCGGTGGCCGGCGGTCTGTTGCAACAGGCGCTACGCGCACGCGGGCTGGAGTTCCGCCTCAATACCAGTACCAGTGCGCTGCTGGGCAATGCGCAGGGCGAGGTGGTCGGGGTGCGCTTTGCCGATGGCAGCGAGATCCCGGCCGACCTGGTGGTGATGGCGGCCGGCATTCGTCCGAACACCCGGTTGGCCGAAGAGGCCGGCATCCATTGTTCGCGCGGCATCGTCGTCAACGACAGCCTGCAAAGTTTCGATCCGCGCGTCTATGCAGTGGGCGAGTGCGCCAACCACCGCGGTATCGCCTATGGACTGGTGGCACCGCTGTTCGAACAGGCCAAGGTCTGCGCGAATCATCTAGCGCAGTTCGGGATCGGCATCTATCGGGGTTCGGTGGCGTCGACCAAGCTCAAGGTCACCGGCATCGACCTGTTCTCGGCCGGCGAGTTCATGGGCGGCGATGGTTGCGAGGAAATCGTGTTGTCCGACCCGGCCGGCGGCATCTATAAAAAGTTGGTGATCCGCGACGACGTGCTGGTCGGGGCCTGCCTGTACGGCGACACCAGCGACGGCGGCTGGTACTTCAAGCTGCTCAAGGACGGCATGCCGATCCAGGACCAGCGCGACCAGCTGATCTTCGGCGAGAGCGCGCTTGGCGATGCCGGTACCGCCGGTCAGGATCGCGCCAGCGCGATGTCCGACAGCGACGAAGTGTGCGGCTGCAATGGTGTGTGCAAGGGCACGATCGTCAAGGCGATCAGCGAGCAAGGCCTGTTCACCGTCGACGAAGTGAAAAAGCAAACCAAGGCGGCCAGTTCCTGCGGTTCGTGCACCGGCTTGGTGGAGCAGATCCTGATGAACTGCCTGGGCTCCAACTTCCAGGAAACGCCCAAGACCAAGGCGGTATGCGGGTGCACCGACCTGAGCCATGGCGAAGTGCGCCGTGCGATCCGCGAGCACAAGCTGCTGAACCACGCGCAGGCCTATGCCTTCATGGAATGGCGTACGCCCAATGGCTGCGCCACCTGCCGGCCGGCGATCAATTACTACATGCTGTCGACCTGGCCGCACGAGGCCATCGACGACCCGCAATCGCGCTTCATCAACGAACGGGCGCACGCCAATATCCAGAAGGACGGCACCTTCTCGGTGATCCCGCAGATGAAGGGGGGCGTCACCAATGCCGGTGAGTTGCGCCGCATCGCCGATGTCGCCGACAAGTACGCTGTGCCGATGGTCAAGGTCACCGGTGGCCAGCGCATCGATCTGCTCGGGGTCAAGAAAGAGGATCTGGTCGACGTCTGGCGTGACCTGGGCATGCCGTCCGGGCACGCCTACGGCAAGTCGATCCGCACGGTGAAGACCTGCGTTGGCAGCGAGTTCTGTCGGTTCGGTACCCAGAACAGCACGCAGATGGGGATCGACCTGGAAACCATGCTGGCCAATATGTGGAGCCCGCACAAGGTCAAGCTGGCGGTGTCCGGCTGCCCGCGCAACTGCGCCGAGTCCGGCATCAAGGACGTGGGCATCATCGCGGTCGATTCCGGTTGGGAACTCCACATCGGCGGCAATGGCGGCATCAAGACCGAGGTCGCGCGCTTCCTGGTCAAGGTGGCGACCGCCGAGGAGGTGCGCGAGTACACCGGCGCCTTCCTGCAGCTCTACCGCGAACAGGCGTATTACCTGGATCGCACCGTGCATTACATCGCGCGGGTGGGCATGGACTACATCCGTGCGCAGGTGGTCGAGGATGGCGCCAATCGGCGCGCACTCTACGAGCGCCTGCTGTATGCGCTGGAGGGCTTGCAGGACCCGTGGGCAGCACGGATCGCCGGCGCGCGCCGGCAGGAGTATCAACCGCTGCGCATCGCCGAGCCGGCAGCGACGGTGGAGGACTGAGCATGGCCGATGTCCGCTGGACGCGCGTCTGCGCGTTGGATGAACTGCCTGTCCTGGGGGCGCGCGTGCTCGCCGTCGATGGACTGCCGCCGATCGCGCTGTTTCGTACCGCCGACGATGCCGTCTTCGCGCTGCGCGATCGTTGCCCGCACAAGGGGGGGCCGTTGTCGCAGGGCATTGTCGCTGGCGAAAGCGTGACCTGTCCGCTGCATGGCTGGGCGATCGCCTTGCACAGCGGCCAGGCCTGCGCGCCGGATGTGGGCTGTGCGCCGCGCTATCCGGTCAAGGTCGACGCCGGCGTGGTGTGGATCGTGCTGCAGCCAGTGCCGCAGGCCGATCCGATCGCCGAGCCGATGGCATGAGCGAGGGCCTGCAGCCAGCCGCAGTCGAGCACGCCGCCACCGCAGCGGCCATGCCGACGCAGCGCGTCACCCGCTCGACCTGCTGCTACTGCGGAGTCGGCTGCGGCGTGTTGATCCATAGCGAGCATGGCGACGACGGCAGCGCGCGCATCGTCGGGATCGATGGCGATCCGACCCATCCAGCCAATCTCGGGCGCCTGTGCAGCAAGGGCAGGGCGTTGCCGCAGACCGTTGCCAGCAGCACCGGCCGAGTGCTGGTGCCGGAGCTGCGGCGCACGCGTCAGGCGCCGCGGGCAGCGGTCGATTGGGAGCAGGCACTGGATCATGTCGCCACGCGCCTGGCCGCCATCGTCGACGCCCACGGTCCGGATGCGGTGGCGTTCTATCTGTCTGGACAGCTGCTGACCGAGGACTACTACGTCTTCAACAAATTGGCCAAGGGCTTGCTGGGCACCAACAACATCGACACCAATTCGCGCCTGTGCATGTCCAGCGCGGTCACCGCCTACAAGCTGGCGCTGGGGGCCGATGGCCCGCCGACCTGCTACGCCGACCTGGAGCTGGCGCGCACCGTACTGTTTGCCGGCAGCAACATGGCCTATGCGCACCCGGTGCTGTTCCGGCGGCTGGAGGACGCGCGTGCGCGCAATCCGGACATTCGCTGGATCGTGGTCGACCCCCGCCGCACCGATACCGCGGCGCTGGCCGACCTGCACCTGGCGATCGAACCCGGGACCGATGTCGCCTTGTTCAACGGCATGCTGCACCACCTGATCTGGGAGGGACTGCTGGATACGGCCTTCGTCGCCGCGCATACCGACGGCTTCGATGCGCTCAAGCGCTTGCTGCGCGACTACACCCCACGCATGAGTGCGGAGATCTGCGGCATCGCCTACGAGGATCTGGTGCAGGCGGCCGAGTGGTTTGGTCGCAGTCCGGCCGCGCTATCGCTGTATTGCATGGGCCTGAACCAGTCCGCCCATGGCACCGACAAGAACCTGGCGCTGATCAACCTGCATCTGGCGTGCGGGCAGATCGGCAAGCCTGGCGCCGGCCCGTTCTCGCTGACCGGTCAACCCAACGCGATGGGCGGACGCGAGGTCGGCGGCATGGCGAGCATGCTGGCGGCACATCGGGAGATCGGCAACGACGCCGATCGCGCCGAACTGGAACGGCTGTGGGGCCTGCCGGCAGGACGGCTGTCGGCCGACGCCGGTGCACCGGCAGTGCAGTTGTTCGAGCGCCTGCGTGCCGGATCGATCAAGGCGGTGTGGATCGCCTGCACCAATCCCGTGCACTCGATGCCGGAACTGGAGGGGATCCGCGCTGCGCTGGAACAGGCGGAATTGGTCATCGTGCAAGAGGCCTTTCATGGCACCGACACCGTGCCGTATGCCGACGTCCTGTTGCCGGCGGCCAGCTGGGGCGAGAAGGATGGCACGGTGACCAACTCCGAGCGCCGCATCACCCGCGTGCGCAAGGCTGTGGAGGCGCCTGGGCAGGCGCAGGCGGACTGGTGGATCGCACGCGAGGTCGCCCGCCGGCTGGAGGCGCGGCTGGCACCGGCGCAGGGTGCGCGACTGTTCGGCTTCGACACCACTGCACAGGTGTTTGCCGAACACTGCGCGCTGACCGTGGGCCGCGATCTGGACATGGCGGGGCTGGATCATGCACTGCTGGATGCACGTGGACCGCAGCAGTGGCCGTTTCCTGCCGGTGCCGCGGAAGGCAGTGCACGCCGTTACAGCGACGGTGTATTCGCCACCGCCGATGGACGCGCACGTTTCCATGCCACGCCCTACCGCAAGGTCGCCGAGCCGACCTCGGCACGTTTCCCGCTACGCCTGTTGAGCGGGCGCCTGCGCGACCAGTGGCATGGCATGTCGCGCAGCGGACGGGTGCCGGCCGCGTTCGCGCATAGCCCGGAGCCGTCCGTGCGCATGCATCCGGACGATGCCGCCCGACGTGGCCTGGTTGCCGGAGAACTGGTGCAGGTGGCCAGCAAGCGCGGCGCTCTGGTGCTGCCGCTGGAGCTGTCCGACGAGCTGCGTTCCGGCACCGTGTTTGCGGCCATGCACTGGAGCGGCCAGCATCTGGCCAGCGGCGGCATCAACGAGGTGAGCACGCCGGCGGTGGATGCGCGCTCGCAGCAACCCGAGCTCAAACACGCCGCGGTGCGGGTGGAGAAGACCGCGTTCGGCTGGCATCTGCTGGCGGCTCGCCGCGGCGATGCCTTGGCCTTGCAACAGGCGTTGCAACCGCTGCTGCGCGACTGCGCTTATGCCAGCTTGCGGCTGCAGGCCGAGCCGCCTGGCACGGGCGGCGGTGCTTGGGCGGTAGTGCACGCGGCTGCCGGCCAGGCGCCCGATGCGGAGTGGATGGCACGCCTGCTGGCCGCGCTGCGATTCCCCACCGGCAGCGACGTACTCGAGTACCGCGACCTGCGGCGCGGCCTGCTACGGCGCGTGGCCTGGCGCGGGGAGGGCGGTCACAGCTACATCGATGGCGTGGTGCTGGCGGCACCACAGCCCAGCGTGGCCAACCAGACGCTGTTGGCCACCGCGCTGACGGGCGCGCCCTGGCCCGGTCCGCGCTTGGCGGTGTTTGCGCCACTGCAGGCCGCGGCCAGGGATCCGATCGTTTGCAGCTGCATGCAGGTCTCCACGGCAGCGATCCAGCGTGCGCTCGCCGACGGTGCCGATCTGGATGCACTGAAACAGCGGCTGGGCTGCGGCAGCGTCTGCGGCTCCTGCATCCCGCAACTCACCCGGCTGTGCCGGCAAGCCCGCTCTGCCTGAGTCCACGCCACCCCACTTTCCGCGAGGCATGCCCCATGCTCACCACTTCTTCCCATCGTGCCGAGGTCGTGTTGCTCTCCGCCGGTCCTGGCGACCTGGACCTGCTCACGCTCAAGGCGGTCAAGGCGCTCGCTGCCGCGCAGGTACTGCTGCTGGATGACCTGGCCAACCCGGCCATCGTCGAACTGGCACCGCAGGCACGCGTGATCCGTGTCGGCAAGCGCGGCGGCTGCCGCTCCACGCCGCAGGACTTCATTTGCCGATTGATGCGGCGCTACGCACTGCAAGGCGTGCGCGTAGTCCGGGTCAAGGGCGGCGACGCCTTGTTGTTCGGCCGCGCTGGCGAGGAGATCGCCTTCCTGCGCCAGGCGGGCATTGGCGTGCAGGTGATCAATGGCGTCAGTGCCGCCTTTGCCGCTGCCGCGGCGCTACAGGTGTCGCTCACCCACCGCGCGCACTGTCACGGCATCAGCTTCGTCACTGCGCATACGCACGACCATGGCCAACCGAATTGGGCGGCGCTGGCGGCCAGCGGCACCACGCTGGGCATTTACATGGGGCTACGACGGGCCGCTGCCGTTGCCGATGCCTTGCTGGCGCATCTGCCGGCCGACACCGCGGCTGCAATCGTGCAGGCGGCCTCGCGCCCGGAGCAGCAGCGTCGGCTCACCACGCTCGGTGCTCTGGCCGAGACGGCAGCTGGCTTGGCCGCTGAGCTGCCCACGTTGCTGCTGGTTGGCGGTGCGCTGACCGAGGCGGCGGACGCATGTGACGACGGGCTGCTGGCATTGGCCAATCAGGCAATGGGCTAAGACTGCTGGTGGTGGCTTGCCGGGGGCGGTCTGAACATCTGTGCATCGGGATGGGCCGGCAAGCTCGGCTAGCACGGCGATCGAGCATCATGCCTGGGCAGGTGATGGCGGCGATCGCTACCGCTTGCACGTCGGGGGCAGAGCGTAGCGATTGGGCGTTGCAGACAGTAGGCCAAGCTCTTCCGCATCACACGAGTTCCGCATTCGCCGGAAGATCGCAGCCGCGATGCGGCATTGCAGCATCCTTCGCGCGGCGGTCACCGATGCATGGCGTTGATCAGAGCGTGACGTCGCCGGCGACCGCATCCCGCTGCGGCGCTTACCGCAATGCATTCGATGGCTCCTGGACACGCATGCCGGTCACTGCGTTGATCGCGCGACGGGTCGACCGGTCATGCTCGCCTGCTTGGGCGTGAGGGTCTGTTGCGACAACGGCTTCCTCAAGCAGCGTACAACCGCATGGCTCGTGGCAGTTGCCGAGCGAGTGCAGCAGCGGCACCCGGAGCGCTGATACGGGGATGTGCCACGGATCACAGGCGATGGTATTCGCATGTGTGATAGCGCTACCTGCGTCGTCTTATGGGTGGCCAGCTCGAGTGCAAGATTTGCACAGCAAGCGCAGCCGTTTTTGCCTGCATGCGTGCTGGAGCGGCCGAATCGGCTGGTTTTACGGTTGGCACGATAGTTGCGGAGTACGTCTGACCCATGACGTTGTATCGACGCATCGAGAGGAGGCACAGTGGAGGACGTACCAAGCACCAATCGCAGCCGGCGCGGCTTTGCCGCATTGGATCCGGATAAGCGCCGGGCCCTGGCCAGTAGCGGTGGCAAGGCGGCACACGCCAGTGGCAACGCCCATGAATTCACCAGCGACGAGGCACGCGAGGCTGGCCGCAAGGGCGGTCAGGCAGTGAGCCGCGATCGCGATCATATGTCGCGGATCGGCAGCAAGGGTGGCCGGTCCAAGCAGGCAAAGCCGCAGGAAGAATCAGCCTAAGTGTGAAAAGCGACGGCCCCCACCGCGGGCCGTCGCGTTGTTCCTGGCGAGGTCGGGGCACGCGATGGAGCGCCGGTGTGCAATGCACGGCGTCATGAAAAAACAAACGATTGCAGTGATGCGCATTTCGCAGGCATCGCAATCGATATCGCATGGCATTGCCAGGCTGCAATCCACTGCCACACAAGGCCCTCGTCCGTAACGTGCAAAATCTGCA
Organism: Xanthomonas maliensis; assembly: GCF_009192945.1. Taxonomy (GTDB): domain Bacteria; phylum Pseudomonadota; class Gammaproteobacteria; order Xanthomonadales; family Xanthomonadaceae; genus Xanthomonas; species Xanthomonas maliensis. The sequence continues at coordinate 30,485 of NZ_NSET01000006.1, read as the reverse complement.
CGGTCCCGGTGTGCAGCGAGAACGATTGCGGCCAAAATCGCGCTGCTGGTCAGATGCGCATTAACCGCGACCGCAAGACCTGCCGCAGTGACCGGTCGCACAGGGGCGCGCCTTGTAGCGCGCACCGTCATAAAAGGGGTGAGATCTGCGGAGACAACCTTTGTTGGCTGTGCTTTGCCCGTGGATGTAAAGCTGCCGTGCATGCCGCACCTGGCGTTCACCCCACGCAAGCGTGGCGTTGATCCGGCGCCGGGCAGGCTGGGGTCACCGCAAACGCAAAGGAGACGGGACATGGCCGAACCCCAGGAACACCTGTTGGACTGGCTGCGCGATGCGCACGCCATGGAGCAGCAGGCCGAGCAGATGCTCAAGGCACAGGCGGCGCGGATCGAGCACTATCCCCAACTCAAAGCCCGGATCGAGCAGCACCTGGAGGAAACATTGGGGCAGCAACGGCTGGTGGAGGCTTGCATCCAGCGACTGGGTGGCTCGCCCTCCATCATCAAGGACGCCATGGGCAAGATGGCTGCTTTCGGGCAAGCGATGGGTGGAATGACCACCTCTGATGAAATCGTCAAGGGCGCGATGGCCAGCTATGTCTTCGAGAACCTGGAGATCGCGACCTACACCGCCTTGATCGGGGCGGCACGCACGGTGGGCGATGCCGAAACGGTTCGTGTCTGCGAGCAGATCCTGCCGCAGGAGCAGGCCATGGCACAGTGGCTGCTGGAGCACTTGCCGCAACTGACCGAGGAATTTCTGGTGCGCGATGCCACGCCCGGCGTCACTGCCAAAAAGTAACCAATCCTAGGACGTCGCCGTCTCAACGAAGGCCCTGCCAGTGTCGGTGGGGCCTTCGCGCAGTCGCTTTGCGCACACACAGGCGCTGTCACGGTTTCGCACAGGCGCATCCCTGCCAGTGTCGGTGGGGCCTTCGCGCAGTCGCTTTGCGCACACACAGGCGCTGTCACGGTTTCGCACAGGCGCATCAACGCTTACGCTTATAGGCTCCCAATCGACGATGGTGGCCATGAGCGATTTTTTGCGCAATCCGATCGGTGTTCCCGGGCAACCGTGGGGAGACGCGGAGCGAGACCGCTGGCGGGCGCGGCAGCGCCGGCAGCGCAGTTATCGAGACGACGTGGTCGCTGCCATCGATGATTTGCGCGGCCACTTCGACATCGTGCCCTACGGCAGCATCGCGGCCGATGAGGAGAGCTACCCGCTGCTGGCAGTCCGCAGTGATCGGTGGGACGCGTCGTTGCCAACGGCGCTGGTGAGCGGTGGCGTGCACGGCTATGAAACCAGCGGCGTGCATGGTGCGTTGCAGTTCCTGCGCGAACGTGCCGACGCCTACCGCGGCCGTTTCAACCTGGTGGTCGCGCCCTGCGTCAATCCCTGGGGGTATGAACGAATTCAACGCTGGAACGCGGCGGCGATCGACCCCAATCGCTCGTTCCGTGCCGACAGCCCGGCGCCGGAAGCGGCGTCCTTGATGGCCCTGGTCGCTCCCCTGCAGGCGGGCCTGCGCGTGCATATCGATCTGCACGAAACCACCGACAGCGACGAAAGCGAATTCCGCCCCGCGCTGGCCGCTCGCGATGGCGTGCCGTTCGTGCCAGGCAGCATTCCCGACGGCTTCTACCTGGTTGCCGACAGCGCGGCGCCGGAAGCGCACTTCCAGCAGGCGATCATCGCTGCGGTTGCGCAGGTCACCCATATCGCCCCGGCCGACGCCGGTGGATGCCTGATCGGTACGCCACTGGCCGCGCCTGGCGTCATTCACTATCCGGCGCGTCGGCTGGGCCTGTGCGCGGGACTGAGCGATGCACGTTTCCGCACCACGACCGAAGTCTATCCAGACAGCCCGCGCGCAACCGCTGCGCAATGCAACGCTGCCCAGGTCGCGGCCATTTGTGCGGCGCTGGACTACGCGCTGGCGCAAGGCTGAGCGGGGGATACTCGGCAGGCTGCGTCGGCCGTGCCGGCGTGCTTTTCTTGCGAACGGGGTTCCCATTCCGGATTCGGCAGCATGCGCCCAGCGGTTTTCACTGGCAGATGCAATGCGCCACCGTGTGATCGTTGGCGTGCTGGGACGGGCGGCGAGCACCTCGCTGCGAGCGCAAACACAGTACAAGGAGATCCCCATGCATGCAGGCACTTCGTGGGCCGACGGACAGTGGCTCAACCGTCCGACCCAGACACGCATCGACGATGACGTATTGGACGTCGTTACCGACCGCAACACCGATTTCTGGCGTACCACGCACTACGGCTTCGTTCGCGACAGCGGGCATTTTCTCGGATTCACCAGCGGCGAGTGCTTCAGCGCACAGGTCCGCATACGGGCGCAGTACGCGGCCTTGTACGACCAGGCCGGGCTGATGGTGCGGGTGGATCAGGCGCGCTGGGTCAAGGCCGGCATCGAATTGAGCGATGGCCACGCCATGCTCAGCAGCGTGTTGACCAACGGGCTCTCGGATTGGGCGACCGGCCTCTATCAGGGCGATCCGTCCGATTTCTGGATGCGTGCGACGGTGGCCGGCGGCGTCCTCCGCCTGCAGGTGTCGGCCGATGGCCAGCACTGGCCGTTGGTGCGCCTGTGCTCGTTCCCGCACGCGGCGTCGTACCAGGTCGGGCCGATGTGTTGTACCCCCGAGCGGGCCGGTTTGCAGGTGCGTTTCAGCCACTGGCGGCTGGGACCGCCGCTGGGCAAGGACTTGCACGATCTGAGCTGAGCGAGCGCTGCCGTGCCCGCAGCGCGCTCATGGCAAGTAGTGCAGGGCGTTTGTCTGTGCGTAATACGCTGGTATGGCGGCAGCCTCCATTGGCCTTGCCAGCAGATAGCCTTGCGCCTCCTCGCAGCCCCAGCTGCGCAACAAGGCGATTTCGGCGGCGTCTTCCACCCCTTCGGCGACCGTTCGGTAGCCCAGCGCATTGGCCAGGCGCACTACGGCTTCGGCACGCAGCTGCATGGCGGGCGTCACTGCGATGCCGGTGACCAGCGAGCGATCGAGCTTGAGCACGTTCACGGGCAGCTCGGTGAGGTAGCCGAAGTTGCTGTAGCCGGTGCCGAAATCGTCGATCGCCACGCTGACACCGGCGTCGCGCAAGGCGCGCAGTCGCGGCAGGGCCTGCACATTGCTGCGCAGCCAGCGTCCTTCGGTGATCTCCAGCTCGATGCGGCTGGTGGGAATCCCCAAGGCGGTGCAGCGATCGATGACGTCGGAGGCCAGGTTGAGATTGCCGAAGTCGCGCGATGACAGATTGATCGACAAGTTGAAATCCATGCCTTCGGATCGCCAGGCGGCCAATTGGTCGAGTGCTGTCGCGATCACCCAGTCGGTCACCGTGCACATCAGCGCGGTCTTTTCGAACAGCGGGATGAACTCGTCCGGGCCGATCGCTCCCAATACCGGGTGCTTCCACCGCAACAAGGCCTCGAAGCCGATCACCGACAGGTCGCTCAGGTCCACCCGTGGCTGGAACACCAGGCGGAAGTCGCCGTCCTTCAGGGCACGCTCGGCGTCCAGCGCCAGGCGGTAGGAACGTTGGATCGCATCGTCGTGCGAGGCGTTGTACCAGCAGACGATGCCGTGATGTTCGATCGCATCGCCAAGCGCCACCAGGCCCTTGCGCATGGCATCGTGGGTCTCCGGCTGCTGCGGGAGAAAGCGCACCACACCGGCATGGAAGGTGAGCGACATCGGGATGCCCGCAGCATCGATCGGTGTCAGCAACATATCGCGCAGGTCCAGCAACAGGTCTTCCACTTCGTCGGGCGCTGAGTTCATCAAGAAGAAGGCAAAGCGCATCGGCGCTACGTGATAGACGGTCGCCTTGCCGCGCAGCGCACGGGTCAGCAGGTAGCTGGCGTGACGCACCAGCTCGTCCAGCGGCTGCATGCCCAGCGCCTGGCGGGCATCGTTCGCCGCCTGGCTGTCGTAGACCTCGATGAACGCGGCGAAGGCCGGCCCCAGATGGCTGCCGAAGGCGAGGGCATCCAGGTCCGATTGCAGTTGCCGGGCGTTGAGCAGGCCGCTGTGCGGCTCGCGCCGGCCGGCGCCAAACTGCAGCTCCAGCTGCGCTGCCGCCACGTTGGCGAACATCTGCAGTTGCTGCTGTTCCTGGCTGGCCAGGCGGCGTTCGCGGGTGTCGGCCACGCACAGGGTTGCCGCCATGCCGGCCTGCGGGGCGCTCACTGGCACGCACGCCAGAAAGCGCGCCGGTCCCGGCGGAAACGCGGCATCGCCCAGCTCGATCGACTCCAGCGCCGCCGGTTCCACCCGTTCGGTGATGTGCGCCGCGGATGGCGCTTGCGGCATGCACAACTCCACCGCACGTTCGATATGCGTCTCGGCGATGCCGCGTGACGCCAGCACGCGCAGCCGTCCGCCCTCGGTGATGGTCAGGGCCGCCGCCGGAGCGGCCAAGGCGTGACAGACCAGACGGGCGATTTGCTCCAGCGGCTCGGCACCGCCGAGCTCGATCGGCACGCCCGACCAATCGAACGACGCTTGGTTGTGTTCGCGCACACGTGTCATGGCATCCGGTTCCCGTGTCGAAACAGCGCTCGCTAAGCAGACGTATCGCGGGTGGTCAGTGCATGAGGACGCATCGAAGGATGTCTTGTGTTGCGTCCGTCAGCGGCGATGACATTAACGGTAGCGGGGTCTTCTTGCCAGCGTCCAGGGCAACTTCCAATCAATCCTGTGCTGAGCACATCCAGGCAGCGGCACCGTCATGCATCGCTCATTACCAGTGCCTCGGAGAATGGGGATCTGAGTATAGCCAGGCTCAACCGATGACCCATAACACTTGCCACTGACATCTATTCGCTCGGTCGTGCCTGTATCAATCACGAATGTGAAAATTGGCCCCGCGTTTGCAGTGAATATGGACGGAACCACCCAGACGACTTAACCCTGATGCCGCGCGGTGGCGCGACGTCTTGGAAAATAGATTAAGGAGTATTTTGGTTTGGCAGCCCCTCCTGGAATTTTCATGCCGTAAAGGCGACTCGTGCGGTTATGTCTCCTTGCGGGCTCGTCGGCGATTCAACACACCCGCGTCCAACTGCGGCATCCCAATTGCGCCGGACGGAGACGCCCTGGGGAATGCCGAGTCAATCCGATCGCGCGAGTGTCCCGGCGGGGCGACTGAGCAAGGTGCCTTGTTTCAAACAGACTGCCAGCCCACCGATCGCGCCCGAATAACGCAGATCGACTGTCGCCCTTTCAGTCGCGCACCGGCATCGCTTTGGGTGCGGCAACGGCGCCGTGCAGAAAGGAGGACAGCACCGCGTGCTTCACGGACGCAGGCGCAAGCCGACCGGTGGCCACAGCCCAGCCGGCGCCGAACAGGCACGAAAGATAGAAATCGCTCAACCAGGGCGCGGTGAATTCGATGCCGAACACGGCGCGTTGCTGGCCATCGAGAAAGAACGCATCCAGGCGCGCCTGGAACGGCTCCCACTCTGGCGCCGAGTAGTAGGTGTTTCCGCGCTCGGTGCCTTCGATGCCCATCTGGTTGACGACGTAGATCACCAGGTCGATGTCCTCGACCAGCGCGCGGGTCATCTGTTCCAGCGCCTGCAGCGGATCCTGCTCGCGACCGCGCTCCAGCGCCGCGTCCAGTCTGGCCCAGGCCACCTGGGTGACGCGTTCGGCGATCGCGGCGCGGGTCGGAGCGAATCGATACAAGGTGGCGCGGCTGATGCCGGCACCCGCGGCCAGCTCGGCGAGGGTGCTGCGCGGGCGGCGCGTCAGGGTGGCGGCCAATAGGCGGATCAAACGGTGGTCGTCCTGGCTCATGCGGGGCTGGGCGTCGAGGGAGCCACAGCATACCGAATGATTTCTCAAAGCCTCTTATGAATCAAACTTGATTCATTTGATTCGACGGTGCATGATGCCGCTGCCGCCTTCAGGGATTGCCGCCGTGGTCCTTTCTCGCCTCGTCCTTCTCCCGCTTTGCCTATCGGCTGTCCTGGCCGCCTGCGGCAGCCAGCCGGCTGCCACGCCCACGAGCGCGCCCGCGGTAGAGGTTGCCGTCGCGCATGCGCGGACCGTCCTGCCCACCGCCGAGCTGCCTGGGCGGATCACCAGCGTCCGCGCGGCGCAGGTGCGTGCGCGAGTGCCCGGCATCGTGCTGAGCCGGCAATTCGTCGAGGGCGCGGACGTCAAGGCCGGGCAGGTGTTGTTCCAGATCGATCCGGCTCCGTTCGACGCCGCAGTGGCGCGTGCGCAGGCCGAGCTGGCACGTGCCCAGGCCGAGCAGGACAACGCACGTGCGCAGTTCCAGCGCGCACGGCGGTTGGTCGAACAACAGGTCATCAGCCGGCAGGACTTCGAGACCACCCAGGCCGGGGACAGAAGTGCGCAGGCGGCCGTGGCGTCGGCGCAGGCCGCGCTACGGACCGCGCAGTTGGAGCGCGCCTTCGCCACCGTGCGGGCACCGATCGACGGCCGTATCGGCCGGGCGCTGGTGACCGAGGGCGCCTTGGTCGGACAGGGCGGCGACGCCACGGCCATGGCCTTGGTGCAGCAGCTCGATCCGATCTTCGCCGACTTCCGACGTCCGCTCGCCGACGCCTTGCGGCTGCGGCGCAAGGCGCAGACGGATGCCGACGCGGTCAGGGTGGTCATCGACATTCCGGAACTGGCGCAGACGCGTGAGGGCGAGCTGCTGTTTTCCGACATGAGTGTGGATGAAGGCACTGGCACGGTGTCCTTGCGCGCGCAGTTCCGCAACCAGGACCAAGTGTTGTTGCCGGGAATGTTCGTGCGTGTGCGTGCGCCCAATGGCGGTGCCAGCACCGCCGTCTACGTCCCGCAGCGCGCCATCCAGCGCGATGCCGAAGGTCAGGCGAGCGTCATGGTGGTCGATGCGGCGGGCAAGGCGCAGCGACGCAAGGTCCGTACCGGCGCCATGGTCGGCACCGAGTGGCAACTGCTCGATGGCCTGGCCCCCGGCGAACGCTACGTGGTCTCCGGTGCCGGCAAGCTCCAGCCCGGCAGCGTCGTGCATCTCGCGCGCTAACGCTCTTCCGTCCGTCCGGACCACCGCGGCTCCAGGTAATCGCCATGTCCAGATTCTTCATCGACCGCCCCAACTTCGCCTGGGTCATGGCCATCTTCATCTCGCTGGCAGGCGTGCTGGTGCTGCCAGGCTTGCCGGTGGAAAAGTACCCAGAGGTGGCGCCGCCGCAGATCAGCATCTACGCCACCTATCCTGGCGCGTCGGCGCAGGTGGTCAACGACACCGTCACCAGCATCATCGAGCAGGAGCTCAACGGCGCGCGCGACATGCTGTATTACGAGTCCAGCAGCGCCAATGGCAGCGGCGAGCTGATGGTGACCTTCAAGCCGGGCACCGACCCGAACATCGCCCAGGTGGATGTGCAGAACCGGATCCGACGAGCGGAGTCGCGTCTGCCGGCGGCAGTGACCCAGCTTGGCTTGCAGGTGGAGCAGACCACCGCCGGCTTCCTGATGCTGTATTCGCTCACCTACCGGCCCGAGGCGCCGTCGACCGACGTGGTGCGCTTGAACGATTACGCCGCGCGCGTGGTCAACAACGAAATCCGTCGGGTTCCTGGCGTGGGACGGGTGCAGTTCTTCGGTGCCGATGCGGCGATGCGCGTTTGGGTCGATCCGCAAGCGCTGTCGGGCTACGGCCTGAGCATCGCCGACGTCAACAGCGCGATCCGTGCACAGAATCTGCAGGTTGCTGCCGGCAATCTGGGCGAACGCCCATTCGGACAAGCGCAGGAGCTGACCACCCCCCTGGTGGTCCGCGGGATGCTGGAGTCGCCGGAGGAATTCGGTCAGATCGTGTTGCGGGCCGATCCCAATGGCGCCATGGTGCGGCTGGCGGATGTGGCCAAGCTGGAGCTGGGGTTGGAGAACTACCAGTTCGACGTGCAGCAGAACGGCGGGCCGGCAGCCGGCGCCGCGGTGCAACTGGCGCCGGGTGGCAATGCGGTGGCGACGGTGGCCGCGGTGCGGGCGCGGCTGGCGGAGCTCTCGCATGGCTTTCCGGCCGACATCACCTATTCGGTTCCATTCGACAGCTCGACCTTCGTCAAGGTGGCGATCCACAAGGTGTTGAGCACCTTGCTCGAGGCGATGGTGCTGGTCTTCCTGGTGATGTACCTCTTCTTGCAGAACCTGCGCTACACGCTCATTCCCGCGATCGTGGTGCCGGTGTGCCTGCTCGGCACGCTGGCGGTGATGAAGCTGCTCGGCTTCTCGGTCAACATGATGAGCATGTTCGCGATGGTGCTGGCGATCGGCATTTTGGTCGACGATGCGATCGTGGTGGTGGAGAACGTCGAGCGGCTGATGGCCGAGGAAGGCCTGTCGCCGCGCGAAGCGGCGATCAAGGCGATGCACCAGGTGGGTGGCGCCATCGTCGGCATCACCTTGGTGCTGGCGGCGGTGTTCCTGCCGCTGGCTTTCATGGACGGTTCGGTGGGCGTGATCTACCGGCAGTTTTCGGCGGTGCTGGCAGTCTCGATCCTGTTTTCCGGATTGCTGGCGCTGACGATGACGCCGGCCCTGTGCGCCAGCCTGCTCGCACCGGCACACGGGCAACCGGCCAAGCGCGGGGTGTTCGGCTGGTTCGATCGCCGCTTCGCCGCACTGACCGAGCGCTTCGATGCGCTCAATGGCCGCCTGCTGCGGCGGGCCGGACGCTGCATGCTGATCTATCTGGCGTTGCTGGCCGGCTTGGCCTTCGCCTATCTGCGCTTGCCGGAGGCCTTCGTCCCGCAAGAGGACGAGGGCTATCTGATGGTGGACGTGCAGCTCCCACCCGGTGCCAGCGACCAGCGCACCCGGGCGGCGGGCGATGCGGTCAATCGCTATTTCGCCGGCCGGCGCAACATGCAGGACATCACCCTGGTCTATGGCTTCAGCTTTTCCGGCAGCGGCGCCAATGCGGCGCTGGCTTTCCCGACCTTGAAGGACTGGAGCGAGCGCGATGCGGACGCCTCCGCGGCCAGCGAGGTCGCTGCAGCCAATGCCGCGCTGGCGGGCATCAGCGACGCCACCATCATGGCAGTGCTGCCGCCACCGGTCGAAGGCTTGGGCAACTCGGGCGGCTTCGCCTTGCGCATCCAGGATCGCGGCAATCTCGGCCGGGAGCAGCTGATGGCGGCGGTCGAACAGGTGCTTGCGCGCGCCAGTCATTCACCACGACTGGCGTACGCCATGATCGAAGGGCTGGCCGACGCGCCACAGCTGCGCTTGCAGATCGACCGCGGCAAGGCCGAGGCGCTGGGCGTGAGCTTTCAGGGAGCGATGGACGTGTTGTCCAGTGCGTTCGGCTCGGCCATGGTCAACGACTTCGTCAACCAAGGACGCCTGCAGCGCGTGGTGGTGCAGGGCGATGCCCGCTATCGCGCCACGCCAGAGGCGCTGGACAGCTTGTACGTGGGCAACCGCAACGGACAACAGGTGCCGTTCAGTGCGTTCACCCACCTGGTCTGGGAGCAGGGGCCGGTACAGATCGCCCGCTACAACGGCTATGCCGCGGTCAAGATCACCGGCGAGGCGGCGCAGGGCACCAGCTCGGGCGAGGCGTTGGCCGAGATGGAACGCTTGCTCGACGATCTGCCCGCCGGCATCGGCTACGAATGGACCGCGCTGTCCTATCAGGAAGCCGCCGCCGGCACGCAGGCGCCGTTGCTGCTCGGTTTTTCGCTGCTGATCGTGTTCCTGTTGTTGGTCGCGCTGTACGAGAGTTGGGCGATTCCGTTGTCGGTGATGTTGATCGTTCCGATCGGCGCGATCGGCGCCACTGCGGCGGTGTGGGTCGCTGGCCTGGCCAATGACGTGTACTTCAAGGTCGGGCTGATCACCATCATCGGTCTGGCCGCCAAGAACGCGATCCTGATCGTCGCGTTCGCCAAGGAGCTGCACGCCGACGGCCACGATGCGCGTGCAGCGGCGCTGATGGCTGCGCGGTTGCGCTTCCGCCCGATCGTGATGACTTCGCTGGCCTTCATCCTCGGGGTGGTACCGCTGGTGCTGGCCCGTGGTGCCGGCGCAGCCAGTCAGAACGCCATCGGCACCGGCGTCATCGGTGGCATGCTGGCAGCCAGTTCACTGGGGGTGCTGTTCACCCCGATCTTCTTCGCCTGGGTGATGGCACGCCGCCGTTCCGCGCGCCACGCCGCATCGACCTGAGCGGCCGCGTTCGCTTGCTTGTGCTGATGCCACGCGCCAGCGTGCATCCGCGGCGTGCGGCACGGCAACGCCGCGCGGCAGCCGCAGTGCGGCCTGCGTCGTCATCAGCGCATTGCATCGGCCTCACAGGCTCTAGTCGTGTGGACTGGCAGCATCGGCCGATCGATCCCGCTGTCGGAGCCTTCATGCAGCCACTCTCTTCGTCTTCTCGCGGTTGGACCATCGGTCCGCTGCATGCTGCGCTATTGGGCGCGGTGTGGCCGCTGTTCCTGGGCGCGTTGCTCAGCGACTACGCCTATTGGCGCAGCTACCACATTCAGTGGAGCAACTTTGCCGCCTGGTTGTTGGTTGGCGCCATGGTGATGGCGACCTTGGCGTTGGTCTGCGCCATCGTGGCGCTGATCCGCGGCCAGCGCCACCTGGGCTATGTACTGGTGCTGCTCGCAACCTGGGGCGTTGGCTTCTTCGATGCTGTCCATCACGGACGCGATGCCTGGGCAATCATGCCCACAGCGTTGGTGTTGTCGGTGATCGCGACGGCGTTGGCCTTGGTCGCCACCGTGCTGGGTTTTGCACGCTTGCGGGGAGGTGCACGATGAAGGTTCATCACGTGACACGCATCGCTGGCACGTCGTTGGCCATCGCCCTTGCCGCCTGCAGTCAGGCGCCGCAGCTGGATCAATACGGTCAGACGCCAGAGATGCCTGCGCCGGCGCGTGGTCTGATGCCGGACATGGTGATCGCCGATCCAGTTGCTTGGGGCGACCGCAAGCCGACGGTGCCGGCCGGGTATCGGATCGACGCGATCGCGACAGACCTCACCATTCCGCGCCAGACGCTGCTGCTTCCCAATGGCGACATTCTGGTGGCCGAAGGCCGCGGCGGTAATGCACCCAAGCTCAAGCCCAAGGACATCATCGCCGCGCCGATCAAGGCGCGTGGCACGACCTCGGTCAAGAGCGGCAATCGCCTGACCCTGTTGCGCGATGCCGACGGCGATGGCCGTTACGAGCTGAAGACGGTGTTCGCCGACAAGCTCAACGCGCCGTATGGCCTGGCGCTGATCGGGTCGGCCTTGTACGTGGCCAACCAGGATGCGCTGGTGCGCTTCGATTATCGCGAAGGGCAGACCAAGGCCGACGGCCCGCCGCGCAAGGTCACCGATTTGCCATCTGCGATCAACCACCACTGGACCAAGTCATTGACCGCCAGTGCGGACGGGCGGTTTCTCTACGTGGGCATCGGCTCCAACAGCAATATCACCGAACGCGGCATGGAGGCCGAAGTCGACCGCGCACAGGTCTGGCAGGTGGACGCCGCCACTGGCGCGCACAAGGTCTATGCCACCGGCCTGCGCAATCCCACCGCCTTGGCGATCCAGCCAGGCAGCGGCGTCCTCTGGTCGGTGGTCAACGAGCGCGACGAGATCGGCCCGAACCTGGTGCCCGACTATCTGACCTCGGTGCGCGAGGGCGGCTTCTACGGCTGGCCGTATAGTTACTGGGGCCAGCATGTGGACACCCGCGTGATGCCGCAGGATCCAGGCAAGGTCGCGTCCGCCATCGCGCCCGACTATGCCCTGGGATCGCACGTCGCTGCGCTCGGCGTGGCGTTTTCCGCCCCCGCGCTGGGCACGCAGTTCGGCGATGGCGTGTTCGTGGGCGAGCACGGCAGTTGGAACCGCAATCCACCGGTGGGATACAAAGTGGTGTTCGTGCCGTTCCGCGATGGCCGACCGGTGGGCAAGCCCATCGACTTCGTGTCGGGGTTCTTCGGCGACGACGGCAAGACCCGCGGGCGTCCGGTGGGTGTGACGGTCGATCCACGCGGAGCGCTGATCATCGCCGACGATCTGGCCAATACCATCTGGCGCGTGACGCCGCAGACAGCCAGCCCGCGCTAGGCGTTGCAAGTTCGTGCCTCCGCCGGCCGGCTGCGCCGGCGGAGGGTGGAACGTTCTTCAGGCAGCCATCGGCGGCGCGACGACGATCTGCTGTCGCATGCTGTCGCATGCCGTCGCTACGGCCGCACGTCGATGCGATTGCCGCCTTGCTAGCATCGCCGTATCACCTCGGAACGTCACCACATGGCGAACATCCTCATTCCCGAGCCCGAGCTGTTTCTGCAGGGGCAGGGCGAACCGTCCCTGCGCTGGGGCATTCTCGGCCCCGGAACGATCGCGTCGGCATTCGTGCGGGCATTGCGCCGCAATACCCGGCAGCGACCGTTCGCGGTGGCTTCGCGCAGCCGCGAACGCGCCGATGCATTCGCCAGTACCTTCGCACTGGAGCGCTCCTACGATCGCTATGCAGCGCTGGTGGAAGACCCCGACGTCGACATCGTCTACGTGGCCACGCCGCACAGCGCGCATCTCGCACATGGATTGCTGGCCCTGCGCGCCGGCAAGCATGTACTGATCGAAAAGCCCATCACCACCTGCGCAGACGATGCGCGCGTGCTGGTACAGGAAGCACGCGCACGTGGCCTGTTCCTGATGGAGGCGATGTGGAGCCGCTACCAGCCGCACACCTCGGTGATCCGCAAGCTGCTGGCGCAGGGAGCGCTCGGCGAGGTGCGGCATGTATTTGCCGATCTCAGTCAATCCGGACCCACCGATCCCATGCATCGCCAGCGGCGCGCAGAGCTCGGTGGCGGGGCGTTGCTGGATCTGGGGGTCTATACCGTGCAGTTCTCGTCGATGGTGCTGTCGGCGCCGACGGCGATCACTGCGGTCGGCGCGCTGACCGACACCGGCGTGGATGCGTTTTCGACGCTGGTGGTGTCGCACGCAACCCTGGCGCAATCCACGTTGATCAGTTCCATCGTCGGACGCAGCAGCTCGACCGCCTATATCGCAGGAAGCCAGGCGCGTATCGATCTCGGGAACGATTTCCATAATCCCGGCGCCTTGCGCATTGTCAGCACTGCCGGAACCTCGATGGAGTGGGTGGATCCGACCAGCATCCATGGCTACGACGGACTGTCGTGGCAGGCTACCGCGGCCGCGCGCTACATCGGCGAAGGTCGCCGCGAATCGCCACTGCACCCACTGGACGAAGTCGTCCAGATCATGACGACCCTGGATACTGCGCGCGCGCAGCTGGGCGTCAACGTCGCAATTGCCCGCATGGGGCATGCAGCCGATTGAGGCACGCCGGATGGATTCCCTCCACAGACAGGAAAGCAAGAGCAGCTCATCGCTTTATTGCGCCGCAGCAAGATCCGGCTGCGCGGGGCCGACGTCGATCGAGCGCTGAAACGATCAAGGCCCCGCAGAGCGGAGCCTTGGTCGAAGGACTGCGACCTACGAGACGACTAGCGTGCTTATGGCGTCGTTATGGCAGATCGCACTTGATCTTGGCGTCCACGTAGTACGGCTTGGGGACGTCGGGATTGGGATTGGTCTTCTCGAACACCACCTCGAACGAGTCCATATTCACCTTGCCTTTGCGCGACTCACAGGCTTCCTGCAATTTCTTCTTGACGGCGGTGATACCCGCCTCGCGATTGGCGCCTTCGGCGCTGTTGGTCAGGTTGGCGACTTCGGCCATGGCCAGGGGGCTGAGCCCGAGCAGGCATCCAGCGAGCAACGTGCGGTACACGGTCTTCATGCGATCTCCTTGTGATGTGACCTGAATCGGCTGCAAGGCTGCAGCGCGCCGCCAGCATAGGAATGCTGTGTGAAGGGGCCGTGGGTGTTCCCCATCTGCGAGCCCTCCCACGGCAGATACCGATGGGAATGCGCTGGCCAGCCAGGCCATGGTCGGTCGCTTGGGCTGCCAGGCCGCGTCGCGCGCGCGCCCAAGCCTTGCTCGCCCGGTGGCGTCGTTGCGCTGCACCAACCTCCATCGTCTGGCAAACGCGCAGCCGCCGTTGGCGAACGCGATGGCGGCATTTTCGCCGCAGCCCGTATGACATCGGCGTGTCTGTGCAACGAAAAACGGCGGGCATTGCTGCCCGCCGTCTGTCATCTGCATTGCGCGAACATTACTGCACGCAGGTGCTCACGGTGTTCAGCACCTGCTGACGGAACGCCGCCACGCCATCGATGTAAGCGAAGCCGGTCGGCAGCGCCGGACGGGTAGTGGAGTTGTAGAAGATGCCGAACAGATCCTTCACTGCCTGCACATGGGCCGCGCTGCCATTGCCGCTGGTGTAGCCGGCCAGGTAGGTGATCGCAGCGATCGGGTAGGCATTGGTGATTGCGGCCGTCGGATTGACCAGACGCGTGCAATTCTTGACGGTCGTCGAGCCGCTGCCCGGCACGGTGTTGACGGTAGCGCCGTCGAGCACGCGGCCGCTCAGCAGTGCGGCGGCCGCCAGCGCCACCGGGGTAGCCTGACCGGCGCTGTTCTTGCCGAACTGGGTCGGGTCAAAGCTGTCGACAGTGGCGTAGCGCGCCGACTGCAGCACGACTTCACCGATATCGGCGTAACCCACCGCATTGCTGTTGCCGCTGGCACGCACCGCCGACACGACGCCGTTGTTGCCGCTGGCACCGATCGCACGCGAGCCGTAGACGGTGCTCACGCCGCCAGGCAGTGCCGAGTTGAAGGTCTGGTTCGGGGTGAACACGAAGCCGGAGGGTACGTTGGAGGTGTTGTTGCACGCGCGCGCCAGATAGCTGGTGAAGGCGAAGGTGGTGCCGCTACCGTCGGTGCGGTACACGATCTTGATCGCGCCGGTCGCGCCGCTACCGGACACCAGCGACCAGTCGCTGACCTGGCCGGAGTAGATCTGGCAGACCTGGGCGGTGGTCAGCGCCAAGGTGGCGGTGCTGGGGTTGGTGGCTGCGCTGTGCGGCAGGGCGATTGCGCCGGCGAGAGTGGGGATCTGCACGATGCCCACGCGCGATGCGCCATTGGTGCCGTTGAGGAAGGCATTGTAATCGGTGGTGCTGTAAGGCGCATCGGTGCCGATGAAGTCCGGAGCGGCAGCGGCGGCGCTCAGACCGGCGGGGGACGTGCTGAAATCGTTACAGGCCTGGTTGGCGGCGGTGCTGCCGGCAAGGGTGTTCTTGCCGAAGCCGCTGCCGGTCTGGCAGTAGGACACCTTGTTGGCATTGCTGCCGGCACTGAACGCGGCGAACACCGAGCCGGCGCTGATGCCGGCGGTGCTGGCGGTGCCGGAGGTATTGCCTGCATTGGTGGACAGACGTGCGTTCGGGCTGCTGCTCAGATAGCCGTTGCCGACATAGGGCTGAGCGGGGAAGGTGGCGCCACCACCGTAGAGGGTTTCCGCGGCGAAAGCGGGGGTGGCCAGCGCGCTCAGCGCGATGGCGAGGGCGGCGGTGAGCGAAGCGGGAGCATTGACGAAAGTACGCACTGCTTTTCTCCTTCATTGGAAAACAGCGGGTCGGATCGGGGGATCCGTGCGAATGGCATGCGATGGGACTTCATCGCCGTTGCAGCGTGCGCGCTGTGCATGATCGTGGTGCGACAGCACCAATTCGGTTTTCTTACCTGCACCAACTGCGATCGATTGCGGCTTTGCGGGTGCGGAAACTCACGTTTTTCCGCAAGTTGTCAAAATTGCGGCTGCAATGCAGCGCTACGTGCCAGCACGATGACGGGCACGAGCGCAGCGCTGTCACGGACTCGGCCGGCAACGTGGATCGTTGTCGACGCATTCGCCGAAGCCGAGGACCTGCACGGTGATCACCGATGGCGTGTCGGTAACCGAGGGCGGTCGCTTGGACAGGTCGTCGGCGGCACCGGCCACAGCCGCAGCGGCTGTGGAGGCGCTGCTGAGCGCAGCGGTATTCACGCTACGCGCGGTGCCAATGCCCACGCTGTCGCCCTTGACCTGGATGTTGTCGGCGTTGGCGATGAATTGCGAAGCCACCACCAGGTTGCCAGCGACCCGGATACCGGCATCACCGGCATCCACGGTGCCGCGTGGAGCGACCAGGACCGCACTGCCGCGCGGATCGTCCGCGGTCAGCTGCAAGGTTGCGATGCCGGCACCGCTGACCTGGCCGCTGGCGTCGAACATGCAGAACTGGTCGTTGTCGCAGAGATAGCGAGCACGTGCACGTTCGGCGCTGGTCTTGCTGCCCTTGCCGGCGTTGATGTCGCCGTTGGAACTCCAGATCGTCAGGTCGCCGCCGCGTTGGGTGAAGATGCGGCTCTGGGCCAGCAGGACGCTGGCATCGGTGAAGATGCCGATATCGCCATGGCCAACCGCCAGGATGCCTTGCTGCGCCGGGCCGATCAGCACGCTGCCTTGCGTGTCGACGACGCTGGGCGGCGCCAGCGTGCTACCGGCCTGCAGATCGCCGCCCGGGCCGAGGATGCGCAGATCGCCACCACGCTCGGTCTGCAGCGTCGAGCCACGCATGTCCAAACTGCCGGTGCTGGCACGGGTTGCAGCGCCATTGGCGCCGCCCTCCAGGTTATTGCGGGTATAGCCGCGTTCGGCCGGGAACATCGCCTGGATGGCGGCATAGCCGCGTGCGTATTTCTGGAAGTCGGCGCTGGCCGGGTCGGCGTAGCCTTCGCCGACTTGCTTGAGGACGTCCAGGAAGACGCGCTCGGCCAGCAGTTTGCGGGTGTCGGCCGGCAATTGCGCGAACAGCTGCCAGGCATCGGTCGGCGTGGTCGCCTCCATGGAGGGCTGCGTGGTGGACATCGCAGCAGGCATGATCGTTGTGCCGGTGCGCGGATCGTGCAGGGCGATGAAGTCGAGCAACCATTGGCGATAGGTCGCCGTGCTCTGCGGGCTGGAGGGATCCAGGTACAGCGCCGCCAGCGCATCGGCATCCTCGCCATTGGCCACGCCATAACGCACGACCAGATCGGCGCCGACCGTGGGCAGCGCGCTGTTGCGGCGATTGCCGCTGGTGCGGATGCCACCGGCATTGCGGTCGTTCAACAGTCCGCTGGCGAGCGCTTCGTTGGCAGAGGTCAACGGGCCAAGGTTGCGTCCGGCTTCCACCACGAAGGTGCCGGGGCCGGCCAGGTCCAGCCAACCCCAGCGTACCGTCTCGGTGATGTCGCTGCGCGGTCCGCCCTGGATGGGGGTGTAGTACAGATCGCGTCCGGCCTGCACGCGGCTGAGATCGGACGATCGGTCATGCTGCGCGCGCAGGTCCAGATTGACGATGTCGCCGCCTGCGCGGATATCGACCGCTTTTGGCAAGTCCAGCGTCAGCGGATTGACCATGAAGCCGGTCGTGGCGTAGCCGCCGATCAGATCGCCCTGGCGGGCGTAGATACGCACCGGTTGTGGATCGTCGCGATGCAGGTCGAGGTGGTCATCGGCAGCCGGCAGGCCGTCGTCGCCGGCATAGGCGCCGGCCTGATCGAGCATCGCCAACTGGAACTTGCGCTTGTTGCCGACCAAGGTGTCGTCGAATAGCCGTACGTCGTCTTGCGCCATCAGTTCCAGTTGCCCCTGCGCGGACGGGTACAGGCGTGCGCTGTTCTCGATCTGCACCGTGCCTCCGTGCGCGATCGCCTGCAGCTGCGCCGGCAGCACGCTGTCGTAGGCGCTGGCGCTGAGAATCACCGCATCCTCTCCCAGCGCGTTGCGTTCGCGCTGGCCATTGGCGAACAACAAACCCGGCAGTTTGAGGGTGCCCAGGCGGACGTCGCCGTTCAGACTTTCGATCGCCACTGCCGACGCATCGCCGTAGTCGATGGTCGCGCGTGCGTTGTCCAGTGTCGGCGCGGCATTGCCGGAGGCGACCAGGTAGCTGGGATTGAGGATGGCGCCGATCGCTGCGCCGCTGCCTGCGTGCACCGACCATTGGCCGTCCTGCAAGGCCAGGATCGGATCGATGCCGCTTTGCACGCTGCGCGGACCGGTGCCCGCATAGCCTTGCGCCGACAGCGAGAAGGCACTGCCGAGACTGCCGCCCGCTTGCAGGCGGCCTTGCCCCAGTGCGACGAAGTAATCGCCGCCCAGCACGTCGCGACCGGCCTCCAGGTCCAGGTCACCGCCGCCATAGGTGCGACGGCCATTGCCATCGAGCTGGTAGCTGGTCGGCAACGACACCGACAACTCGCGAACATCGCGTCCGGCCTGCACCGCGACATCGCCGCCGCTGCTGAGGATGCCCTGGGCGAAGCCTGCATAGTTGATCACCCCGGCACGCGGGGTGCTGCCATCGGCGCCGACCGGATTGCCGAGCTGCAACCAAGGCCACCAGTATTGGCCGACATAGTTGCCGACCAGGCCGGTGCGGCTGCCATCGCGATCGAACACCTGGCGGTTGCCGACGATGTCGCGACCGGCCTGCAGCAGCAGATCGCCGGCCGCCTCCGCATTGGCCTGCGCGCCGATCACCTGGTCGGCGCTGCGATTGATCACGCCGCCATTGCCATCGGCGTCTTCGTTGCGCAGCACGCGGGTATCGGTGCCGATCTCGCTGTCGGCGGCCGGTCGTCCAGCGGTATAGATGCTGGCCGGGGCATCGGCATCGGCCAGGCGCAGGTCGCGCGCGGCGGCGATCTGGATGCTGCCGGTGCCGGTGCGTACCACGGTTGGCAGCAGCACATCGCGCTTGCCTGCTTCCTGGTAGCGCTGATGACCGTCGATCACCACGTCGGCGGTGCTGTCGCGACGCAAGGCATCCGGACGCAGGTTGGCGAAGTCGGCACCGGCGACGATGCGATAGCGGGTGCTGTCGCCACCGATCAGGCTGGTGGTCGCCATCGGCAGCGGATTGCGGGCATTGGCCTGCAGCGATGGCGTGTTCTGGGTGGCGGCCGGCAACAGCGGGCCGATCACCGGCAGCGAGGGCAGGGTGAGCGTGGGCAGCGCGAATTCGCCCAGCGCGTTGTAGAACGCCGACAGGTCGAGCAGATAGCGCTCGTAGTTGTGCAGGTACTGCGCATAGTCGGCCGGCGAGGTCGGCCCGGCAGGCGCGCTGGGTTGTCCCGGATAATCCTGTACCGGGAATCCCGACTCCGGCGCGTAGTTGAGGATGAAGCCGCCCAGCAGCGTATTGGCGGGCGGGAAACCCGGCAGTTCGGCTTGCGGTTTCTGCAGCATGTCCAACAGCTGCAGGTACTGCCCGTAATACTGCAACGCTTCTTCTTGATCGCCTCCGGGATTGGCCGGCGGTGCCGGAATCAATCCATCCAGCGAGACGAATTGGTCCTGGCCAAAGGTCAGCACCGCCTGGTAGCCGGCCTGCGCGCTCGGGTAGTTCGCCTGCGGGCCGCCGCCGCCGAATGGATTGCTCAACTGATAGAAGCCATCGCTCAGGCTGGCCTTGATCATGACGCCTGCTTGCGCGCGCAGGCTCAGCGTCGGCGCAGTGCCCTGGTAGCGGAAGTCGAGCTGATTGCGATTGGCACCGGAGCCGAGGTTCCAGTTGCTGAGCACGCGGATCTCGCCGCCGTTGATGCCGGGATCGGGGTTGCGCAGTTCGATGCCCGGACGTGCGCGCAGGTTGGGCACGTTGGCCAGGCGTCCCTCGAAGCGGAACCCCGGGTTCTGCACGAAGCCCATCAACGTGCCAGGCGTGCCGGCGGTGTCGTCGGCGTAGCCGTAGAACTGCCGATGCGCAGCGTTGGCGCTGTCGGGAGTGAAGACATAGCGGCTGAGGTAGTCGGCGATCTGCGCCGGAGTGGTGGGCGCGCTGGCGATCGCATTGCCCGACAGGTCCGCCCAGCTGCCGACGAGCAGGTTGCCCTGGGCGTCGTACCAGCCGGCCGGATCGACGATGCCGTCGAAGTGCTTGGACGGATCGACGCTGGCGTCGGTGGTGCTCCACACCGCATAGGCTTCCAGGCCGACCTCGCGTGCGCCCCGGATGCTGGCGCCTGCGGCGACGGTGAGATTGACTTCGCCGTCGCTGAGCAGCGGCATGCGCAGTTGCACCTCGCCACCGGAGAGGCCACCGGCGCTGCCGCCGGAGACGTCCAGCACCGCATTCGGGCCGATCGCGATGGTGCCGGCAGCGTCGGCCTGCACGTTCTGGTAGCCGTAGTCGGCATTGAGGGTGCCATCGCCAGTGCCGCTGGTGCCGAGCTGGATGCTGCCGCCACGGCGATCGGCGGTGCTGGCCCGGGCCAGCAGGGTGCCGTTGACGGCAAGCGTGTGGCGCGCCCACAGACCGATGGTGCCGCCCTGCGACCCGGACGCATCGATGCTGCCATCGATGCGCAGGTTGCCATTGTCGGCATCGCGCGCCGCCGCCGTACCTCCGTCAGCGGTCAGGCTGACGCTGTCGGCGCGCAGGGTCTGGCCGGCCGACAGCACCAGGTTGCCGCTGCGGGCGTGCACGTCGATGGCGCCGTCGAAGCCGCCCTTGGCCAATTGCGCCGCCAGCGGATCGAGTGCGATCGGGGTGCCCGCGTCCAAGGTGAAGCGCCCGCCGCGCCCCTGCGCGGCGTGCCCGGCCAGCGTGCCGGCGAGGCTGACCCCGCCCTGCACGGCCGACACCGCCAGACGGCCGGCATCGGCGCTGCCGCTGGCACCGACATCCACGCGGCTGCTGCCGTCCAGACGCACATCGCCACCAAGGGCGGTCAGGCTGATGCTGCCGCCGGGGGTGGTGCGCAGCGTGTCGAAGAAACGGTCGGCGATGCCCGAGGTGTCCAGGCTGGCGCCGTCGTGCAGCAGCAACGCGCCATTGCTGCTGCGCAGGGCGATCGCGCCGGAATTGGCGCGAATCAGCGCCGTGCTGTCGATGCTGCCGCCTTCCAGACCGATGCGGCCGCCCAGCGGCTGGGCGCTGTCGACATTGCCGTCGGTGCGTTGCAGCTGCATCGCCCCGCTGGTGCGCAGGGTCTGGTCGGCGCCGGCATCGGCGCGCAGCAAGGGCGCACGCAAGCGCACGCTGGCCACGCCGGCATCGAACTGACCACGGTCCTGCACCGACAGCGTCTGGCTGGCATCGGCCAGCAGGGCGCCGAAGCCGAGCAATTGCTTGTCGCCGCCAGCGAAGACCAGCTCGCGACCTTGCAGCCGCAGCGTGCCGCCGCTGATCACGGCATCGTCTGCGGGCGCGGCATCGCTGCCGCCGAGATTGGACAGGGTGAGCCGGTCTGCGCTCAGGCCGACATCGCCACCTTCGCCGACGAAGCGCTGCGCACTGAGGGTGAGCGCCGTGCCCACCCGCAGGTCGAGCCCGGCGGCCAGGTCCATGTCGCCATAGCTGCGCACCGTGACCTGCTTGGCCTGAGCGAACTGGCCCAGGCTGGCCGGGCCGAGCACCAGGCCGTCGGCGTCGCTGCCGAGCGCATTCGGATCCAGTCGGACATGCCCGGCACTGGCATCGATGCGCTCGGCGCGCAGCAAGGCGCCGGCAGCGATGGCGCTGTCGCCGGTCGAATCCAGCGTCAGCGCAGCGGCGCCGTCGAGCACGGCGGCATCGCCGATCTGCAGCATCGCGCGCGGTCGTGCGGCATCACCGGACTGAGTGCGTTGCAGTGTGGCTGCGCCGAGGCTGGACAAGCGCACCAGCGCCGCGTCGCCGTCGCTGCTGGTCGGCGTGCCCAGCAACAGCGTTGAGGTTGCCGCCGTGCCATTGCCGCCACTGGCCTGCAGGACGCTGCCGGCATCCACGTGCACGCCGTTGCCACCGGCACCGTCGGCGACCAGCAGCAGCTCGGCCGCACGTAGTGGCGCATTGGCATCGTTGCTGACGCGCACATCCTGCGCGGTGACCTGCACCCGCGTGCCGTCCGTGGTCTGCGTGCGGATGCCGCCCAGCAGCAGGCTGCCGGCATTCAAGGTGGTGAGATCGGCGGCGCTGACGCCGAGATAGCCGCTGGCGGCGCTCTGGTTGTTCCCAAGCACTTGCAGCGCCTTGGCGGCAATGTCGACCTGGGCGGCGTTGCCGCCATCTGCGCCGGTGGTGAGGGTGGCGCCCAGCGCAAGCCGTTCGCCGGCGGCCAGGATCAGCTGTCCACCATCGCGCGGCAGGGCCGGTGCGACCTGGCCGGCGCTGGCCGCCTGCTTGGCGAAGAAGCTGTTGGCGCGGCTGCTGGTGTATTCCGAGTACAGCCCCCAGCTGGCGGCCGATTGCACGTCGAACCATTGCGTGCGCGCGTTGCCGGTGCCGCTCAAGGTGTCGACCAGACGTCCGGCGACCACCGCAGTGCCATCGGGCGCGATCAGGTTTTGTGCCGAGGTAGCATCGCTGCTGCCGCTGCGGGCGACCACGCGGTAGGCGCCGGGCAGGGTGGCGTACTTCGCCGGCAGCAAGGTGTAGGTGCCATCGGGCAGTCCTGGAACGCCACTCAACGCCACCGCGCTGCCCAACGCAGGCGCGCCTTCGCTGCGCTCGAATGCGGCGTCGGTGGCCGCGACCAGCGGCTGCGCGCCCGGCACGATCGCGTAGACCGTGCGGCCGTCCGGATACAGCGGTACCTGCGTCGCCACGCCGGTGGCGTAGCTGGTGTTGTTGGAAGACAGCACGTCGCGGCTGCCGCCGGTGCCGGGCACCCACTCGCTGGCCTGCAGATCGCCACCGCCGGACACGTTCACCTGTGCGCCGGCGTCCAGCGCAATCGCGTCGGCCTGCAGGAGGATCTGCTTGCGTGGCGGCGCGGTCAATGCAGCGCTGCTGCCGGTGGGACTGAAGTCGTAACGCCACTGGCTGCCGTCGACGGTCGTGCCGTACGGCAGTACCGCGCCCTCCAGCGACACCGAGGTCAGGCTGCCGGCGCCCAGCTGCAGCGTGCGGGTCGGCGTCAGCGCCCGCGCACCGAAGACCGCACTGGCCGGGTCCTGCGGGTCGCCGCTGGCGCCCAGCAGCACTTGACCACCCGGCGCGCGCAGTCGGCCTTCTTGCACGATGGTGGTGGCGTCCAGCGCCAGCGTGCCGCCGGCCGACAGCGGCACTGCCGGCAGCGCGCCCTGCGCCTGGATGTGGATCGTGGTGTCGGCCCGGGTGCCGCTGGCATCGGCGACACCGAGTGCACGCACCAGGAAGGTCTCGCCGCTGGCCGGGTAAATCTGCGCGGCACGCAGGGTCAGGTCGCCGGCGGTCAGCAGTTCGCCGGCACGTGCGCTCGCCACGCCGTTGGCGTCCAACTGGTAGGCGTAGTCGGTCGGTGTGTGCAGACGCACTGCACCGGTGCTGGACAGCACCGCTTGGCTGACGCCATCCAGCGCGAGCTGGCCGCCGATATCCAGCTGCTGCGCCTGTACGTCCAATGTGGTACCGCTGCCGCTGCGTGGCTGCGGCAACACGGTGGCGTCACGGCTCGGTTGACGCCAACCGTTGAGGCCGACATAGGCCGCACTCAGGCTGACCTGGCTGCCGTCCGCCAGGCGGGAGAAATCCTGCGCATCGGCCCGCAGCAACGCATAGGACGGCGCGTTCAATTGCAGTGCGCGCGACAGCGACAGCGTCACATCGCCAGCAAAGCCGATCGGCACCATCGCATGCTCGCCGCCGGTCTGGTCGCCGACTCGCAGCGTATCGATGCCGCTGCCGTCCAGCCGATCGACAGCAAAATACAACGGTGCCGGCGTGGCGCCAGCGGATGGCAACGGCAGACCCAACTGCGCGCTCGCCGGCAGGCGGCTGTCGTGCTGGGTGAGGATGATGCCGCTGGGCCCGGGCAGGACGGTGGTCGGGCCATCGACCAGATTGAGCGGCAACAGCGAGAGCGTACCGCCGCGATCCTGCCCAGTGCCGCCGGCAGCGCGTATCGCGCCTTCGAAGAACAGGCCGGTGTTCGCGGCCAGGTCGAGCTGGCCGCCAGCGCTGCCGACCGTCTGCGCTTGCAAGGTGTCGCTGGCGCCGATCGCGCCGTTGCCGCTGGGCAGGTCGAGCACCGCGGCACTGCCGCGCAGATCCAGTTGCGCGCCTGCGGCCACCACGACGGCACCGCTGTCGTTGCTGAGGATGATCTGGCCACCGTCGAGCACGCGTCCGCTACGCGGTTGCACCAGGCCGCGTGCGCTGGGGCGCAGCGCGGCCTGCGGATCGAGCAGGGCGATGCCGGAGACATCCAGGCGGCTGTCCGCGCCCAGCCAGACCGATTTGCCCGGCAATGCGTACGCCACGCCGGACGCGCCGCCGGACGGGGCGGACAGGCCGGAGTCGGCGGAGGAGTCGCCGGAAATCGCGATGCGACCGCCCTGGCTCTGGATGCTGCCGAGCACATCGACCTGGCCGCGGCCACCGACGCGCACGTTCGCGCCCGGGTCCAGCAGCAGCTGGGCACCGGTTTCCAGTGCGGTGCGGCCGCTGGCGATGCTCAGGTTCGGGTTGGCGCCCGACCAGGCCAGGAATTCGCCACCACGCAGCGCAAAATCGGTCGTCGGGCGATAGAACGGATCCAGCGTTGCAAGCGTGGCATACCCATTGCCGCCGGCTTGCGACGCGCCGGCCACCACCGCGCTGTCGCTGGGAGCGCTGCGCAGCGCCTGCTGGTCGGGAATCAGGTTGCGCTGGCGAACCCGTACCTGGGCGCCGGCGGCGATGCTGGCATCGCGATAGGCCGCCAGATCGTAGCTGCCGAAGCTGCGTCCATCGAAGAAATCCGGTGCCAGCTGCAGCACCCGCGGGTCGCTCGCCGTCGCAGCCCCGATCTGCACGCCGAAGGCCTGCAGACGCAGCGTGCCGCCGCCAGCGAAGTTGTCGGCATGCAGGCTGGCCGGATCGAACTGCAGGCGGCCGGCATTGTCGGCCACCGGCAGATCGGTGGCGTCGGCCGGGGTGGGGATGCCGTCGTTGCCGGCGCGCACGTACGTACGCAGCGCGATGTCGCCGCCATGGCCGAGCGGACGGCCATCGCGGAGCGTCAGGCTGCCATCCTGGGCGACATAGCCGCCGCTGGATGCATCGAGCACGGCACCGGATGCGACCTGCACCGAGGCGCTGAGGTCGCGCGTCACGCCGCTTAGCGAATCGGTGAGGCGGGCCTGCAGGCCATCCAGGGCGATGCTGCCGCCGTCGATGAAGGCCTTGCCGGCCGGATCGAGCGTCAATCGGCGATCGTCGTTGACCCAGCGCCCGCTGACGTCCAGGCGTGCGCCCGTACCGACCAACAGATCGCCGCGTACCGACAGCGGCGCTGCGTTGGCGCGCGGATCCTGCGGATTGACCAGGCCACCGGCGCTCTGCACGGCGATGCTGCCGGCGCGCGCAGTGATCGCGCCATCGAGCTCGACCCGCTGCGCCTGCAGCGACACGCTACCGCCGTCGGCCACCTGCAGGCGCGCGCCGGCGTCGAGCGCGATCGTCGGTGCATTGCCGATCGCCAGCTGTTGCAGGCCGCTGCCGTTGATCATCCGGGTCGACAGCTGCGACCAGAACAACGGGTTGTCGCGTTGCTGCGCACCGCCTGCGCTGCCCGACACGTCGCTCGCCGCAGTCGTGAGCGCCAGCCCTTGCGGCCAGTCGAGTGTGCTGTCGAGGATCTGCCAACTGCGTGCATCGCGCGCTTCGACAAAGGCGGCACTGCCGATCGTGGCGGCATAGGTGTTGCTGTCGCTGTCGATCCGCAAGGCACCACCCTGCGCCATGCTGCCGTCGGCACGTTGATAGCGCCCGGACAGCGCCTGCGCCGATACGCTGCCGCCCAGCAGGGCCAGGCCCGGCTGGCCGGTGGTGCGTGCCAGTTCGATGGTCAGCGTGCCGCCGTTGCCGCCTTGCAGGTAATCGCTTTCGTAGTAGCGGCGGCTGCCGAGCAGGGGATTGCCGAACTGTTCGCTGACGCCCCAGCGCGCATGATTGACGGTCTGGCTCCCGGCAATGCCGAGATAGCGTTGCTCGGGATCGGCACTGGCCAGGTCGTACAGACGGCCATCGGCACCGAGCAGGCGCGGCGTTTCCACCATGCCGCCCTGGGTGTGCACATAGCCACCGTCCAGATCGAGCTGGGCGCCCGGCGCAATGACCACATCGCGGGCGGCGATGGTGATGCTGCCGCCGTCGAGCAGCATTTGGTCGATCGTGCGCGGCACCTGGTCGACATAGCCCTGGGCGTTGAGCAGCGGGCTGCCGACCCACGGCCGGCCCTGGCTGTCCACGCCGCTGACACGCCGGTCGAACTGCAGCGATTGGCGGAACAGCGTGCCATCGCGTTGCAACGGCGCATCGGCCAATTCGTTCTGGCCGACGCGTGGGATCGTCACCAGATTGTCCTGCATCGTCTGTTGCACGTTGGCGATGCCGGAGACCGCCAGCTGTGCGCCGCTGTCGATCATGACCCGATTGGTCAGTGCCTGACGGCCGCGCAATTGTCCTGGGGTGTTCTCGGCAGCCAGCCCGTACAGATTCAGGCTGCCGCCGGGAACAAACGTCAGCGACTGTCCGGCCAGTTGCACTTGCGCGCCGGCCAGCACCATCTTGGGACCGACGAAGCTGCGATCGGCTGCTGCGCTGGACACGGTGGTCTGGCCATCGTGTTCGGGCAGGATCGCGGTCACCGCGCCGGGCGCCAGTGACAACGCGCCGCCGCGATAATCGAACAGGCTGCCGTCGCCGGTGGCATTGTCCTGGCCGATCGCCAGCAGCATGACGCTGCCAGGCTGACTGATGCCGGTGGTGGCGGTGACCAGGCCGCGCTGCTGCAGGCTGGACCCGGCCAGGGTCACGTTGCCGCGGATGGAGGTGACGATGCCGCTGTTGTCCAGATGGCCGATGCGCGAGAGGTCGCTGTTGATCGGCGAAGAGAAGCCGGAAAACCCCAGCGGAGCGGCGGTGCCGGCAGCGGGGTTGAGCAGGCCCTGCAACTCCTGCGACTGCCGCAGCCCCAGCCCGGCGGCCAGCAAGGCTTGCCCATCCTGCGCAGCGATGGTGCCGGCGTTGCGGACATTGGGTGCGGCGATCAAGGTGTAGCCCTGCGATCCGCTACTCAGGCGCGCGCCGCTCTCCACAGTGATATCGCCCGGCATCGCCCCGGAGGCGGCGGCATCCTGGCCGGTGAGCACCACACCGCTCTGGCCGGTGGTGCCGAACAGCCCGCGACTGAGGAAGGTCTGGTCGCTGAGCGCGCGATTGGGATCGAACAGATCCAGCGAGGACACCAGCAACGAGTGCACATTGACCTGGCTGCTGCCGCCGAACAGCACGCCGTTGCGGTTGAGCAGATAGACCTGGCCGGGCGCCTGGATGCTGCCGAGGATCCGGCTGGGTGCGGTACTCGGATCGTTGACCCGATTCAACGCGATCCATTGCGCGGCGGCATCGCCACCGGCCGATTGATCGAAGCGTAGCTGGGTCTTGCTGCCGACGTTGAAGTTCTCCCAGTTGAGGATGGCCTTCTTCTGCGTCTGGGTAATGGTGACCTGGGTGGTGCCGTTGTTGGTCTGTTGAGTCGGCGCCCGCGCGCCGAGCCAGACATTGCGCTGGCCCAGGCGCGGGTCGGTGGGCGCGATCGCACCCGGGTCCACCTGCAGGTTGTCCGGCAGTTGCAGACCGCCCTGCGCCAGACCATCGGGGATGGCCGAGGCCTGTGCTGCTTGCGCGGCGGCGCGTGCCGCGGCCTGGCTGGCGTCCAGCGCCTGCCGCAGTTGCGCGGCACGTTGGAATGCCTGCAACGATTTCTGCGCCAACTGGCCGGCCGCGGCGGCCTGCGCACCTTGCTGCTGCACCGCCTGCGCCGCCTGGGTGGATGGATCGGCACCACGCCGGACGAAAGCACTGGACTGGGCGGACGCCTGCTCGGCCAACGCGGCGGCGATCGCGGCACTCAGCAACAGCACGCGCAACGGGCGGGGACGGGAGGTGCGGGTCATGGCGAGATCCTTGGGCGAGGCGGCTAGCGCGTCGGTGCAAAGGGGGAGGCGTACTGCGGCGCGGGCGGGCGTTGCGGTTGCAGCGATTGGCCATAGGCCTGGCCGTAGCGTTGTCGCAGCGCGGCCGGCGTGGGCTGGCCCAGGGCGATCGGCGTGCCGGCCACCGGCGGCGCGGTCGCGCTGGGAACTGCGCGCGCA
This sequence comes from Xanthomonas maliensis, assembly GCF_009192945.1. Lineage (GTDB taxonomy): Bacteria > Pseudomonadota > Gammaproteobacteria > Xanthomonadales > Xanthomonadaceae > Xanthomonas > Xanthomonas maliensis. The sequence goes on along the minus strand of NZ_NSET01000006.1, from coordinate 2,442 downwards.
CGCGCCACGCTGTCGCGCAACTGCTGGTTCAAGCACGACAACTGGCCGCTGCGATGCTGACCGATCTGCACTTCCACGCAGATCGGCGGTGCCGCGGCGTCGGACGAACCGGCCAGGGCGCGCGCGGCCAGGCCCAGCAGCAGCGCCGCCACGGCCAGGCGGTTCATGGCGCCGCCGCGCTCTGCGGGGGCGGTGCGTCGCGTCCGTCCAGGCAGGTGCGCAATCGCGCATGCTGGTCGGCGAGCGTGTCTTCCAGTGCGTGCACGCGGTTCTCTTCCGCCACTCGCGTCATGCCGAACAACTCGTGGCCACGATGGCGCACGAAGCGCACGAACGCCGGGTCGCGATACAGCCCGGCCAGGCTGCGACCGCTGGCATACAGCGCATCGCCGGCGCTGTTGCAGCGGCTTACCCGGGCCTGGGTCTGGCTGCGTGCGTCCGCCAGCGCCTGTTGTTGCTGCTGCTGCTGTTGTTGGGCGGCGGTCTGCTGTTGGGTGGCCAGGGCGCGCGCGTGCTGCGTGCGCTCCTGCTCCAGCGCCTGCCGTAGCTGGGCGACTTCGCGCTGCAAGGCCGCCGTGCGCGCAGCATCGCTGGGTGCGCTCGCGGCGGGCGGCGCCGGTGGCTGGGCCTCGTGCTCGCGTTGCGCCGCGGCGGTGGCGAGCTGTTGTTGCGCCAGCTCGGCCTGCACCTGGCGTAGTTGCGCGCTGGTCTGCCGCAGGGCGTCGCGCAGACGTTCTTCGGTGGTGGTCTGCGCGGTGGCGATCCACGGAACGCAGCCGACCAGCACGAGGGCAGACAGCACAGGACGCATGCGCATGCTCAGAACTCCGCGCTCAGATCCAGTTGCAGCACGTCCACCGCGTACGGCGGCCCGGATACCTCGTTGGCGCTGAGCCAGCGCAGCGACAGCCAGGTGTTGTGCGCCAGGCCATACGCGCCGCCGAGGATCACGCCGCGCGCATTGGTGCCGCCCATGTGGAAGTCCGAATCGGCGAAGGCATCGGGCACTGCGTCCGATTCCAGGTAGCGGTAACCGATCGACGCGTTCCATTGCCCGGCTTCCAGCGTGCGCGGATGCCCCAGCAACAGGTTGAGCAGGTAGCCCTGATCACCGCCATCGAAGCGGCCGCCATCGCCGAGATTGTTGACCGGGCCAAGCGAGCGCACGCGGGCGGCGTTATAGCGGGTGTTCTTGACCATGTCCGCTTCGACCACCAACTTGATGGGGTCGAACTGCGCCAGCTCCAGCTGCGCATGCAGGTTGGCGACGCCAAACTTGCTGCCGTAGCCGTAGTACTGCAGTTGCGGCCCGCCCGGATTGGACGGGTCGGTGACGATGCTGCGGATCGGCACCAGGGTATTGCCGAACTGTTCGAACTGCGGGCGTGAGCCATCGGTGTCGCAGCTGTCGTTGGCGGTGGGCGCCAGGCACGGGCTGGAGCGCTTGCCTTCGAATTGGTCGTACTGGAAATAGCTCAGCGCCAACCGCAGCGCGGTGTCATCGCCCATGCGCCAGTGCGCGCCGAGCTCGGCGCCATACAGCCATTTGTCGCGGCTGCGGGTCTTGACGGTATTGGTCGAGCCGAAGTCCAGGTCGGTGTTGTAGACCGGGAACACGCCAGCGCTCAGGTAGGGCGCGAACGCGGTGTCGGGCGCGAAGGCGTAGCGGGCGGCGAGGCCGTCGAAGTTGATGTCTTCGTCGAACACCAGCTCGCTGCTCCAGAACGGATTGGCGAAGCGGCCGAACGACAGTCCCAGCTTGGGCGTGGGCTGCAGCAGCAGCGCAGCGCGATCCAGCCAGATCGGCTCCTTGGCCAAATTGCCACCGCCACCCAGCGTCTGGTTGGTGGAGACCGGGCCACGGTCGGCGCCGGTGACCACGCGCACGTCGCCGGTGATCCAGTCGGCGATCTGTGCTTCCACGCCCAGGCGGGCACGGATGCGCAGGCGGCTGCGGTTACGGGTGGTGTTGAGGAAGGGCGCATTCGATGTGCCCACCGTATCGAAGCCAGAGCCGTTGTTGATGTCGGCGAAATTGGGAAAGAAGCCGTAGTTGCCGTCCGGGTAGAAGATGCCTTCGCCACGCAGGCGCAGGTCGCCATACAGGCGCAGGCGCTGGGTCCATTCCGGCAGCACGCCGGGTGCGGCCCAGCCCTCGCGTTTGGCCTGTGCGGTCACTTCGCCGCGTAGCTCCTCCTTGATCTGCTCGCGGACCGGCGCTGGCACATAGGGCACGACCACCGCGCCAGGCTGGGTCTGGTACGGCGGTTTGGACGCCGGGGCGACGTCCGCAGTGGCGGTAGCCGGCGCGGTGACCGCGGCCTCCTGGATCATCGCGTCGGCCTGCTCGCGGGTCAGCACGCCCTTGGCGACCAGCAGGTCGATCAGCCGCAAGGTCACCTGGGGACTGATGCGGGCCGCGTCGACGGTGCTGGCGGTCTG